>CAYOJQ010000017.1:0-398 GCA_964404325.1 uncultured Oligoflexales bacterium
AAAATCACCATGCCTCTTTTGATGGCGAACATCATTGCTGGTAGCCTCTTGTGCTTTGCCTACGCGATGTTGGATGTGAGTGACAGCTTGATCCTCGCCATGAAGGATCGCTTCTATCCATTAACAAAAGCGATCTACGCCTTGTTCTTGGAGCAGGGGACAGGTGAATTCGTGGCGAGTGCTCTCGGCGTGATCGGTATGATCATTCTCACCGTCTGCTTCTTAGGAGCATCGATGATCCTCGGTAAGAAGATGGGCGAGTTGTTCCGTTCGGGTTAATGTGAGTGTCAGTTTAAAAATAAACGCCTTAGGCTTTTCGCTTAAGGCGTTTTTTTATTTTTAGCCGTGAAATTGCGAAACTCGCCAACTCCTAGGTGAGCGCGGCTCCGATGGCCCAT
>CAYOJQ010000017.1:408-26898 GCA_964404325.1 uncultured Oligoflexales bacterium
GTGAGTGTCAGTTTAAAAATAAACGCCTTAGGCTTTTCGCTTAAGGCGTTTTTTGTTTTTTCACTGTGAAAGGATAAAACGAGCGCCAACTCCTAGGTGAGCGCGGCTCAGATGGCCCATATCTCGTCTTAAAGATGGTACAATTTTTAGAGGACCAACGAGAGGAGATGTTATGCGTTTATATGTGTGGGGATTTTTGCTGCTCGTGGCATGCAAAACATCGGATGTGGCCAACTCTGGACGCCTGCCAGCCGAGACTCCATCTGAGGTTGCCGAGTCAACGCCACAGCAAAATGCGGTGACGGTGATGACCTATAACATCGCTGCCTATATGAGGCCCAATTTGGATACCATTGCTAAGGAGATTAATAACGAAAAGCCGGATTTTGTTGGCTTGCAGGAAGTCGATCGTAGGACCATTCGCAATTGGGCGGATGTGGCGGCGCAGCTGGCGAAAAAAACGGGCATGAACGCGTTCTACAAAAAGGCCATCACTCAGGCTGGCGGCGAGTTTGGCATCGCTGTTTTGAGCCGTCATCCCATCGAAGAGGATGGCGATATCGTGCTTCCTGATCCCAAAACCATCGAAAAATGCACCCATAAGATTAAGGAAACGCGTGTCGTGAAATGGGTTGCCGCGAAACATCCGCAGTTCGGTAAAGTGTATTTTGCGACCACTCATTTCGGGCTTTGTTCGTTTGAACGCGAGGCATCGGCAAAAAAAATTATTGACGTGCTCGGTAAACGTTCTCCTTTCATCTTCGTCGGTGACATGAATGAAAGTTGGGCGAAGGACGAAAAATTGACGAACCTGGCGAATCTTTTTGAACAAAATGGGTTTACGGAAGCGGGGTTAGGCAAGAATAAACCAGGGCGCATTGACTGGATTCTTATGAATAAATGCTGGCAGCCGGAATCTCTAAAAGTTTTGTCAAAATCTGTTTCAGATCATTCCGCCGTTTCCGCCCGCTTACGTTTTGGGTGCTAAGCCCTTCGTTCGTAATTCTTACTAAAACAATACTCGCCCTGATTCTCACGAGTTGGGCGAGACTCCCCCCATGACTCGCGTCTTCTTCGGCTTACCACGGAAAAAACTTCTAAAGCCCATCCCCCTAGGCGTCCGACAACACACGGTAATTAAAAAACCGGGGTCGATACCAGGCGTCATGGATGACGTGTGCCCAGCTCACGGATGAGGATATTATGCACGCATTGTTTGCGAGAGCGTTTGCAAAGCGCCGCTTAACAACGGTGATGGTTGGCCTGCTCCTGTTAGCGGCTTGCGAAAACCGACCCATGACCTTTCGCGAGCGTCCGCGCGGCGTGAGTGATCGCGACGATTGGCAAGTGGGAGATGGGCAGGGCGATCGCGAACACAGCGATTCCGATGATCTGAACGGGCGCAATGGTCCTCGTCGTGCCATGGAAGTTTCGTTTGCCAGTCATGATGTGAACAATGCCGCCGTTGATTTTGTGCTCCAAAATGAATTCGTGGAACAAGCGCTCACACTCGAACGCCAGTACGTGGCACAACGGGAAGAGATGACGCAAACGATTCGTCCTCGCGCGGAGGAGCGCTTTTTACAGGGGTATCCCGATGCGGACGAGCGTGAAGAGTTTACGCAAAACGGCGAGCGTCTGCTCGATATTTTAGTGGTTGTCGATAATTCCGCGTCGATGGAAGAAGAGCAGAAAAATCTCTCCACGAAAATCATTCCTCTCTTAAGCCATATCACACAAACAGACTGGCGCATTGGTGTCGTGACCACGGACCCTGCTGATACGTGCTTGCGCGCTCTGATCACAAAAAATGATGCCAACGCTGAAGACAAGTTTCGTCGCGCCATTCAAGCCGGCATCAAGGGGAGCGGCAACGAACGTGGCATTCTCACGGCGGAGCGAGCCATCACCCAAAAGTGTGGCTTGAACAGCGATTGGTTACGTCCGAATTCAGCACTGGCGGTTCTCATCGTGAGTGACGAAGATAACTGCAGCAACGGTTCTGATTGTGGAAACGCGGATTACACGCACGCGCGTTATCTCACCGACGCGATGGCGCAGGATCGTGTTCTTGGAAGCACGGCGCGCGCTTATGGTCTGATTTATCATCCTTCCCAGAGTCCATCCGAGTGCGGCACAGCGGCCAACAAGGCGCCCATCTATGCGGAAGTGATTGGCGCCACGGGTGGCACATGGGGTTCCATCTGCGACGATGATTATTCAACCACGCTGAGCGCCATCTCCAAAGATATCGCCGTCACTCTGAGTAAAAAGTTTGCGTTACGCAAGCAGCCTCGTGCCGCATCCGTTGTCGTGAAAGTAAATGGGACAACCGTTAATGATTATAAAGTGATCGGGAATGTCGTTGAATTTGATCGCGCTCCCGTGGAAGGGGCGCAGATTGAAATCGCTTACACCATTCCCGGTCAACCCATGCGCCAAGAATTTATTTTGCAGGAAACGCCCGCGGCTTGGGACGCGCAGGTGAGTGTTGCTGGTCAGGTGGTTGCGCCGAGCGAATACACTCTTGATGCCGCTCGTAAAACGATTCGTTTTAACACCATGCCAGCACAGAACACTGAAGTGGTTGTGTCATACATCCGCGATTTACCGCTCACAAGAACATTTAAGCTTCAGTCAGGCTATAAAAGTGGTTCTCTCGTTGTGAGTGTGAACGGTCAAGCAACGATAGCCTTCCAGGCGGACGAAAAGACAGGTGTGGTGGAATTCATTTTGCCGCCGCATGACGGCGCGAAAATTTCTTTCGGTTATCTGAAGTCGGGAAAAGAAATCTTGTCTTACCCGTTTGCGATTCCAGCGGACGTGGAAAACACCGTGATCGTGTTTGATGCGCAAACACAGGAAGAAATCATCGCGTCTTATCGCAATGGTATTCTAAGTATCGATGCGAGCGAATTCAGTGAAGGTCGCATTTTGGCGGTGCGTTATGCGAATCCGCGCCGTGATCAATTCGTGGTGGAGTTACCACAAGATCCAGTGCCGGGAAGTGTTGAACTTCATGATGGCAACCAGATCTGCCGTGACGCGCTGATCGTGAGCGGTCGCAGCGTGGATGCCCGTGGTTGCGGTTTCCGCGCGGATATTGCGTCGGTCAGTGCGTTCTACGATTATGTGGCGGCAAGCCATCAAAGTTTCACGCTCCGCTTGGATGGTTGGGATGAGAAGCGTCCAGGGGTGTGGGAAGTGTTTCTCGATGGTGCCGCTTTTGGTGAATGGCATCGCGAAGGGCAAACAATCTTCTTCGACAAAACGCTCCCCATCGGCAGCCGCATTTCCATTCGCGTTACCTATTGATTTGATCGTGGATCGCACCCACGAGGGTTTTCACGCAGGCGATTAAAAAATAAAAACCCGGAGGTATTCTCCGGGTTTTTTGTCTTACATCGCGGTGTTGGGTACGTCTGGATTTCCGGCGACGTTAGGTCCTGTCGCGGGCTTTTCGTAGGTCTTCTCAAACAACCCTTCATGCTCCACTTCATAATTGAAGATTTGTTGGCGCATGTTTTGAATTTTCGCGATCGTCGCGTTGTTCTGGCTGCGGAGGCCTGCAGCCACAGTGAGACTGATACCTCCCCAGATAGCCATCACGGCAAGAATCACCACCGTGGTTTTTACGTAAGAACGAGGGAATGTCACCTGCCAGCGTCGGCGTGTGCCCACAAAAAGCAGAGCCGTCACATTCTCCGGCGTATCCTGTTCATGGGATAAAAATCGTTCTCGCGCCCAGTTGGCTATCTTGCCCATCGCGCCTCCGCTTATTCTTTACCTTTGCCTTTTTTCGCGGCGGTTTTAGCGTCTTCCATCTTCACGGCGTCTTTTTTATCGATCCCCGCGGGTGCTGGTGCCAAACCGTACTTAACTTTCAAGGCTGCTTCGATTTCGTTAAGGACGTCTGGATTTTGCTGCAAGAACTCTTTCACGTTCTCACGGCCTTGGCCCAGGCGTTGATCCTTGTAAGAGAACCAGCTGCCGCCCTTGATGATGATTTCTTTCTCAACCGCGAGATCAAGGATATCGCCGATGCGAGAGAAGCCCTCACCAAACATGATATCAAATTCCGCTTCGCGGAAGGGAGCGGCCACTTTATTTTTTACAACTTTCACGCGCACGCGGTTACCGATAACCTGCTCGCCTTGCTTGATGGAAGCGATGCGGCGGATGTCGAGGCGGACGGAAGAGTAAAATTTAAGGGCGTTACCACCGGTGGTTGTCTCGGGGTTGCCGAACATCACACCGATTTTCATACGGATCTGGTTGATGAAGATCACCATGCAGCCCGTGCGGGATACGGAGCCAGTGAGTTTGCGAAGAGCTTGTGACATCAAGCGTGCCTGCAAGCCCACGTGCGTGTCACCCATGTTGCCTTCAATCTCAGCCTTGGGAGTCAACGCCGCCACGGAGTCGATGATAACGACGTCAACGCCGCCGCTGTTCACAAGCATGTCGGCGATTTCGAGCGCCTGCTCGCCTGTGTCCGGTTGTGAAACAAGAAGGTCATCCAATTTCACGCCGATTTTTTCCGCGTATTTTGTGTCCAAAGCGTGTTCCGCGTCCACGAATGCGGCAACGCCACCCGCTTTTTGCACTTCAGCGGCAATGTGAAGGGTTAAGGTTGTTTTACCGCTGGATTCCGGACCGTAGACTTCAACGATACGACCGCGTGGCACGCCACCCACACCGAGGGCGATATCCAGGGAGAAGCATCCAGTGGAAACGACGTCGATATTTCTCGCCGCTTGTTCTTCTTTGCCAAGACGCATGATCGCGCCTTTGCCGAATTGCTTTTCAATGGCGCCAACCGCCAAATCAATGGCCTTTACCTTATCTTTCACCTGCTCCATCACGCTCTCCTTAGCTATGCGCTCGCGGGTTTATCGTTCCGCAAATGATCTAGATTTAGTTTCGTGCCGCCCACAATCGCGAGTGGCATGAGAATGATTTGAATGAGTGGGATCATGAGCCACAGCCCGAACCCCGTCACACTCCAAAAGTGTTTAAAGACAAACTTAATGCGTTGGCGAAAGCTCCAGCCACGCCGCGCGAGCGGGTAGTCGTAAAAATTCCATCCAAGCAAAAAGGCTGTCATGACGAATGAGATTACATTGATAATGGGAATAAACAACAACAACGTGGAAACCGTGAGAATGAAAAGAGCTTTTTTTAATTCCACGGTGATCAGCTTAAGTGATTGCAGCAGAGAGGTTTCAGGGACTGGCTCTCCTGTGATGTCTTTCTCAACCGCCATCGACACCACCTCTAACACAGGTGCCGCCAACACGTTTGTCAGCAGCAAAAAGCTTACAAACGATAGAATAAGAAACATGATATTTACGATGGCCCACGTCACGTAATAAAGCGTGAGACGCCAAAATTCCTGCGGCTGCGGGCCCATTAACCATGTCACCATGGCCTCGCGCTGTGGCCCCAACCATTGCCATCCAGCGATCGTCACACCCAAGCCAATCACCAGCGGCAAAAACAATAAAAAGAAATAACGCTTGTGCCGCATCAGCCATTGCACACCCCAGGGGAACGCATGAACGCCGCGAGCCACATGGACTATGGGGGAAAACATTTTAAAAAAACTCCGCGCTAAGGATCTTATTTATTTAGCGCATTCCGTTCTTTTTTTCCATCGCCCAAGCGTGGGGGAGCGCGGATGCCCGCGGCGGAGATTTAGCCTCTTTCTTTTTAATCCGATGAGTTGCTAACGCGCGTCATCATTAGAAAGAGTGACGGTTTTAAAAATGATAAAAAAATCCATCATAGCCATGATGATTCTATGGGTTGGGGTTTCCTACGGGCAGACTCCCGCGACGAAGCCCGTTCCAGAAGCCTTCCTATTGCCGTGGGCTATGCCGGATGTGGACCGGGATTGGCGTGGGGGCGCGGCGGATGCGCTGCGGGATTCTTGGAATCGATTGGGCCGGAGAGTATTGCCCGCGGGCCAATCCTTAAAACAATTCGCCGCCGCCAATGGCATTACGCAAATCATTCAAGGGGCTGCTCTCAGCGAGCGTTTTCGCGTCGGTGTTCCCGCGGCGAAGCTTCTGCAAAATCAACCGGAAGTGTGGCAGCCCATTCTTTGTCCTGTGGCGGATCAATGGATTCTGGCGCTGCAGGTGAGTGGTTTTAATGATCAGATTATTTACGCCGCCGCGCATGCGCGCATTCCCCGTGCTTCGTTGGAAGAGGCGCGGCAGCAAAACCGTGATATCGGCATGCTGAGTGACGCATTGGATGCTTTGGCGCAACAGATGGCGACGTCTCTACGCTCGCAAGAAGAAGCGAAGGACGCCTTAAAAATAGGGTTTTCACTCGCACCCAGTTCCATGCCTCTCGGCGCGGGATCGGCGATGTGCTTAAGCGTGTTGTTATCTCATGATATCTATCGCACGCATCGCGTCGTGCGCATGATCGGCGGCAATGAAGTGGTGCACGCGCGTGATGTCTTGAGCATGAAGAATCAAGAGGAGCGCGCGACGCGTCGCGCCGTGCTTTTCTGGGAAGCGAAACAAGCACAGCGTTTACCGATGGAACTGCGTTTGACCGTGCGTTATGCGGAAAGTGTTTTCGCGAACAGCATGGAGCGGGGTGAGGCGGCAGCCATCACTTTGCATCCCGATTTGAATTTGGTGGCGCACAACGAGTTAAAAGGTCTCATGCAGCGTGAATCATCCGCGTTGCAGCTTGCTGATATGCCGCAGATTGCGAAAGTGGATCGCGCTTGGGTGTATCTCGATCGTGGGCGCGCGTGGGGACTGAAGATGAATGATCGCCTCGTGCATCGCATGGGTAATGGTGAGTTCATCAAGGGCCATGTGGTTGCATTCTACGGACCGAACTTAAAGATCCAATCGCCGCGTGGATTCCCCGTGAGCGAGGGAGCGATTGTTTTTGTACGCAAAGGACAGGGTGAAACACGCCTCGGGCAAACATTCGCCTTTGATCCCACCGCATATCCCACGCCGTGGCCGCCGCAGAAAACTCCTTAGGCTAATACCCCCCAAGCTTTTTAGGCATTGTGTGGGAGCACACAACACGCACATCAGTGAGTGCTGTTTATGGCTCAAAGGATATATAAGGTCCTGGCGCATTCACATCCGTTGCGCCTGGACCATCGGCGAGCTGCTCGAAACCATCATGGCCCCAGCAAACCCCTTGATTGCTACTCGAAAGACCGCAGGCGTGGGCATACGTCGCTGAGATGGCGATAAAGGTATCTGTCGTTGCCACGGGCTGTGGCGAGAACACGTGTCCCGAAAGAGTGCCGTTGCCAAGGCGCTCCCAGCTATCGCTGCCCCAGCAGAAGGGAGCGCCGGCATCGGTTACCGCGCAGGTGAAACTGTATCCAGCCCAAACCGTGCGCATCGTTGTTGTGCTATCGACGAGGCTGGGCGATGTCATAAGACCTGTGATGGCACCGTTGCCCACCTGTCCCACGTTATCCGCTCCCCAACAATAGGATGCGCCATCCACAGCGACGCCGCAGGAATGATTTTTTCCCGCGCTCACACTCTTGAAGGTGAAGGAGCCGTTGACCGCTTTTGGTGTGTAAGCATCGATAAATGACGTGTCGCCCAATTGGCCTTTGCCGTTGCCACCCCAGCAATACGCGGCGCCTTGTTGCGTGATGGCGCAGTTATGGGTTTCGCCCGCCGCGAGGCTTATAAACTTCAAAGAATTGCTAATGGCGACGGGAACATTTTTGTTTTCTTTTGTCTCGCCGTTACCCAGTTGACCAAACTCATCACTGCCCCAGCAATAAACCGTGCCGTCACTTGCTAAACCACAGGTGCCATTGCGTCCCGTCACGAGTTGTGTAAACGCGCCGGAAAATTGCACGGCGATCGGATAAGTTTCTTTTGCGGAAGTGCGCCCAATGCCGAGTTCGCCAAACTCGTTCAAGCCCCAGCAATAAGCTTTTCCTTGCGCCGTAAGACCACACTGATGGTCGTAGCCGTTGACGAGGGATCTAAATTTTTGTTCGGTGGGAACAGGAACAAAACGCGGCGCGGGTGCGGTGAGGGCGCCACCGTATCCTAAATTTCCATCGGAGTAAGCGCCGGCGCAATAAACGTTTCCTTCGGATGTTAAGCCGCAGCTGCTCCAACCGCCCGCGAGCAGACTGGTGAAACGCGCGTCGCCGCTCACTTGAGAAAGATCCATGGCGGATGCGATTGATTTATTTCCACTCGCGGCGCCATTGCCTAGTTGTTCTTGTTCGTCACTGCCCCAACAGAAATTTTTCCCTGTTACGGTTGATGCACAAAAGGACTGCGCCGTGGCGGCGATTTTTACGTAGTCATGGCCGTGATTCAGGAGTGTGGGCGTGTTGCGTTGTGTGGTGTCGCCAAGACCGAGTTGACCTTTATCATTGGCACCCCAACAATAAATCGCGCCCGCTGTCGTGATTCCACAAACACTTTCCGCGCCGATGGCGAGGCTGCGAAATAATTCCGTGGATTGAACGGCAACTGGTTGCGTTTCATCCGCGCCCGCTGTGCCGGTGCCTAACGCGCCACTGCTGTTTTTGCCCCAGCAAAAGGCTTTTCCCGCTTCGCTGATGCCACACGTGACATCACCGCCAGTCGCGAGGAAGCGGAATTTTTCCGTGGTATTAACCGCTGTGGCCGCGTGTTGTCCGTTACCCCAGCAGTAGAGGGTACCCGCATCGCCTAGGCCGCAGGTTTGTATTCCACCGGCGCTGATATCGCGAAATTTTATGCCTGTCGCGGCCTGAGCGGGAACAGCACTTCCTGTTACGCCGGCGGCATTGCCTTGTTGTCCATCCGCATCAGAGCCCCAGCAGAGAACATCGCCTTTGACTGTGAGGGCGCAGCTGTGGGCGGAACCCGTCACCACGCGCGTGAAACGTTCACTGGAAGTGACGAGCACTGGAGTGGGCGCGGATGTCGCGGAGTTATTGCCCAGCAATCCATCGCTGCCGTTAAGACCCCAGCAATAAACTTCTCCCGAATCTGTTAAGCCACAGCTATGTTTTTCTCCCGCTTGGATTTCGAGAAAACGAAGATCACCGCTGATGAGGGTTGGTCTGTCGGCATTCGCGCCGCTGTTTCCCGTTCCCAGTTGTCCGGCGTCATTGAGTCCCCAGCAATAACCGCGACGATCAGTGGCAATGCCACATTGATGGGATTTGGCGCCTTGCGATAACTCTATCAATGTTGGTCCGCCGCGCACTTTGGTACGCACAGCGATTTTTTTATAAAGCAGCTTAAAGCCGTTTTCTTTTTCCACCACGACATTGAAGTAGTAAGTGGAGGCTTCCGCTAAATCGGTAACGAGGAGAGACGTGACGTTACTCGCGCTGGTAAGAAGAGTTCCCGCTTCGACTTCCGGTAGCGTGTCGAAGTTTGGTGCAACGGCGCGATAGACGGAATAGGTGAGGTTGGGATTAACGCTGTCATGAGCGGCGGCCCATGAGAGGCGTAGTCGTGTGCTTTCGATATCACTGACACTCATCGTCCCATCACTTTTTATGGAGCGGTCGATGATAACTTTGATGCCGTTGTTAGTGGCGGAAAAGGAACGATCATTCACGCTCGCGAAGAGGCAGAGAAAGTGCGTGCCCTCAGCGATACCAGCGAAAGACGCGGACTGGGCATCCATCGCAGAAGGGCGCACGGCGGCGCTGGCGCAATCTTCTTTCGCGGCGAGAAAGGCGTCGAAGGAAAATTTTTCCGCGCCGTAACCACCGGCCTTCCAGGTTACACGCAAATCCTTCTCACGGCTGTGCAGTTCTTTGCCTTGAACATCCCAGACCACATGCGGCGCCGGTAAAGCGTCGGCGCTGATGTTTGTTTTGATTTTGGTGTCGGTATGGCAGCCGGCCAATAGAATAAACAAAGCCAAACGTTTCGCCATAAGCCAGAGACCTCACACGCGTGAATGGGTCTTTTCTTATCGGCGTAACCGGGCACGATCTTGAGGAAAAAATAACAAATGCGACTTAGGGGAGCTATATTCATGGTGTAGGCGGGTGGATGCGCTCGATTTTCAGCGCCATGAGTCATCCTGATGAGGGCGCTTTATAGAGTGTCCATCTGGATCGGTCCTTGTCGCGGGAGGCCACTTTCTAAGGGATATTCCACAACGACACGTCCGCTAGCTGCGAGGGGCGCACGTTCTGCTGCGCGGTGAGCAGGCTTGCTCCCACATTGGGAATATCCTGTTCCAGCTGCCGCAAAAGATTTTTCATCTTTTTTCGCTGCATATTTTCCTGAGAACCGCAGAGGTTGCAGGGAATGGCGGGAATTCCCAAAGAAGAAGCCGCCTCAATCAGCAGAGCTTCGGGAACATGACACAGAGGCCGAATCACTGTATTGCGGCCATCATCGGAAAGAAGTTTCGGCGGCATGCTCGCCATGCGACCGATAAAAAATAAGTTCATCAGAACGGTTTGATTTAAGTCGTCGCGGTGATGACCAAGGGCCATCTTGTTGTAACCATGAGCGTGCGCGTAGTTATAGAGAATGCCACGGCGCAGGCGTGAACAGAGGCCGCAATAGGTTTTCCCTGGCTCAACTTTCTCTTGCACGATGCTGTATGTGTCTTCACCAATCACGGTGATGGGCAGACCACGCTCTTCAAACCACGCTAAGAATTTCTCGGGTGCAAATCCCGGCTGTTTTTGATCCAGCATCACGGGGTGCAAGGTAAACGACATCGGCGCGCGGCGACGGATTTCTTCTAATAAGAGAAGAAGAATGGCGGAGTCTTTACCACCGGAGATACCCACCATGACACGATCACCCTCTTCAATCATCGTGTACTGTGAGAGAGCGCCAACCATCTCTTTGCGAATTTTTTCCAACAATTCTTGCACGGTCTGTTCCTTTGCCCGTTTGGACTGGTGGGGTAGCCTGACGAGGGTCACCTTGTAAAGTCTAAAAGACGTCTACGTTTTTCTAACTAATCTAAAATCTCCATCTTTCCGATACAAAGGGGTTCCTCAAGCCCAGCTCCCGCATTTGACAAGGAAGATGTGATGGTTAGAAACCTCTTACATTTTAGTTTGTTAACCATGTCGATGCTTTCCGCGTGCAAAATTGAAATTATCAACCCTTCCGTCAAAGTGGATGAAGGGGCTGTGACTATCGAAGAGGGGTTTGAGGAGCCAGTGGAAGAGGCGACGGGAAAGCCGCTCGGCGTTACCGTGAGTGACTCTGAGGGGAACTTCATCGGACGAAGAGTTTCCGATATCTCACCGGGGGGAGACTTCACGTTGGTTTTTCCTGGTGGTGGAGAAGTTGTTTTGAACATCAACAGTGAAACCATTAAATCGGTAGATCGAAAAGACCTGCTGCTTCAATTTACGGGGCCAAAGTGTCACTTGGGTCTTCTCAATGCTGGGGAAGTTTTATCTACCAGTCCCATTACAAAAAGTGCCTTTGTGATGATGGTGGAAGAAAACAAAACCAGCTTGTTCCTTGTCATCACGAAGAGCGAAACCACTTTGCCGCCAGTAGTCTCCGTACTAAAAGACGGCGATGAGAAGGGGCTATACACATGTTTCGACGCGTCAGCGACCACACAGCCTCCTGAGGCCGCACCCACATCGCCCCTCGAGGCACCTCCTTCAGGTGGCGCCGTGAAAGCATATCAAGTGGGTACAATGCGCCTCAATTTTCCCTATCCGCTAAAAGTTCCCCTTAACGCGGGAGGCTAGATCGAGCCACGCGACGCGTTCGGATAAGCGCGTCGCAGTTCCTCCACATGCTGCTGCTGAACCTTTCCTTTACGGCTGCACATGATGTTGTTGACGTCGATTTGATAGTTGATCATCACGCCCTTCTCTCTATCGTAGAATTCCACATAACAATCGGGAAATCCCAACACGTGCCCAAACTCATGGCGAATCGTCCAGCGCGTGAGGTATTCATCAATGTTGCGGTTGGCGTCCATGGTGATGACGTTGCCACCGCGGCCATTTACGTGTGGTGTCGCTCCCGCTTCAAACACGACACGCGGCATGCGAGCGGCTTGGGCTTCAAAGCGCAGACGCAGCTGAAAAGCATCGTAACGCCAACCATCCTCGATATTGTCTCTTAGCCAATTTTGAATGCGTTCTTCCGCGGGGCGGGAGAAGGGCAGCACAAAGTCATTCGGCTTGTGAAACTCCGCATCCTTGCGGGGATTTTCGATCAGGAAGAAGCTATCGAAGAGTTTGCGCGAAGCCTCCCAATACCGTTGGTAATAGGCCGCGGGATGGCCATCACGGGCGAGATCTTCATCCCATTCTTTCGCACAGGTTTCCTTGCTGCCGTCGGAGTTGTGACACACGCCGATGAACCATTGTTTCCATTGCTCCCTTTCCGCGCTGCCGCGCTGCTCCCAATCTCGTAGCTTTTGTTCGAGGTTGTCGATCTCGCGAAGGTAGTAGTAGCCACGAATGTCGTCGGTGGAGCGAGCTTCGTAAGAAGAAAGGGTGGGCTCTTGCAACAGCCAGCGACTAGCGGATTGATAAATAGCATCCACCTTACGTGCCCACGAGAGAAAAACATCATCACTGATGGGAACAGTGTTGGGGAGGTCGCCGCTTGCCGCGAGAACATCTTGAATGCTGGCGGGAATTTCACCGAGGATTTCCTGGTATTTTTGCAGCACGATTTCGCGGTTGTTTTCTTTGGGACTCTCGATGGGATAAACCTTAACGGTTTCGGGGGTGGAGAGCTCGAGACGCGCGCTCGTGCGCTGGGCGTTTATGGCGTCGATCCACTCGAGATTGCGTTTGCCCCAGAGCAAAACTTTTTGCAATTCATCCGTGTCCTCTGGAAACTGCGCGGGATGCTGTTCAAACCAAGCGCGGTATTCATAGCCGTCCATATCCACCGGTAAGTGTTCGTCACCGGAAGAAGACCATGCGGGTGTGGTTAAGAAAAAGATCAAACTAAAATAGAGAAGAGATTTCATAGATATCTCCTGACGCGTGAGGGATGCCTGAATTCACAGTAGTCCGCGTCCGAGATGTTTGGCGAGTGTAAATTTGCCATGAAAAAAGGGCGCTGAAAAGCGCCCCGTATCAGGTGTTTTGTGACGTGACCTTAGGGTTGAGACGGCATGCGACCATCAACAGGCGCAGTGCCCTCGTTCACGATACCGTTGGATGGCGTGGGTGACGCGCCGCTGTTGCCGGCCTTCATCACGTCGTTCGCTTTGACGTCGAATGTTTTGATTTCCGCCGTACCACCTTTTGCCACAGCAAAGGATTGAATGCGTGTCGCGGCGACAACGGTTGTGATCATGGTTGCGTCAGGACCTTTGAAGTTATAGATCGCATGCCATTGGGGATCTTTATCACCAAGGTTATTCACGTTGATGATGATGCCCATGCGATCTTGTTCCGAGATCTGGAATGTCCACTCCCAGCGATCGGAAACCACAGTCAAAGGAATCTTCTTGTTATCTTGATCGCTGCGAACAACGCAACCGATGGTCGCCTCTGGATCCGTATCCGTGGCATCCTTAATCGGGTTACACACCATGTAGTATGAGCCATTCACGGGAACAGGAGGCGTGGCGCCTTCTTCTTCATCGTCTTTTTTGTCATCGCGGTGCTGGCCCGCGCCCATAAAGCCGCCTCCTTGAGTGCATGCACTCAAGAACAGCCCAATAAGCATTGCGATGTGCCAGCTTCTGCGGAGCATCAAAAAATCCTTAGTCCTTTGGCGTTTTTCCTCTTAGGCAGTATCGGTAGAGCGCGAAAGAATCTTAATTAAGACACGAAAAATTCTTTCATATTACCGGGTAGGGAAGGAGAATTTCCTGGATTTGGAACCTCCCGCGGCGTATGGATGCGGCAATTTTTAAAATACCATCAAAAAATCATGCGGTTAGCGGCTCCGGCGGCAAAATGCTCAGATATGGCGCTTATTTGCCGAAAAACGATGTGTATCGTGGAGGAAGAGGTGGATAGCGTCCAAAGCGGACAAGAAAAACGACGTCTTCGTCGCATCTTTCAGATCGCGGCGGCGTTGTACGTTGTGTTGGTTCTTGTCATGACCAACACGCTGGTGCGGGAGTTTATCGACACAAGCTTCTCGCAGCGGGTGCAATTTCTCTTGCGCGATCGTCTGCGCCTCAGTCCGCCGTTAACAGACCGCCTAAAAATTCTTGCCATTGACGATGCCAGTTTCGCTTACATTGGTGGACCGGCGCCGCGCACCGATGCGTGGGTTAAGCTTCTCACCAATATCGCGCGCCAAAATCCAAGCGCGATTCTTATCGACGGATTGTTCTCGTCAAAACCACCACAGCTTCCTGAAATCGAAAAAGCGCTGCAACAGCTGCGTGAACTTCAACTCCCCATTTACACGGGGGCTTACGTGCAAACGCAGCCTTTGGCTTATCGCGACGAGCTTTCGTTGGATCAGCCTGCGTTTGATCTTTTGCGCTATATCGACGATCCGCAGTTTATGGCGCGCTCGTTGCCCTCCCTCGCGGAACAACGGGGCGCGAAAGTTTACGGCCCCATTGTTGACTACAAGGGAGCTTTCCGCGGGCAGGGACATATTGTGCATGAGAGCGTACGCAAAGTGGCGCCTCTTTATCGTCTGCAAGAAAACCGTGTGGTTCCTCATCTTGCTCTCTACGCGGCGCAATCCATTCGTTTTCGCGATAAGGAGCTCCTGATCAACGATCAGCCAGTGCCTCTTGATCGCGATGGCCGAGTGTTTCTCAACCACAGGCCGCCCCAGATGTTCCCCGCGAAGAGCTTTCGTTTCGCGCTTAAACGAGCGGAAAACGGCGAGGTGGAAAAGAATGTGCAGCCGGGTGATGTGGTTCTTATCCTCAGCAACTATTCGACGGGAAACTCGGATATCGTCGACAACGGATATTTTGGCGCGGTTCCCGGTGGTTTGCATATCGCGGCATTGGTGGATAGCGTGCTCACCGATCGCTGGCTCACGCCCCTCGAATGGGATAATTCTCTCGCGTTGGTGTTTTGCGCGTGGGGCGTGGTGATTGGTCTCTTCGCGGCGCCCATGGCTTTTTGGCTTCTCTCGCTTCTTGTCGTCACTCTCTATTTCACGAGCGTGACTTATCTTTTTAGCGTCCATAGCATGGTGCTCCCTTGGACGCTGCCGTTGATGGGATTTATCGGCAGTGGCCTGATTCAGTTTGCCTGCCGCAGCATCTTCGCGGAAATGGATCGTTTGGCTCTGCAAAAAGATTTCTTCGCGGAGAAGGCGCTTCGTCTTGAAGAAGAAAATAAGAAAATTATTTTGGAGCAGAGTCTTGCTTTAGGGCGCGCGGTGCAGAACCTCTTGTTGCCAAAGAGCCCGACGTCACGTTTTGGTTCGTTCCAATTTGAAACCCTTTACCAGCCCGCGCAGGTGATGAGTGGAGACTGGTTGTACATCTGGGAGCGTTCTCCGGAAGAACGTTGTGTGCTTGTGGGTGATGTGATGGGGAAAGGGCCATCGGCTGCCATTCCCGTTGCCATTATCATCGGTGTCTTGAAGGACTGCGAGAATTTGCGTCTTTCCCTCGAAGAAGCGATTCGTCGTTTGAACAATCGTTTCGTGGAACTTTTTCACGGACAGATCACGGCCACTGTCGCGGCCATTGAGATGCACAAGGATGGTCGCGTGACTTTCTTCAACGCAGGATCTCCGGGATGGTATCTCGTGCAAGGGGAACGCGCTTCTTGTTTAAGCATGCGCAGCAATCCGATTGGTCTTTCCCTTGATTTCACGCCGGCGCGTGGTGAAACCCGCGTGAGCCCGGAGACGGTGTTATTTACCTTCACAGACGGATATTTGGAGGGATCGCGCGCCCTGCGACGCTTGGTGCGCGAGTTGGCGCAAACAGAACCACAGCAGCGAGATTCCGCGACGATTCATCAAGTTCTGATGCACGCCGGCGAGGGAAGTCGTCTGGACGACGATCGAACCCTTTTAACCGTGCGCGTCGCCTAGATTAGGATGCGACCATGCGTTTTAAGACAGTAGCGGTATTGATGATCAGCGTGCTCGCACCCGTAAAAGCATTTGCGGGCGTCATGGACTATTTCAGCAAATACAATATCGGTATTGACTACGCATCTTCATACGACGGTATCAATTTAACTTACGACACGCCGCGTTTGTCGGGTGGATTGTTGGCGGAAGACTGCGCCGGTACGGGAAACCCAGCACGCATGGAATGCACCACGCACATGATGGGTGGCGCTTCGAGTGGCTTTGGGCTTTTTCTCCAGCAACCGTTTCAACGCCAAGGTGATTTCTACTTTGCCGTCGATCTAGGAATGGGTGTGCGTTATCTCAACGGCGCGATGAATGAAGAAGAAGCCGCCGTGATGCAGCGCCGCGGTTTACCGCTGAAGCAGGCGTCATTCAGCTTGCTCGCGCTGGTGCTTAAACCATACGTGCAGATTGGCTACACGCCTTCCAGTCATTTTCCCGACATTCTTTTTAGTTTCGGTCCGGCGGTGCAGATCAGCGCGGGACAGGTCACGATCAACGATGAGCGCGAGGATGTTCTCGTGGGAACAAGTTCCGGTATCCGTGGCTTCACGGAGTTGGAGATTGTTTTCTGGCGTTTCGGCGAAGGTTTTCTTTCTGTGTTTACCAGCAAGGATTTCTCGGGCGGTGGACAGGACGGAACGGACATCTATCCGCACAACAAAGACGGCATGGATAAATTCAAGGCGAGTTTCAGTCGGAACGTGGGGGGCTCCGCGTTTGGTTTTGGCGTGAAGCTGTTAACCATTTACCCCTAGTAAGAATTCGCTCCTCGCACTTTCCCTTTTTTCTTACCGCCACAATATTTTTTCCTCCTAAGTTCGCAAAATGCCCCAGAATTTTTTAGTCACTCCAGAAAAGGAGCTTAGGAACCGATAAAGATTGGCGAAACGAGTTTAGTTTTTATTCCGTTTGAGTGAACAACGCTGTCCACGCCTTGGGCAGCGTCGATGCGGGAAGGCTGAAGAAATCCGCACTGTTAGTTAAGGCCCAGATATTGCTTGAACCTTCGGTATCATGCAACACGCCGCGTGTCGGCACGGAGAGGGGATCACATGCTAGCCATGGGGCGGTACGCACTAATGTTCGCGCTGTCGATGAGTTTCATCGCCAGCTGCACCAATGCAAATAAAACCAACAGGATTCAGCGCGTACGAGCCAACGGCGGCGATAAAAACGCTGGCACTGGCGATTCCAGTAACCTCCCTAAAACCGGTAACGCCAACCTCACGGTGAGCTTTGACAACTCGAAGTTCGGTAGCTTCAACATGAGCACCGTCACCTATAAATTTCTTTTCTTGGGTGCCTCGGCGCAAGGTCCTGTTGTCTTCACCAACAACGTGGCGAACATTGTTCTAAGCAATCTCCCTTCAAACGTGTCTGACGACATTCGTCTGGAAATTTACGAAAACAACCAATTTCAAATGGTGGGTCGCGCCCCCAAGGTGACGCTCAAAGCTGGCAACAACACGGTGCAGATTACCGACTTCACCGCTGAGAATGTTGAACTCAATGGTGCATGGGACGGCAAATCCTTTCAAGGGAACGCTGCCTGGAAGATTGAAGGCAACTAGATCGCATGCATGGGAATGCATCGTTAGTGAGGGGTCAGGTCTCTATGAAACATGGACGGTATTTGACATGGATGCTCTATGTCGCGGCATTGAGTGGATGCGCGCCGGATGACATGAACGTATGGAAACCCAAAGAGCGCGGCTCTGTGGATTTTCATCGTCTATTGTTGCGTGGTAAGTCGCCTGCTGATTCTTATGGCGTTCCGGGAAGCTATGGCCTCACCGGACCTGCGGGATCTGTTGCGGAAATAAAGACGAACCTTGCTTCGGGACTTCCCGCGTTTGTCGGCTTTGATACCAGCAAGATGCCTAACGTCTCCGCCGAACAATTGCGTGAAGAGGCGCTGCGTTTTATTGAAAGTAATAGTTTCCTGGGTGTGAACGTGGCGGAACTGCGTGACGCGGCGAAATCCGCGCGCACGGAAGATTTCCGCGGCAACATTGTTTTCCACTTCGTGCGTTATTACCAAGGAATTCTGGTGGACGGATCGGATGTACAGGTTGTTTTTGCCCCGTTCGGCGACGGCAATTACCGCATCCGCGAAGTGATTAACAACAGTTACGGGGCGATCGATATTGGCGTTGAACAACGTCGCGCGCCCGACGAAAATGCCCTGCTCGCCCGCACGGGGCTTGACGGTGTTGTTGAAAAGAACGCGTACCCCGTCATCTACGTAAAAGAAACGCCCCAAGGGGCTTATGAGTATCATTACGCCACGCGCGTGATCTTGGAAGATCCCAGCACCCACGAAAATTTCATCGTGACGGTAAACGCCGAGGGGAATCTTCTCGAAGCTTATAGCAACCACTATCACGTTGCTCTCAAAGCCTCTCTTCCCGAGAGAAGTTATGTATTCAACAAAAATGTCGAGTTTCCCATTTATTATGGGTCCATTGGCTCGGCGACGGCGGATAAAAACGGTAACGTCACCGCTAGCGGCTCCAGCGTGCAAGTCAACCTGGCAACAAAAACAGGTTCTCGCTCTTACATCGGCACAACGGGTAGCGCGCCCAAAACATTCAATTTGACCGTACAGGGCGACAAGGCTCTCTTCAGTGAGACCGCAGCAGCAACTTTGGCGGTTATGAACGCGTTTGTGAAAATCAACGTGATCGCGGATTTCGTTGGACAACACCTTACGTCGAGCCAAGCGGCGCTCTTAAGCACGCCCATCAAAACAAACGTAAACGTGAGCGGTAACTGCAACGCCTACTACGACGGCAGTTCCGTAAACTTCTTCCCCGCCGGTGGTCAGTGCGCGAACACCGGTACCATCGATGACGTTATGTATCATGAGTGGGGCCATGCCCTTGACGATGATATGAACGGCATCAACGGTGGTGATTTATCCGAGGGTATTGGTGACATCGTGGCCTTTATGAAAACGGGTGACCACGTTCTCGGACCAGGTTTCTACAGCGGTCAAACAAAAGGTCTGCGGGATTCGCAAAATACCAAAAAATGGCCCGCGGATAAGAAGGGTGAGGTTCATGCTGACGGTGAAATCATCGCCGGCGCTTATTGGGATATGCGCGCCGCGTTGCTGAAGCGCTACGGCGATCAGCAGGGCGCATTTATGGCGGAAAAGCTGTTTTTTAACAGCCTTCTCACCATCAAACAAATGGCCGACGGTTACAACGCGGTCTTGCGTTTGGATGATGACGACAACAACACGTCCACGCGTTCACCCAACTATTGTTTGATTAACGAAGCGTTTTCGAATCACGGTTTTGCCACAAAAGAATCCAATTGCGTGGATACCGTGACCCCTGGCGACGATTCGTTGTTCCTCGCGATTCGCAGCTATACGGCTCCCGGCACCGTGACGTTGTGGGCGTCATCCGACAATCAATCGAAGAGCGTGGCTCTGTGCTTGGGAGATCGCGGCTCCTGCGTGAAGAATAAAAAGATGGATATCACCTTCACGCCAGCGCGCGTGACTCCGGATGGGGTTCAGATTTATAAGACGGATTCGCCGATTCAGCTGCAAAATGCGAGCATCGGCACGATCCTTTCACTCGACGCCAGTGGTAATGTACGCGCCGCTCGCGCGGTAAAATTCTCCACCAAGACCTCTGAAGGTGGCGCGACTCCGGCGACTCCCTAAATAGTTCTCTTTTTCCTTCTTCAAAATTGCTGAACCAACGGCCCGTATCGGGCCGTTTTTCTTGATTGCTTTTATTTGGCCGACCGGCCATCATAATAAAATCATAAGCCACAATATGCGTGACCGGATGTGCTTCCGCAGCGCGAGGACGAGTTATCCAATCCAGGGAAGGGGAGTTGGGATGAAGAAGCTTTTTTTAATTGCCGTAGGCAGCATGCTAGGGACACAGGCTTTCGGGCATACGTTCATGCCAGAAAACAACTTGCACCTGCAAGACAATGTGAACTTCACCGCCGGGATCACGGAAGAACAATTCAACGAGGTGATTGATGAAGCGGAAGCGTACTACGCTCCCGTCATTAAGGCACATGGTGCGAAGTTGAGCATCGCTCGTAAATGGTCAAACGGCACAGTGAACGCTTCTGCGTCTCAGATGATGAACACGTGGTATGTGAACATGTACGGTGGTCTCGCACGCCGTCCAGAAGTCACAAAAGATGGTTTTGCACTCGTTCTTTGCCATGAAATCGGTCACCACCTTGGCGGTTTCCCCCAAACTTCTGGTTGGGCGGCAAACGAAGGTCAGTCTGACTACTTCGCGACACTTTCCTGCGCACGCGAACTTTGGAAAGACGATGTTGAAGCGAACGCAAAAGCCGCGGAAGAAATTCCCGCATTCCCAAAACAACAGTGTGATAGCCGCTGGGAAAACGAAGCAGACCGCAACATCTGCTACCGCTCCATGCTCGGTGGTTTCTCCTTGGCTAACTTGTTGAATCAGTTGGGCGGCGGCAGCGACATCGATTGGGATACCAAAGATCCAAACGAAGTAAGCCGTACAGATAACGCTCACCCAGAAGCACAATGCCGTCTTGATACATACATGGCAGGTGCTGTGTGCACAGCGCAGTTCGAACCAAGCGACATCCCCACAACTGAAGCTGCTTCCGCGAAAGTAAGCTGCTTGCAGTCTGCTGGCGATGACATTGGTTCTCGTCCACGCTGCTGGTTCAAACCAAAGATGTAAGAAGAAAGCGGCCTTCGGGCCGCTTTTTTTATGCCTTTTTTCCCGCCTGAGATCCGGCGCTAAAGCGCCACACCGCCCGCACAGCCCGAGAGTAGAGTGGATAGGGAAGGACACCCTTCAGCCAGCGGTAGAGCTTAATTTCACCATTCGGAATGATCATAAATTGCCGCCGTGCCGCGCCGCGAAAGATTTTTTCAGCGATCCATGCGGCATCAATTTTTGAGCGCGCGATAAAATGTTGTGCCGCCGCCGCGGTTCCCGTATCCGTGGCGCGCAGACTCTCCGTTAAATTGGTACGGAAAAAGTAAGGGCAGACGACACTGACGGCGATATTCTGTTCCGTAAGCTCCAAGGACAATGTCTCGGAAAGCGTAACCACAGCGGCTTTGGCGGTATTGTAAGAGCTCATGAAAGGCATGTGCACCAGGCCGGCCGCGGAAGCGATGTTAATAAGCTGCCCGCCTCCCTGCTTCGCTAAAATCGGTGTGAACACCCGGCAGCCGCGCACCACGCCCAAAAGATTGATATTGAGCACCCACTCCCAGTCCGTAAGCGGTGTCCGCGCAAAATCACCACCGGTGGCCACTCCAGCGTTATTCACCACCACATCCACGCCACCCCAATGCTGCAGCAACCACGCGGCGGCCTTTTCCAGATCCGCTTCTTGGGTGACATCGCAGGCAGCGAAATGAGCCTGAATGCCCATGTTTTTTAGCTCCGTCAACGTTTCAGCCCCACGACCGGCATGAATGTCTCCGATGCAAACGCGCCATCCTTCGCGGGCATAACGGAGGGCCAGTGCTTTACCAAGTCCGGAAGCACCGCCCGTGATGAAGATGCGTTTTGCATTCATAAGCCATCCTTTACGTAATCATCAGTCACAAATGTTTTCAGACGTCGCCGAAACGCATGCACGGACGTGGGCCATAGGGTGGAGTTCCGTCCCGTGTGATCCAAGTACCAACTTTGACAATGACCCGCCTTCCATACGGTGCGAGCGGAAAGTTGATCCACCGTCCCCGTGTATTGTTGCTCCCGCTCAGGTTTCGGCGCACAGGCGATACCGGGGTTTTGGCGTAGCCATTGGATTGCTTGTAAAACGTAATCAATCTGCGCTTCCATCATCAGAAGTACCGAAGAGTGACCTAATCCCGTGTTGGGGCCCATTAACAAAAAGAAGTTAGGGAACTCTGGCACAGTGGTGCCGAGAAAGGCGCGGGGACTGGCGTTCCATGTTGCGAATAACGCGCGGCCGTTTTTGCCGAAAATCGTATGGGCGACTTGAAAGTTTGTCACTTTAAAGCCCGTGCCGTAAATAATCGTATCAAACAGGTGGCGAGCTGTTTCGGTTTCAATGCCATCGCCGTGAATGCGCAAAATTTTATCTGTGACCAGCGCGACGTTTGTTTTCACCAGCGTTGAATAGAAATCGTCCGCTAACAACACCCGCTTGCAACCAATGGTGTAGTTGGGTGTGAGTTGCTTCCGCATGGTGGGATCTTTGATCGTGCGGTGCATATGCCGTAACGCCAGGCGCTGCGCAAAACGCATCCAACTGGGACGACGAAAGGCGAGCCCGTAAAATTCCCGTCGCCAGTAAATCCCCCAGCGACGCACTTTTAGCAGCCAGGGAAACCGACGCAATAGTTTTTGTTCCCAGCGTTTCACCGGACGGTCGAGTCGTGGCAGAATCCAAGCGGGCGTGCGCTGAAAAACAGTCATCTGTGCCACGATGGGCTGAAGTTGGGGGATGAATTGAATGGCCGAGGCGCCCGTGCCGATCACCGCGACCCGTTGCCCGCGAAGGTCGTGAGCATGATCCCAATGGGCGGAATGGAACGTCTTGCCGCGAAAGTTTTCGAGTCCTGGTAACGCGGGAATCAACGGCTCATTAAAAACACCGGCGCCGCTGATGAGAATCCGCGCGATGAATGACCCTTGAGATGTGGTGAGGCGCCAATGCCGTTGCTCTTGATCCCAGTCAGCTCGCAACAAGTCGTGATTAAAACGCAGGTGCCCTTGCAATTGATACTGATCGACGCAATCGCGTAGATATTGCCAGATCTGCGCGCCCTCGGAATACATCCGTTGCCAATGCGGATTGGGAGCGCGGCGAAAAGAGTAGAGATGGGATTCCACATCGCAGGCAACACCTGGATACGTGTTGTCGCGCCAGACACCGCCAACGTCGCCCGCGCGTTCAAAGATCTGGAAATCGTGCAGGCCGGCACGCTTCAATTGCATGGCCATGCCTAAACCGCTAAATCCGGCACCGATGATGGCAATCTCCACAGCCTGGCCCTCTCCGTTTCCCGGATACTACGGCATCTCAGGCGGTGCAGAAAGATTTATTAGCGGCCAAACCCTTGCAGAGCCAGTTCCAGATCCTTGGGATTACTTGCTTGGCGCACAGCCTCTTCGCGCGAGATATGACCTCGTTGCACGAGGTTTAAGAGAGATTGATCAAAGCTCTGCATCCCGTTGGTGCCGAGGCCTCGTTTTAGAGCGTCTTTCAGGGTTTTTAGGTTTTTCCCCTCGCGGATTTCCTCTCGCACCAATTCATTGGCGATCAGAATCTCCAAGGCCGGCACCATGCCGGAATCATCGGCACGGATCACGAGCCGTTGCGAAACGATGGCGCGCAGCGTCTGCGAAAGCGTGAGGCGCATGGCGGCGTGTTGTTCCACGGGAAAATAGGAGAGAAGACGCGTCATTGTTTCCACCGCGTCCGTGGTGTGTAGAGTGGATAACACGAGGTGACCTGTTTCCGCCGCCATAAGAGCGGTTTGTGTTGTTTCGCGATCGCGTAACTCGCCGACAAAAATAACGTCGGGGTTTTGGCGCAGGGCGCTACGCAGGGCATCGCCAAAACTTGCGGTATCCGTGCCAATCTCTCGTTGTTCGATGGTGGCGCTTTTTTCTTTAAAGGTGAACTCGATCGGATCCTCGATGGTGATGATGTGTGAGGCGCGCGAGGTGTTGATCTTTTCGATCATGGCGGCGAGAGTGGTGCTTTTACCGCTCCCCGTGGCTCCCGTGACTAAGATGATGCCGCGTTTTTCCTGTGTGAAGTCTTCAAGGACTTGTGGCAACTGCAGCTCTTCCAGCGTGCGGATGTGATTGCTGATAATACGCAGCACCAGCGCGAATTGACCACGTTGACGGAATAGATTCGCGCGAAAGCGATGCCCGCTTTCGGATTGATAGGCAAAGTCGGCGTCGAGAAGATCCTGCATGCTCCCCTGAAGGTGCGCGGGCACCATTTTCTTAAGCCATTCCTCCATTAACTCCGCGGTGAGAGGTTGGCCGCCGCTCAAGGGAATGAGGTCGCCTTTAAAACGAAAGCGTGGGACCGCGTTCGTTTTAAGGATAATGTCACTCGCGCCACCGCGAACCGCTACCGTCAGAAGCTTGTCGAGATTCATGCATCCTCCCGCTGACGCCATAAGAGTAGTGGGATAAAAGGAAGAATCAAACACAACATCGCCAGCCAACGCAGCGAGCGATGATTTGCATCGATGACACCGCAGACGGGAATGATGCGGGCGAGGGGATCGCGTGATCCTTTTGTTTCAACGGTGATCTCGGCCTCGCGGTCCGCGGCGATTTTGACAAGATCAAAGCCGCAGGCTGAACCATCCACGTTACGGATGGCTTTGGTGAAGCCGCGCGCGATGGCGCGCTCAAGAATAAGACAGTAGTTCTCGCCGCGAGTGGCATCAGCGGCACTCGGGAAGAGCGAGCTGTCGGCGTGCAACAAACCGAGCATTGCGTCCGTCAGCTGGGCGCGATCCGGCATGAAAGTGAGGCTGTGTAGCAGCAACTCATCGCCTTCCGCACCCAATTTTTCGCGTAAATCCCAAAGGAGCGCCGACCAGTACTGGCCCAGATGATGAGGAGCGCGGTTTTGTTCCGGATCATCGAAGCGTTTATCTTCGCCAATCAAGGCGGTGCGGAGATAGGGGGCGTTGGGCACAACGGTATCGCCAAGGCGCGGATCCCCTTGAATCGCGTAAGCCAAATAATCCGCCGTTCCTTCGTGAATCACGCCGGATTCACCCCGTGAGGTGGTGATATATTGATAGATAAAGTGATGGGCTAATTCATGCGAGACCACATCCGCGTCGCGGGATAGAAAACGCATGCTAATCAGATCGCCTCGTCCCAAATGCACTTCCGCCGCGAGAGTTCCTTGCGCGGGGAGATAGAAGGCATTGTTAAGATCGTCGGTGTTGGTGAAAATTTCGATCGGCTTTCCCTTGTGTTCCCAGCCAGTCAGTCGCTGAAACCATTGCAATGTTTTTTGCGCGTTAAAGGATGTTTGCACCTGATCAAAAAGAAACGGATCGTGTACTGGAGAATAGTTAAACGCGCCGTTTTCGACTTTCGCGCGCGGGTCCATGGTTGTGCGTCCAAAAACGGAGAACCATGGATAGTCGAGAAATTCTCCATCGTGAATTTCATCGAGAGTCACCGTTTGCAGTTTTGCATTGAGCACGTTTTCCGTGTGCACGGTCGCGGTGACGTCAAAGAGAAGGGGCTCGCGCCATAAAATTTCGTGCGTGTCGCTCGCGAGAACCAGTGTTTCCGTGCGGTGGTGCACCAAGTAGGCGTCCCGGCAGGTTCCTTGCCCAAGCCACCACACCTTTTCACCATCGTTAGTCTCGAGTCCCACCGAACGACAGGATGGTGTTTCCATCGGCCATGAGCCGTTAAAAAGAGGCGTGCCTGTCACGTTTTCATAAGCGTTAAATCGCGCACCATAGATCCAACGATTTTCCCAGTACACACGGAAAACCCGTCGCGACGCGAATTCCTTTTCCAACACCAACGCCGCATCCTGTAAGTGAGGCGCGAGTGTGAACCAGGCGGCTTGCGTGTCATGCATGGTTGTGAGCGCGAACGATGTGTTGGTGTTTCGTAAGTGGGGTGACCAACGCTGCGAAACAACCTCGGCCCGCGCTGTCAGGCTGGCTGTAAGAAGCGCCGCCCCGAAAAGGCCGCGCGCCGCGATGATTTTTTTTGATGTTCGCATGGTTACCGTCCCTGCAACCTTCTGAAACCAAAGTCACTTTTGGCTTCTCGAAGATGTTTTCGGACGGCGTGTTGGGTTACTTTAATAAATCAATAAAAAGACGTGTGATTACCGGGTGGTAAAATTTTTTTACGAACCTTGCTACCCTCACCGAGCCGGAGGCCTTACAATGAACCATGAGCTGTCTTTCGGCTTAGGGATGCCATGAAACACTTCTGGTTACTGCTTCTGGCGTGGCAAGCGATGACTGCATCTGCCATGGATGGAACATTCGATCTTCGGGTGTTGCCTCCTGGCAAAGCGGTCACCTTGCCCCATCCCGCCACGACGCAATTTCCAGTTCAAAGCAAAGTCAATCTCACATCAACCGACTTGCCACAGACCGTGAAAGTGATGGCGCTTCCATCACCCGGTAAAGCCATGCAACCTCTCGTGCTCCATATTGTGGATACTCACACGCAGGCGGTGCAATACGTTAAGGTGGACCCACGCAATCCAGTGCTCTTTCACTTCAAAGCCTTGAAGCCCATCATGCTCATTCCGCAGCCGCTCGCGAGTCACGTGCGTGATGGCGTGATGCTGCGCATCGAAAGCAACCGACCGCTCGGCGTGGGACGTTAACCGTCTGAGTGTTAACCTCCACCCCGAGTGTTAACCGCCACGCTGAGTGTTAACCTCCACCCCGAGTGTTAACCTCCACCCCGAGTGTTAACCTCCACCCCGAGTGTTAACCTCCACC
>CAYOJQ010000017.1:26998-73417 GCA_964404325.1 uncultured Oligoflexales bacterium
CCGAGTGTTAACCTCCACGCTGAGTGTTAGCTGTCATCCAGAGTGTTAACCGTCATCCTGAGTGAAACGAAGGATCCTTCACTCCGTTCAGGCTGACGAGATGAATCGAATCTAAGAAGTCCCGTCCTTGCAATACCGCGTGTTTTCCGCTAAGTTTTCCCTTCAGATTTTCGCGCACATTGTCACTTGGACCACGGATGGCGAGTTACTTCCTTCGTCGCTTATTGCTCATGGTGCCTACGTTTCTTGGTATTACCATCATGGTATTTACCATTACACGGTTCGTACCGGGCGGACCCATTGAGCGCATGATTGCGCAAATGAAGCAACAGAGCTCACAAGGCCACGGCGACGATCGTACCTCCACGCAGATTTCCGAAGAACAAATGGAGCAGCTCAAAGCCTTCTATGGTTTTGACAAGCCCGTCATCACCGCTTACACCGAGTGGTTGGGGCGCACGATCACTCTCGATCTCGGCACATCCAGTCGTTACAGCGAACCCGTATGGGACATCATCAAAAGCAAATTACCGGTTTCCATTTACTACGGTGTGGTGACGATGGTTTTGACTTACCTCGTCTGTATCCCGCTGGGTGTTTGGAAGGGCGTGCGTCATAATTCCGCGATGGATAACCTCACCTCGGTGCTGGTTTTCGTGGGGTATGCGATTCCTGGATTCGTGGTGGCGATCATATGTATCGTTCTATTTGCTTCTCATTGGGAGCTCTTTCCCATTGGTGGTTTTGTCAGCGAAGAATTCGAATCCCTTAGTTTGTTCGGTAAAGTGTGGGACGTGATTTATCACTCCATTCTTCCTCTGACCGCTTACATGGTGGGAAGTTTCGCCACCATGACATTTCTGATGAAAAACTCCCTAATGGACAACCTTGCTGCCGATTACGTGCGCACCGCCATTGCCAAAGGGGTTCCGTTCCGTCGCGCGGTGTTTAAGCACGCTTTGCGCAATAGTTTGATTCCGATGGCCACCCACTTTGGCAATAACATCTCCGTGATTATCGCCGGGTCATTCCTCATTGAAAAAATCTTCGACATCGATGGCTTCGGTCTTCTCGGATACGAGTCGGCCTTGGAGCGGGACTATCCGGTGGTGATGGGTATTCTCGTGTTAAGCGCGGGTCTGCAGCTGCTTGGCAACATTTTGTCAGATGTGTGCGTGGCTCTAGTGGATCCGAGGGTGCAGTTTAAATGAAATTTCTTCGTCTCGATCCCATTACCACAAAACGTTGGCGCCGCTTCCGCAGTGTGCGCCGCGGATATTATTCCTTCGTTCTTTTTTGGGTTTTGATCGCCCTCAGTTTGATCTTGGAGCTGTTGGTGAATAATCGCGCCTTGGTGGTGAAGCACCAAGGACAATGGCGCTTTCCCACCTATGGGGCCTTTATTCCCGGAACGGAATTCGGTTTCGATTATCCTTACGAAACCAATTACCGCGATCTCAAAGCGCGCATGGCCGAAAACAACGAGGACGGTTTTGTCCTTCTGCCGCCGGTTCCCTGGGGCTCCGTGGAAACGGACCTACCGGAAGGAGAGGTGCCGCCGTTTCCACCCTCCTTTGAACGACAGCATTATTTCGGCACTGATATCGTCGGTCGCGATATCCTGGCGCGTCTTGCTTATGGCTTTCGCACGGCTATCTTTTTCTCTCTCATCCTTCTCGTTGCCACGTATGCCGTCGGCATCGTGATCGGTTGCCTTATGGGCTATTGGGGTGGTTGGTTTGACCTGATCTTTCAACGGATCATCGAAATCTGGAACAACGTGCCATTCCTCTACGTCATCATCATTCTCTCGTCCATCATGGTGCCGAGTTTCTGGATGCTGGTGGGCATCATGATCTTCTTTAACTGGACGGGCATGACCTGGTACATGCGCACGTTAACCTACAAAGAAAAAGCGCGTGATTACACCTTGGCGGCGATCGCCACGGGCGCCACAACGCCCCGCATTGTGTTCAAACACATTCTCCCCAACTCCGTGTCGGTGATCGTTTCGTTTGTGCCGTTTTCCATTTCCGGCGCCATTGTCGCCTTGACCTCGTTGGACTTCCTCGGCTTCGGCCTTCCGCCGCCAACACCCAGTTGGGGTGAGCTTTTGCAGCAGGGGACGGCGAATCTACATGCAAAATGGATCGTCACATCCGTGGTGATGGCGATGGTGATTGTTTTAACGATGATAACTTTTGTGGGTGAGGCGGTGCGGGAAGCCTATGATCCCAAGAAGCATACAACCTATGAGTAGTGGAAAAGGAAGCGTTATGCAGAAAAAACGTTGGTGGGCGTTGGCTTTTATGTTGTTGGGGGCGCCGGCTCTCTTCGCGGCGGAGTCATTGCCAAAAGACATTAAGTGGGAAACCAATGAAAATCCGCCTTTGATTGCTTCCCCTGAAGCAAAGCAGGGGGGGACGTTCACCACATCCATGAACACGTTTCCGCTGACATTCCGTGTTGTGGGCCCGGATTCCAATACGGTTCTTTACACAGCGCTTCTCGCCAACAATATGTCACTGACATCGATTCATCCCAATACACGCGAAATCATTCCCATGCTCGCCACCCACTGGGCTTATGGCAAAGATGGCCGCACGATGTATTACAAGATTGATCCCAAAGCGCAGTGGTCGGATGGTAAGCCGGTAACGGCGGATGACTTTGCGTTCACCATTGATTTCATGCGTTCAAAGAATATCATGGCGCCGTGGTACAACAATTTCTACACGCAGGAAATTGAGAAGGTCACCGTTTACGATCCGCACACGATCTCCGTCACCATCCCCCGTCCAAAGCCCGACCTCCACATGTGGGCGGATGTTGGTCCCACACCAAAACATTTTTATAACGGACAGGTTCCCGCTGATTTCGTGCAGAAATACAACTGGTCCATCGTGCCAAACACCGGGCCATACGAAATTGATCAGAAGCAGGTAAAGAAGGGTAAATCCGTTACCTTTGTGAAGAAAAAGGATTGGTGGGCGAAGGATCGTCCGTTCTTTAAGAACCGCTTCAACGTTGACAAGGTTGTGTTCAAGGTTGTGCGCGAACAAACGGTTAACTTCGAACAGTTTAAAAAAGCCCAGCTTGATGTGTTCTCGTTGAATGATCCGGCTTTCTGGCATGAGAAAAGTAACATCGATATTTTTAACAAGGGCTACGCGGAGAAACTCTGGTTCTACAACGATCGTCCCCGCGGCTGCTTCGGCATTTGGTTAAACGTGCAGCAAGACGTCTTTAAGGACGAAAATGTGCGCAAGGCGATTGCTCACGCCATGAACTTTGACAAAGTGATCACCACCGTTGAGCGTGGTGAGACCGAACGCCTTCAGTCTTGCACGCAGGGCTACGGCGAATACAACAATCCCAACGTCAAGGCATTGGCGTTCGACTTAACCAAAGCCAACGCTCTTTTGGAGAAAGCGGGTTTCGCGACGCGCGATGCGGAAGGCTATCGCATCAACAACAAAAAACAACGCCTCGAGTTTGAGTTGCTCTACGCGTATGACGGTCACACGCCGCGTCTTGTTGTTCTCGCGGAAGAGGCGAAAAAAGCCGGCATTAAGATGAATCTCGGCTTAAAAGATTGGTCAGCAATGATCAAGCAGATGAACGCCAATAAGCATCAAGCCAACTACAGTGGCTTTGGCGCGCGCGATTCAGGCATTCCCGACTACTGGGGCATCTGGCACGGTGATAACGCCAACCAACCCAACACCAACAACACCGCGAACATCAACGATCCTGAACTTAATAAGTTGATCGATACCTATCGCACCTCGGTGAAAAAAGAAGAGCGCATCGCATTGGCGCATAAAATTGACGCCCGCATCAGCGATCTCAATGTTTTGATTCCAGCCACGGTTCCCGGTTACTTCCGCGTTGCTTACTGGCGTTGGTGGCGTCTGCCCACACCAGCGGCAACAAATTTATCCGAATCCTCTTTCGAACTTTTCGCGCCGGAAACCGGCGGTCTTTTCTGGTTGGATGAAAATATCAAGAAAGAAACCGAAGCGGCGATGAAGTCTGGAAAAGCGTTTAAGCCGGTGACTAACGTTGATAAGACCTATCGCAACTGGGGCACGGGAAAAGGTAAAAAGTGAACGATTCGATCCTTGAAGTGAAAGAACTCGTAACATCCTTTCAGTTAGAGGATGTGAGGGCGCGTGCCGTTGACAACGTGAGTTTTCGCGTGCGTCGTGGCGCCACCCTCGGGGTCGTGGGTGAATCGGGTTGCGGTAAGAGCGTGACGGCTTTGTCCATCATGCGTTTGTTGCCGCAGCCAAGCGGCAAGATTGAATCTGGTCAAATTTTATATGACGGCATGGATCTGGCGTCACTGCCGGCGGAAAAAATGCACGCCATTCGCGGTCGACGCATTGGCATGATTTTTCAAGATCCCATGACGGCGTTAAATCCCGTTCATAAAATCGCGCGCCAACTCGCTGAAGTATTTGAACTGCATTTCCCGCAATTGTCTTCGAAAGAAATACATGAGCGCAGCGTGCGTCTTCTCGCGGATGTGGGCATTGCCGCGCCGGAACGACGGATGCAGGAGTATCCTCATCAGCTTTCCGGTGGCATGCGACAGCGTGTGGTGATTGCCATCGCGCTCGCCTGTGAGCCGGATATTCTGATTGCCGATGAGCCTACAACCGCTTTGGATGTGACCATCCAAGCACAGATTCTTGAACTGATTGCCCGTCTCCAAAAGAAAAACAACATGGCGGTGATCTTCATCACCCACGACCTGGGTGTGATCGCGGAGATCAGTGACGACGTGTTGGTGATGTATGGTGGCCGCGTGGTGGAGCACGCCCCGGTAGATGAGATTTTTGCGAAACCAAGGCATCCCTACACCAAGGGTTTGTTACGTTCGATGCCTCGTTTGGACGGTGTGCGTAAGCGTCCTCTCGAGATTATTGAAGGCATGGTTCCCTCTTTAACGGATATGCCAGCGGGATGCCGCTTTCAAAACCGTTGCCCGCAGTTTGCCGACGTGTGCCGGCAGACGCCCACATTGAAAGTGTTTAGTCCTAAACACGCAAGCCTTTGTCATTTTGAATAGAGAAGAAAGCCATGACTCAGCCGCTTCTAGAAGTGAAACAACTGCGCCAGCATTTTCCCGTGCACGGTGGAATTATGCAGCGACGTGTTGGCACTGTTTTCGCGGTGGATGGCGTGGATCTTACGATCGCACCGGGCGAGACAGTGGGGCTTGTGGGTGAGTCGGGATGCGGAAAAACCACGCTCGGTCGTAGCATTGCTCGTTTGTATCAACCCACGAGCGGTCAGCTGTTGTTTGAGGGGCGTGATATCACGCAGCTAGCGGGTGAAGAGATGCGCCAGATTCGGGCGCGTATGCAAATGATCTTTCAAGATCCAGCGGAATCCCTCAATCCGCGCCACACCATTGGCGAAGTTCTTGAAGAACCTTTTATCATCCACAGCGATCTTTCCGTCGAAGCGCGCCGCACCGCGGTAAAGGATTTGCTGGAGCGAGTCGGCTTGCCGGGAAGTTATGTGACTCGTTATCCCCATGAATTTTCAGGTGGGCAACGTCAGCGCATCGGCATTGCGCGCGCGATTTCACAACGTCCTAAATTGATCATCTGCGATGAGCCGGTATCGGCACTGGATGTATCCATTCAGTCGCAGGTTCTTAATCTCCTGCTGACGTTGCAGCGTGAGTTGAACCTGGCGTTTTTATTTATCGCGCACGATCTCGCGGTCGTGCGTCACGTGTCCGATCGCGTGGCGGTGATGTATCTTGGGAAAGTGGTGGAATACACGGATGCTGATCGCATCTATAGTAAACCATTGCACCCCTATACCCGTGCTTTAATCGCCGCCATTCCTGTCCCAGATCCAAAACAGCGACGTGCCCGCAAGCCCCTGCAGGGTGAGGTGCCATCGCCGCTGAATCCGCCTCAAGGCTGCCGTTTCCATCCTCGTTGCCCCTTTGCCCAGGACGTCTGTCGTCAGGAAGAGCCTGTATTGCGTGATCAAGGTGATGCCCAGGGGGCACACAATGTGGCTTGTCATTTCGCCGGTAAGATTTAAGAAAGATTTATTCATTGAATGAAATTCTTTCTGGCAATTTTCCGTAAGGCTTTAAATCGTTCCATTAATTGCCCTGAATTTCTTTAAAAAAAATCCCGAATTAAACCAATAGTTCCATGGGGCTGTCGCTGTCTTTGGTAAGGCCGAGGCGGGGATACCCTCAAGTGGCCTTGGGGGGGTGCCGAGATCATTATAATGAGGCTCCTAACCGACGGTGAGGTGTGAATCCGAGGCCATGATGAAGGCGCCCCAAACAAAACAGAATAGCCCGCGCGTTTGCCTGGTTGCCAAAAACGGCCCTGAGCAAGCCGTGCTAAGCGCTATTTTAGGGCGATCTGGCTGCAAGGTGGAAACCTTTGAAGGAGCCGCCCAGGGGCTCGAAGCCCTCCGCCGTGAATCGTATCTGTTCGTGGTGATTATGGCGCCCGTGGCGGATATGCATTGGCTCACCATGTTACGCATCCTGCGTTCTGATGAACACAGCGACCACATTCCCGTGATCCTTCTCCTAGAACAAGACACCAAACTCGATCGCCGCGAGAGAGAATTGCTCTCCAGTTATCACGTGGATCATGTGATGGAGCTCTCCTACGCGGAATCACTTCTTAAGCCGGTGATCACCGAACTTGTTGGTCGTGGCAGCCAGAAAGACCAGGTGGCGGAGAAGTTACGTCAAGCCAAGGCGCTTTACAAACAAGGTCTGCAGAAGCAGGCGCGACGCATCTATGACGAGATCCTGAAGGAACGAAGTGACAGCTTGAGTGCCCGCACCGGCTTGATTTATGCCGAGCGCGACCAGCTGGACACCTATATGAAGCAGCTTCAGTATGTTCTCGAGGCCGACCCCGAGAACTATAACTACAAGTTCGAGCTGCTGCAGTTCTACTTCTCAAGGGGCGAGTGGGCTAAGTTCCAAACGCTCTTTGATGTTTTGTTAAACGAAATTAACGAATCAAACGAGCAATACTGGCTTCTCCAGTTGGGAGAGGTGTGTCTTTCCCTCAATCTCACCCTGTTTTGTGAAAAGATCGCGGCGGTGATGCTCGATCGTCCGGAAACTGTCGAGACGTGGAAACCCTACCTTTTAAAGGCGCGGGTCGGTCTCTCACAGGGGGACATGGCGATAGCGCAACAATGGTTGACCAAAGCGGAATCCCTGAGTGGGCGCGACCGTCCCGAGATTTTAAACATGCGCGGCATCATGAAACGCAAGGACGGAAAAGACCTTGAGGCCTTGGATCTATTCAAGCGCGCCTTTGAGGTGGCGGCCGACGACCATCGGCTTGCCTTCAATATCGCGCTCTGTTATCGCAACTTGAAACAAGATCAAGAAGCGATCAATCATTTACAACGTGCACTGCAGATCTGTCCGACATATAAGAGAGCGCGGGAGATGTTGCAGAAGATGTCCTCTTAAACGGTATCGGTCGGGGAAAATGCTCAAAAGTGCCCCCAAGGAATGGGATTTGCGCACGCTGACGGCGGATATTCTGGCGTCGGCTTACGACTGTGTCATCATTTTGGATACCTCCGGTCAAATCGTCGAAATCAATCCAGCGACATTGCAATTGCTTGGTGGGGAAGCCTCCGACTATGTGGGGCATGGCATCAGTCTCTTCGTCGCCGAAATCTACGAGAAAGAAGAAGATCTTTTTGAGCTCGCGAGCCTCGATCGTTTGATTGTGCGCGGACTGATTAAAAACCATCGTCTCAATTTCATCACGCGGGATGGAAGACGCATTCCGGTGCTTTTTTCCGCGTCTCTCCTTCGCCAAGGTACGTCAAACGCGCCACGAGGCGTTCTCTGCATCGCGAAAGATCTCACGGAAATGCTGCGGATGGAGCGCCAGGCGGATTCGATGCGCGATTACGCGGACAACATCATCCGTCAGGTGTCGGATATGTTGATGGTCTTTGACGCGGAAGGAAAATTTGCCCGCGGCAATGACAACCTCGTGCGCACGTTAGGCTACGAGACGGATGATCTAAAAAATCTCACCCTGATGGATCTCATTCAAGAAGCGCATCCGTATCATGATTGGCCCGCATTGGTGGTGGCGGTGAGGCGGGGGGATGTGCGCGAGGTTGAAGTTCATTGGCGCGCTCATGGTGGTGAACGCATCCCTGTTTCCATGACGGCGAGCATTCTGAGTCACGATGGCAAGCTTGCTGGCATCATCATGACGGCGAAGGACGGTCGGGAATCGCGCGTCCTTCGGGAGCTGCGTACCAAGCAGCAACAGTTGGTGCAATCGGCGAAACTCGCATCGCTCGGTGAGCTCAGTGGCGGTATTGCCCATGAATTGAATAATCCCCTCAGCATCATCACGGGCTACACGGAATATATTCGCGAAAGCATCGAAAGAGCGCGGCCGCCCGAACCAGACCAATTAAAAACATACTTAGAGAAGATGCGTGTCGCGGCGGATAAAATGGTACGCATCATCCAACACATCCGTGATTTTTCTCGCCAGTCGGCACGCCGCCGTCGCCTGATTAATTTGCAGGAAATTGTTGAGCGCGCTTTTTCTCTGATGCGTCAACAGCTCATCACGCGTGGCATTGAAACGGTGTTTACCTGGCCGTCCCATAACGTGATGGTTGAAGGCGACAGCATGCAGCTTGAGCAGGTGGTTATTTCCCTCTTCACCAATGCCCGTGATGCCATTCAGCAAAAAAATGAAGAAGGCGGTCGGATTGAGCTGCGTGTTGAGACCGTGGGGCAGCTCGTTTGCCTTCATGTCCTCGACAATGGGTGTGGCATCAAAGCCGACCACTTAAACCGTATTTTTGATCCCTTCTTCACCACCAAGGAGGTGGGGCGCGGCACGGGCCTCGGCCTTTCCGTAGCCCATGGTATCGTCGCCGAGCACGGCGGAGAGATCCAAGTCCAGTCCACGCTTGGGGTAGGGAGCCGTTTTAGCGTGACCCTTCCCGCGCGAACCGTAAGCTGAGTCGTGGATACGTTTTGCCTCTTGGCGAGTCCTAGTTTATAGATTGGGGCCTTTAAGAGCCTATTTATGGAGTCAGCATGCCCCGTGAAAACCAAACCCATTGCGGCTATATCGCCCTGCTGGGCCGTCCGAATGCCGGCAAGAGTAGTTTGGTCAATAGTCTGATCGGTCAAAAGATTGTTGGCGTCAGTGAGAAGCCACAGACCACGCGCAACAAAGTGCTTGGCATCCATACCGAGGGAGCGGCGCAGATGCTGTTTCTCGACACGCCCGGCTTGCATGAGAAGAAAGGCATTCGTCTGAACGAAATGATGAATGCGGAGGCTTGGGGCGCGCTCGCGGATGCGGACGTCCTCCTTTATCTTGTGGATGCAAGCCGTGGTTGGCACGGTGAAGAAGACGACATGCTTTTCGCGCGTCTTCTCAAACAGTCGGAAAAGCCCATCGCTGTCATCGCGAGCAAGATTGATAAAATCAAGAAGCATGAATTGGACGAAAGTTTGGCTGGAATACAAGCGGCGATGGACCGTTTGTTGGAGCGAGATGATTTGCAAGAAAAGCGTCATCTCCTAATCCAAGAAGAGCCGATTGAAATGTCGGCGAAACGTCCGGAACTTTTGGGGCCGCTGCGTGGCATGCTCAAAGCCCATTTACCAGAAGGCCCGTTTCTTTTTGATCCGGAACAACTCACGGATCGTTCGCAAAAGTTTGTGAGCGCCGAGTTGATCCGCGAACAGATCTTTCGCCACTTACAGAAAGAACTGCCGTACCAATCGGTTGTGGTGGTGGAGAAGCTTGAGGATAAACCGAACATCGTTGTGATCTACGCGGCGGTGATTGTTTCTCGCGACAGCCAAAAAGCGATTGTTATCGGTAAACGCGGCGAAACCATCAAACTCTTAGGCACGAAGGCGCGCGAACAACTGGAACGCCACTTCGAGAAGAAGATTTTTCTCGAGCTGCAAGTGAAGGTTGATCCTGATTGGTACGAGCGCGAGAAGAAAATTACCGATTACACGGAAATTGAATAACAGGTAGAGTGTCGGCATGGCTAAGCGCATTATTGAAATTCAAGGTGGTAAACGACTCGCTGGCGGACGCATTTCCATTGCGGGAAGCTCCAATCAGGTGACGAAGTGTATTATCGCCGCCATGCTCACTGACGAGGATGTGCTGATCAAGGGCGCGCCGCAGGTTGATGAACGCCGCATCGTGGAAGATCTCTTCCGTGCGGTGGGTGGTAGCGTGCAGAATCCAGAGATGGATGTGATTCGCCTAAACGGCAAGAGCATCGACCAGTTCAAAGTTCCCGAAGAGATCTGTAGCCGTAACCGTATTTCCATTCTTAGCGCGGGGCCGTTGTTGCACCGCTTTGGTAAAGCTAGTTTTTTCCGCGCTCTCGGCGGCGATAAGATTGGCAAGCGTCCCGTCGATTTTCACATCGAAGGTCTGAAGCAGATGGGCGCGCAGGTGGAGTATGATAACAATCAGATCCATCTTAGCGTCGATGAGAAAGGCTTGCACGGTGCGCACATCGTGATGCCATTTCCATCCGTGATGGCGACGGAAAATCTCCTCATCGCCGCCGCAAAAGCACACGGTCGCACCATCATTGAAAACGCCGCGGTGGAACCAGAAGTTCTTGAACTCGTAAAGATGCTGCAAAAGATGGGTGCGGACATCATGCAGAACGCCAACCGAACTTTTATCGTCGAAGGCGTTAAAAAGTTGCGCGGCTGTGAACTGCGTTGTCTCTATGATCGCAATCAAGCGGTGTCATTCACCATCGCGGCGTTGGCGACAGGTGGCAACGTTCTTCTGCAAAACGTCACACATGATCCCGTCTATAGCTTTCTCAACTTTATTCAGCGCATGGGCGCAAGTTTCCGCATCAATTCCGAAGGTCTCTACGTAGAGGCTCCTAAGAATCGTCCGCTTCACGGCACACACATTGAAGTGGATGTGCATCCCGGGTTTATGACGGACTGGCAACAGCCCTTTATGGTGTTGTTCACGCAGGCGCGCGGAATCAGCGTGTTGCACGAAACCGTCTTTGAAGAGCGTCTGGGGTATACTGATTTTCTCAATAAGATGGGCGCGAAAATTACCGTTTCGTCAAAATGTTTGGGTGAGGTTCCCTGTCGCTTCCGGAATCGTAACTTTAAGCATTCCGCCATTATTGAGGGTGAAACACCTTTGAAGGGCTGCGATTTTGAGCTCCCCACGGACATTCGGGCCGGGAAATGTTTTTTGATTGCTGGCCTTGTCGCTGAAGGCACCACGCGTCTGTCTCGCATCCAGGAACTCGAGCGCAAGTATGACAATCTCGTACCCAAACTCCAGGAAATGGGTGGCGACATCAAAATTGTCTCTGAGTAAGAATTTTTTTTCCCACAAATCAGCTAATTTGTCTCCGGGTTTACGCCGATAATTCTCTGAATTTCCGGAAGAGGAAATATGGGCGTTTTCGGCTTTAGTACTGGCAATCCCAATCGCTTTAAAACAGTAGCCATCGTTGACGATGATGAATCGTTCTCAAAAGTCTTAGGGACTTTTGGGGAGAAGGCTGGCTTTGAAAAAGTCAGTGTTTTTCCTAACGCGACGGCACTGTGGAAGGGCGTGCAGGAACAAAAATACGACGTGATCGTCATGGAGTGGAAACTCAAAGGCGATCTCTCCGGCCTTGCTTTGTACAATCGCCTGCGTCGTCATCCCGATTACGCTTTGGCACCAATTATTGTGCAGTCGGGTTTTGTGGAGCGTGATGACTTTCGCCTTGTGCAAGAGTTTCCTTGCACCAGCCTTCTCGAAAAACCATTTGTCTACAACGTATTCTCGGAACTGGTTAAAACCCTGTGGGCCGAGTCTCTCTGGTATCAAGATAACATCGAGAGCATTCAGTCTCTTCTCGCCACCATTCATGAGAAGCCACGGGAAACCATCAACGAGATCAACAAACTCATTCGCCAGGCACCGAATCCGAAGCCGATCGCCGTGTTTGCCGGACGACTTCTCATGGAAAAAAATCGACCACGTGAAGCGGAAACTTTGTTCCGTCGCATCTTGGAGCTTGATGACTCCAACGTGATGGCGATGAATGAGCTGGGGAAAATGCTTTATCGCAGTGGCAAGGTTAAAGAAGCGCTCGAGACACTGCGCCTCTGCAAAAAACTTTCGCCCGATAACATGGAACGCCTCTGTCTGATCGGGCAAGCGGAGTTGGCCCAGCACAATGCGGAAGCGGCGCGAACCGCGTTTCGCGAAGTATTGTCGATCGATCAACAAGACGGCATGGCGCGCGCTGGCCTCACCCTCGCGGACAATGCCGCGGTCTTTTTCGCGCAAGCGCATGCCAGCGTTTCCGTCACAAAAAATTTCGCCAGCTTGATGAATACGATCGGCATCACGAAGGTGCGCACTGGTCTCGTGGACGAAGGCTTGATTCAATATCAGGCGGCGTTGCCGTTCATCACCAACAGCCTCGATCTCGCCAAAGTCATGTTCAATCTCGGTCTTGGCTTCTTGCGTAAAAAAGATATCAATTTGGCCGTCGAGTGGTTTCAGAAGTCCATTGAGCAAGGCGGTAAAAGCTTTGCGAAAGCGGAAGAATACGTACGCCGTCTTAAGCCACTGGTAAAAAAATCAGTCGCGCATACGAAGCATGAACGTGATGTAACCGCTGATCTTGTAAAGAACATCGCGGAGATGGAGATCCCTGAACAACTCTCTACCCCTGGCGCCGCCGCTGCCAGTCAAGAAGGCGCCAATGACGAAGAAAAAGCCGCTTCTTAAAAAACCTTGGCGCCCACACACAGCTCCCCTACAATAAAAGCCCGATGTGACCATAGAGGTGTCGTTATGGGTTTTCGTTCCATGCTCTACAATTTCAATCAGAGTTTTGCTCTTTTTTTCTTTCGCGTGGCCGTGGGGCTTATGATGGGCTTTGGTCACGGCATCGTGAAATTGATGAAGTTCTCCGAGATGAGCCAGAATTTTTTTGACCCCCTTAATCTCGGTTCTCATGTTTCTCTTAGTCTTGCCATCTTTGGTGAGTTCTTTTGCAGCATCGCCTTGGTCCTAGGATTATTCACACGCCCCGCCGCTCTTTTTTCCGGGATTACCATGGCAACGGCTTTCTTTTTGGCTCATGCCGCCGATCCATTCGCGCGCAAGGAATTAGCGCTTCTTTATCTTATTTGTTACATCACGATTTTCTTCGCCGGGCCGGGACGCTATTCGGTTGACGCGAAGCTGGCACGAACGGGTGGGTGATTGGTGCTTTGCATGACGCCCCAAAGGTGGTAAAAAAACCGGCACCTCAGAAGAAAAAAAGATGGGATACGTTCGGACATGGGCTTTTCGGAAGAAGCACTCCTTCAGTTTTTTTCTCAATATGCTTATCAGCCCTGGCTGGTTTACGGTGCCATCGCTTTTATGATGTTGATCTCAAGCTTTGGCTTCCCAGTCCCTGAAGAAGTGACTTTGGTGAGTGCCGGGCTTGTTTGTTATATGGCACAGCACCCGACCCTTTTACCGCCACCTCCTTACCCCGGTGCCGCGGTTGTAAACACAAATGTTGCCGCGATGGTCGCGCTGATGGCGGTGATTGTCTCGGATACGCTGGTCTACCTGCTGGGAAAAAAATTCGGCGGGAGATTTTTGCGTTCGCGCTTTATGGAAAAGTATCGTCCAAAGATGGATAAGGTGTCCCGTTGGACAATGGATTATGGCGCTTGGGCCGCGGGTATCTTCCGCTTCACGCCAGGCTTTCGCTTCCCCGGGCATTTTGCCTGCGGCATGTTGGGGCTTTCCGCCACCAAGTTTATCTTGGTTGACGGTATCGCCGCAGTGGTTTCGGTACCCACCCAGATCCTGCTCATCGCCCATTACGGGGAATATATCCTTAAGTATTTCCGGCAGTTAAAGATTGTTGTGATTGGTGCGTTCTTTATCGTCGCCATCGTTTTCATGGTGCGTCGTTATAAGAATAAGAAGGCCGAGGCCCTTCGGTCGGCAGCCCAAGATGACTCGGATAGCACTCCCACCTCCCTAAAGAGTCAGGGTCAAATCTAATTCGCGGTAATCAACGATCTATTTGGAAAATTTAGGAAAACCATAAAAAAACATTGCTCGGCGCCTTTTCCTCCTGTTAAGAAGTCACTAATTGGCTGGCTGACCAGTTAAAGGTCAACAAACATGAGGGTCATCATTATGAAAATCGCAGCAAACAGGGTTCCTGTATTTGCCATGACTGTGGGGATAATGGGCCTGACGGCCTGTGGCGTAAGCACGCCCGAGTCGTCTGATCTAAAAGTCACCAATGGGCAAGTCATTAGCGAAGACGTCTACCCTGAAGTCTTGATGTTGGAAATCTCAACCCCTTCCGGAAAACCAGGGATCTGTACCGGCACATTTATCAGCGATGCCGTCGCGCTCACGGCAGCCCACTGCGTGAATAACGGTCAGCCGGACGACGATGGAAAAGTGGACATGGAGATTCACTACGTCCATGGCAGCGATGGCGTACAAAATCTCGATAGCAACAAGAATCAGAATCGTTTGGCAAAAGCGGTCGCCGCTTATCAAAACAAAGCATGGCAGGCCACGGGCGGCGGTGTGAACCCTCGCGACTTGGGTATTGTTGTTTTCCCCAAAGGCACGGCGAAACGTTGGGCCACGATCGCGACGCGTAAACCCACGGTGGGCGATGATTTTGTCATCGTTGGTTATGGCTTGAATGAGCTGATGGATTGGGGCGCGAAAGCCGGCGTGAAGCGCATGGGCAAAAATAAAATCAAAGTGTTGGAAAACGGTTTTATTAAATTTGAGGGAACACCGCGCAATCTTGATGCCGATGGTATTAACAGCGCGAGTGCCAGCGGCGACTCAGGCGGTCCCTTGTTCGTGAATGGTGAGCTGGTCGGAACAACTTCCGGCGGCGGTGTGCGCGGTAATGTGAAGGCCTCCAATTATGTGGATTTGACCTCGGATTCCTCGCGCGAATTTCTCGCAAAGTTCGTCGATCTGTAAGGATCGAAATGCGGTCAACAAACCTGCGTGACTTCTGTCGCGCAGGTTTTTTTTATTTGGCGCACCTTCCGGCATTCAAGTAAGGTAGATGTAAGACTATTTACGACATTTTCGGTCTTCTCTACCCAGGAAGGCCTGTCAACAGGAGGCACCTGTGAAACAGGAGTCGCGACCATTCCGTCGGCGCTTTCGCAATTATTTGTTGCAACCTCTTCTGCAAATTCGCCTTGGACTTTATTCCATTGTTCTAGCGTTGCTTTTTTCTCTGGCCGTGCTGAGCATTCTTTATGTGAATCTCCACCGCTTTTATGAAATGGTTCTGGAGCTCACTGACTTGCGCGAAGAAGTGTCCGTGGTGCTTGAGGCTTATCTCACAGATACCCTCTGGTGGGTGGTTGCCGTTGTGCTGACATATCTTGTGGTGAATGTCGCGGTGTCCGTGTTTTTCACACACCGCCTCGTTGGTCCGACGATTGCCTTTCGTCGCCACATTCAGGCTCTTAAACAAAAGCGTTATCAATCGCGCATTGTATTGCGGAAGCGCGATGCGTTTAAAGAAGTCGCCGACGACTTAAATCAATTGGCGCAGTCGCTGGAGCGCGAAGGCAGCGCGCAAAAAAGCTCATAGCCCTTGAAAAAAAGATTCCTTAGAGGGGCATTATGTCATCGTCGAAACAATCGCGTGAAGGGAGTGCCGACTGGTTTTTACCAGCGATATTCTCTGATGGAGACGTGCAAGAGTGTTTGCAGACGGTGATTCGTGTCGAGCAGCAAAAAATAACGTTTGTCAGTATGCTGCAGCATCATCTTTGCAGTTATCGCGGACGCTCTTCCGATAGCATTTCCGAATTAAGTCAGCGGGTGCGAAAGCTGGAAAACACCCTTAATTTTCGCATTGGCATGCTCGCGCCTGAACGAAAGGGCGCTTGGTTTCGCGAAGCGTTGCGACAACGCACCGGGCCGTTTCCCGAAAGCATTTACGCGGAACCTGTGTTTGCCTCTTACAACATTGAGGACACGGATCGCCTGCGGCACGCGGTGCAACGTGCCTGGCATGAGCGTCGTTGTCCGCCGCTGCCATTTACCAAAGCGCAGCCGTGCCTTTGGTCAACGGTTCTCGAATTGAATCAGGCTTACGAACAGGTGTGTCGCCTTGAACGCCCGTTTCAAAATTGCCGGCTCGACCAATTGCCGGACGGCCTTCCCGATGATTTAGCGACGGCATCGTTGCGCGCCTTTTTAGCAAAGGTGTCGACTAAAGCTCAGGGGGTGCGGCAGGAGTTGGATCATTGTTTTGAAATGTTGTGGCGTGCGTCCTGCGGATTTTGGGATGAGCAGCTGCGACAGGAACGTCGTAAAACGCAACGGCAGGCTCACTTTCAACAAACAGCCGAAGACATCCGTGATAAATTTCGTGAGCGCCGCAATCACGTGCGCCGCGCGATGACGACGATGGATGCGCAGGCGTTGAAATTTTTTGGCTTGGAAGAATTTCCGAATAAAGCGGATTTACGCCGCCTCTACTTGGATCTCGCGCGCCGCTATCATCCCGACTGCGGTGGTAGTGAAGATCAATTCAAACAACTGACCCGCTATCACGCGCATCTACAGCAGCGACTGGATGCGGCGAGTCAGGCCGCGAGCCGCGCCCGTCAAGAACAAGACCTCGGTTAGAAAACAGCGCGAAGGCCGCCCCGCGCGCGACCCTTGAGTCCCGTTGTGGGGAGCGCGCCCAAGAGAGCCGAAGCCTCCGCGAATAGTTCCAGTGGTAGGCCTTGTGGGTTCCACTGCACGCCAATGGGAATCGCGATGGAGTAATTTTCTCGCAGGGGATCTTCCTGCTGCGCTTTACCCAAAAGACCAATGCCCGAGTACAGTCTGTATTGAATGGGACGCCAATCATAGGGCGGCGTGTAAAATGATTGCCAATCCGCTTCCAACGCGAACACTTCCTCGGCGAAAAATTGCGCGCTGAGATGCACCGCTGTTTCCGTTTTTCGTTTGTACTGCAGGCTAAGACCGGTCGTTGCATCGGCGACAGTGCCGAATGACCACTCGTTCGCTGCCAGCGGCGTTGTTAGAAAGAGCCAGACGCTGAGAAGAAGGCCGCATTGTCGTGGGAGCATGGGTCACCTCCGAAAGTCTTAGTCTATTTTAACATAGGGTGAAACCTAGGTTTTTAGGGCTTTCCAGGGGATTTAGAGATTGCCGGCACGCGGGTGGGGGCGTAGGGTTGAGTCTCATCGCTCACTTCTGTGTGAGGGTTGGCTTAAACCGGGGGACGATATTCTCTTCTACGCGGATGCGGAGAGCTTTCTCGCCGCGATTGCCAAAGCGGAAAAAATTTTTGCATGAAACATTCAAGTCTCCTATTGCGCGATAACCATGGCGCATCTTTCACCATGACACTGACGCCGCGCAGCGAGTCGGCATTGGTCTGGCCACGCGATCAGCTGGATGCGCTCGTGACACAGATGCAGTCGGCGCATCCCGATGTGTATCTCCTGCATCATCGTTGGCATCAATCGGTTCCCGAAGGAACTTCGCGCAAACAAACTTTGCGCCTTTTTTACGAGCATAACCTTCGCGAACGTTTTTCTCCGGTGGAATGTCGTCGCCTCGCGGAAGAGATTCTTGGAAAATGGGGGTTAAACGCTTCTTGGTTGAATGAGTCCTGGCACGTTCGCGACGACATGAATGGCTACTACTGGGCCTTTTTGTTGGCGGCTCTTTTACAACCGCGGGCGGTGATGATTCTGGCGATGGAAAAGGAATTGCCGTTGGTTTTTTCCGCGACGGTTTCCGCTTGGCGCGAACGCGGCGTGGCTTTGATTTGGTGCTCTCATGTTGCATGAACTTTTACGGCAACGCTTTGCATGGCTGCAGGCGCGCGGCGCCGGGTCTTGGTTCGCGCCGTTGCGCGCGAGGGCGTGGGAACAATGGTGTGAATGTTTTTCCGTCACGGATCTTCCCCCGGCTTGGGTGAAGGAGTTGGAAAGGGCTTCCACCAGCGTCGCGACAAGCGCGGGAGAAAAAGCGGGTCAAGACGCTCGTGTGATGTGGCGTCGTCTTGCGGTGCAGGCGCAACAACAGGGCGTGGCGCAGCAGGAGGGGGCGATTGATGCCGTGTCCCTGCCTGAATCCAGTCGTGCGTTTCTTGAAGCGCGGTTACGAGACGACCATCCTTTAACCCTTTTACAGGTCGCGCTCCTGGGTGATGTCTGGTGTGTCAATGCTTCTTCCGGCGCTTCTTATGCCGATCCTCTGCAACCGCCGCCGGCGTTGACTTTATGGGATGAATTGTTTTCCTTTCACGCATTTCACATCGGTGAGGGTGCCGCGGTTGAAGTGGTGTCCGGTTGCATGGCTCCGAAAGGGGCGCGTGCTTTGTTTGTTCATATGGATTTGGCGGCGCGCTCACGCATGCATTGGGTATCCATGCACCATGCACCCGAATCGGATGCGGAGTGTGGAACGCGTCACGTTCATCTCGGAGAGGCCGCGCATCTTGCGTGGCACGATGTGCGTTTGAACGCGGGTGCTGGTTTAAGCACGGTGGCCGATGCGCGGGAAAACGCTATTTTTGATTATAAAGGTCTTTGGGGAGCGCGAACATCCACGCCGCTGCATTTGGATTGGATGGAGCATGTTGGTGATTTATGGCTAATCGGTAATCTAGATGTTCCCCATGCGGCGCGTAAAAAGCAGTTTCGTCTGCCTGAAGAGTCATGGCCGTGGAGGGTGGTGCAGGTATCCGAGGATGTTTGGCGGGAGTTTTGTTTGGAGCAATTTATGCTGCCGTTTTTGCAAAATTTACCGGTAGAATATCAGACAGATGTTGTTCGTTTTGCCGAGCTCAGCTGCCACAGAGCATGAGGATTGTTATGAGTGAATGGGTGCGTGTGACCGCATTGGAAAAGTTAAATGATCGGCAGATCGTTTCGTTTGAAATTCAAGACAAGCCGATTATTCTGGTGCGCGTCGACGATAAGGTAATGTGTTACGGTGATTTTTGCACGCACCAAGATGTCAGGCTGTCAGAGTTTGGCGAGATAGAGAAGGACGAGCTTGTTTGTTGGGCCCACGGCGCTCATTTTGATGCGTGTTCGGGAAAGGCACTGTGTTTTCCGGCGACGGAAGCGCTGCATGCTTACCCGGTGAAAATCGAAGACGGCGCTGTTTTTGTCGAGCTGGAAAACTAATTCCGTTTGGTTCATAAGGGAAATGGGAAATGAGTGCAATCCAAGTATCCGCGCGTGATTCGTTTATTGAAGTGGTGTTGAAGAATCCTCCTCTCAACACGCTTGATGAAAAAATTATGAAAGAATTGGCCGAGGTGTTTCGCTCCGCGAAAACAACTGACGGGCGTGCTCTTTTACTGCGGGGTGAGGGGGCGATCTTTTGTAATGGCATTGATCCGGCCGCTTTTTTACCGGCGGATGATGAAGGTCGCGCGGGAATTTTTTGGGCCTTGCTACGCTGTTGCTTGGCGGCGCTGCAATGCCGCCTGCCGATCATGACGGATATTCACGGCGATGCGATGGCGGGTGGCGCCGTCCTCGCTGCGTTGGGCGATTATACGATTGTGGACGCCAGTCGCGGCAAACTCTGTTTTTCAGAGGTGAAGGTGCGTTTACCCGTGCCCTATCCCATTATCGCGTTGGCGTCGCGTCGCATCCTTCCGCGTTACACAAATGATATGATTCTTTTAGGAAAGAATTTTTCCGGCGCGGAAATTGAGGCGATTGGTTTTGCGCAGGGGGTCTACAAAACCGCGGAAGAACGCGCGGCTCTCGTGCAGGACTATGTGGGACGCATGACGCGTTTGGATCCGGATGTGGTGGCGGAGACGTTGGCCTCGTTGCGTCGTGATCAGGTGCAAGCCTTTCTGGATTTCGAACCAAGCTTCGATATGGCGGTGGGGCATTATCTGAGCGATCAGTATCTTGGTGCCGGTATGAAAGCGCTGTTGCAGGGTAAGAAAAAATAGCCAGCGTTAGTGAGCGATCTGCAATACTTCAGGGAAGGAACGTTATGAACGACAAAAAAACTCTGGGCGCCGTAACATTGGCCAGTTTGTTCGCCATGGGTCTACCAACCGAACAGGCAACCGCTGGCATGATGCCTGAGTGGGCGAAACACAAAGATATCACCACTGAGCGCTGCGCCGGTGTCGTCAAAGCGGGAAAAAATGATTGTGCCGCGAGCAGTCACGGTTGTGCCGGCATGGCGAAAAAAGACCATGATCCGAATGAGTGGATTTATACACCCACGGGTTTGTGCGACAAGATCGGCGGCAAAATTCTGGTTGCCGCAGCGGCTCCCGCGAAAAAATAGTCGCTGTTTTTTTCTTAAAAAAAGCCCCAGATCTGGGGCTTTTTTAATTTGATTGATGGGCGAACCTTATTCGCTTCTTGGATCCACGAGCGGTCCAATCACTTCAATGCGATCGGTAACAATGCCATCAAAGGGATAGCGTTCCGAAAACTCCAAATCCTCGGGAGTGTTGATTTGCGAGACGTAAACCTGGCTGCCATGGCGGTGGGAGAGTTTGATAAATTTTTCCGGCCATCCCCAAATCAAATCCGCCGCCTTAACCCGTTTAAGCCAAGGATGAATCAGGCCAAGGTTTTCGTGTAGCGGTATGAGAATTTTTTGGTTGGCACATTCTTTGGGAAACGCATTGACGCTGCCCCAGAGAAGGTAACGAAGCAGGCATTTCCTCGTGGCGCCGTCCGTTGAGATCGGTGTTTGAATTTCCAACGCGCGAAATCTTTCCGCATATGCGGGGGCGAACTCAACGAGAACGCGGCGACGAATGTCCACGGGGTAGCTGGCTAATTCTTTTAAGAGAAGTTCTTGCGTTGCGGGAAGATGGTCTTTCACGTCAATCAATAGTTTTCGTTGTGGATGATTCACCAGCAATTGCATCGCATCCGCAAGGGTTGGCATCGCGCCTTTGAACTGACCGCGGAACGGATATGTTTTGTCATCCGTGGTGTAGCCAAAACCAATATCGAGTGTGCGCAAATAGTCCCACGATTGTTCATGGGTCACGCATTCGTTTTTGCTGTTACAACGGCAGCCGTTATCGCAGCGCGCCTCGGTGCGACAATCCAACGCCCAATCATGAAAGACCACGAGACGATTCCGTGCGGGATCGTTTTCCTGTGTGGGGTGTACGTCCACTTCCACCATCGTCGCGCCGCGCCGAAAAGCTTCTTCCATGGAGGTGACGGTGTTTTCAAGGAAGTCGTGTGTCGGTGTGAGCATTCGCGTCGCGGTGCAGGTGTTTGACGTTAACCCCTCGCGAGAGAATTGTTGATGCACGCCGCGGTGTGCGACCAATTCAAAAGCTTCTGCTTGCAACGTGAGAAACGCCGCCAAAAAGAATATGAAAATACGCATGAGAGCCTTGGTGGGAAGAAAAAAACCGGCCTTGCGGCCGGTCTAAAAAACTACTTTTTCATCGCTTTTTCAAAGTTGCTGGCAATCTTATCCAAGAATGTGTCGGTCTCCATGTAGCTTCCTTCCGGAAGCTTGTTGCCGTGAATACATACGGCGAGGTCTTTGGTCATAAAGCCGGCTTCGATGGTTTCGACGCAAACTTTTTCCAAAGTGTCGGAGTATTTCACCAACGCCGCGTTCTCGTCCAAACGACCGCGGTGCTTCAAGCCTTGTGTCCAAGCGAAAATGCTGGCGATGGGGTTTGTGCTGGTCTTCTTGCCTTTTTGGTGTTCACGGTAGTGGCGTGTCACGGTTCCGTGCGCCGCTTCCGTTTCAATGGTGCGGCCGTTCGGACACATCAACACGGATGTCATCATGCCCAAGCTGCCGAAACCTTGTGCCACCGTATCGGACTGAACGTCGCCATCGTAGTTTTTACATGCCCAAACGATGCCGCCGTCCCACTTCAACACCTGCGCCACCATATCGTCGATCAAGCGGTGCTCATAAGTAAGGCCTGCTTTTTCGTACTCGGATTTGAATTCCTTGTCGAAGACCTCTTGGAAGATATCCTTAAAGCGACCGTCGTAAGTCTTCAAAATGGTGTTCTTGGTCGAGAGGTATACAGGGTATCCCTTGCCCAAGCCGTATTGAAAACAAGAGCGAGCGAAGCCCGCAATGGAATCGTCGGTATTGAACATACCCATGCCGATGCCTTTGCCTTTGAAATCGTTGATGTCCCAAACTTGCGGCGCGCCGCCGTCTTTCGGTTCAAACACCAATTTCAATTTACCCGCGCCAGGAATGCTGACGTCTTGTGCTTTGTACTGATCCGCGTGCGCATGGCGACCCACAACAATGGGGCGCTTCCAGTTCGGCACAAGGCGAGGAATGTTCTTGCAGATGATGGGCTCGCGGAAAACCGTGCCTTCAAGATAGTTGCGGATGGTGCCGTTGGGGCTCTTCCACATTTTCTTGAGACCGAATTCTTTCACGCGCGCTTCATCGGGAGTGATGGTGGCGCACTTGATGCCCACATCATATTCCCTGATGGCCTTCGCGGCATCCAACGTGACTTGGTCATCCGTCTTGTCGCGATTCTGAATGGAAAGATCGAAATATTTGATGTCGATATCAAGATAGGGAAGAATTAATTTTTCTTTGATCTTCGCCCAAATAATTCGCGTCATTTCATCGCCGTCCAGCTCAACCACTGGCCGGGCAACTTTAATTTTACCCATGGGTCCTCCTTAGCATTTTCGTTGTTTTACGCAAAAGAAGCGGAGAGGGCTACGAAAAATAGTGGATGGAGCGCGTCATCTTGGCAAAATCTCGTAGCGGCTCTGCCACGTCGATCAAAGCCATGATCTCTGTCCGCTTGCCGGCGGCGACATTGCAGACCAAAGCGTGACTGCTATAGAGAATCTTGAAAAAGCCTAAACCCGCGCCGCCCTTTTTGGAATCAATCAGATTGGCGCTGTCACGGCGCAAAAGAATTTTGCGGGTGTATTGGATTAATTTGTCGCGTTTGAGAGCGCCAAAGGGGTCCGTGGTTGCAATGGCGAGAATGCGGCCGTCACACCCGTAGCTGAATTCCCCTTGCTCCTCGGGGCCGAGATGCCACTCCTCGTGCCGATCCCTTTCCGCGAAGTTTTGCAGGCCCGCGGCGACAGGGGCGTCGTAGATGGTGTTCATCAAGAGCTCTTCCGCAATGCCGAAGGCTATTTTTGCAAGGTGTTGCCCGAGATTGCATTGCTCAACAAACTGCTGAATTTTTAGATTCAAGGGATCACGATCCCGTGTGCCGGTCACCGCGTGACGATGAATCGGCGTGCCGCTCGCGAGATATTTTTCGATGCCAAAATAATCTTCGCGCAGTCGTTTTGCTAAAGTGATGCGCAATTCATCCAATGTCGCGCCGTCTCTCTGACGGTTGGCGATCACGTGATCAACAAGCTTATCTTCCTCGTCTTTCAACGCGGCGCTGTAGTCTTTCATGGGTTGATCGGTGACGAGGATGATGTGAGCTTCAGGGTGGATCGCGCGTACTTGTTTTAAGAGATCGTACTCGGGGCCATTGATGACGACGCTATGCACAGCCTTCGCCGTCCGGATCACATGGTCCGCCGAAGTGATATCCGTCACCGCCTCATAGGAAGCGTCGCCCGCCATGATACGCAGCGACTCACCAGTAGGAAGTGATTTATAGCCTTGTAGATCGATGAATAGAATCGTACGCATCCACGGGGCTCCGCTTTACGCTTTTTTCTGTCCCTTGGGCGCTGGAACCTTTCCCTTGGCTTCCGCGGTTAGACGATCTTGGATGGTCATAACAGCGGAGATAACAGCTTCAGGTGTGGGAGGGCAGCCAGCAACATAAACATCCACGGGAACGATACGATCAACGCCTTGAAGAACGTGATAGCCTCGGTAAAAACCGCCGCTGGAAGCGCAAGCACCCATGGCAATCACCCATTTGGGCTCAGGCATCTGGTCGTATATTTTCTTTAAAACAGGGGCCATCTTTTCTGTGATGGTTCCGGCAACAATCATCACATCGCTTTGTCGTGGCGAAAAGCGCACAACCTCCGCACCAAAGCGGCTGATGTCGTATTTAGGACCGATAACGGACATATATTCGATACCGCAGCATGCGGTTCCGAATGCATAGGGCCAAAGTGAGTGCTTGCGTCCCCATGCCAAAAGTTCGGAAAGCTTGGTTGTGAAAATGGATTGTGACGGGTCCTGAACCTCGTGCTTCATTTCTACCCTGACTCCTGAACCGCGCCCAAGGCTCGGTTGTTAAAAGATATAATAGTCCTTTATGATTATAGTCCAAACGCCCCAAATTGGCCACTGCCTTTTCTCTTTCTCCGACAGGTTGACAGCACAAACGGAACATTCGTACAATTTTTGTTAAAGCCCCCAAAAATTTTGCCAGTGATTTCGGTTCAATGTGAGCGGAATTTTTTGCGGGCGTGTTCACGACTATCACGAGTAGCTCAAGGAGAGGAGCGGGATCATGGAAGGGATTATTCGGTATTTTCACTTAGGCGGCGTCGAGGTTATGTCCTCGATTACATTGGTGTTAATCATCTCGATCGTTATCGTGATCGAACGCGCTTATCGCCTGTGGTTGGTTTACGACCTCGTGAACAGCAGTGGTTTCATGGCGATGGTTCAGAAAATGATTATGAACAACTCCATCGAAAACGCGATTCGTCTCTGCAAAAAAGCACGTCCAAAGTTGCTTCCATTTGTACTCGCTGAAGGCTTGAAGCGCTCAAATGACACCCCTGAAGAAATCGAACATGCGGTTGAATCCGCGGTTCTTAGCGCGGTCCCCATGATCACCAAGACGACCAACTTCCTCGCGACGACAGCGAACGTTGCAACGCTCTTGGGACTACTTGGTACGATCTTCGGTCTGATGCGTTCGTTCGCGGCCGTTGCGACAGCGACTGGTGCACAGAAGCAAAGCTTGCTCGCGGAAGGTATCGCCGAAGCTTTGAACGCGACTTCATATGGTCTCTCGACAGCTCTCTTTTGTTTGTTCTTCTACGGTGTGTTGCAAGCAAAAGCTGCTTCCATCACCGACGATATCGCCAAGAACTCTTCTAAACTTGTCGAACTTCTTTACACCCGTCGCATGAAGTTGAAAGGCTCACGTTCCAACTAATTGGAGCGTGACCTCACTCGACTGAGTGCATCACAAGACAGGGAGGCTTTGTGGGTCGCAAGAAGAAAAAAAGAAGACGTAAAGAACCGAAGGCGGCGGAACTTAACATTATGCCGTTTATCGACATCTTTTCGATGTTGAATACGTTTCTCTTGGTTTCCGCGGCATTCGTGAATATCGGTATCCTGGAAGTCCAGGTACCGTTTTTTACCAGTGCGCCACCGGATAAGTCCAAGCCGACGCGTTCTCTCGATGTCAAAGTCGATGTCGACAAGGAAAAAGCTCAGTTGACCACCTCTTGGTCGCAGCCACCTGCCGACCAACAAGTCACATCCTATAAACTTGATAAAGCCGGTATGACTGATCTCCATCAAAAGATACTCGAATTGCGTCAGAAATATTCTGAGCAAGACGATCGCCTCACGCTCTTCTCCGAGGATGATGTGAAGTATCAGGCTCTCATTGGTGTTATCGATGCCGTGAAGACGTTGAAGGAAACTGATCCTAAGCTTCAGACGAAAGATAAAGAAACCGGTGCCGCGAAACCAGCCATGTTCCTCTTTGAAAAAGTGGTCATGGGTAGCGTGGTGCTTTAAGGAGAGGAACCTATGGCGAGCGCAGGTGGAGGGAATGGGGACTCCCTGGAGCTGAACTTAACGCCGATGCTGGATATCTTCAGTATCCTCGTAACGTTCCTTCTGATGAGTTACTCAACGGACCCGATTAACCACGATATCGATGCGAACCTTGAGCTCCCTGCGTCCATGACGTTGGTCACGCTCGATGAGGTTCCGTCCATCACGGTTACCCGTAATGAAGTCAAAGTTAACGATAAAAAAGTTACCACCATTGTAAATGGTGATGTTCCCGAATCGGATCGTCAGCAAGGCGCCATTTTTCCTCTCTATGAAGAGCTGGTGAAATTGGCCGAAGCTAACAAGAAGATTCAAGCAAAGCGTGGCGAGGAGCAAAAGAAGAAGCTCGATACGCTGACAATGGAGATGGATAAGGAGCATAATTTTAAGCTTTTGAAGCGAATTATGCTTTCGGCTCAGCAGGCTGAATTTGTTGTGTTCAAATTGCTTGTCTCCAAGGATAGCGCATGAGTCTTTTTGCAGGGCGTCAACCCCATGGGCCTGACGCCGAATTCAGTGGTGGTTTACGCTTAACTTTGCCCGCGTGGATTCGTCGAGCCGACTTAAAAAGGAAAGCGAGCCAGACTCTTGGTGGCTTGCTCGTATTTTCCTTTTTAGCAGGCGTGACAGCCGCGTCGACGGGTTACGCCGTGGACGAAAACGAGCGTTTTAAAAACGTGGAAGTGCGCGTTATTCGACCGCGTTACTTCAACAAACGCAAACGCGTCGAGCTTGGTGCCCAGTTCAACGGCATCATGAACGAGGCGTTTATCTACACGTTTATGGCTTCAGGCCTGGCCGCGTATCACTTCACGGAAACATTTGCCGTTGAAGCTTACGGTTCGATTGGTTTTAACCTCGACAAAGAAGACAAACGTGTCCTTTTTGACGAGTTTGAAATCAAAACGAAGATCTTCCGCACGCTTTACGCGATGGGCGCTAACGTTCAATGGACGCCTATCTACGGAAAGTGGCAGTTCGGTTCAGGTCGTCTTATTTACTTCGATACCTATGCGAGCTTCGGCGCTGGTATGACGGGGATCGATTGGAAGTACAAAGATTTTTGTACCGAGCCAGATTTGCTGAAGAACCCGAATGCGGCAGCCATCAAATCAGATCAAGTGAAATCCTATCCCACCATCGTTGCGGGGGTAGGGCAGCGTTATTTTATCAGCAAAGATATGGCCGTTCGCTGGGACATTCGCAACCATGCTCTCATGTATGAAAAGTTTGATGCGGAATGCTCAACGGATACGACTCAGGGCGAGAGCGGCGGTGGTGTGCATAACAACATCACTATCCAGCTAGGCGCCACCAAATTTTTCTAACAGGCGACGGGATGAAGATGATGCGCTCAAAGCAAAGTTTAATCTGTGTCCTCGTGCTTCTAGGTATGGGGTTCAGTAACGTCTGCCTTGCAAACTACAACGCGGCCCGGCAGCTCTTTCAACGTCAAGACTATGTGCGCGCGGCGGCCATGTTCCACAACGCCTACCAGTCTCCGACCAGTAAAGCGGAGCGGGCTAAGGCGGAGTGGGGCTTGGCGGAATCCTTGTCGCGCTTGGGTCTCTACTACTCCGCATCGAAATATTACAGCGTGATCGTGCGCCGCGGAAACAAGGGTGACAACCCCTTCTTCCGTCCGGCGCTTGAACAGTTGGGCGTGATTAACAGCCGCGTGAATTTGGGGCAGGCCCACATTGTGCAGCTGTTTAAAGCGAAAATTTCTCCATCCGACGTGCCGGGACCGGCGCGCGGATTTTACTTCTATTACCTAGGTGTTGAGGCTTTTAATGACCGCGCCCTTGAAAAGGCGGGGAGCTACTTTGATAAAGTTCCCAACGGCAGCCCTTACTACACGCCGGCGATGTTCCACTTAGGCGTTATCGCCAACCTTTCCGGTAATCACAGTCGCGCGATCTCCCTTTTCGAATCCGTATTGTCACAGACACGTGGCAAGGACGACATGGCGGAGATGCGTGAGATGACGTTGATGAACATCGCGCGCGTTCACTACGAAACAAAACGGTTCTCCGAAGCAATCAGCTACTACGGCCAGATTCCTCGTGACTCCGAGCACTGGCTGGACGCGATTTGGGAAACATCTTGGGCGTTCTTCTTCATTCAGAAATTCAACAACTCCCTCGGACAGATGCACACGTTGCATTCACCGTTCTTCGAGAACCGCTTTTATCCAGAGAGTTACATCCTTCAAGCGATCACGTTCTTGCGCCTGTGTCGTTATGATCAGGTGAAGGAATCCATGAAGCGGTTTAAGGATCGTTACAAGCCAGTTTTCGGTGAAATCAAGTCGATGCTGAGTCGTTACTCAGGTAACCCCCGCGGCTTCTTTAAATTGGTTTACGACTATAAGACGGGCGATCTCCGCAGCTACAAGAAAGCGGAAGAGATTATCAAGAAGCTCACTCTTACGGATTCGTTCAGAGGCTCATTGGATACGATTCGCTTCTCGGATCGCGAGATCGAAGCTCTCGGACGCTATTCCGCCGCTTGGGCTTCCTCAGGCCTCATTGATGGTTTGAAAGAGTTTTTGAATCAAAAGAAAAGCGCGGCGATTTCCTCGTCTGGTCGCAACATGTACAACCTCGCGACAACCTTCTACTCACAGCTCCTCGAGCTTTCCAACCAGACCAAGTTGATCGTGGCCGAGATGCAGTTGGGTAAACTCGCGAAGTTGCGTTCGAAGATTAGCGCGCAAGGTGTTCAAGAAAAGGCACAGTTCATCGGTGGTATGCAGAAGTTGAATATCGGTCAGAGTCTCGAATACTGGCCGTTTGAAGAAGAGTATTGGGAAGATGAGCTCGGCTTCTACGTCTACAATATGGATAGTAAGTGTAAAGCCGGCGATGACGAAAAAGACGAGAAGAAGTAACGAGCAGCTATCGCTAACCACGCGAGAGAAGACGTGATGCGCATGTTCAGGAAAAATGTAGTCGGGCTGTTGTTGATGTCCTTCGCGACGTTGGCTCTGAGCCAATGGAGTGGGGCGGCGGAAGCTGAGAAGAAACGCGCTTCGTTGAACATCACTGAGCGTAAACGAAAAAAGCAGGGCGATGCGGCACCACCGCAATTAACTCGTTCCGCCGTTTTTGCCGTGCAGATCGAGAAAAAATTGATCGCGGGTATCGATAAGACGACAACCTATCTCGAAAAAACGGCTCGCGCTCTTCCGAAAAAATCAGCACAGCGCTTGCAGATTCTTGAGCGCGTCCTGAACCTCAGGATGGAGCAGGCGACCTACCTGCGTTCCGAAGAAGAACGCGTTTATGATGCTTCTTGGCGTAAGTGGAACGCCATGGATAAGAATGTCCGTGGCAAAGAACCACAGCTCGGGAGCAGCAAATCGACACAGGCATGGAAAGACGTTATTTCCGCGTCCAGTGTGATTCTAAAAGAGTACCCACGCAGTAAGAGCGCGGACGTCGTGACCTTTAACCAAGCCGTGGGTCTTCAGTATCTCGGTAAGGAAAAAGACGCGGCACGCATGTACTCGCAGTTGATTCAAAACTATCCCAACTCAAACGTCGCCGGTGACGCATTCACGTCTCTCGGCGACTTTTACTTTGATCGTAATGACTTTCGTAACGCACAAAGTAACTACATGAAGGCCACGAAGTTTAAGCGCTCCAGCCGTTACCTCTGGGCAGTGTTTAAACTCGGTTGGTGTGATTACAACTTAGGAAATTACCGTTCCGCCTTGACCTACTGGAAGCAGCTTGTTTCTCAGGCGCGTGGCAACGAGGCCGCATTAAACCTGAAAGACGAAGCTCTTCGCGACATGGTTTACGCCTTCGCCGAATTGCGTGACGTTGAAGGAGCGATTGCCTATTACCGTGCGAACGGTGGCCAGCGCTTCATCGGTCCATTCTTGTTGCTCTTGGGGCAGATTCTTGCCGACCAGGGTAACTACGCGCAAGCGATCGAAGTTTACAAACGTTTCCAACGCGTGGCGCCCACAGCGGAAGAAGGCCCAGACGCGCATAAGGAAGTTATCGGTCTCTACTACGCCCTTAACAAGCTCCCTCACGTTTGGCAGGAACTCGGTAAATTCAACTCTCTCTACGGTATGAACAGCGCGTGGGCGAAGAGTCAGAAAAAAGAAGTCGTGGTCGAAACGCAAGCCATGATCAAAGATCAGCTTCTGTACTACGCATCCTTAACGCATCAGAAAGCGATCAAGGACAACAACGTTGCTTTGAACAAAGAAGCACGCAAGGGCTATATGATGTACTTGCAGAACTTCCCCACATCAAAGGAAGTTCCGACGGTTAAGTACATGATTGCCGATATCGAGTACTTCCTTAAGAACTACCGTGAGGCGGGACGCTTCTATCTCGAAATCGCCAGCTTGGGTAAAGATAAGGCGGTTAAATACGAATTTGGTAGCAACAAAGGCGTGAACGTTCACAAAGAAGTTTCGACGGACATGGTGCGCTCCTTCGTGAAAGACTTTGAACCTGAATTTAAAGTCTTGAAAAAACGTTCACCGGACTTCACCAAGCCGAAGCCGCTGAGCATTCGCGCGAAGAACTATATCAAGGCGTGCTCCAAGTACACGCAGTGGTATCCAAACGACAAGTTGAAAGAAAAAACTTGTGAAATGGACATCACGAAAATTTACTATCACTCCGGACATAAGCCGCAGACGATCAAATATCTTAAGCTGATCTCGACGAAGTATTCAAAAGACAAAGAAGGTCCGGCGTCTGTTGAGTTGTTGATCCCAATGATTAAGGACGACAAAAAAGAACTTAACGCCACCACGGTTGAATTGCTGAAAATCGACGCTTACCGCAACGGTGAGATCGGTAAAAAGCTTCGCGACCTTGCTCGCGCGTCCGAGAAAGAAGCGATCGCTGGCGAGAAGAACACTGTCAAGCGCGCGAAGATGTATGAAGAGCAGGCGAAGAAGTATCCGAACGACGCGGATGCTGACAAGCTCCTCTACAACGCCGCGGTTGACTACACCAAAGCAGGTGCGATTTCTTCCGCGATCGGCGCGTATGTGCATCTCGTGAAGAGATATCCAAAGTCTTCGCAGGCTCAAGAGTCTTTGCTTCAGATCGCCAAGATCTATGAGAAGCAGCTTGAGTTTGATAAGTCAGCTGGATACTTCTTCCAATACTACAAGAAGTACCCCCAGGCGAAGGAAGCTCCAGGCGCGTTCGCAAAAACGTGTGAACTTCTTTTGGCTGTGAATTCCGAGAAATCACGCGGCGTCTGCTTGAATTTCGCGGCGAAGTATCCTGACGGCGGCGCTGGTTACGTATGGCGCATGATTAAGAATGCGGAACGCGCGAAAGATTACAACTTGATGACGAGTTTGATTTGGAAAGAATATCTTCCTAAGTACAAACTCAATCCGAACCAGCGCATCGTAGCTCTCTATAAGATCTACAAATCGCAGGACGGACAGGGCGCGGTCGCCGCGAAAGCCGCTAAGGAAATCGAAGGAACCTTCGGTTCCGCGAATGGCGCGGTTGAAGGTGAAGCGTTGCGTTACTGCGGTGAGTTGGCGTTTAAACGTGCTAACGGCATCATGCCGAAGTTCTCAGCTGTGAAACTACAAGGTGGATCGGTTGATAAGTTGGCTGGAAGTTTGGAGAAAAAGGCGCAGGCGCTGACCCAAGTTGAACAAACGTACAACACGGTGATGTCGCTGAAAGATGCTTACTGGGGTGTTGCCGCTCTCTATCAAATGGGTCTAGCAAACGAGCAGTACGCACAGATGATGGAAAACCCACCAGAGATCCAGGGTGCTTCCAAAGCGGACGTTGTGAAGGAAATTGGTCCACAAATCGCGGCGCGTAAGAAGGCGGCGATGCAGTGGTACAAGATGGCGCAAGAAACTGTGACGAAGTTCAAAGTTTATAACGAGTGGTCGGTGCGCGTGATCAACGGCCTCAACCGTCTTAACGACAAAAACTTCACCTTCGAAGATTACGTCGTGAAGCCGGACTTTATCGGTACGGAAGTGCCGTCTAGTGTGATCTCTTCAGTTCGCGGAGGGAATTAATCGTGTTAACACAAACCAAAACATATAAGTGGAAGCTGTGGAGCACCGGTTTAGGCTGCGCGCTAGGACTTTTCTTCGCTGGTTGTGCCTCTGATGGTGGCGGCGGTGGTGGCAAAAGCGAAAAAGAAATTGAAGAAACCTCTTCCGCGAAAGAAGAGAATGTCAAAGCGGATCAGGAAAAAGACGAAGTTAATATTTCTGGATCGCTCCGGACTTTCACGCTGTCAAACAGCAACAACCCTTTGACGTCGAAAACGGTAAATCGAGAAAAAGCGGCGAGCATGGCTCAGTCGCTTCAAGATCAGTTGAAAAACCCGCAATTCAAAGATCGCAGCGAGCTCATCGGCTTGATGTCCGTTCAGGCGATTGCGGGAATTTCCGTTGAAAACATGCTTGAAACCGCGCAAAAACTTGTAAATCTCGAGATGAGTAAAGACGTTCGCCGTAACATGCCTGAATTGGCGAAGTTGCAAATCGCGCTGTCCGCGATTCGCTCCCGCAACTTCTCTATGGCGGAACACTTTATGTTGGATTTGGAGAACTCCAAGAATAAAAGGGTTCGCGCGGGTCTGTTAACGGCGGAAGGTTATATCGCTTTGTTGGAAGACCGTATTCCTGAAGCGGTTTATTCTTGGAATGAAGCGTTAAAACTCGATAATGATTATGAGCCAGCAAAATTGAATATCGGCTTTATCGCGTTGCGTTACGGCGACTACCAAACAGCGAATCGCATGCTCTCCAGCATGCAGGACGACTGGTTCGCGCTGACAGGCTTGATGATTTCCGCGCGTCTCGCGGGGGATTTCGATCGTGCGAAATCGATGTGTAGTCGTATTCTCTCGAAGAAACCCAACTACAAACCAGCTGTTCTTAGCTGCGCGCTCAACAAGTATGAGGGCGAAAAGAAATACGACGAAGCCATCAAAATGTTGCAGGACGTGGCGAAAATGCAGCCAGCCGCACCAGGTATCGATGAAAAGGCGTTTAAGCTGATTTCAAAGATCGAACAAGAGGCGCAGGAAGCGCGCGCCAAAGCTGATGAGAAGAAGCGCAAGGACCAAGCGAAGAAAGACGCTGATAAGGCGATGAAAGAAGCGGACAAGATGCTCAAGAATAATGGCCCGGGAGCAGGCGGTTCTTCCGAAGGGGGAGCTGGGGCTGAGAAGAAAGGTGGCGAAAACGCCGGCCAAACTGAGGATTCTCAGTAAAGCCACAAGCTGCCATGAACAAAAAAAGTGTTGAAAAAATGGCGGCACCCTCTTCTCATTTTAACAACGAAACTAGATAATATAACAAAGCATTTAAATCCCAGTTCTTATGCCGAGACTGTGCGGATCCATGAAAGCTGACAGTGGGTTCTTGATGTCAGCCTACGCTTTTCCAGGGGATGCGGAATGAGCCTTGATATCAGCATTAGCTTTACCTTACCAAATGAAGCTTCCAAAACCCTTAATGTGACGGAAAGCAGGGTGCTTATTGGCGCGCTGCTCTCCAACGAAGTGGTGTTACGCGCTCCCGGCGTGGATCCCATTCACGCCATGATTGAGGAAGATGAACAGGGTCGAAAAACTCTGATCGATCTCGGTTCTTCGTCCGGTGTGAAATTGAACGGGAACCCGGTCGAAGTCGAAGCCATTATCAAAGTCGGCGATGTTCTGGAAATAGGTTCCATCTCTTTGGAGATTGGAGAGCTGAGGCGCGAAACCGTTGTGGCCGGCGCTGTAGCGGAAGAGAGTGTTGCCGAGGAAGATGTAGTTTATAGCCCAGATGCTGCGGAAGATCGTTCTGCGAGGGAGACTGCCATCGCTACTCGTAAACAAGACGCTGAAGTTGAACGTCGTGAAGACAAGGAAGTTCTTTTTAACCCGCGCAAGGCGAAGCCCAGTGGTGATGTTCTCGAGGTTGTGAGTTACTGGGGCGACACCGTTCTCGAAGTGGAACTATTCCACAAAGGTTATAAAGGATTTGAGCGCGTCACCATCGGTGATCCGACAAAAGCCCACTTTCTGGCGGGCGGCACGAAAAATATCGATCTCTACGAACTTGCGAAAGTGGGCTCGGATGGCTTTCAAGTTCGCACCATGGATGACATGAAATCCCGCGTGCGTAAGGGCGGCGAGGTTATCCAGGAAAGTGGCGCGCATAAGTTTTCATTAGGCCGTCGCGATATCATTCATATCAGTCAGGGCGCGGTGCGCTACTTCATGATGTTCGTGAATCCGCCGCCGCTTCTTTTGCCACGCAATCGTGCGAAAGATCCGATCTTTGCCATGATGATGTCCGTGGCGATGCTTCTTTATTTCCTCGCGATTCCAGCGATCTGGATGTCGACACCGAAAGAAAAGGTGCAAGAGGATGATGACGCGTGGATGATGGTGGCGATGCCGGAGAAGAAGAAAGAGCCGGAGAAGCCCAAGCCCGAGCCAAAACCGAAAGAGAAGCCACCCGAGCCACCCAAGCCTGAGCAGAAGGTAGCGGAGAAAAAAACGCCGCCACCCAAGCCGAAGCCACCTCAACCGAAACCGGAGCCGGTAAAACCAGCGAAACCGGTTGAAGTCGAGAAGCCAAAGCAAACAAAGCCGGTGGAAACGCCCAAGCAAGACGTGAAGCAGAACCAACAGCAACAGTTGGCTAATAAACCTGCGACACCAACGCCACCGAAAGAAGAGTCTCCTGCTCCAAAGGGGCCGAAGAGTCCTTCACTTTCGAAGTTGAGCGACTCGGCGAAGACGGAAGGCATGGCTTCAACAGATTCGAAGAAGCCTGATTTTAAACTCGCTGGTGGTCCATCACCTGATAAGTCGTTGCTTACAGGTGGCGCGAAAGGCTCTGGTATGGGCCAGCAGGGTGGTGCTCGTAAGGGTAATAAAGCCCATAGTGTGATGGGCGTTGAAGGTGTGAACAACGAAAAAGCTTCTGGTGTGAACTTGTCGAAGCTTGGCCTTGGCGCAGGTAAAATTCTCGATAAAACCGGCCCAAGCGCGATTCACACAAACTTCCGCAACTCAGCCGGTGGTGCCGGTGGTGGTAGCGGTTCCGCTTCAAAGACTTACGGTCTTGGCGGTGTTGGACAAGGTAGTTCTCTTGGTCTCGCGGGTACTGGCGGCGCTGTGAACAACTTCGGTTCAGGTGCTGGCGGTAGCGGTGGTGGTCAAGGTGGTACGGGTGGATTGGGTGGCGCTGGCCTTGGTTCCGGTTTCGGTAGCAAGGGCGGCGGTGGCGGCGGTGGTCCTGGCGGCAATGGCCGCGGTCGCGCCAACGTCGTGGTTCCTCCCGGTGACCCAGTTGTCAGCGGTGGTTTGACGGCGCAGGAAGTTCAGGCCGTTATCCGCGCGAACTTGAACCAGATTCGTCACTGCTACGAACAATTGTTGCAACGCGCACCGAACGCGACAGGTAAAGTGAAGGTCTCATTTACCGTTGCTCCCAACGGTCGCGTAACGGGTGCCTCGATTGCGGAGTCCTCCATCTCCGACTCGGTGATGAAGGGGTGCGTGACTGGAAAAGTGGTTCGCTGGCAGTTCCCGCAACCACGTGGTGGCCAAGCGGTTCAGGTTTCTTACCCGTTTGTGTTCAACCCGCTCTAATGGTTTCGTAACCGACAAAGCTCCGCTCCTCAAAGAGCGGAGCTTTTGATTTTTGTGGCGTTCGTCATCTTGAGCGAAACGGCGTCATCCTGAGCTAAGCGAAGGACTTTCCCATGACAGCAAAACCTTTAATTCTTTTAACCAACGACGATGGCATTGAGGCACCTGGCATTCTCGCGCTCGTGGAATTCGCGAGTGAAGTGGGGGATCCTTGGGTCGTGGCGCCCGTGGCGAATCGCAGTGGCGCCAGTCATTCCATCACTCTCACCCAAGCGTTGCCGGTGGAAAAACGCGCCCCGCGGCAGATTGCGATTGGTGGCACGCCGGTGGACTGCGTGTTGATGGCTCTGCGCACTTTTTTACCGCGTAAACCCGATTGGGTGTGGAGTGGCATCAATCGTGGCCCCAATCTTGGTGACGATACTTTGTATTCTGGAACCGTGGGTGCGGCACTGGCCGCGTTTGAGCATGACGTTCCCGCGATTGCGATGTCACTGGCTGGAATCACACCGCCGATGCACTATGAAACGGCTGTTCATGTGCTACGCGGGTTATGGGTAGATAAAAACTTTCATCGTCTTGCGCAAAAGGGTGTGTATAATATCAACACGCCGAACGTACCGATATCAGAGCTAAAAGGTGTGCGAGCGACCACATTGGGGCGTCGCCACTACGACCAAGGGTTTATCGCCGACCCGGTTGTGCCAAATGCTTATTGGTATGGTGAGGTGGCTCCTGGTCACGACAATCGCCCTGAAACGGATAGCAGCGCGATTGAACAAAACTTTGCTTCCGTCTCCGTTTTACGCCCGCATTTGCTTGATGAAGCGTTGACGAAAGAACTGCAAGGAGCCTGGAAAACAAAGTTTTAATCTTGTTGTAAGCATAGATCGCTGAGGAGTGCCAAGGATGGTGCGACGCGTAGCGGTAGTGCTGTTGATGCTCTTACTGCAAACAGGTTGTTCGACAACATCTTCTCAAGAAGCATGGGCCACGGTGCGTGTGACCAAGGGGGACACGTTAAAGGCCATTGCCGATCACTATAGAATCTCCGTCGCGCAACTCGCCGAAGCCAATGAACTTGACGACGACGCGCCTATTTTTCCCGGACAAATTCTCGCCGTGCCTCTGAATCAGGCCTACGCACGCTCACGCTTGGCAACCCGCGGTGGGATGACCTTCGGTGATGCGGCGGGACGCTTGATTTGGCCGGTGCAGGGACAGGTATCGTCCGATTACGGCCCACGTGGTTGGCGCGATCATCACGGCATCGATATTCGCGCGCCCAAGGATACGCAAATTCGTGCGGCGCATGATGGAGTGATTACTTTCGCGGGTTGGAAAAGAGGCTACGGTCAAACGGTGATCTTGGAGCACCGCAATTTCCGCACGCTGTATGCTCACTGCAACCGTGTGATGCGGCGCAAGGGAGATGTTATTGAGCGTGGCGAGGTGATTGCGTCGGTTGGTAAAACAGGAAATGCCAGCGGCTATCATTTACACTTTGAGTACCGGGATCTCAATGGCCGGGCATTGAATCCGCTCGATTTTCTACCTTCAAGCCCGGCGTTGATTTCCCGTCGTTAGCAGTCCTTACTTCCCTGGACCAGGGGTCCCCGTGTATTTGCCGAGGATAGGCGTGGCGACGATGCTGTCCAAAGCATGGGAGCTGATGATCTGTATGTCACCGAGAGAAAACGGATCAAAACTAGTTTTATAGATTTCCTCATCACCGTAAATCTGCAGTTCATACTTTCCGGCTTTTATTTGCAAACGGGTGATAACCGTTTGGTCGTTGAGACCCTCTCTTTTTTCCAGCACGGCTTTTTTAATGGCTTTGGTCTCACCCGCGCGTACCAGCAATACCGCCGGTTCGGCATCTTTCAAGTTACAAAGGTGAATAAGCTTCACGTCAATGTACGTATCAGCGGGAGCGTTGAAGGTGATATTCAAACGCTGCAAATTGGCGTCTGTAAGAACCGCTGGGTCACCACCTTTTTTACGTTCGGCGATGCACTGCTGCGTTTCATTGGTGGCACCGAAAACATAAGTGGTGTTTTGACCAATGAGATGCGTACCACCTTGTTGAACGGTTCCCGTGCCTGAGCCGGCACTTTCCGGTGGATCGTTCACGTAAGTGGAACGGGCCAATGTTTTGCCGTCATAGTTGATAACGGTTTCCACACGTAGGTTTGCTGTGAGTGCGCGTGCGATCACGGCGCGCCAGTGGAAGCCAGGCGCATCCGTCGCTTCGAGAATAACTTTATCCTGCGGAAGTTTGTTGTTGTCCGCGTCGTAGACCGAGTGGTTCACAGAAGAATTTGGTGGCAAAGTGATCTTCTGGCCGTTGTTTTCAATGCGGCACTTAAAGCCAACAACGTCCGGACTTTGACCTTCCGGCGCTTGGCTTTCAAAGCTACATGCGAGGTAACCCGTGACGTAGCCACCACCCACCATCGTTGGTTTGTCGATGGAAACAGAGTCCTCGCTCGCGGGATCACTGGATGAACCGCCCTTGGATTTCCCACGGCCGAGCCCAGGGGTCGCTGTGCTACACGCGAAGAGCCAGCTCGCCAAAAACAGCAGCATTGTGGTTCGAACACATCGCATGGCGGAAGACTCCGTAGTAAAAGGACACTAAATCTCTTTGTCTCTTTTCGTCTTCTATAGCGATAAAATTGATAGCTCTTTTCTTAAGCGACAGAAGTTTTTTAAAAACAACGGGATAGGCCTCTCCGCGGGAGGGGAATTATGCAGATAAAAATTCAGGTTCCGGGAAGGATGGTGTTGCGTAAGAATTGAGAAAGAAATCAGCCGCCCTTTTTATAAGGATTAAGCGGTTGGATGCGATAGTGAGGACTGACCTCGAATGGGCTCGCGGGCGAAACAAGTTGTGGTTTTGTTCCGTAAGCAACGGCACTTTCATGAGCGGCGACGAGAAGATTGAGTTCGTTCAGCTTTAGTTGCAGGCGCTCGTTGCGATCCAGAAGTTTTTTCTCATTCACTGTGTGCTGAACATCGACGATCCATTGCCGGAAAAAAGCGATATTTGCGGCGCGTGCCCGAACGCCATCGAGGTGTTCATCGACATCCGCGTTACCTTTATAGGCGTTCAAGGCGCGTCGCTCTAAAACGCGAGTGTTGCTGTCCGCTATTTTTTGGGTTTGTTGTGCCGTCTCTTCGGAGGCGATGCGGATTTTCTGGCGCACGGTTTTTTGCGTTTCTTCGATATGGGCTTGTCGCACCTGCTGCTGCCAGGCGTGGAGCGCGTCCAAGGTTTCTTCGTGTGCGAGCACCGAACGATCTTCCGCCATGCGACGGTTTTGCCAACGACGCACTTTGTCTTTAAAGAGCGATGTCGTCTGAAAATGCTCCCACAAGGTGGCATCGAGTGGACTTAAATCACCGAGATATTTTGCCGCGGGTTTTTCACCCAAGCGTCGCAGCATATCATTGTACGCAGTGTCCTGACGTGGGAAGGCGACGGCTTCAGCAATGGGCTGCGCGAGGTTGGTGAGATTGCGTTTTAAAAGAGGTTCGCCTTTGAGATAAGCGATGGCTTCTTCCAGGAGGCGTTCAACAGGATCTTTTGGCCAGATTTTTGGAACCACTAAGCCTCCTGATTTTAGAATGAATTTGCCAATATGTTGGCAAAGTCCCTAAACTTGTCGGTTGGTGAGGACTAGAAGGTGATCCTATGAGCAAAGAACAGGCTAATAACTTGAAACTTAAGGATTATGCGAGCTATCGCGACAGGCTTTTTTCACACGTCAGCGCGTGGCCGCTTCATTCGCGCGTTCATCGTCTGCATCGCGGGCAAAATCAGTGGCTCAAACGTGATGATGAACTGGCGGCGTTATGTGGTGGCGCGAAGCGACGGAAGTTTTCATCTCTGCTGCCCGCACTGCGAAAGGCATCGATCGACGAAGTGATTCTCTGGGGCGGAGCGCAGTCCAATCACCTCGTGACCGCGCTTTCGCATCTGCGGGAAGAGGGCTTCATATGTCATGTTTTTTGCCGAGAAACTAACCATAACCAAATTAATGGCAATCGCCTGCTTCTCGACTTACTTGTCGCTGCTGATGAAATCCATTGGGTGGAGAAAGACGCCTTAGAGAGCGCTGCCGAGGCGTTCGCGCGGCAGCGGCGTGAGATGGGTGCGAAGGTTTTTGTTTTACCGGAGGGAGCGTCTCATCCTTGGGCTATTCCCGGTGCCGCGACTTTGGGCTTCGATATTCTTGAGAATGAAATCGAAGCGGGCGTGTGCTGGCGTCATGTGTGGCTTGATGCGGGAACCGGTCTTACGGCGCAGGCGGTGATTGCTTTGTGGAGTCTTCTGGGCGTGGAGAAATCCGTGCACGTTGTGGGCATGGCTGGTGATGAAGAAACATTTCGCGCCGGTGTTCAGCAGGCGCTCGACGTATTGCGCTCTTTACTTGACTGCGATCAGCACGAAAAAACGCCGCGACTTATGTGGTATGCGCCTTCGACCGCGCGGTCGTTTGGTGCCATCAATCAAAAAGTGCGCGGTGAGATCGCCCGCGTGGCGCGAGAAGAAGGTGTCTTTCTCGATCCTCTTTATGGCGCGAAACTTTTTCTCACTCAAGCGGAGCACCCAACCACTGAGCCAACATTGCTCGTGCATTCAGGTGTGGGCGGTGGGCTTTTTAGTTTGATGTGATTACGGTGCGCCGCGCATGGCGCTGTTGGGTGCTGGTGCGAGGCGGTTGTAATTTTGCAAAGCACGCCAATAAGGATAAACATTTTCAGGTATCTGTTCCGCATCTAGACGGGGATTTTTTCCCTGCGCGTCAAAGCGTAACCAACGCCAGATCCAAGTCCAATTGATCAGAAGTGGCTCACGACGAGAAAACGCGTCGTGCCCCATAAACTGTTGTTTCACATTCCCGCGGCCCATCAATTTCAGCAGTGTGGGAGGCATGTCCGCAAGGCTGACAATATTGTCGAGAGAGCTGCCGGCAATGGATGCGGGCATTTCCGGAATGATAAAGGCGAGAGGAATGCGGTAGTGACTGCGAAACAAATCATAGGGGATATCTGTGCGCGGTGTATCTTCGTAAGGAAAATGCACACCGTGATCCGCGGCGAAAATAATGATGGTGTGCGGAAGTTTTTCTTTCACGCCTTCATAAAGCGCCTGCCAAGACCAATCCACGTATTGACGCAACTGATCCCGCATCGGTTGGTTGCGATCAATAAAATCCGGCGCGTCTTCTGGAAGTTTTAAAGGCCAGTGATTGGAGAGACTCAGAATGGTGGCGAAGAATGGGCGAGGGCCCGCCGCTAAACGATCAACCGCGGTGCTGAACACGGTTCGATCCGAGATACCCCAATTCCCTTTGGGAGATTCTTTGGGAAAATCCTCAATCCCCATCACATGTCTTGTTTTGTGAAAGGGATAGAAGGTGTTTTGATTGTCGAAGTCGTTGTTCGAGCCGCAGAAGAAGTAGGTTTCATAATGTTGCGCGGCGAAAATATCGGGCAGGCACACCAAGTTTGTTTGTGGTGCCTGTGGCAACACACTCATTTCCGGTGTGGAAAAGAGTGAGCACAGGGCTGCCGCTTGTCCCAAGTGTGTGGTGTCGCCGGTGGTCATGGCTTCGGTAAAACGCACACTCTGTTGTAACGCGTTGGTGATGTTTGGCGTCAGTCCTTCCTTGTAATGACCTTGCGCTTCAAACCCTTCGAGGCCGTCAACGCGGAAGGATTCCAGAAGAAGAACCAAAACGTTCCACGGACCTTTTTCCTTTTCTTCCTTGGCGATAAATTCCGTTAATTCCGCGCTGATTCTTGCGTGTTCGGGCGACAAAGGCGCATCCTCCGCGATCTTTTCCTGCCAGAAAGGAAACTGCTCGTTGTCGATCCAGCGACGGTGCGCGGCAAACTCACTGCGAACATAAGGGCGAATATCCGTCGTGACGAAAACAGAGTTTTTCGCTTCCGCGTAGGCGCGTGATTTAAAGAAGAAAGCGCTGACAGGGTTGTAGACGAGCTCTTTCTCCATCAACTTGCGATGGCGGAGTGACATGATGGCGGAGTTGAAGATCAGCGCCGTGACGAGAGCCACCACGATGTTGAGAAACCACCGGCGCGCCGAGCGAGGAGTTCTACGCCGCGGGCCGCGCCAGCTCCACAAAGCGAGAATCACCAATGGTCCGACAAAACTGGCGAGCGTCAGGGGTGAGGCGAAGGCGATGGCTAAACCTTCACCGACGGCGTTCGTGGTATTGCCGAGTTTCAGGTGCATGGGATGAAGAGTCACGCCAAAGTGCTGCATGTAACGAACGTGCGCGGGATATCCCACTAAACACACGAGGGCGACGATCACCGCCAATGCCTTTGCAAAAAAACCAAAACGTTTTTCCGCCAGCGGCTTTAGCAATTCAAGAAACGCAAACAGAACCAAAAAAAGCGCCAAGTCAGAAAAAAGACCGGCGCTCCAGCTGCGAAGAAAACGGTCGCCGCCGCGAAAAAATGGCAGCATACCGATGCAGATACGGTGGGCCATCGCCGCGCAAAAAACGGCCATCTGGCAAAGAGAAATCAAACGCATCTCTTCCTCACTTTTTGGCGCGAATCACAATAGCTGGGGGTATGTTGCGAATGCCGCGGTCAAACGTCACTTCACTGAAGTTGGATTTTAATTCTTTGATCAGACGTTGAACTTGAGGCGTGAGCATCGTGTGAAAATAAACAAAAGTTCTGAACTGACCGCCCGGTTTAAGGATATCGTGAGTGGTGCTGAGGGTTTTTTGCACGACTTCCGATTTCATTAATGAGAACGGCAAACCTGAAATCACCAGGTCCACATGGCCCACATCGGGGCCTAAATACTGGGGAACCGCATCCGCATAGTCGCGCACAAACTCCACGTGCGGGTATTTTATTTTGAGAAGGTCACAGAAAACTTGATTGGGTTCGCAGGCGACGTAACGGCAGTGTGGTTGTAAAAAAGTCTGTAAGGCTGATGTGAAAGAACCTGTTCCGGGACCGTATTCCACCGCAACGTTTATCTGTTCCGGTTGCAGGTCGCTCAGCATCTTTGATGCGAGCCAGGGAGATGAGGGGAAAACTGACCCCACCTGAAATGGGTTCATCGTGAATTGACGAATAAAGACGCTGGCAGCGTTTTGAGACAACATAACAACCCTAGTGCTTTGACTAAACCGAACTTATCATAAAGATTCGATAAAGCGCTACACTCAAGCTGAGTCCCACTTATTCCAGGAACCTTATGCTTGCACACGATCCTGTGTGACGAGAACTTTATCGACGCGGTGACCATCCATGTCCATCACCTCAAATCGGAATCCTGATAGCACAAAGCGGTCCGCTTCCTTTGGAATCTGACCGACCATGGCCATGACCAAGCCACCCAGGGTCTGCACATCCAGTTCCGCTTCAATCTTCTCCAAGGATTCGATGCCGATCAGATCCGGGAGTTCGCGGATCGGTGTCATCCCGTCCATCAACCACGAACCGTCTTCCCGTTGCACCACCATCGGACCTTCTTCTTCTTCCTCATCCGCCATAAAGCCGACAATCGTCTCCAGCATGTCCTTCAATGTGATGATGCCCGCCATGCCACCGAATTCATCGATGACCAACGCCATGCTTTTTCCCGTCGACTTCAATCGTTCAAGAACCTTGCTGGCGCCCAGCCCCTCGTGAACGAAGAGAGGTTCCGTAAGGGCTTCGCGGAAGTCCACTTTTTTATTGATGGCAACTTGGCGCAAGATTGTCGTGGCGGCAATCACGCCGACTGGATGGTCGACTTGGCCTTCGTGCGCTGGATAGTAAGAAAAGGATTCAACCGCCATAAGGTCGAGGAGAAATTCGGGGGGTTGACGGAGATCTAGGCAGATCACCTGCGTGCGTGGCGTCATGATATCGCCCGCATGAAGATCGCCGAGCTCGATCACGCGTTTGATCATGCTCTCTTCATTCTTCTCAAACACGCCGGCTTCGGTTCCCTGCTGCACCATGATCTTAACTTCTTCTTCCGTCACCGGACTCTCTGCAGCTGGTTTGATACCGAACAGATCGAGAATGACGTGGGTCGAGCCCGTCAAGAGCCGCACAATCGGATTCAGGAGTTTTGTTACAACGAGGATCGGCCCAGCCACGCGGGTGGCGAGCGCTTCAGGGTTGCTCAGAGCAAAACGCTTGGGCACCAGCTCGCCCACAACCACCGAAAAATAAGTGGTGGGGAAAACCACCGTTAAGAGACCCACCGCCTCCGCATACTCCTTCCCATTGGGAAAAGAATTCTCGAACCAACGAGCCACGTGTTCCGAAAGTGTCGCACCACCGTAAGCACCCGCGAAGATACCGACCAGAGTGATGCCTATCTGGATGGATGCGAGAAAATCAGATGGGTGTTGTAAAAGTTTTAAAGCGATGGCGGCGCCGCGAGAACCTTCTTCTTGAAGAGCCTGCAATCGGGCCTTTCGCGATGACACAACGGCCATCTCTGACATGGAAAGCCAGCCGTTGATTAAGATCAGAACAAAGATAACGCTAATTTCGAATAGAATGACGTAACTATCGTCGGGCATGGGATGCTCATTCCTCCAGGTTTCAGAGCATATCACAGCCGTACGCTTTTCGAGGCCTAAAAAATTATAAAGTTAACGATGGGTTATTTGCCTTTTGGGCTGAACCTAACGTCCTATCGCCCCAAGGATAATAGGGCGGGACCTTCCTCATGAAAGGTCGGTGGTACCGAGATCCCCATGACGCCGGCCGCATCCAATTTTAACAGGGAGCTTAATGTGGCGACCTCGGCGGCAAGGGTTTCCACCTCGGGCTTTTGTTGGCTCACCGCCGTCGCTAAAGGTGAAGTGATGGCATCGGCGGCTTCCTTGATGCGGGTAAACTGCGCGCGGATATCGGCGTCGATGCTTGGGCTTTGCAGCGCCACGAGATCACCGATGCTACCGTCACGCACCGCGCCGCGCTCGCAGAAATAGATGCTGGTGATGCTGTCGAGCCCGCGTCGTAAATGCTCCATCGACGTTGTAGCGAAAGGCGCTTCGACGGCATCCGGCTGCGCCACGTTTTTATCTTCTCGACCGAGTGGTTTGGCGATCTTTTTTCTTTCCATGCGTTCAACGGCGCGCACCATACCGATAAAAACCGTATCGATGCCCGCTTGTGCGGTGGGGAATTGCACGCTGCCAGCGCCGGCTTTTGCCAATTCCGCACCAAAGCCATCTTTCCCTTGCCATTTGGCGGCGATGCTTAGTGCCACCTCGGCGATGTCCTCGCTCGCGGCACGCACATAATCGCAGCGGCGTTTTTGGCTGGTAAAAGCCGCAACGGTATCCGCGTCCGATTTTCCCGCTGGAAACAAAAGATACTCGACAACAGGGATTCCGCGCGCGGTTGCCTTTTGCTGCGCCAAGTACAACGCGGTGATGGGCTCCGTGCCTCCAAGAACGGATTGAATATCCGCGGGCACGACGGGCCACGTATCTAGTGCCGCCGTTGCGGTAAGGTCGTGAGCGGGGCCGTACGTAAAAAATGCTTCCGTCGCATTCCAGGCCAGGCGTGTTTTTTTCCACGCTTCACGCACGGAAGAAAGATCGCCCGCATTGGGAGATGTGCAAAATATTTTTGTCGCGGCGGTAAGGTCATCCGCGGCGACGACGAGATCCTGTTGCGATGGGACGATCACCGTTTGGATGGTGGATTTAATTTGTCGCACGGATTCGTCCGAGGTCCCACTTCCCGAGCCTCCACATTGAATGAGAAGAACAGAAATCAAAGAAACGGAAAATAGTCGCAAAGAGGCGAAAAATGTCACCGTGATCCTCGATAAAAAAAACGGCGCCAGGAGGCGCCGCTGGGATTTAAATGCGTTTTGAGTAGCTGAAGGCCACATCGTAGGTGTTGCGCTTCACACTGATGCCACCATCACTTTGGCTTGCCATGCGCCAGCGGAGTTTTCCACCGAGAATCTGTTGCGCCTGCATCAACCATTCGACTTCCGCGTCAAAGCCGATGCCACCCGCAGGATTGCCCGCGGCGAGAGCGCCGGAGTTGTCGTAGTAAGAAGGTTCCCAGATGAGAAAGCCCGTGGCCATGATGTCCGCGTAAAGCTGGTGGCGCGCACCGCCCATAAAATCCAGCGTGTCTTTAAGACCAGGACTTAATGCGCTGTAGCGGTTGTGGGTGATCTCGCCAATAAGTGTGGTTCCCTGCACGAACTGCCGCGAACCGCGCACCTTGAGGTAACCCTTTTCTTGGATGCCTTTATGATTGATGGCGATGGTGGGATGGTACGAAAGCAAAAATTCCGTGTCCCAAGCCACCAACACCGCGCTTGGAATCATTTTCAAATAAGATTCGCTCGCCGAAACGTTGCCACTGGTGAACTTGGCTTGCACCGACGCTAATTCAAGACCAAGGCCCCAGTTGGGAGCAAAGGACTTTGCCGCCAAAGCGGAGAGCTGCGTGCGTTCCAGCTTATTGGTGATACCGGGCCAGGCGAAACGATCGGTATCCATGATGAGCTTACCGCCAAAGCGGATGCCGCTCACATCGTTGTAAAGGCCTTGGAGGAGAATGTGTTGACCGGAGTCCTTGCGGTCGCCACCGGTTACTTTGTAAGTGGAGCGTGGCAATTCAAAACGGCCCCAACCGACGTTACCGCGAATGCGCAGTTGTTGGGCGGCACTGACGTCGCGATTCTGTTCAAGATCGTCGGCCATCGGCGTAAAAAGATCTTCCGCCATGGCGCTCTGGCTTAGAATTCCAACCGCAAACAATGCCACGAGACATCGTGATGCTCTCACAGTGCTTCCTCCCCACGACTTTTTGTATTTTGTAACAAAATAATGGAAGAAGGGGATAAAACCTAGTCAATTTTGCGGGGGGATTCTTCGCTTCGCTCAGAATGACGAGTTACAGAATGACGAGTTACAGAATGACGAGTTACAGAATGACGAGTTAC
>CAYOJQ010000018.1:0-72481 GCA_964404325.1 uncultured Oligoflexales bacterium
CCTTGAAAAAACAGCGACACGGCGCCTGCTGCATTTACCAGAAAACACGCCCATCATTCTGAGCGTTGGCCACCTCACGCGGCGTAAAGGATTTGACAACGCCATCCGTGGCTTTGCCTGCTACCGACGATGGTCACAAAAACAATCCATTTTAGTCATTATGGCGGGTAGAAGCCATGATCCTCAAACGTCGCAGTGTGAGGAGCTTGCCTATCTGCGAAGCGTTACTTGTGATGAGGGTGTTAACGATGCCGTGCGCTTCAGCGAAGACGTTGAGCGTGCTGAATTAAAATTTTATTACTCCGCCGCGGACGTTTTCGTCACGACGCCTTGGTATGAACCTTTTGGTTTAGCGCCTCTTGAGGCCATGGCCTGCGGCGTTCCCGTGATAGCCAGCGCCGTGGGAGGACTCCTATCCACCGTTTCTCACGGAGAATCGGGTTGGCATGTACCGCCTCGCCAACCCGAGGCTTTAGGCCACGCGCTGGAAAAGATTTTTGCCGATGCGGATGAACGCGCGCGGATGGGCCAATGCGCCCTGCGACGCGTTCGTCGCCTCTATGACTGGAACAGGGTTTGCAGCCAAATCGTCCGCGCCTATAGCTCGGTCTCGGCTTCCCCCATACCGCTGCGCCAGGCTGGTTAATTGGATGCGGAGGACTTTCAGTGATCTTGCGACACAAAGTAGCAGTGGTTACCGGCGGCGCGCGAGGGTTGGGAAAAGAGATCTGCAAATCGTTGCAAGAAGAAGGAATGCGTCTAGTGGTGATTGATCGTCAAGAAGCCCCTCTGCGTGAGCTTGTGGCGGAACGCTCCACCTACTCCACTCCTATTTATACCGGTTGCATTGATATCCGTGATGAACAAGCGGTAGGACGATTTCTCGCGGCGGCTTTCGAAGAAATGGGGCGCTTCGACGTTCTTATTAATAACGCTGCCATTGACGCCACCATTAGCATTCAGGAAATGACCGCCGAGCAATGGCGCGCCATCATTGACACGAATCTAACAGCTCCCTTTCTCCTCACAAAACTACTTCTCCCCTACTTTATACAACTCGAAGACTCCTACGTGGTGAATATCGCTTCGACGGCGGCGAAGAGAGCTTGGCCCAATGCGGCCGCATATCATGCGAGTAAATGGGGCTTGTTAGGACTGTCCCATGCCATGTTCAGCGAGCTGCGGCAGTACCGGGTGCGGGTCACGGCTGTTGTGGCGGGAGGTATGAGGACGCCTTTTTTGCTCGAACGTTATCCCGAAATGGATCCGCAGAACCTGCAAGATCCCCGTAACGTTGCCGACACCGTGCGATTCATTCTGAAACTCCCCTTGGGGAGCGTCATTCCTGAAGTGATTGTTCTCCCAGTAAACGAAACATCTTGGCCATAGGTGAGCCATGCGCAGCATTAAACGAAAAGCGCTATTTCTTGAGAAGGATGGCCCGCTCATTCGTAGTGAGCCGTTCAATACGCAAACGGACCGCATCGTCTTCGCCGAAGAGGCTTTCCCTGGACTGCGCTATCTGCAAGTTCTCGGTTTTGAGATTTACATCGTCACCAATCAACCGGGATTTGCTCTTGGAAAGATGAACGAGGCTGATTTTTTTCGTCACCGCATTTTTATTGAAAAGTCTCTAGCGCAAATGGGCATCTATCTGAGTGGGTTCCACTACTGTCCCCATCATCCTGAAATTTCCACATGCCTGTGCCGCAAACCAGCACCAGGGATGCTGAATGAGATTGCTCACGAGGAAGGCATCGACATGACGGCGTCTTGGGTGATCGGCGATCTCCTCGATGATGTGGAGGCGGCGCATCGCGCCAACACGCGAGCCATCCTCATCCAAAATGGACACGAACAGGAGTGGCGACTTGGACCTGAACGCATTCCCGATCGCATTTGCAGAAATCTTTACGAGGCTGTGTGGAACGTCATCGAATCGACTCATCGCGAGGAACAACTTTATGCCTGGACGCATTAACACATGTTTTTTCCATCGTTGAACCCTTTAAATCAGGAGCGACGCGTGCTGCACTTGGAAAATGATCGACTCAAAGTGGTCTGCGACCCAGAAAATGGTGCGCGCATCCACTCCTTTGTCGATAAACACTATCAGGAAGAATGGGTTTGGCGTTTGGATGAGAAGCCCCCTCAGCCGCCCCATTATGGAGCCTCATTTGATGCAAATTGGCGCGGCGGCTGGCAGGACATTTTCCCCAACGACATTAAGCAGACGTGGCATGGGCGAGAGCTCGTGGATCACGGAGACTTATGGAGTCAAAGCTGGGAAGTCATCGAACATGATCAACAATTCGCGACCATGCGCTGTCATTGTCGCAGCATTCCCGTCACCGTGCGTAAGAGGCTTCACCTAGTTGACGAAGAAACACTGCATATAACCTATTCTTTTCACAACAACAGCCAAGAGACATGGCCTTACATGTTTCGTTTTCATCCCGCGGTCACCGTGCGTGAGGGAGATGTGATTCGTCTTCCCGATTGCACCATTGAGCCCGTGGATCTATCCTTTAGCACGATGATTGGCGCATGCACCAAGTCCCACTGGCCTTACGGACAGGATCGCGAAGGGCATATTGTCGCCATCAACAAAGTTTTACCCGAAACTTCCCGACAACGGGAATTTGTCTACGCCAGCGACTTCCACGACGGATGGTGTGGCGTGCGCCGCGGCAGTGGTACAGCGTCACTTCACTTTTTCTACGATCGATTCTATTTTCCGTATGTTTGGCTTTTAGAGAGTTTTGGCGGGTTCAACGGGTATCAGGTTGTGCTTCTGGAACCTAGCACAACCATTCCCTACAATCTTATTACCGCAACCGAACGAGGAACAACTCCGTATCTCCAACCTGGAGAGACACGGGAGTATCACATCAGAGCCGTTGTGAGCTGAGCCTCTTGATGAGAAGGGTGTTCTTCGCGAACACCTTTTTTGTCGAGATAAACCACACGATCACAGTAACGCAGCGCACTGGCTTTGTGAGCGACCATAATCACGGTGACGTGCCGACGGAGATAACCCAAAGCACGCATGACTTCGTGTTCCATGCTCGAATCCATGTTGGCGGTGGCTTCATCCAAGAGGATGATGCGTTTGCCGCTGAGAATGCTGCGCAAACACGCCACCATCTGTTTTTCGCCACGGCTGAGGGAGCGCTCCAATGGCGTCTCAAGACTTCCCCATTTTTCGAGAAATCCATGCAGGGAAAGTTCTTTGAGTCGCGTCCAAATCTCCTGCTCACCATACATGTGGGATGGATCCAAAAGATCATGAAGCGAGGCTCCCCAGACGGTGGCATCTTGCGGCACAAAAGCCACGTTTTGTCGTAAAGCATGCACATCCCAATGGCTCGCATCGACGCCCCCCACACGCACCGTTCCCTGTTGTTCTGTTAGAAAACGAAGCACCAACTGCAATAGAGTGCTTTTTCCGCAGCCACTCGCTCCCATCACCCCCACATGCTCTCCCGCCTTCACGGACATGGAAAAATCTTGCAGGATCGGCCGATTCTGTCCGGGATAACACGCCTCAACATGATCAAAACTGATATCCGCGTTTTCCAACTCGCGGTTGGCGCCGCTTATTTCCTCGGGCAGATGTGTCCATTCCGAGAGTCGTCGCCATGAGGCGGCGTGGGTCGTCAGATCACCGGCGGCCCGTACCACCTGCTCCAATCGATCGCTGAGAGCAATGATGGAGAGAGCGAGAAATCCCACGAGGCTTCCTGACTGCTCCAAAGTCGCGGCAGTGAGCACGAACATTCCCGCACCACAGATAGGCACGCGCAGACAAAACCAACGATGCATGAGACCCGTGCCAAAATAGGAAGTCTGATAAGTATGCAGCGCTTGATAGAAACGTGTCGCGAAAAATTTTTCTTGCGCGGCGGTCTGCAGACTCGGCGCCGCGGAAAAATATTCTTTTGTCGCTAGCAGAAGATCGCTTCGTGAACGCCCCAACCATTCACGCGACTGCTGTAAACCGGCACGGTATTTTTTCTGCAGAATATAATACCCACCCAAGCCAGGAATTATTCCCGCAAGCGATAACGGCGTTAAAAAGATAACCGTCACCAATTGAATGAGGGATTGCGTCGCATAGGAGAGCGTAAGCATCAGACACAAGGCCCAGTACTGTTCAACAGCGATGTAGTCTTTGAGAAAACGCAGGTTCCAGTCACCAGAGTGAATGGCTCGTGTTGTGGTTGCCGGTGCATGCAATAACGATTTAAGCGTCGCGCGATGAAGAGACCGAGCCGCGGTGAAGCCACTTTTATTCCAGCGCCACTGATTGTAAATCACCAGGATGAGCGCCGCGAAGCCAACCATCGCGTAACCAAGAAAATGCCCGTTCAGCTGTGGCACCATGGCATCGAGTCGTCTTACCCATCGCCACTGATCCGCGAACGCGATCCACAACGACTGAAGCTGCGGCACGACCATGGCGAGGATAAAACTCAGACCTAAAACCAGACCTTGCTTCCACGTTTTTTTGCCGCCCGCCGCGTGATGAATAAATTCTTTCAGAAGATGGGCGCTCGCATCGTCCATCACCGCGGATGCGGGCGCATGGGTGGGTGAAGGCGTCGCGTCCGTGTTTTTGTCGCCCTCCTCCACGAGACTGGATGCATCGTTCTCCGCCGCACCGAATCGCTCGCTGTATCCGGCGTAGTCACCCGCGTAAATGACCTCTCCGTCTTCTAAGACCATGATGCGATCAAAGCGCGCGAGGTACTGAAGTTTACTCAATGCAACGATCCGGGTTTTATGAGCCCAAGCACCAAAAATCAGCTGACTAAAAACACGCCGCTCACTCACGGGATCGAGCGCCGTTGTGGGATCATCCAGAAGAAGGAGCGATGCGTTGTTGGCGGCGACACGGGCCAACGCGAGTCGCTGACGCTGGCCTCCACTAATGCCGTGCCCTTCCTCGTGAACCTTTTTTCCATCCAACAAAAGAAGCTCACCCGTAAGACAGCATTGCTGTAAGAACGTGGGCGTTAGGTCACAGGAGTTTCCAAATAGAATGTTGTCGCGGATGGAACCGCAAATCGTGAGCGGTTCATGAGCCATGTGAACGGAAAATGGTTTCTCGCTATCGCCCAACTTGGGGTAGGATACAGCACCATGATCTTCGCAGAGGCCCGCCAAGGTATTTAACAAGGTGGATTTCCCCGCACCAGGAGCCCCCACCACCGCCACGGCCTCCCCGTGCGAAATTTGTACGCGGATATTTTTAAGGATGCTTTTCCCAGCCATCACCACTTCTAAGTCTTCAACATGAATATCGCTGGGCGTGGCGACAAATTTTTTCTTGGCCGCTTGTTTAAGACGCCATAAGGCATGAAGTCGTCGCGTGGATGCCTGCGCGGTGAAAAACTCACTTAAATTGTTCGCGAAAGACGTCAACGGTCCATCTAACAACGCAAAGACGGCGAGTGAAGAAAACAAGGCCGCTTTCTCCAACTGAACGCCCTGCAAGGCGAGAATCAAAAACGTCAACACCGGCGCCGCGAGTGTCGCTCCGCCCTGCAACACTTGAACGGCACACTTAATCCCGAGGTATCGTTTCTGCAATTTTTTGTCTGTTTCCGCGCACACATCACTATCCGCCAAAACAGAGTTTTCCCGCGCCTCCGCCTTGATGGAACAAATGCTCTGCCACACCTTTCCCAAGAAGGTCATGCGGTCGTCATGCGCCCGCAGCACACGCCCCCATTGTCGCGCGAGCATCGCGCCACCCACTTTTAGAAGAAAAAGAGAACCGCCATACACCGCGGCGGCCGGCCAAAACACGGGACCGAGAAGATGAAACAAGGCAACCAGCCCCGCCACCATCATGGCGAAGGAAAAAAGAAGCTCCGCGATCACACGAATTCCGATGGAAACGCATTCCGCGTCGTGGCTCACCGCGTTGGCAAGAAATCCGGATGTTACTTTTGCTCTCTCGGAGGGGGCGATGCCGCGAATGCGTTCAAGAAGCGCTCGCATCAGCCCTTGCAGCAAAGTCTGTTGCGCGATCATCAGTCGATGAAGATAGTGCTGCGACAACCACGCGGCTCCCACTTGCAACAGACCCAGTTTGAGCGACACCCAGATCAACTCCTGCCGACCGCTCGCATGTTCAAATGTCTTCACCATCGAGCGAATGGCAAATGGAATGTTGATACGCACCGCGACAATGGTGACGATGAAGAAGAAGATCCATAACAAGTGAATGTGTTGTGCCCGAAAAAAATGCCGTAGCAACGAGCCTTCTTGCGGTTCGTCCCTGATGGAAGCTTCTGGGTAGGCGCTGAGGTCAACGACTTCACCGCGCACAACCCGTCGCAGAATGGGACTCACGTGGCCGAACACCAGCCGCCTCGCCCAATGGGGTGCCGTCATGAGATTGTCCTGAATTTTTTTACGAGATAAAAGTGCTGATCGCGGCCTCAGTAACATCATTGTTCCGTGTCCGCAAGCTTGGATCGAAATCATAACTAATTAATTTTATTTCTGTTTTTCCGAATTCGGCGTCAGTTTTGAGAGGCTTTCGCAATACCCGCGGCGGATGAAAGCTTGTCGACAAGAAGGGGAAACTGTGTAGAATGGCGCTAAAATTAGATATTTCGTCGTGAAAGGACTGTGCTTGAAGAAGCTTTTGATTGCTATCGCTGCCTTTTTCCCATCTTTTGTTGTCGCAGCGGAGGAGACGCCCTCCAGCGTGTGCATCGAGCAGATGCGCAAGCTTCCTGGGAAGTTTTCTGAGGCGGAAATAGCAGATGCCTGCAACAAAGCAAAAGTGATCGACGGCTGCTACAGCGTTCGTAAAACACCCATTTACCACATTGATGCCACCGCACAGGCTTCCACCGCCCAGAAAGTTCTCGTTTTCTCTCTCATTCACGGTGATGAGCACGATAGTGGCAGCATTTCCCGTCAATGGATGACACGTCTTGCGAACATTCAGTCCCGCAGCTCGTGGCGCATTGTTCCGGTCTTAAATCCAGATGGCTGGGCCGACAACAAACGCACCAACGCCAACGGTATCGATCTTAACCGCAACTTCCCGTCAAAAGACTGGGAGCAGTCGGCGACACCTTATTGGGAAAGCAAAGCTAAAAAAGACAAGCGACGCTTTCCAGGTCCCACTCCTGGCAGTGAACCTGAAACTCAGTGCGCGATGAAACATATCGAGGATTTCAAGCCAGACTTCATCATCTCGCTCCACACACCTTACGGTGTGCTGGATTTTGACGGCCCGCAGGTGGCGTTTCCAACCTTTCAATCACTCCCTTGGGTATCCCTCGGAACATTTCCCGGCAGTTTAGGTCGGTATATGTGGTCGGATAAAAAGGTGCCGGTGTTAACCATCGAGCTAAAAGATGGTCGCATTTTGAAGGACATTTCTCAGGTGGAATTCTTGCAAGATCTGGCGGGAACAGTGGCGATTCGCGCGAACAAGAAACTCTACAACGAAGCACGCAAATAAAAAAAGGGCCAGCTTAGCTGGCCTTTTTAACTTTCTTCTTAGGCGCGGCGACAGTTTTCGTATTCTTTGACTTCGCCGAGGCAACCGCCTTCCCCTTCGCAGGTGGCGGCGCTTTTTTGCCCTTGGCTTCTTTCTCTTTTACTTCCTTGGCCGCCTTGGTGCTGGCGGATCCTTTCGCGGCCACGGCCTCTTTTTCTTTTGTTTCCTTCACGGGAGCCTGTTTTGCGACGGGCGCCGTTTTTGCGTTAACAACTTGTTTCGCAACCACGGGCTGACGATCGGGCTTAGGATTGTTGATTTCTTCATTTCTCTCAATCAACACTTCCCGCAGTTCGTCGTAACATCCTTCGCAGATGGGAACACCCACCACTCTCTCAGCAATCTCTCCCCACACGAGCAAGGCTGAAATTGCTTGAGCACTGAACTCGCGATGACGCAGCTTCTGTTCGCTATCGCATCGTGGACAATTGGCTTCCGCTTTCAAAGAGGCCTCCGTTACTGAGCGCAACATTGTCGGTCGACGAGAGGTTTTTAGCCCTTTCATACGACCTAAACGCTTGTTGGTGCCACCAACCCGTTTTTTTGCGATGTCATGCTTAATTACCTGCATTATGAGACCTATCGAAAGAGTTTGTCAACATGCGGACTTGAATTTGGTCCAGTATGGCCATCACTCCCGGGATCATGACGGTGATTTCCAAGGCGAGTCGCTTTGCTTCCGGCGTTCGCACCCAACCACTCAAATGCACCACCCTGTCCCGCACACGTACACTAATATCGCAGGGAGAAAGTTCATCCGCGTCCAATAAACGTGCGCAAACTTCCTCAAACAATTGAGAGTCATCGCTGCGTTTTGGCCCTTGGACGGGTTTCATGAACTCCTCCTTTTTCGGCCACACCTATGCAAAAAAGAATCCATACGGTCGGATGTGTATCCACCACTGCTCGGTACGCCCACATCGATGAGAGCATGCTAAGATAGAAAAAGTACTTTCCAAGGAGAGCGGAGCATGCCAACTCAGCGGATTCACAACCTCGACACCCAAAAGTTACAAAATATCGTCTCTGCAGCCCTGGAAGAGTTCACCGGCAACAGCTACGGGACCGCATCGTTTAACCGAATCATCAAAAATTCGGGGCTCAGCAAAGGTTCAATGTATTATTACTTTGAATCCAAGGAAGATTTGTTTCTCGCTTTGGTTAATCGCAGTTTTGAAAAACTCCAACCGCTCACCAAGGCGTTACCGGTCTTTGAGACCCCTGAACTTTTCTGGCAGGAAGCACACCGTCTTCTCACGGAGCTCTTTGCTTTTTTCCACCGCCAGCCTAAACTAGGTCGCTTCGTGCAAAACGTAACGGGCGAGAGTCTCCGCGGCAAGAACACGCCAGCCGAGACTCTATTGGGCCGAATTGACGAATGGCTTAAGGATTTTCTTGTCACCGGCCAGGTGATTGGCGCCGTCAGACGCGATCTTCCGCTCGACCTTCTCGCGGAACTCTGCTGGAGTCTCTGGCTGACTGTGGGACGTTATATTGCCGAGCACCAGCCAGGACCGGAGATTGACGCGGCCTCCCGCTCCGCCGCGCTCTGCGATTTCTACATGCGCAATCTAGAGCCCTAGAGGCTCGAAAAGGCGCTTTCCCTAGAGCTTAAAAGGACTTCTTCGGTTATAACTGTCCCATCAAACTCATAAGAAATGGGCAGTTATGCAGCAGTACCTCAACCTCATGCGTCACGTGTTAGAACAGGGCGCCCGTAAGAACGACCGCACCGGCACAGGGACACTGAGCGTGTTTGGCCACCAAATGCGCTTTGATCTCCAGGCCGGTTTCCCTCTCGTCACAACAAAAAAGATCCATCTAAAATCTGTGGTTCACGAGCTTCTGTGGTTTCTCTCCGGCGATACCAACGTGCACTATTTACAGGAAAATGGTGTGCGCATTTGGAATGAATGGGCGGATGAAACAGGCGAATTGGGGCGTGTTTACGGCGCGCAATGGCGAAGCTGGCAGACGCCGGATGGAAAGACCATCGACCAAATCAACACCGTTCTACAAAGTTTGAAGAAAGATCCGGATTCACGCCGGCATCTCGTGGTGGCCTTTAACCCCGGTGAGCTCGACAAAATGGCGTTGCCGCCCTGCCACGCCTTCTTCCAATTTTATGTGGCGGACGGAAAACTATCTTGTCAGCTTTATCAGCGCAGCGCGGATATTTTCCTTGGTGTGCCGTTTAACATCGCCAGCTATGCACTTCTCACCCTGATGATGGCGCAGGCTTTAGATTATCAACCAGGCGACTTCATCCATACGTTGGGCGACGCCCACATTTACTTAAACCACGTGGAACAGGCGCAGATTCAGTTGGCGCGCGCGCCGAAACCTCTTCCAGTCATGCACATCAATCCCGAGAAAAAAGAACTCTTCTCGTTCAAGTTCGAAGATTTTCGTTTGGAAGGATACGATCCGCATCCGCATATCAAGGCTGAGGTCTCGGTATGAAGGTCGCTCACATTGTCGCCTGTGGCGAGAATGGAGTGATCGGCCACGGCGGAAAAATTCCTTGGCGCAGTCGCGAGGACATGCGGTTCTTCAAAGAGACGACGATGGGGCATTGCATGTTGATGGGGCGCAAGACCTACGACTCCATTGGTCGCCCCCTTCCCGGGCGAAAGACCATTGTGCTCACACGCGATCCATCCTTCACCGCCGATCCCGGCGTGATCGTGGTCCACGATCTTGCAGCGGCACTGCATGTGGCGCGGGAGCAGAAAGAATATTCCGAACCTCTTTTTGTGGTGGGAGGCGCGGAAATCTACAAACTCACCCAAGATCTCGCCGACGACATTTTTCTCACCTGGGTACAAGGCGACTTCACCGGAGATGCGTTTTATTCAGGAATCCCTGAAGGCTATTCCTTAAAAGAAAAACGGGAGGTTCCTGCGGATCCCCCCGTGACTTTCTGTCACTACACGCGAAAAAAATAGTTTTAAGAAGCGGTGAGGCTCACCTTTCGGTGTGAGCGGTCCTTGAGATATTTATCAATCTCGGCGCGGAATGTTTGCGCCACGACCTCAAAGCCGGAGTGAGGATATTTCTCGACGAATCCCAGCAGAATGAAAAAACCCTGCTGCAACGTGAGAAACGAATCATCATCCTGTCCATGTTTATAGCGATGGTAGCTCATACTTCCTTTGTTGAACTGCACGCGGTTATCCGTATGGCCATCACGGAAACGAATCTCCAAACTCTCCACATCAGCGACGCCTGCCGTTCTTACCAACAACTCAGTGCCACGATCACCATGGAACATGTGATAAATGGGCGTTTTGTAATGCTCTTTCACGTGATCCTTCGGTGTGGGCAACACCGCGGACCCCATGCGGATAAACTCCAACACCTGACGCAAAAATAGCAAAGTGTCTGGCTTTGAGTGAATGAATGAACATCCTGTCTGCCCTTCGCCGGCGTGAATGGAAACAACTTCCACGGGCATACTGAGATGATAAACATGGAGGGTCATCTCAATCACGTTATCTTGGTTTTTGTAGGCGGTTAATTTGCTTTCTTCGCACAGCAAAGCCATGCCACCATAACTCAAGTCGCCGACATTCAGGCGCGTGTTATCAAAAAGAGTCACCCACACAACACCTGTTTGCGCGGTTTTTTGACGCGGCGTGCGGCGACGCGAAGCCTTGATCGCATGTTGCTGACCTATGGTTGGCTGTAAATTCTGTTGACGTCGCGAGCCGCGACGCACACGCTGGATCCAACGTTGCCAAGTCTTCAACATAATAAGCGTCCTCTATAAAATATCAAGCAGCGCTCTTTTCTTATCGGCCTCGGCGCCAAACGATTGAGAATCCTCAGGAAGCCTGGCGCTCGCTCTTCTTCATTCGTGGTCCCAAGGCACTCGCAACACGATAAACGCCAAGAAGCCCCGCCGCTGTACGGCCTTTTTGTTTTTTCGCCCAAAACTCTTGTGTCTCAAGAGTCGCGGTAAGTTTCTCTTCATGATCGGCCGCCTTCACCACAAGCACTTCTTCTTGCTCGGCAAAACGCAGGTTTTTTCCTTCTTGTTGCGCTCTTTCAAGATGCCCCTGCAAACGCATGGCTTTATCGCGCACTAACGTATCGCCGAGAGAAACGGCCTCTTTGAGTAAAAGCGCACCCTCCCGCGGTTCTCCCGCGCGCAGATGACAGATGGATTGGTTGTACAAAACCACCGCCTGAAGAGAAGGATCCTTACCGGCAAGAATTTTCAGAAGGTTTTTATAGAGCGCGAGGCTTTCCTTAAAATCGCCATTGCGGGATTTGACAATGGCGAGGCTATTAATGAAACTAATAACTTCCTGAAACGACGTCATATTGCCAACCAATGTCGCGACGGAATCAATATCTCCCGTGACGACCGCAAATTTTGTACTCGCGGCATGCACCTGCGGCGCGTTTGCGTCCAACTGCTTCGCCTGAGCGATGATGTCCGCGGCATCGGTCATTTTTCCCGCCATGATCTTTGTATCCGCAAGCTCACAGAGACGTTTAATATTCAGGGGCGATAACGCCGACGCCTTTTCAAACATCCGCATGGCTGTCACGGGGTCACCCATTTTTAGAAGAGCGCGCCCCAGCAGGGCGACGACATCGACGTTGTCCCCTTCGCGGGTGTGCAAGGATTGGGTGAGCTGCGCCACGCCTTGCTCATAACGCTTTTCGTGATAAGAGAAGGCTCCTTCGATGTAAAGCTTTCTCGCCTGGCTCACTTTCGTCATTTGCAAAAAGCGATGCCGCAAACTATTGGCCACCGCCACATCATCGTCGCGCAGCGCTTCAATAACCTTACGCTCGATCGACTTCGCCTCGGTGGGGAGACGGTGCTGACTCACGCTCCAGGCAATCGCCATCAGCGTTTGTTTTTCCTGCAGCGGTTTTCGCATGATCTGCGATACCGTGAGTTCCTTGAGAAGCTGATGATCCGACCTTTCGAGATGCTGACTCACAACCACAACAGGAACACGAAAAAATCCGTGATCACGCAATCGTTGCAGCAAATACGGACCTGACAATCCTGGAAGCTGCCATTCACAGACGATGAGATCAGGCTCATCGCCGGCGCTCAGCGCCTCCCATGCGTCTTGGCCATTCGCAAATATTTTCGCATCGCGCACGCCGATTTTACTGAGCGCGAGAGACACCGTGTTGGCACTTTTACGATCGGGATCAATGATCACAACACGGCGCAAACTTTGTTGATCCGCGAATGTGCTCATGTCATCGTAGACGGAGCCTAAGTGTTCTTCGTACAGCAAGCTGATGCGAGCACTTAGACTCGCGTCGAAATGCTGCAACTCCGCTAGCGTTAACTTGCCACGCTCTTTCTGTCCCACGAGAAACTGCGCTTCCGCCAGACGAAGGTAGTTTTCCGAATCCTCGTAGAAAAAGCTCGCCATCGTCTGTTCGAGATTCAAGAGCTCCGTGAAAAATCGCTGCTGACGCAGGAATTGACGCAAAAAGTGCGCGGCCACATAAGGTTCGCGTTTATCGTTGTCGCGCGCCACGCGGATGACATCCTGAATGCTGTGTTCGATATTGGACACCTGCTGGTCCAGTGTATGGCAGCTTAATAGACCTTTTTCGAAAAGCTGGGGAAGCAGGGGCGTCTGACGCTGATGCACAAAGGCTGATGCCGCCAATGAATTGTGACGAGGCTCTTGATTGCGACGCTCCAGGAACTTCAGCATGGGCTCGAAGTTATCCACGCTGAGGGCGAGGAGCACCCAATTGAATTGAGTATTCTCGTCATGACGCCAGAACGCGTCGCAACTCTTAAAGATCTGGGTATTACGGAAATGAAGGCGCGTTAGTGCCTGGGCAATACTGCGACCCACGGAGTCACGGTCGGCGATAATCGCCACCTGCGCCGTTGTATCGATCATTTTCGCCAGGGCCGTCATGCTTATTCCTCAATCTGCACGCAGTCGTATTTGGCCAGCACGGTAACAAGGTCGATCTTGCGATCAACCACCATCAAGCCACAGCGTCGCATTGAGCTGAGCCCCGGAAGACTATCAAACTCATGGTGCACCGCGCTCCAGCGCACTTCGAAAAGAATGTTGCCACCGCGAGGGCCCTCCAAGGTCAAAACCAGTTTTTCGTTTTCCTCAGGCGCCGGATCCAACAGCAACCCCATACCGCGACGCGAAACGTCCACGGTGACCACGTTAAAACTCATTCCGGCCGCATTGGTGAGCCGTCCCGGCAACTCGCCCGTCAACGCATAGCGAACAAACTGACGACGCTCCCGCGGATTCGCACGCGCTTCCATTTCAAACTCCGAACATTGGGTAAACTCGAAGGAAATATCGGCATTCATGGGCAAGAACTAAATTTTTGCGGTAAGAATTCGCACGAAAAAAAGCCACGACGCGTAAACTTCGTGGCTTTTTGTGATGATTTTTAGATTTTACCAACCTTCACTCTTCGGTCTTTCTCGTCCCCGATCGCCTTCCCCCGCGACGTCCACGGCTTCGGCTTTTAGGAGCACCGTTCTCACGAGGTTGCGCCGGCTCAGCAACAGCTTGCTGTCGCGCGGGGGCGGGAGCATCTGCCGCGGGCGATTTCGCGCTCGGCTGCACGCGAGGCGTCGTGGGGCGAGGCTGCTGCGCTTCTGGAGCGACAATAGGCATCCGCGGCTGCGATGGCGTCTGCATCTGTCCCTTCACCTGCGGAAAACGTTTCCAGTCAAGCTGATGCACTTCATCCGCGAGAGCCACTAAATCCTTGTGAACGGTGTTAGGAGGACCGCACCAAAGAGTAACCGTGGTGCCCGAATCCTTTGTGGCATTGATCGCGGGAATAAAGTCGCTATCCCCGGCAATCAAGACAGCGTGCTGGATGTCACGCGACGCGGCGTGACGCACCATGTCGCAGGTAAGAAGGACGTCGACGCGCTTTTGCTCGAAATACTCCTTACCATTCTCGAATCGTTTTTCAAGTTTTCCTAAGCGAATGGTCCAACGAGGAATCGCGTTGATATCCTCCATGAACTTCTCGTGAGTTTCCATCCGACGCTTTTCGTCTTCTGTCGGCTCTTGCGACATCCATGGAGCGCAGTAGTAAAAATAGACGCGGAGTAGATCCAGGGGAATATTGCGACGCAGGGGCGCCAAAAAATATTCGGCCATGCGCGTATAATCCGGATTCACCTTGTTCTGCTTGAACTGTGTGAGAATGTAACCGCCGTCTATAAATATTGCCGCCCGCATGAATTCCTTTCCCTACTTCGCTTGAACGATATCCGCTACCGAATGGCCCATGGCTTTGGCGATGTTAGCCATGTAATCAAAGCTGAGCTTGCTCACTTTGTCACATGAGGCGTGATAACACGGATTCGAATCGCCACCAAAGAAGTTCTGGGAAACGACAATGGCTGGAACGTTCTTATCCCAAAAAGACGCGTGGTCGCTGCGATCCGTGCAGGCATTCACCTTCTTAAGAGGGATGTTTTCACGGGTTACCGCCGCCATGACGGCGCTCGTCAGCTGAGGCGAGGTGTTTTCGTTACAATCGATCACGTGGAAGCCACCGTCCTTGTCGCCATCATACCCCGTCATTTCCAAGTTGAGGACGCCAACGATTTTCTCCAGTTCGCCCTGATCTTCAACATAGGAGGCGTATTTACGAGAACCGACGAGGCCGAGTTCTTCTTCATCGAAACCAACGAAACGAAGTGTCATTCCCAACTCCGCGTTCTGCAGAGCTTTCGCAATCGCCAGACTCGAAATAATGCCCGCGCCATCATCATCCGCGCCGGCGTTGTTCATGGAGTCGAGGTGGGCGGTGACCATCAAAATGCGATTCGGGTCAGTTCCCACCCTTTCCGCAACAAAGTTCACGCCGCGCCCATAGTTATGCTCGCTGACTTCAAAACCAAGAGCTTTGTATTCTTGTGCCAACCAAGCACGCGCGTCCGCACGTCCTTGCTTAGAGCCGCGCTCTTTAATGCGTGTTGTTTTGCCATCAATCACGACGTCCACTTCGCCGGTGTATTGGTTCAATTTGTCTTTAAGAAAGATTTCGTCGAGGGTCATGCCGTAAGTGCCTGCGTCCAAGGACGTCGGAATCTCGGCAGGCTTGAAGACGCGGGCGAAAGTTTCTTCATCGCGCACGGCTTCGATGTAAGTCGACGGGGTGTTGGCGTCATGAATGTGATCGCCTGCCGCTGGGTCCAGCGCCACGAAAACAAACTTACCGAGACGAGCAATCTCACCTTCCTGCTTGGGGATCGAAACACCGTCGGGAGAGTGCATTTCCTTGACGTAAAGTTTTTTACCGTCGGGAACGGACATGGTGACGAGTTTCTTCGGTGGGATGGTCGGCATTCTACGCGACACGACCATGTGTTCAGCGCCGGCGCTAAAGCGGTTTAAGAACAAGTTGGCTGTTCCCTTGGGAGCTAGATACCCATAAAAAGTTTCCGCGGCCAAGGCATGGCTTGAGACAAAGGCACCAGCCAAAAGCAGGCCTGTTTGAATAAAATGACGCATCACGCTCCCTCCCTGGATGTGTCTTGGACTTAATACGAACGAATGGCGTAGAGGCAGAATACCCCGCTGGGATGAGTCACCACAATGGCTTATTCGTATAAGCTTAGATGATTATTTGTGAATTGGCGTTCCTGGATTTCATTTCTGGTGAGATTAGACTTGCCTGAGCGATGGCTCTGTGGTTTAAATGTCGTTCTTCGTTTAGACCTCATGGCGCGATAGCCAAGCGGCTAGGCAGTGGATTGCAAATCCATTTAGACCGGTTCGACTCCGGTTCGCGCCTCCAAACTTCGCTTTAAATTCAGCTCGTTAAGAAAAGTGATGTAAGTAAAATCTGCAAACGCGACAAGTGATTCGTTTCCTCTCTTTATCCATTTTATTCCTATTGTTTAATCCTTAGACAGACTTCTAACAAACTCGTCTTATGAAAAGCTACATCATGAAAAATAGGAAAGTTCGTTTGATGTTAGACACTTACACCAACACCTCAAGAAGTTATACCGCTATACCGAAAAGTGGTATAGTTCATGTAGTGGGAGCTAGTAGCTGGGGGCATAATGATAGAAAACTTTGGCAATAATATCGCAAAGAATATCTGGGAAAGAAATACTTCCAGTAAATTGCCAAGAGAGCACCACGAACGGGCGAAAGCCCTACTAACGATAATGCATGCTGTAGATACTTTGAATGAATTGAAAGTCAAAGGTGAGCCGCCCGCACTGCGGGTGCACCCTCTAAAAGGAGACAGGCGCGGAACTTTTGCTATTGATATCAATAAAACGTCTGGATGGAGAATTACTTTTAAATTCGAAAACGGAAAATTCTTAGACGTTGCTATCGAAGATTATCATTAAGTTCTAAGAGCTTTTCGAAAGGGGAAGAATCGTTATGGGTATTCGCAATCCAAAACCAATGCATCCGGGTCGGGTTCTAGCTTCTGTCTTTATGGCAGATCATGATCTAAATCAAACTCAGCTAGCTGAAAAGCTAGATTGCACTCCGGGAAAGATCAATGAAATAGTGAATGGTAAGCGCGGTATCTCCCCCGCTTTTGCTTTAGCTCTTGAAAGTGTTTTTAATTTAAGTGCCAGTGCTTGGCTTAGGATGCAGGCTGAATTTGATCTAGCTCTCGAAAGGGAAAAGCAGCGCCAGAAAACTACAAAACAAACGAGGAAAAAGAAACGCAGTTCAGGTTCTGGTGGAGAGTATTCTTCTTCTGGCTCTATGGCTGCAAGCGGCCGCAACAATTAAATCGCCTTTCCAACAAGGTCCCGTTTGCGATGCGGCAATGATTCGGAAAGAGGAGCGAAGTTGAAGTAAGCCCCCTCACCATTCTCCAGCTCACCGCTGCAACGAATGCCCGCTCTAATCCTTGTTTGGGGAAGACTACATCGTGTTGGTCCACGAGCCCGCGTTCACGACCGTTTTAAACCCGTTTCTTTTTAGAACTCCGGCAGCAATTCCACTTCTCGCTCCGGATGCGCAGCACACAACAACCGGTTTACTTTTGTCTAACTTGCCAAGATTCGCCTCGATACTCCCCACAGGAATGTTGATGCTCCTTGGATTTGATCCAGCCATGAATTCCTCGGGAGACCGAACATCAACGATCACGGCACCGCCTGACAAGAGGCCGGGAATTTGCTTCTTTGCCTGACGGGATTTCAAATAACGCCACCCCAGGTAAACGATGATTAAAACAAGTGGTAAGTAGGTCATGACCTGTTCAGATTCCATACGGTTTAAACCTCCGGCTGTTTATGCTTGAAACATCTCGACTTCTGATTTCAGAGTTTACAGTATTCAGTTTGAATGACCCGCATCAGACGTATGAGCCTTTTGTCTGCAACGGAATAACGAACGAATCGCCCGTCGCGCTCCGCCGTTACCAGCCCCTCAAGCTTCATTCTCATGAGAAAATGCGAAATCTGCGACTGAGAGGCTTCGCAAAGCTCGACAAGTTCGCCGACAGTCTTTGGCCCCTCAAGTAAGTTCCCCAGAAGCATGAGCCTTTGGGGGTGTGCGAGCGCTTTAAGGATCTGACTCACCTCGATGCAGGACTTCTGAATTTTCTCAACCGAGATAGCCGCCATATTTTCGCCCCACACTCATTTCGTCTTATTGACATATCGTTATTTTATCATATATAAAGAAACTCAGGTCTGCAAGAAAATTATTTGCAGCGAATACATTGAGTCTTTTCATTCATCACGACGGAGGCATGAAATGAAGAATACGCTGAAATGGATGGGCAATATGAAGTTTGAGTCCACGGCGGAAGCCAACACGGTTTCAATGGATGCCAAGCCACCACTCGGAAGGAATTTGGGTCAAACACCAAAAGAATTAGTCGCGGCAGGCCTTGGAGGATGCACAGCGATGGATGTGGTGGGACTACTGAAGAAGCACAAGCAGCCCCTTGAAAAGCTTGAGGTCGATGTCGACATTGAAATGACTAAGGGCGTCTATCCCACATTATTCACCCATGCCCTCATTACATTCAAAGCCCATGGGCCGGTTGATCCCAAAATCCTTCTTGATTCCGTCCAACTTTCACAAACCAAGTATTGCGGAGTCAGTGCCATGCTCGCAAAAGCATTCCCTATTGAATATGTGGTTATGCTGAACGATGAAGCGATTGGAAGAGGCCATGCGAACTTTGAAGGAGCGCAGTCATGAATGAGCTAGCTTTAACGGCAACAGTCTCTGGCCAGATGGATGAAGTTCGCGCGCGCGTGACGGATGCGATCAAGCCCGCCGGCTTCGGGATTCTCACACAAATTGATTTCGATAAGAAAATTAAGGAGAAGACTGGAGAAGTCATCAAACCTTGCACCATCCTCGGGGCGTGCAATCCAAAATTGGCGCATCAAGCCTATTTGAAGTCGAGCGACGCCGCTCTACTGATCCCATGCAATATCGTATTAACTGAAATTGAGCCCGGCCGAATTAAAATTGAAATCATGCGACCAACGCAGATGCTTAAGCTCTTGCCAGGAATGGAGTCGCTCACTCAAATTGATGAAAGCGAAAGAGGGCTACAAAAAGCACTGAACAATTTGAACTCTTGATGCGCGTTTTTTTGGAAAGAGGGAAAACGGCGCGATAGCCAAGCGGCTAGGCAGTGGATTGCAAATCCATTTAGACCGGTTCGCGCTCCACTAGCCGCCGCCCCCTCGGACGTCGAGCATGCCGCCGATATATGGCGCTGAGTCGACGCTCCTCACATTGGCCATTAGCGGCTCCGATAGCCCGGAACAGCTAACTCTCCCGACTATCCCCCGCCGGGACTAGGACTCCCTTGGCTTCTCTGGGGCATCGCCATGATGCGATTAACCGTTGCCGAGAGCGAACTTAAGGAGGCGCTTAAAAGGGTAGCTCAACTAGAAAGCACCGCGGGGCGCGGTCACGCCGATTAGATTCTTGCAAGAGAACCCGCTCGCACCATGTGGCAGTGAGCTGAGCTCAATGCGACCGAGCCTATCCGCTACGGAGTGAGGTCGCCATTACTCTCCAAGTGGAAGCACCAGACTAAATTCAACGCCAAATTCAGGCGCAGATCTGCATGTGATGGTTCCGCCATGAGCACGAATAATTTTCTGCGCGATAGCTAACCCAAGACCCGTTCCATTTTTCTTTCCAGAAGTGAAGAATGCATCAAAAATCTTTTCGATCTTGTCTTCGGGAATATGCGGACCACTATTGCCAAGAGTTAACTCAATTGACTTGGATCCAAAAACATCTTTTGTTCTAATCCAAATTCTCCCTGACCCTTGCATTGCCTCCTTAGCATTGCCAAGAATATTTCCGAGAACGCGGTGAATTTTTCGTCGATCAATCTGAGGTTCGTGAGAGTGTCGGAATTCTTTCTGCAAAACTATCTTGTCTGATACGCCGAGACTAGCGTCCGCCATAAGCTCCTCAATGAGACAGCTGATATCTGTTTTTTCTCGCTTCAACTGGGTCAAACCTCCAGCAGACAGCAAGTCCTCAAGCATGCTCTTTACTGACGCCGAGCTTTTCTTCACTTCCTTGGATAGGATCGAAGCCATTTCCTTGATGGCCACCGGATCAGATTCTGACTCAATCATGGATAAACCCAATTCCATGGACTGAAACGGCCGACGCACATCGTGAGCCAACATTTGTGTGGTCTGCGCAATCAACGCATTCATCTCCCCCTCAAGCTTCTGCTTCTCCAAAACGTGTTGGAGACGGAAGCGCTCCTCACGACTCGCGGCAATTCCCAGAGCCAGCAAAAGAAGAAGCTGCATCGAGATGAAAACAAGTCCGGCTTGCTTAAGCGGGCGTGGAAGCGTGAATGAAAAATCGAGAGATATTCCGCCTCGATTCTCGTGATCAATTCGAACATGCTGAACCAATAGACCAGTCTCACAACTTCCATTTTTCTGCTCATAGAACACAACCGCCGATTTACTACCTTTGATGCACACCCATGGAACAGAGGATGAGAGCGAGCCTAAACGTCGCGACAAACTCACGGTATCCCCGGCCGCAAGCTCTGATAGGTTTTGGCGTTCAAAGTCTTTAACGAACTGATGGGTGCTCTGAGTCAAGTAGAAGCGCAGGAAAATCGCGCAAGTCACGACAGAGATTAGAATGATCGAGGCAGGGATCCAGCGGCGTTTACCGAACAATTGGCTCATTTGCTGACGCATTTCTCACCCAAATTTTTTCTATGGACACTATGAAATCATAGAATGCTTCTACAAAATCATAACCGGCGTTAAAATTGACGGTTTGCTTAATATATTGTTAAGGAAAGCCCGTCAATTTAACTTTGAGGGATTTTTTATGAAAAGCCTACGCGCTTTGATCGCCATCTTTTTGACTATGGCTGGCTTTGATGCAATGGCAGCAAAGGTGGATCCAACTTCCAGCAATCGAGAGTTAACAGCACCTGCGGCGAAAGCAGAGCGCGACGGACCCAATGGCATCTCGTAAGCGCATCGCGAAGATCAAATCATTGGGAATTCTTGCAACATGCGCGGCATTAGCAGTCTATATATGGGGAGAAAGTATGCGTAGCGAATCGCCACAATCAATAACCTTTCGCATTGTACAATCCCCTTATTCGTTGGATCCCATAGATTATGATCATTTCGCGCACCATCAGGCTTTTACAGCAAGCTTCGCAACGCTCGTGACCCAGTACCGCCGCGGACACATACTGGGAGTGATTGCTAAGTCATGGCTGAGCTCAGATGATCTGAAAACATGGACTTTTGAGTTACGCGATAGTCTCACTTACTCTAATGGCGATCCCATCACTCCAAGTGATATCGCCAAAAGCCTGAAGCGCATTACTTTGCTTCAACGCAAAGGAAACTCTCACAGTGGCATGTTCGAATACTTGATAGGTGTCGAAAAGCTATCGGATTTGACGAAAGATATTGAAGGGATCTCAATCACAGGGAATAGCGTCATTCTACAGTTCACTCGCCCAATCCCTAGGTTACTTGAAACAATTAGCTTCGGTCTTTATGGCATCACCCACCCTTCGGACTACGATCCAAAGAATGGCGCCTGGATTGATCAACGGCGAGCAACAACATCAGGAGCCTATCGCATTGATTCTTGGGAACAAGACTCTATATCTTTATCGTTGCGGAAAGACTTTCCTGCAGAACTTCATCACCCCAATCCAATCCCATCCGTTGTACTGGTTTGGGGGTCTGAATCCGAGGTTGATGATCTCTCTCATTCAGACTCTTTGAGTCGCGTTCCAGAAAATTTTCAGTTTGTGGGGACCTCGGCCCTGAGCCTTAGTATAGCTTACGTACAGTGTTACACTTGGTCTGATCCACACTCTCCTTGTTCGAATAAAAATACGCGAAAAAAATTGCGCGAATTATACTACGATTACTTGCGCAACAAAGGGATTCAATCGGCTCAGTCATTCTTCCCAATGGAAATTGTTGGCGCAATCGAACGCACTCCCGACATACAAGAAAATCAAAGCTTACCGCGCCGCAACCTTAAAATCGCTGAAGCTCGCAGCAAAAACAAACCGTTCGTCGCTACCGTTGAAGGACTGAGTTGGGCGTCTAGCCAGATCGGTTTGGACCCAACAATAGACCAACTAGCACCGAAAGAATTGTTACAAGCCATTCGAGGTGAACGCTTTAAGGTGGACATAGGCGCACAAGCCACCGGCATCTTGGTAAGCGACGCGGCATTGGACGTGCGCTTTATGATTCAATCACGCGAGGGTATCTGTCTTCCTGATCCTACCGGCCGCCTAAAACAGGAGGCTAAAAAGGAAACACTTGATTACAGGAAATTGGATGAAATCTTATGGGATGACGCCATCATTTGGCCATTAGCCCATTTCCGCTCAGGTCTCGCGGCGCGAAAAGGCATGTTTGATTTCAGCATGATCAATCTCGATATGCCGGCGACGGATATCAGCTGGATTGGAAAAGTGGATTAACCATGTTCCCGTTGTCTCTCGCATCGTGGAAGTATCGGAACATTGAAAACGGCCCCATCGATCGCATACGGTTTCGCGAATCTCACCTCTTCGATCACACACCCGTTATGTATGCTTTTGTCTATTTAAAGTCAGGCCTGTCTCCGGAATCTAAAAACTTAATCTATGGACATGCGGATGGCAATGGCACCCATGTCACCAAGTTGGGCGCTGTCTACCGAGGCATCTCTGAAGCACTCGAACGGTGGGCATTCCACCATGTTAGCGGCAGCGCGGAAGCCGAAAAGTTTGCTTTCCATGTCGATCGCAGCACGACAGGCATGGCGGCATTTCCCGGTCTTAATGCACGAACGGCACGAACATTTGCCCATTGGGAGGCCATCGAAAGATGGAATGTCATCCAATGGTGGGGCGAGAGATTATCGCACCGCAAACTGAATTTATCGCCTGAACACGGAATCTCAGGCATCGAAATAGAGTCGTTATGGCCCAACGCCGCGACAGTCGTTCTGTGGGCACATGTTCCTCACACAGCTCTAACCGCCTACGGTTTTGCGGCGCAGGCGACGCCAGAAAAAGCCATCAACAAAGCACTTGTAGAACTATCCCGAAATGCGCGTGTTCTCAAACTTTTCACGCAGTCATCATTGGAAATCGACTCTGACAACAGACAAGAAAGACGACTCGTCTTTTTCGCCAAAGAGAAAGGCTCTGACGTTTTCCACAGGCGGGTAAACAAGGCCGTCACAGCATGCAAAGCACGACCGGAGACCATGATCGACTCCGAGATTGCTGGACCATGGTCCCAATTTGCGTTTGTCTGGCGCTGTTTATTTCGGAGCGAAATTGATACAGAAGAAGGAGACGAATTTTTTCTATTTTAGTTGATCTCTAATCCCCCAAAAGATTGCTCTTAGCCATATCGACTTGCCCTCGTGGAACGTCTCTTGCTAACTCACGCTACAACAAGGACACATGCTGGCTGCGACAAAAGAGCTTACGGAGGAAAAGATGAAAGTGACGCTGGAACTGCCACAAGTATCTCGGTGTGACGTTGACGGGTGTGTTTACAACAAGGAAAAGAGTTGTCACGCGCGCGCCATCACCATTGGTGACGGACGTCGTCCTGGCTGCGACACTTTTTTCACCAGCTCAGAGCACGCACGCGATACAAAAACCATCGCGGGAGTTGGCGCCTGCAAGGTTTCTTCGTGCCAATACAACAAAGACTTCGAATGTTCCGCAAGTGAGATAAAGGTAGGCTATTCCAAAGACAAAGACATTCTTTGCCTGACATTTAATCCGCGCTAAACGGACTGAGCTCGACGTTCTTCGCCGGAAGGGCGCCGAGCTCTGTGTTTCTATTTGCGCGCTTCGAAGCCGATGACCGGTGGATCTTTCTCAAATAGACGCCAGTATTCTTGCCCATGGCGTTCGATACCCTCCGCCGTAACGAATGGACCACGCCACTGGAATGAACTAAATCCCGCCTCTCTAAATGCATCGTCATAGTGCTTTGGCGAAAGATAGAAGTTATCAAAGTGGAACGATGTGCCGTCGGTATTATGGAATGTATATGTGATGGCATCCCCATCATGACGCGGAACAGGCGACGACTTCGTAAAACCATAGGGCTTAAAAAGAGGATAATTTTCCGTATGGTTTGCCGGGTTGTCATTCATCCCGACAACGCGCCCTCCTGGCTTCAAATTTTTGTGAATGCAGCGACAAAAGGCCAACAGAAGATCCTTAGTGTCGGCATAATTCAAAAGATAAGAGGCGAGAACAAGATCAAACTCACCGACCTTTGGCATCTTTGCCGCATCGTAGACGAGATACTCGATCCCCTGCTTTTTCTCATTCTCGATCGATTTTGCCAATGCGATCATTTCGCTAGAAATATCCACCGCGACAATTTTTCCAGCGCCAAGTGCTTTCATACGCCGTGCGTAGATGCCCTCGCCGCAGGCCAGATCCAGCACGCTCAGGTCTCGTATGTCACCGAGTAGCTTGAGGAGCGTCGGTTCTTCAGCAAACCGACGGAACGGGAGTTGTTTTGAATCTTGGTATTCTTTCGCAATGGCATCGTAAACAGCATCGGTCATCGCACACCCTTTCTCTCCGAATGAAGTAAGAAGTAGACGACTCCCGAAACAAAAAAGCCGACAAACCAAGCGTAGTGGTACAGATGCACCAACCATGCCGGGATGCTTTCCGCGGGAATCATCTTTGCGGTTACAAGGAAACCGGGAACGTTTGGAGCAATCCCGGCGATGAGGGCCACAACGGCGGCCGTGTGAACACCATTTGTGAACCAATAGCGGCCGCTCTTTTGATAAAGCTCATGGGCGTGCAACGTCCGTTTACGCACAATAAAATAATCGACGATCATGATGCCGCCGATCGGCCCTAAAAGACTCGAGTAAGCAATCAACCAAGAAAAAATGTATCCCGTCGGATCACTCACCAATTTCCAAGGAAAAATAAGAAGCCCAATCACCGCGGTGATATAACCGCCCCGTTTAAAATCAATTTTATCCGGCATGAGATTGGCAAAATCATTAGCGGGGCTGACGATATTCGCGGCAATGTTGGTAGCCAGCGTCGAGATCACAACCGCCAGCATGGCGAATGTAACAAGAAGAGGTGAAGTAAATTTTCCCGCGAGAATAACTGGGTCCCAAATCATCTCACCAAAAACAATGGCGGTCGCACTGGTCACCACCACACCGACAAAAGCAAAAGCCGCCATCGATGTCGGGAGAGCGACCGCCTGCCCCACCACCTGAGCTTTTTGCGACTTAGCATAACGGGTGAAATCCGGAATATTGAGAGAGATGGTCGCCCAAAAACCAACCATTCCGGTGAGCGCTGGGAAAAAGAAATTCCAAAAGTCTCCCTGTGTGGCGAAATTATCAGGTCGCGCGAGAATCGGACCAAAACCATCCGCGGCCCACAGAGCCCACGCCAAAAGCGCAATGGCGGCGATAGGCAGAAAGAGCGCTTTGAAGAGAAGGAGCTTACGAATGCTCTCAATCCCTTTGTAGATAATAAAAATATTCAGGACCCAAAAAAGAAAAAAACAGACGGCTGGGCCCGTTTCAAGCCCCACCCACGCAGGAAAAATCTGCGACCATTCAGCGATCCCTGGATACCAAACGCGCAGAAGTTGATAAAAGGCCAATCCACCAATCCACGTTTGAATACCAAACCAGCCGCACGCGACGATGGCGCGTAGCATGGCGGGAATATTCGCGCCGCGCATACCAAAGCTACTTCGCGCCAGGACGGGAAACGGGATTCCATACTGCGCGCCCGCATGACCGTTTAGCACCATGGGGATGAGCACGATGAGATTGCCGATAAAAACGGTGAGGATTCCTTGCCACCAATTCATCCCACCTTCAATCAACGAGCTCGCCATCATATAGGTGGGAATGCAGAGGCTCATGCTGATCCAAAGCGCCGCGAAATTCCAAGTTCCCCAGTGGCGATTACCTGGAGCAACAATAGCGAGATCTTCGTTGCTATACTTTGCATCCGCTGTCGAACGATCCATCTATTTTTCCGATTAGTAAGTTTGGAAAAATAGAATGTACAGGAAAAACGCTGCCCTGCCAATCATTCGCTCTAATACGGGAGGATTGTGAAGTGAGGATCGGCTAGTCGATGTGCAACATCAAACCGAAACCCAAAGAGGCGAAAGGAAGGTCTAATTGGGTTCTATTATCTTTATCATTTGCCTCGACTTTCTCATAAGAAGCAAACACAAGATAACTAGGAACAAAGCTCGTGCCAAAAAATGAAACACTCTGATCTTTGATGTAAGCATCAATTCCCAAGCGTGTGGTGGAGAGCTCCACGCCGCCACGAGATAACGGGAAATCGCGGCCTACCCAAAAACGGAACAAATAGAAGTAACGAGCGAGTTCTGCGTCCGCTTCAAAACCAAGGGTGGAGGATTTCGCCGTCTGCAGGGTCAAGGTCGATTGACCTTGAGAAGCGGGATCATTCAATGTCGCGTTGAGTCTATGAAAGCCGGCGCGCGGCGTCACATGGAATGCGATATCGTCGCTTCCGGGAAGCTCAAACGCCCAACCTAAGTGGAGGCGCTCATATTTCAGAGCTTCCGTTTGTTTTTTGCGAAACCGCACTTTGTACTTGGGTGAGTTATCGTAGCGAAAGCGAAATCCTTCGAAAGTTCCCTCACGAATCTCCGCGAACAATCCGTAAGTGCGTATTTTCGTCGCGAGAGAATCGTTGCTACCAAATGAAAAGCCCGCGCGCGCACCAACGTAAGCGGTCGCTGTTCGCTTGAGATTCTTAAAGAGTTTATTCATCTCGGGTGACTGTCCATCACCAATCGCTAGCTGCTTCGCGCGTGTATGCACGGCGCCGGCAGGAACTTTTTCGACGGTTTCGTCATCCATCTCATCCACCGTCTCTTTATCCAACTTCGCCGCGATCGTATCGGCGGAGATTTTTTGCCGCATCTCTGGTGGGAGCGCGACAATCTCTTCGACGCTGGCTTGATCAGCCTGATTCACGATGTCGTCGTTAGATCGCGTCTCTTCTTTTTCGTCTTCTTGATGTTCCGCGTAATCAACAGGCGTCGACGCAGGATCTTGTGTTGGAGTTGAGCCACATGACGCGCACTTTTCTTCCACTGTGCTTGCCGTTTTTGCGTTTGATAAGGCGCGTGGAAGCAATATTTTCTGACCAGGGTAAATCCGGCTCAATTTTATGTTTGGATTTAGAGCATTCAAGCGCTCCAGCCAACCCGTCTTGCCGTAAATCCGCTCAGAGCTCGCTGGAGTTCCAATTCCCATCTCGAATAAAATCTTCGAAATCACGTCACCTTTCTTAACGACGTATTCCGTGACCTGAGGCGGGACGTTTTCCGCGGCCAATAGAGGCTGCCAGCGGACGGCTCCGCTACCAACTCCGAGGCATATCAGTAGTAGGATGGTGTGCTTTTGATTTGGTTTCATATAACTAGTTTTAACTATTTTATTGCGTTCGACCAGCTTTAGCATTTGCTAGTCGAAAAAAATGGTTTGGGATTTTCCAAAGGCACAGCATTGCACGAACTGCGATGCGCGTTGGGTTTGGCGTCCAACGATCGCCGGTGTAATCACAGCCTCCGAAGACTTTATTGGTGCTAGCAAAATACTGTGCGACCGCCCGCGCGGCATATCGGACGACGTGCGCGTCATGCATGCCCTTTGTGATTCCCTAGATTGCAGTGTCGATTCCCTCGACACACCTTCTCCTTATTTGAGTGTGACAAACATCTGCTATTTTCGACCATTACCGAATTCTTACCGCGAGGGCCCAATCTTGCTTTAAAGCGTTTTTGGAACGAAATATTCTGTTTGTATGTCGAGGAAATTATGCGTGCATTTTTGTTGGTCTCTCTGAGCTTGGCTATGCTTTTGAATGCATGCCACGGGAAAGAATCAGAATCGTCATCCATTAAAGTCACAAGCGGCGCGCAAATCGGCGACGATGAATATCCGGGCGTTGTGCGTATCAGCCTTGGGGGATCATCTTGTACCGCGAGCTTTATATCCACGGACGTGCTGCTCACAGCGGCCCATTGTGTCTACAGAAAATCTTTCGCGGATGACGTCAAAGTCATGATGCATCCTCTCTATGTGGCTTCTGGTGAAGCCAATCGTATGGACCTTGCGTTGATTAAGTTCCCGAAAAAAATGTCTGACAACGTTGTGCAAATCAGCCCGGGCGCTGCAAAGGTAGGCGACGCCATCACGATCGTCGGATTTGGTTTGAATGACGCGCAGAATACGAGCACGTCTGGCATTAAGCGAAAGGGCAACAATACGCTGCAAAATCGTTCGGGCGGATTGCTGGTATTCTCAGGCCTCGTTCGCGGCGACAACGACGGCTTGAATTCCGCCAGTGCTAGCGGTGACTCGGGCGGCCCCATGTTCGTCGACGATAAACAAGTTGGTGTTACCTCTGCGGGAAGCATCAAGGCCAATACGAAGTTCTCCATCTACGTGGACCTTCACTCAGATGATTCGAAAAGCTTTTTTAGCCAAGCGCAAGATGCTGGCTTCAATATCCCGTTCCCCGCGGGCTTCTTATAGTTAACCGTACCTCAGAAAAATGGAGCTGGAGTATCACGGCCCGAAGCGGTAAATAACCGCCATAGGGCGCCCCCATCTGAGGTATCTATGGCCAAATTTCTTCTGATCAATATCGGCATTCATGGACATGTAAACCCCACTCTCGGCTTCACCGAAGAGCTCGTGAAACGGGGGCATGATGTATTATTTCTCAGCACGGCGGAGTTTGAACAGAAGGTAAAAGCCACCGGCGCGCGTTTCCACGCATATAACACCTGTGCTGACACAAAATCCCTCGCGAAAAGCGCTGACATGCGCGACCCAGCCGCGCAGTTCGAACGATTTGGAGCTCTCTTAAGAGATTGGAAGGCGACACTTCCAGGACTCACAAATATTGTCGAGAAAGAGCGCCCCGATCTCATCATCTATGATTTTATTTCCATCGCGGGTCTCATGCTTACCAAGCGCTTCGACATTCCCGCCGTAAAATTCTTCACTACGTACGCATTTAAGAAAGACTTCAATTTAAGAGACTATACGAGCTCCAAACGCCCCGATGCTCAGGACTCCAGCAGCTACTACGAACACGCGCTTAAGAAATTGAGTGAAGAAGACCAAGAATTTGGCGTTAATTACCAAGATGCTTTTAACGCGCCGGAAGAAACAAATCTTATTTTCATCCCACGAAGCTTTCACCCAGCCAGCGAACTTTTTGATGAACGTTACAAGTTTGTGGGACCATGCATGCGCTCCGCGGAAGTAAATGCCGTGGGGGTCGATATTCCAGAAGGGAATGATCCTCTGATTTTGATTTCGATGGGAACGATTTTTAACGATCGCCCCGACTTCTACCGCACCTGCATTGAGTTGGTACGCGAACGTCCCGTTCGTGCTGTGATGGCGATTGGTCCCATCGTTGACCCGGCTTCGTTGGGTGAAATTCCCACAAATATGCGTATCACACCGCATGCGCAGCAGATTGCCCTCTTGCTACAGGCCGACCTTTTCGTCTCCCACGGCGGCATGAACTCCACCATGGAATCGATGGCCATGGGTGTTCCCATGGTGGTGATTCCCCAGATGGAAGAACAAGCGGCATCGGCGATGCGCATCGCTGAATTGGAATTAGGCCTGCACCTTCCGCCTGAGGAAATGACGAAAGAATCTCTCGCCGCCGCCATCGACGAGATTTTGAATAACAGCTATTTCCGTGGAAACGCTAAGAAGATGAGCCGCGATATTCAGCAAGCAGGTGGATCAAAAGCCGCCGCCGACGCCATTGAGCAGACTCTTAAAACGAAATTAGAGATGGGTCATGCGGATCAATGGCGGGTGATTGAACTGACTTAGTCAATCACAGCCCAGGCGAGGTGAAGATACTTGGTTGTACAGGGGACAGAGCGTTAGCGGAATTCCCGCCCCAAATGATCATACTATCGCCGGTCCAAAAGGCGGCATGCTCTCGGCGCGCGTTCGGAGCATCTGGATCCGATGAATCAACAGGCACCCAAGTGTCATGGGTTGGATCATAGATAGCGCCGGACGCAAAGATGCCGTCACCGATCCCCCCCCATACAACCATCTTCTTTCCCGTCCAAACAGCCGTGTGTTCACTTCGTGCTAGCGGTGCGTTCAAGGAAGCTATCGCCGACCACGCGTCTGCGGTTGGATCATAGAGCGCGCCATCGTTGCTGTAAGTGTTTAGTCCGGTCACTCCACCCCACACAGCCATTTTTGATCCAGTCCAATTTAAAGAGAATGAGGCGCGCGGCGAAGGCGCCGCCGTTGTCGACATGGGAGTCCAAGAGTCGAGTGCCGGGTCAAAGATCGCCCCTGAGTTCAGGTATGCGCTGCCATCCGGTGAACCACCCCAAACAATCATCTTGCTCCCCGTCCACACGGATTTGTGCGTGATACGAGCGAGCGGCGCCGATGATGCGTTGGTCGGCACCCACGTATTATTTCTCGCGTCATAGATGGCGCCTGTATTCACAACACCACCGTCGTCTCCACCCCAAACGATCATCTTCTCTCCCGTACTAACGGTCGAATGATAACATCGCGCGCTCGGAGCCGATGTGGTTGTCATGGCCTGCCAACTATCAGATACGGGATCATAGATCGCGCCATCATTAAATCGCGTCACGCCCATTCCACATCCACCCCAAATCAACATTTTTGCGCCCACACCCACGCCTGAATGCCGATACCGCGCGGTGAGTCCATGAGTATTCGCAATGGGAGTCCAAGAATTGGTCACGGCATCATACTTGGCGCCATCGTTCAGCATCGTTCCCGTTGAATCAACACCGCACTTTTTGTCGTTCATCCAAACCGCGGAGAACGACGTGCGCCCAACGGGAGCGCCGGCACTCGTACCCGCGCGCCAGTAGTCCACTGGCGTCATGGAGCTTGGCGTAAAGACAGCGCCGCTGTTTGTGACAGTCCCTGAAGCACCACCCCAGACGATCAACTTCGATCCCGACCACACGGCAGTCGCTCTCTTTCGCGATGATGGATGATCGATATCGGATGTGTCGATGAGAAGCCACTTGTTGGTGTTGAGATCATACATGCCACCGGTATCAGTTGGGCTATTGCCGCTAAGCGCGCCGCCCCAAATATACACTTTGCTTCCACCCTTAACGGCAGCAGCGAAAGCACGGCCGCTAGGGGCATTCTCAGTTGTTATGGCCACCCAGTCGTCCGCGACGGGATCGTAAAAGGCGCCAGTATTGGTTACCGCACTATCATCACCACCCCAGATCAACATCTTTGTCCCCGTCCACAGAACACTCATACCAACGCGGGGTGTGGGCGCGCTCACCGTGGAAACCGCCACCCAATTGTCGGAGGCAGGATCGTAAGCGCTCCCTGTGTTAATTCGATTTGCGAGGGCGTCGATTCCTCCCCAGATAATCATTTTCGATCCCGTCCACACAGCGGCATGCTGGGATCGCGCCTCAGGAGAGTTTGCGGCGGCGGGAATGCTTGACCAAGTTTTTGCTATCGGATCATAGGCGGCACCATCATCTTGCGCGACACCACCAGCATCATTGCCACCCCACACAATCACCCTTGATCCGCTCCACACCACGGTATGGTGCGTCCGCGCGAAAGGAGCGCTGGGTGAGACGGTCCAAGCATCCGCCACTGGATCATAGTGAAGTGCCGTATCTTCCAACGTGGAGGCCGCGTTCGAGCCACCCCATACGATCATCTCTGATCCGGTCCACACGGCTTCATGAAGTTGACGCTCTGTCGGCGCATCCAACGTTTTTGTCCAGCTGTTCGTAACGGGATCATACATGCTACCGGTTTTTAGAGCGGCGTTTGTCGCGCCAACGCCACCCCATATAATCATTTTTGTTCCCGTCCACACCGCGCTATGCTTTTCACGCGCGACGGGTGCGTCACCTGAAGTCGTTATGGATTTCCAGTAATCCTCGACAACGGTGATGGGATCAGATTCCACGGTGATATAAGTACGATCGAAACCGACGATTTTCGCACAAACCTTGTAACTGCCATTTTTTCCGATGAGTTCAGAGATGCGTGGAATATTACTCGTTGAAAAATCCACCGCGGCACAATCCACATCATGTGAATAGAGCCGGTAAAAAATCGACGCTCCGCCAATTTCAAGAGATGTGACCATATCAAGGTGGGAAGATATTTCTTCAGGTGTGACCGTGCCATCCGACGCTTCATTAACGAGACTCAGTGTAACAACGGCACTGCGTCTAATCGACTGTGATTTGCCATAAATAACTTTTGATCCATGCTTTGCCTTCACACAGACCGCGTAAACACCATCAACAGTTGGCGTGGTTTTTATTGCTGGCACAGACGTGAGATCGTAGACCTGTTTGTCGTCGCATGTGAGATCGTTGCCATCATCAAGGATTGCCGAGAAGGAAACTTCCTGAGCTTCCTTCGCGACGAGTGTCGCAATGGGAAGTTTTGAGTGAATCTCAACGACCGAAAGAACGCCGTCATTCGCTTCGTTGGCGCCTTTAAAGGAAACAATGACCGGTGTTTTTTCTTCAGCAATAGGCGTCGCCGGCTTGGAGAAAATTCCCCTGCCTCTCATTATTTTCTTTTCTGGGTCGGCCTTGCACCCTATCAGGAGAGCGAGGCTGAGAACAAGGTATCTACCCATAAACGCACTCATAACGCACATATCAAGCCACTTTACGTAACGACCGAAATCGCATGTTTCTTGAGAAAATCGCCGTGAAAGATATTGATGCGTAAGAGTCGGGTAAAGTTTCCACCCGAAGGCTGAGAGTTACCTAATAAATCCGATATCCTGTGGAACTCCCCTGAACCGTAAAAAAGAACCTTTGCCGCATCACCCCGCGACAAAATTGCTCCCCCGGCCCGAGATCTTTTGTCAAAACTCCCTCCACGAAGCGAATTGACAGCCGCCGTTGCTTCGTATAATTCTATGCCTAAAAGTGATAACGATTTTCATTTTCAAGGACTCGCGATGCCATCACTATTGTTTTCCATCCTGATATTGGCGAGTTGTATATTCGCCTGCGGACCACTAACTGGTGCTTCGAACATCCTGAGTATCACACCAAACGCGGCACCATTTGATGTAAACGACGTCTCCATTCTTTTTCCTGTTCCTCAAAACACGGGAGAACTGCGCGGACTCGCTACTCTCGATGAAGATACATTTATCAATGCGGAAAATTTCGCCACGCTTCTCGCCGTGGCTTCGCCACAAGACGACACTCAATTTCAGTTCTATCGCCGTGGCCAATGGCAAATCATCGGCATGCGGTTCGATCCTTGTTTTCAAGCGCAGCCGGGCCAGGGTGAATGCGTTCCCTACATGCGCCTCATCGCCCAGCCGCTCGTTCCTCGCTCGCGCCTTATCATCGCCGCGGATCACGCACTGCATCTTCTTTATCGATTAAATGCGGAAGAGAGTCGATTTGTCGCAAGTGAACTTTTTCGTCTGAAACAAGAAAACGCTACGTCTGGCACCAATGGGCTGCCCCTTCAATTTCACCCCACCATAAGCCAACAAGGAATTCAGGGTGCTTTTGCCCAGGGACTTTTGCACTTAATTCGTCAGACCGCGCGCGAGGAAAAGCTCGAAGAAGCGACGGCGATGCTAAGCGCTTTTATCACTGAATGGCGCTTTGGAAAGACATTGATGCATGGAGGGCGCCTGAGCGCGACTCCTATTCCACTCGTTGGCAACGGTTTTGAAGTCCTGTCTGCTCACATACGTGAGGGAGAGAAAATCTTACGCAATGAAATCATTCCCACTCCGACGGGAGCGGAACATGGCGCCGCGATCGCTGACACTCTTCCACGCGGGGGATTTTTTATGCTGAATGAGGCGGCAAAAAAAGAAGCGACGGATGTCGCTCTGAGAATTGATAACCCGCGCACCCACTCACCAGCAACCGTGGATTGCGTGAGTTGTCACATGGCGTCGCGAGGTCTGGCGCGTGTTTACGGCGAAGAATTTTTGTCAGCTAACGACGGCAATCCCAATCGTTTTGTCGCTCCTCCGGGAACGACTGTGAAAAATATCACTTCGCAAAACGAATTCAGACATGGCTACGCGACGCGAGCGTTTGGTTACAGTTTTATGCGCGCGGGACAAGAACCAGGCATCACTCAACGTACCATCAATGATAGCGCGCGCGTGGCTGGCTGGTTAAATGAGCACTTTTTACAACGGAATTAGATCGCGCGACGAGCTCTCTCCGTGGCCAGAGCCAATGCCGCCGCCTTTCCCGTCTCAACGGCACCGTTCATCAAACCGTGATGTTTTATGCTGCAATGTTCGCCCGCGAAAAGAAAGCGGCCATTGAGCTCCGGCTGACCCACCGCTCCCACAAACTGGCCATAGTCTCCAGGACGGAAACATGCCACTGAGCCGAGCGCATAGGGATGGCGCGTCCAGTTCATGATCGCACGATTCTGATCGTGTGAAGCCATGGCCATGGGGAAAAGAGTTGTTAGCTCCTTGAGAATTTGATCACCCTCACTGAGATCAAGGCTTTGTCCGCGAGCGCCGCTTGCTAAGTTGGTTAGAATACCTGCCTCGCCCTTCTGGCCACGACTCGTATCCCAAAACTCCTGGACACCCGTATCGAAGGTCATGCGACCATCGGAGCCACGTTCTTTGTTAAGACCTTTCATCCAAAAACGGTCTTTAAATCCAAAGATAAATTTACTGTGGCTACCATAAGTCATTTGATTCAGAGCGATTTTTTTCTGCGGCGACAAAGCCAAACTCCCCATGCCATCCACGCGACGCAAACAGCCAAAGGGCAGCGTGCAAATCACACGATGCGCCGCCACTTCTTTTGTTTGTGATAATGTTTTGAAGGTAAGTGTTGTCTGCGTGCCGTTATCGCGGATGGCGACCAATTCATGTTCCGGAAAAAAATTATAACCCGCTCGTTCATCCAACTGCATTTTTTCTTGAAGAGCTTTTATCAATGAACCGTTACCGCCGCGTATGCGACGAGAGCGGTGATTCCCGCCAAAAAGATCGAATGTTCCGTCGTGAATTTCCGTGCCAACCGAGAGGATAAAATTGAGCGCGGACTGTTGATGCGCCTCGAGTCCGTATTCACCTTCGTAGGCAAGACGAAGGTAGGTTTTAATCCAATCGGGAAGATTTTTTTTCTGATCAAGATAGGAAGCTAGATCTTTTTGGTCAAAAAACTTGCTGTTAAATGCGTGCTGATACGTGGGAACCGTCAGTGGACTATCACCAAAAATAAGCCTTTGATCGTCCTTCAATTCTCGCAAAAAATCCTTGATGCCAAACACCAGATCCTTGAAGCGATATCGGGAACCTTTGACGTAAAATATGGGTTCCAGCACTTCGGTCTGGGTGATGTCGAGTGTATCAACTGTCAATCCCAGTTCATGCGCGAGATGCAAAAACTCTTCGTGCCGATCATCCACAAACTCAGCGCCGAGCTCACAGAACATGCCTGCTTCGTTGAATTCTTCCCTGGTGTGCACGCGGCCGCCGAGACGACGGCTGGCTTCATAGATTTGAAAGGGAATGTTGTTCTTCGTGAGGTAATACGCCGCGGTAAGACCAGCGACACCACCACCTAAAATAATCACGGGATTTTCTGAATTAGAAACAGCTTGAAACGAAGAGCTCATCATACGACTGCGCGATACACAGCCGTACCAGGCCAAGCTTCCCACGCTGAGCGCCAACATGTGACGTCGATCCATCATCAGGGGAAGGATCCCGGATTGGCTTTCTCTTTGAGCAACACGGACAGCACGCCGAAAGACGCGCAGCATCGAGGTTCGCGACATACATAGCCTCCGGAGAGCTAGCGTAACGACTGAGTAATTACATATTTTTAGTTATTCGTAAAAATCAGGGTATCACAACCAACGGAGAAATATAAAGGCTGGGATGGGTATTCATCACCAGCCCAAATCCGTCCTCAAGGAGGCAAATAGCGAAGGCATCTCAACTGGTAACGGTTATTTTCCCGAAGGGAACGTTTCATAACCCCCGGTTTAAAAAGACTGTTTTTTGGGAAGATTTTTTTCCTCCCACATTTTTCAAGATCGGGGCCAACATCGCCGATAGCGAAGCTATATGCCGGATTCTTACTTTTTTCGTTTTTGGCAAACTACGGTTGGGCAAAGCCATGAGAGTACATACAACCCTATTATCTATCACCATAAGCCTTGCATTGCTGAGTTGCTCAAAAGGCGGTTCTGGCGGTGGTGGTGGTGAAGGCGGTGAGGTAACAACGGCTGGCACGACCGGCGGGGTTACCGGCAGCGGTGGCACGAACAAAACCTCCACCGGTCAGCTGGTGGTGGACAAAGGCTCGCCCACCGCGACAGAAGTCAACGCCCAACAGCTAAACTTACCACCAGGCGTTAAACCCGCGGGTCCCGCCGTCAGTGTCAGCGATTCCAAAAACTATAACGCTGGTCAAATCGTTATCGCGATCCCCTATGAATCGCAAGGCGCGGGATTGTGGGGCCTTGCGGCCGCAGAGGATACATCACGCATCGTTGTTATCTACCACGTGAAAAACAAAGACGGCACATTCACACTCGGTTTGATTCCAAATCCTGAATTGGAGTTCGCGGAATCCCTCGTATCCTTCACCAGCCACGGCGCTGGTAACTATCAAGCCGCCTATCTGCCAGAACCAGTGACCAAACCCATCACAAAGATCGTGGATACCCCCGTCTTAAGCGCGGAAGAAGAATCCCAACTATCCATTGTCGTTTGGTCAAAACTTACCGGTGAAGCCACCGCTGATCGAAAATTCAAAATCAGCGGCGCCGTCAGCAACGCGGACGTCGTGCTCAAGCGCTGTGTGGTGATCATTGATGAAGACAAGGCTTATCCCTACGACCAAGCTATCTATGTGTCAGCGAACCTCACCAGCGAACATGTGGTGGCGAAAGATACAGCCCATGACCTCTATGGTCGTCTCGAATGTCAGGATAACTACGGCCGCTCCGTAACATCCGCATGGACGGAAAAAGTGAGCGTGCCACAAGCGAAGTACGCGAGCGCGAGCTTACTTCTCGCCTCATCAGGTGTCGTGAGCGATGGTTATATCAACGCAAGTGAAGCCGCTAGCAACGATCCATGGTTAAACGCGGTATTCGCCGATCAGATTGAAGTGAAGTATACCGCTTGGCTCACATCCCCCATCAGCTACACGTGTGCCAGCTCGCTGGATTACAGCTTAAGTGCCGCGCCAACCCTTGCGGATCTTCCCGGCGACGGCGTCTACTGGGTGTGCGCGAAAGTGACGAGCGTTCACAACAAAATTTCTTACGAACATACACAACAACTCACCAAAGACACCATTGCGCCCGCAGTGGATGCAGGTGTTGACGTACTCACCAACGCCGCGAAAGCCATGGCCCCCGCCGTAACAGGCGCTGTGAGCTACCTCTGGAGCGGCGCGGGCGTTACCATTACCAACCCGACATCACTTGCCGCGACTGTGAGTGCAACCGGTGGTGTCGCCACTTACACACTGACTCTTACGGCGACAGACGCGGCTGGAAACAGTGCGAGCGATACGGTTCAGTTTACGTGGGACCAAGATCCGCCGGTGATTGATTCTTTCACCGCCAATGAAGGCGACGGCATGGTGAACATCGCCGACAAGGCCGGGAAATCAGGCCCACTCTTCACCATCTCCATCAGCGGTGACGTGACCTATACAAAGTATTCGAATTGGGTGACTACCGCCACTAACTGTAGCAGCTTAGCCATCGGATCCTTTACCAATGCGGCGACTCCAACCTACGCGTCTCTTGCGAGTGATTTCGCAAACCGAAAAATTTGCGTGCGCGTGGCTGATAACGCGGGTAACGTCGTTTTTGCGACATCACCCACATTATCCGTCGACCTATCGGCCCCCACACTCTCTCTTACAGGCATCACGCCAGCAGACGCCTCCACAAATAACAACGTGCTTTCATTCAGCACTTCCGGCTCATCCACTTCGTACGAATATTTCTTTGGTGATCAATTAACACCGTGCGCCAACGTCAGCAGCTGGACCGGTCCTGTTGCCATTCCAACTACAAGCCCCGCGCTTCCCGACGGTTCAAGCCGTCTTTGTGTGCGCGGACTCGAGGCATCAGGAAACGTCAGCGCGATCGTGACTTATGATTGGCTTATCGATGCCACGCCCCCCGTTCCCGGAAACAACGGATCGATCGTTATCGGCGATCTTTCGTTTATGCCTCCGCAAGGACAAATGTCCTACGCGTGGAATGCCGCTGTTGACGGCGTGAGTGCGCAGGGCGCGTTGCAGTATTCCGTGTATATGAGCGCCAACAGCAACGACTCTATTGCCGCGCTCGAATCCACCGCGACGCTTTTAACAACCGCAACCGGCGGCACGGGCGTTATTCCTAAAACACAATCAACGCTTCTGACCGCGCAGGGTTTACTGCAATATCTTTACGTCGTCGTGGTTGACGCCGTTGGCAACAAAGCTCTCTACACCCCACGCTCAATCCGCGTGCCGAATCAAGATAACCGCATTTTTACCCAGATGAGTGTAGGCAGCACCACCGGATGCGGCTTGGATCAAGAAGGTTACGCCTTTTGTTGGGGTAGCAATAGCAGCGGTACATTTGGTATTGGCAGTACTGGTGGCACCAATCATGTTCCGCAAAGAGTTTCGGGCGCGCGGCGCTATAAAAAGATTTCTTCCGGATCAAACAGTGTCTGCGCGATTGATGAAAACAGTGACGCTTACTGTTGGGGTGGCAATACATTCGGTCAGGTGGGTGATAGCACCAACACATCAAGAAATAGCCCAACAGCCGTGAGCGGCGGTCTAAAATTCCGCGATATATCCGTGGGCACCCTGTTCGCATGTGGCGTCACACTCAATGGTTCCGCGTACTGCTGGGGCTACAATAACTTCAGCCAGCTCGGTGACAATTCGCAAACGGCCAGCAGTGCCCCCGTTGCCGTGCAAATTGAAGGCGGCGGTTCAAAAAAATTCGTATCCGTCATCACTGGAAAACAAAACTCATGCGCGATTGATGAGAACCACGATCTCTATTGCTGGGGTGACAACTCTTCCTTTCAAGTTTCTTCAACGGGAGCTCAGGTAACGGAGGCTAAACTGGTAAGTTTAGGCGCGAGCAAGGCAAAAAGTGCCGCCATTATCGATAGCACTGTCTGCGCTGTGGCAACTTCAGGCCGCGCCATGTGCCGTGGTGCCAATGACGTTGGACTTGGACTACTGGGACGCAATGACACCGTTAGCCCAAACTCGGATATGATGGCTGATGTTGTGAATCTTGGTGGCTTGCCGTTAGAAAACGTCGACACAATCAGCGGAACATATCAAACACTCTGCGCACGCACCGCCAGCAGCGATGTCTATTGCTGGGGCAATAACAACTCGGAATTATTTGGCGGCGCATCCCCGGCGAGCAGTGCATACGCACACCAATTGGTGATGGGCGCAAAGGTTGCCACTCAGTTAAGCGTTGGCGCGACAACAGCCTGCGCTCTCGACGCCGACGGTGACGTTCATTGCTGGGGTCTCAACACCAATAAGTTGGCTGGCTCGTTCAGTGGCTCTATCGTCGGGCAAACACAACTCGATTTTTCGCAACTCAAAGCTTTGACACGCTTCGCATCCATTGCGACAGGCGCAAACCACAGCTGTGCGCTTACCGGCCAAGGAAACCCGCATTGCTGGGGCGATCGCGCCAATGGAAAACTCGGTGATGGCGGCGCGGTCAGTGGCATGGAAAAAGAACCTGTGGCTGTCAGCGGTGCTTTTAAGTTCACACGCATTGCGGTGGGTAGCCAACACAGCTGCGCTCTTAACAGCCTCGGTGCCATCTATTGCTGGGGTGACAACGCCTACGGACAACTCGGATACAGTGGCGCTGATAGCACAATCCCACTCGCGGTGGCATCACCCGACAAATTTATCGGGCTCTCCTTGGGCGAATTCCACAGTTGTGCTCTCGCCGCCAGCGGCATGGTGAAATGCTGGGGTCGCAATAACTCCGGTCAACTCGGCGACGGCAGCTCTAACAATAGCTCTTCTCCTGTTGGCCCCGCCGGTACGTTCTTATCCGTCGCAGCCGGTAAAAACCACACATGCGGTATTGGCGCCGATGGTCAAGGCTACTGCTGGGGTGACAATACATACTACCAACTCGCGAACGCCACACCGTCGCTCAGCCCCGTGGCGATCGATGGCGGCAACCGCATGATTAAACTTGCTGTTGGCGACAATCATGCCTGTGCGCTGCGCGGTGATGGGATTCCCGTTTGTTGGGGCGATAACCGAGCGGACCAAGTGGGTAACTCTTTTGTTGGCACTGAAGCACAAGCCCCCTTCGCCGTCAGCGGGAGCGCTTCGAACGATGTGGGCGCTGGCGCGAATCACTCTTGTATTCTCAAAAGCGATAACGCGATCAACTGCTGGGGTAAAGGCGACGCGGGTCAATTGGGTCGTGGAGACTACACGAACCAAAACATGATGGGCACCATCGTTGGCCCGAGCTACGCGAAAGCACGCTCGCTTTCAATCGGTGGCAACGGCAGCTGCGCGGTGCTTCTTGACGGTAGCAGCTACTGCTGGGGTGATGATAGCTTAGGTCAGTTGGGTGATATGCTCGGTGGGACGATGCAGAACGTTCCAAGCCGCGTGAGCGAATTCTTCACGCCGTAATATCAAAGCACACGCTGGATAAAGATCACATAATCTCTATCCGGCGTTTTCTTTACCAGGCCAGTTATGGTGACTTTCCCATAGCTGGCCATTAATTTTTGTGCGTGAGCCGCTTTAAAGAAAACACCACGGACCCGGCGACCGAAATGATCGTAGAAATCAACACTGCATTTCAGGTCACACGCTCGGACCTGCTTCTTATCGAAGACGACGGCTTTTACCGTAATCACATCGCCAATTTTTTTCGGTAGGTCTTCAATACCGTTATCATACGGAATAAACGCACGCGGATCGCGATAAATTTTTGTTGTTTGGACGGGAGATCGTTCCATTGAAGAGGAGGATGTGACGCCATCCTTGAACTTCAAATCACCTTCAACGCTGCGACGCGCCTTCTCGTTATCAATTTCATTTTCCCAACTAAAACGAACGTCACGCGCCCATTCACGGAGAGAATAATATTTTTCAATGAAATAAGTCGGCTCACGGCTCATGATGAAGAGTGCGCTTGCAAGGGAAGCAAACATCAGCAACAAGCTGCCGAACCCAGACGAACGGCGGCGCAATTGCACCACCTGAACCCTTTGGGTTGGCATAAATTGTCGCCAATCTTCAAATCGATAACCCATTGCAACCATCTTAGAAAGAACAACCAACAACGACTCGGGCCCACTTGTGCAATTAGCGTGCACAATATTAGAGGGGATGTCGGGAGCATAAGCCTAGAAAATAACTCTTTTATTTTCTTTTATGGGTGTGTTCTCTCATGCACAGGCTGTCGACGAGGCCTCCAAGGTGTCTATTTTCCTAACAGCGCGTGGGCCTTTATTTTTTTGATCTTTTTCCCCATACTGATAAAAACCCAACGTCGTTAAACGGCTCATATTTATTGTTTGTTTCTAAGATAAAGTAGCACCATGACTTCATTCCCACTTCCTCTGAACAGCTATAACGATGCGACTCTCCCCCTTCTTGAGCAGCTCCTCGGACGGATGCAAACGGACCCGTTTAATCTTATCGCCGCCCTTATTTTTTTCGCAGCCGTGATCCACACATTCTGCGCTGGCCTGATTATGCGCTGGTCCCATAGGGTGCAAACAAGCCACAACGCGAAAGTCAGCGCTCATGGCGGTTCTAAGAAAAGCGAGATCTCGGTGCTCGCACGCCTTCTTCACTATCTGGGCGAGGTCGAGTGCATCTTCGGCATCTGGGCCCTCATCCTCGCGGGCGCTATTGCGTGTTCCTTTGGTTGGTCAACGATGACTCACTACATCAGCGGCACTGTCAATTATACGGAACCGATGTTCGTGGTGATCATCATGGCGGCGGCCTCCACCCGGCCCATCTTGTATCTCACGGAACACATGCTGCAACGCGTGGCGGCCATACGCGGGGGAACAACCGCGGCTTGGTGGTGGAGCATCCTCACGATCGCGCCCTTGCTGGGATCATTTATCACCGAGCCCGCGGCGATGACGATTGCCGCGCTACTCCTCGGCAAACAATTCTACAGCCTGCGTCCCTCGCGCCCATTTGAGTACGCGACATTGGGTCTTTTGTTCGTAAATATTTCCATTGGCGGAACACTCACTCATTTCGCCGCGCCTCCGGTGCTGATGGTCGCTAGCGCCTGGGGATGGAATACTCCATTTATGATGGCGCATTTTGGCTGGAAAGCCATTGTTGCCATTCTGCTGAGCAATACGCTCTACTACCTCATTTTCCAGAGAGAACTTAAAAATCTCGAAGGCGCGCATAAAAACCATGTGGAAAAAGAGACGAAGGCCGGGCCCGAAATCCTCATGCCCTACTGGATTATTGGGGTGCACGTTGCGTTTCTGGCTTGGATTGTGCTCAACGCCCACTATCCCGCGCTTTTTATCGGCGGTTTTCTTTTCCTGATTGGCTTTATGCATATGACGGAAAACCACCAGTCAAAACTTCATCTCAAAAGTCCGATGCTGGTGGGATTTTTTCTCGCCGGTCTTGTGATTCACGGAGGATTGCAAGGGTGGTGGATTTCACCTGTTCTTAGCTCGCTTCCAGATTTCCCTCTCTACCTCGCGGCCACGGCACTCACCGCTTTTAACGATAATGCCGCCATTACTTACCTCAGCACGTTCGTCGAAAACTTTTCCGAGACAGCAAAATACGCCGTCGTGGCGGGCGCTGTTGCCGGCGGTGGACTCACCGTCATTGCGAATGCCCCCAACCCCGCTGGACAAGCCATTCTGGGCCGTTTTTTCAAAGGCCATGAAGTTAAGCCGCATCTCTTGTTTTTGGGTGCATTGTTGCCAACAATCGTGGTCTTTACTTGTTACTGGGTGCTCTGATGGAGATGGGACATGCAGCCAATTGTTGTGCTCACTGGTGGAACGGGATTCATCGGCCAAAAACTGGGACAAGCCCTTGTTGCTGAGAGATTTCAGGTTCGTGTTCTCACTCGTAACTCTAAACGCCACGAAAAACAGATGGCCTATCCCTGTGAACTTTTTGATTGGAACGACGAAACTTTTTCCGTCCCCAAAGAAGCGCTTCAAGGATCGTACGCACTCATTCATCTCGCGGGGGCATCCATTGCTTCCGGTCGTTGGACAAAAGAACGCAAGAAAAAAATCGTCGACTCTCGTGTCCATTCCTCCGAAGTTTTAGTCCGCGCCCTTCAACAACTTTCTCAACCACTGCCCATTTTCATTCAAAGCTCCGCTATCGGCTTTTACGGCGACGCCGGTGAAAGGTTGTTAACGGAATCGACACCACCGGGTGACGACTTTCTCGCCACGACATGTGTCGCTTGGGAGAACCCGGCGAAGGCCCTGGATAGAGCCAAGACGCGCGTTGTCGTCATGCGCACGGGTATGGTCTTTGGTTGGGAGGGCGGCGCTCTTCCCACTTTGAACGATGTTTACACGGCCCAGCTTGGCGCCGTTCTCGGCAGCGGGAAGCAATGGCAGAGTTGGATTCACGTCGATGATCTCGTGAATCTTTACATTCACGCGCTTAAAGATGACCGTGTGCGCGGTCCGATCAATGCCGTGGCTCCTGAACCGGTTCGTTTCACCACATTGCATCGGGAGCTTGGTGCTAGAACTGGCAGTCATACGGGAAAATCCGTGCCGACGGCCGTGCTGAATATCGCGCTGGGAGAACAAGCACAGCTGTTTCTCAACAGCCAACGAGTCTCCTCAGAGAAAGCCACGGACACGGGATTCCAATTTCGTTTCAAAAAGCTTGGCGACGCTCTGGATCATCTTTTCGCCCCCATACGCGAGAAGGGTTCACGCATTGTCGCCACGCAGCAGTGGGTTGAAGCTCCCGAGGCCAAGGTATGGCAGTTCTTTACCGACGAAAATAATCTGGAAGCCATCACCCCTAGCCTCCTTGGCTTCAAAGTACTGAGTAAATCTCACAACGCCATTCATGAAGGAACGCGCATTCAGTACCAATTAAAGCTGCACGGCATTCCGATGTCTTGGGAGTCAAAAATTACCGATTTGAAAGAAAGACGCCAGTTCGTGGATATACAAACAAAAGGTCCCTACAAGTACTGGCATCACACTCATACATTCACTCCGTTTGCCGGTGGCGTGCTGATCAGCGACTTTGTGCAATACAAACTGCCCTTGACGCGTTGGCTTCACGGTATCGCGGGACTCGTGGTAAATCGTGACCTTAAGCAAATATTTCAACACCGACGTGAGATGATCCCCAAAATGCTATGGACGTGAGCGACGGGCCGCTGCACCAAGATTCCCTAGGTTTCAAAGGTTCCCTAAGCTTCCGCAATCGTTTGCCAACCTAAATTCTTACGCCGGCGGCATAAATGAACCGCGCACAATAGTCGACCGCAACCCACTGTAAAATCTCTGACAACAAAATTCATTAAACTGACACCTGTCAAATCACGATGCAGTCATTCGTGGAGGAAGTCATGGCTGTGGTCGCAGCCTTCTTTACCCCCCGTAAGATTTCCACATTTTCCTCCACAAACCAAAGGAGACCTATGCAGCGAAAAAGGTTTTTATTGGCTCTTTTGTTTTCCCTGATGACATCGGTGACACATGCAAAGGAGAGTGAGCTAGAGCAGAAGTTAGTGGAAGGAATACCGAGACGCCCCGCGAATGCTATGACTGGATCGCAATTTATTCGCTACACGGCAAACATGCCACCCGCGAAAAGAGAACAAGCGATCTTAAGAGAGTTTCTGCGGGGCAACGTGCCTGACTACATGCGACATCTGAAACCGGTTACGATGCGGCAATTTGTTAGGGGACGTAGTTTTTCAGGCACGATCTGGGTGATGCCCGACTATGCGGCGATTGGTTCAAATGAAGATCACGTGCGCATCCCGATGAACCTGTATACGGCAACAAAGATTGCCGACGCTTTAGGGTTCACGCTGCCGACACGGAAGATGGTCAATGCCATATACCAGCAGGCGGTGCGGCTTAACCCACTGCCTCTGGACCCTGGGCGGAAGATGACATCAAATGATTACTACTTGAACCACAACAAACGCATAGAGGAACAAATAAAAACAAAGCCCAAAGGGGCTCTGCTGGCCGGACACAAAAAGGATATCGTGATATCCAACCGGCTTCTCTCAAAACCTTGGGCCATCGCCATCTACGGATGGCACAAGCTTAACGGCAACCCCATTCAACCGTTAAGCACCGTGCATAGCGCCGACTATGCGGACTACAGCCACGGAGTGCGATTCGTCAGTAAGAGCATGAACATGAATGGTGAGTTAAGGGCCGTGTACGATGTTTTAGAGGACAGAAACCTATGGCAAATGTTGAGCGATGAAGGAGCGCTCACTCAGATCAAAACCTTGATTAAGAAGTACGTTGGTTAATTAGAGGACACCAGCGGAAAGGGGATGGAGAATATCCGTCCCCTTTTGCTTTTGTTTAGAATTTAAGTTTGCGGAAAATCTTTTCCGGGAGGCATTTTAAGATCGTCATGATACCCCACCAAAAAAATGGCGTGTAGATGGTTTGTTTTTTCTTGTCGATGGCTTTAACGATGTCACGCGCCACTTTCTGAGGCGTGGCATAAAGAAGCCCCTGCTTTAAGTGCGCCGTCATCTTCGTGGCCACAAAGCCTGGTTTTATCGTTAAGACGTTCACGCGCGAGTGGTAAAGCTCTTGTCGCAATCCCGACGCCACCGCCGTTAGCGCCGCTTTGGAGGCTCCGTAGACGAGATTACTCTGACGCCCACGATCACCCGCCACGGAAGAAATGATAGCCAGAGTGGAGCCAGGCTCCTTCCTCAAAAATTCTTTGAGGATATTCGCGAGAGCCACAAAGCTCAACACATTGACGCGAAACATCGATTCCATGGCCCCCAAGTCCCGCGTCAGCTTCGCTGGATCACCGAGAACACCCTGCGCCATGATCACAATATCCACTTTGCCGAGAAAATCCGTGGCATCCGCGGCAACACGTTCATAGATCCCGACATGATCAAGATCAGCAATGCAGAAACCAACATCGCTGGCTCCCCGTGCTTTTAAATCCTGAGCGACAATATCGAGGCGTCGTGCGTCACGTCCCACCAAAAATAACTTCGCCTTACGCCCCGCATAGATTTTAGCGGTTTCCTGAGCAATGTCGGAGGTCGCGCCAATCACCAAAACGTTTTTGCTCATGCCGTCACCCTTCGCCAAAAACTCGAGGAAAATTTCGGATCAATGTGCTTCTGGAATTCTTCCCACTGCGGGAAGAAAGCACGAAAGGACTCAGGTGACATCACCGAATCTTTCGCGGGGTAAACGCGCCCTTTGGCAGCCACCACCATCGCATCCATCTCCTCCATCAACTTTAAAGTCGTTTCCCCTTTAAAAGGGAAATCCAAATTCAAAGTGACGCCCGGCATGGGAAAGGACATGATGCCCGGCGAGCGCAATGAGCCGAATGTTTTCAGAACCGTGAGAAAAGACGCCTGCCCGCGCTGCACGCACATTTTCAAAATGGTTTCGATCAAAGGCAATTCTTCATGTGGAACCACCAACTGATACTGAAAAAACCCTCGTTTTCCGTACAGCTTATTCCACTGCGCCAACTTATCGAGAGGATAGAAATAAGGCTCGTAGTGCTGAATGCTTAAGCGCGGCTTCACCCGCTGCACACGGTAATAGGCCTCATTAAACGCGCGAATGCTCCAGCGATTGAGAAGCCAATTGGGGGCTTCAAACGGAACAGGGAAGGGCGTTGGCATTTTTAAATCGGGCGCTTGATGCGCGACATGCTCACCACGAAGAAAAACACCGCGTCCCAGTCGACGCAAAGGTGCCGTCGTATCCAGCCACGCGACTGTGTAAGCGTAACGTTCCGATTCCTTCGCAATGGCGGCGAATTCCTTGATATTGCCGAATGGCACCGTCTCTACCTGGCAGTAAGGGCCCGGCACCTTCAGAAGCTGAATCTCGGCCCAAAGAATGAGTCCAGTGAGACCAACGCCACCGATCGTCGCATTGAAAAGATCGCTATGATGAAGCGGCGAGCATTCGAGAATCCCCTCCTCTGAGCGCGCCAACCCCATGCGTCGCACATGCCGTCCAAACGTTCCCGATCCGTGATGATTTTTACCATGCACGTCGTTGGCGATGGCGCCGCCGAGGGTGACGTACTTCGTTCCAGGGGTCACGGGCAGGAACCAGCCTCGTGGCAGCGCAAACGCCAAAACATCGGCGAAAGTCATGCCGGATTCACAGGTCAAAACGCCTGTTTTTTCATCAAAAGAAATAATGTGATTCAGGGGTCTGGTGTCGAGAAGAACACCGTTGTCGTTAAGACAGGAATCGCCGTAACTGCGACCACACCCATAAGGCAGCACAGAGGTTTCGGGGCCTAGCAGAGATGAAACATCCGCAGGCATCCAATCTAAACGCCGCGCCTCTTGCTTGAAGCGAAAAAACCGGCCCCACGATAAGTAGGCACTCATATCATCCTTGAATCAGAAAATCCCGGTTGCCACACACCAGATCGCGCCCACGAAGGCGATGAGCACATAGCTGACGCGGTCCTTTGCGGTATAAACCAAGGGATCTGTATGCATGTTACCGCGTTGCGCCTCGAGCCACATACGACTGATCCAGTATAGCAGGAACGGACACATCAGCCACAGTACTTTCGGCCGCTGATAGAACTGTTCCATCTCGGGGCTTTTAAAGTGCAAAGCAAGGACCAGCACCGAAAGGTAACCGGACGCCGTTCCAAACATGCTGAGTTGACTCAAATCATTCACGGAGTAGCCACGGTTCAAATTTTTGCGCTTTTGGTTCTTATTCATCAAAATAAGCTCCGAACAACGCTTCACCAACGCCAAGCTCAAGAATAAGAAACCCGCGAAAATCAGAAACCACGAAGAGAGCATGATGTGCGTGGCCACGATACCCGCATACACGCGCCAAGCATAAAGACCCGCGAGGACAAGGATGTCGGCAATCACCACCCTCTTCAGGTAAAACGTATACGCGCATGTCATCACAAAATAGCCAACCAGTGCCCCTAAAAACTCCATGGAGACGGCGCTCGCTACCGCGAATCCTCCCACAAGGAGGAGCGGGCTGAGCAGACTAAACCAAAGAGAAAGATCACCGGACGCAAAGGGACGGCGGCGATTATCGGGATGAAGGCGATCCGCCTCCAAATCAATCAAGTCATTGACGATGTAAACGCAAGAGGCCGTGAGAGAGAAGGCGATGAAAGCAAGGATCGACTCCCAGACGACGGCCGCGTCACGCCAATTGTTGGTAATAATCAACGGCGCGAAAATAAGAATATTTTTTGCCCACTGATGCCAGCGCAATTGGCGTAGAAGTGGACGAAACCAACCGCGTTCCCATGGAAAGGCTTTTTCCACCAAAACGTCTTCAGGTAAACGGCGCGAAACGCTCCGCGGCACGCGCACGAGAATCGCTGCCCCCGCTTCTTTCCACACTTTTAAGTCAACCGCCGCATTGCCCGCGTATACAAAACCACGAGAGCCAAAACGCTCCACCAAAGCCGCACGCTTACGGCTGCCGGCGAGATTGGTGGTGCGATCGCTCGCCAACACCTCGCTAAACACACCGCAGTGTTCCGCGACAGGCTGCGCGACCTTGCGCGTGGAAGCCGTGGCTAAAATGATCCTGCGGCCTTTTTCTTTTTCGGCACGCAGGTACGTTAGAAGTTCTTCGTTGTAAGGAAGATGAGCCACATCAAGGTGCGTGCGACGGAAGACTTCATGCTTAAAGTAAGCCTTCCCTCGCAGCATCCAGAAAGGAAGTAAGAACGCGTTCAAGAGATTCGTTTTGAGCAGCTGCATCACGCTCTCAATAAGACAATCCGTCTTAACAAGCGTCCCATCCATATCGACGACCAAGGGCAGGTCGCGAGAAGGAAAAGGAGAAGCCTCCGCTGGTGTCTCTATTCCACGTCTTTGCAGCATCGGAAACCTAAGTGATAATTGTGATGGCTGTGATCATCCATGACCTTCGTCCCATGCCAGTATGGAGCACGCCAACGGCACTGATCCGGATGAGCTTCAAACTTATCCCAAATAAACCAGCTCCCTTTCATCTCGGTGTGACCGAGCTGACGGCTGGGGTGGCTTGCCATTTCCTCGGGGGTTGTTGGCAAGTTCATATGTTCCGCCGCGTTGCCGTGTTGATCGTAAACGCCGAGAGAACTCTTGCAATCAGGGAATGATCCCGTTGGATACGTGTTGGACCCGCAATTCTGCCAGTTGCCGCCGTTACACTTGTCGTGCTTGAAGCTGTTCATGGCGCAATTTCCCTTTTTGCGGGTGTCGCCATAAGCCCAGGTTTTTTTGCCGTTGTACTTGTTATTGTGAATCGCGCGCATGCGACGGAAACGTTCCGCGCCGCTCGAAACACCTTTCACTTGGTCGAATGGATAGTCGGCCGCTTCCAACGCCCCTGCGCACCCACCTTCCCACTCATGAGCGTCGCACATGCGCTTACCCATCACCGCGCAGATTTCTTGGGCTTCCTTGGCTTTCACCCAAACAACGGGGTAGGCGCACGGGATGTTTGGAAACTCGAATTGATCAATGCAAGACCGAGCCTCGGCTTCTTTTTGTGTCTTTGGATCATAAAGGGGCGCCATGTATTTCGCGCCGCACTTTTTCTCCCATTCAGGAACAACCTTGTCGATGCCAGCCGCTTTTCCTTTTTCAAGACACTGCTCCGGCGTCATGGGATGCTGCGTGACAGCGGGGTTACCTTGCCCCATCACGTTGCCGCGATTAAAGATCTCGCGGATCTTTTTCATCTGGTCATCAGAAAGATTGTGCGCTTTCTGAATGTCTAGAAAGAGTTTTTCATTTTGTGCTTTTAGATCCGCGCTCGGACTCGCCGTTACGGATTCCGCGTGAACGTTTGCGTTCATCGCGCCAAACAACATCACTGTAAGAGCGAAACGTTTCATTTCACCAATCCCTCTCGAAAGCGTCTAAGAATGAAGAAGAAGTCCCGGTTATCAGGATAGCCGATAAAACGAGGAACATTCCCCTCGAATCTTTCATCAAGAACTTTCATGCCGTTGATGAGATGCTGGGGATAATAATTTTTATCTTCCTTCTGAATATAGGTCGCGAGATAAGTATGCTCCAACGCGTTCATATCCAGATGCATCGCGTACTGACAGCCGTAGGCTTGAAACACACGCGCCATCGCTGAAGGCGTCACACTCGAAAAATAGCCATAAAGAAGGAATTGACCTTCCTTTTGATTCACCCAGCACATACCCGCGCGCAGAGTGCGAAACTTCATGTCCTCGGAACCGGACCAGTTACCGTGCATCCAGTTGGAAACAAACTTGCCGGGTTTGCTTTGCTGTGTCGCTGCATCGTAATCAATGATGGCCACACCGTTCTGCCGCGCGAAACGAATGTCCGACACGCTGGCATTGTCTTCTTCACGCCAAGTCTTCATGCTTAAACGGCCATCGCGATCGACGACGATGGTGGCGAGGTCCGGCTGCAATGAGGAAAAGACGACACCCTGCTCGATAAAACCGTAGTGGCTGCCGCGATTTTTCTTCGCGAGGTCTCCCCACTTAAACGCGGAGTGACTGCGTTTAAATCCGCCGGTGAAAGTGCCCACGACACGTTTCGCGTCGATGGGATTGAGAAGTCCCGTGTTAATCAGAGGCATCGCATTGTCAAAGCCATCAGGCCCTGCCCATCCCTTAACGCGATCCGATTCACGCACACGCTCAGACCATCCTAAACGGGGATGCTCGGTGCCCAACGCAAAGCCAACCTCAAACTGGGAAAGATCAAACGCGGTGATATACACCTGCGCGGTGGCTTCGACGTTATCGAGAGGCTTTACAATATCTTTGTGACTATTGAGAATGTCGTCAGCGATCAAATTTGTCTGAATCGTGCTGACGTAAACATGATCCACGCCTTCGAGTTCATGCCACTTACCCACGGCAACCTGACTCTTGTCGTCAATGCCCTTGAGTTTGAAGCCAAGAGCTTTCGCTGCGATCATTGTTCCTTCCGCGTCAGGCTTTAGCATCGGCAACGGCGGTGTGTTCGGCTCGGAAGGCCCCCCCCTCACCGCACCCTTTTTACCCGCGAGATTGGACTGCAACAGGTATTCGTCCTTGAAGACGGTCTTCTTCACAAAGGAAGTGATTTGTTCGCCGCCCCACATCTTGTCACGCAGGAATTCAACGACCCATTCTTTGGTGGTGCGATAGCCTTCGATGCGATTACGGAGATAGAGTCTACCGTCGCAGAGAGGCATGTAAGGCTTGCCACGCTGCGCATCGGCCAACGTTCCTTTGGATCCCCACAGCTCACACTTTGTTTCGCCACGACGGTTCACAAGAATGATGCCGGTGTTGAATGTCGCGTCGAGTTTCAAAGTCTGGCTTGCCGGGAAAGCGTTTTCCAAGTGGTACTGCGCTGGTTTCCCATTACCACTGCGCAGTTCAAGCACGAACCAGGCGTTGGAGGCGGGACTAAGATTGATGAGGGAGATTTCGTAACGCGCGCCATTAACATCTGGCGCTGATAAATTCTGTTGTGTGCGGCTCGCCTGAAATTCCACGATGCTGCCACGACCCTGACGCAGAATCGGCTGTTGCGCGATCTTTGGCAGAAGTGCGTCTTTCACTTCCTTGACATCGGTGCTTGTTTTTACTTTTGGCACAACTTTGTCAGCGGCCGGCGCTCCGATTTTATCCGCCGACACGGCCGCGGTTTTTTCCGTGACTGGCTTCACCGCCTTTTCATCCACGGTTTTCCAAAGGGACGGAGCCTTCTTCTTTTCTTTCTCTACTTTTTCGGCTGCTTGCTTTTTCGGCGCTTCTTCTACCGCCGGCGCGGGTGTCTCCGTCTTTCCAAGAGCCGCGTCTTGTTCTGTTTCCGCGGTTGGCGTTGGTTTTATTTTTTCCTTCTTCGCGGCCTTCTTTTTCTTCGCGGCTTCCGCGCCTTCCTGAATCGGTGTGGCGTCACTGTCTTGGTTTTTACGCGACTCATCCACATCCTCATCAGGAGCGGCGTAATTTTTGTCAACCTTCTCATGTTCCGGCTTCAGTTCCACCGGTTCATTTTCTGGTTGAACAGGCTCTTCCGCGTTTTCATCCACATCGACGGGCCGCGAGTCGCTGGGCTGAACTGGGGGAAGTTCTGGAGCGGATGGTTTGAGATCGTTTTGATTCGCACTGGCAGGAACGGTCGCTGGAGCGTCGTTCTTCTCTTCAAGCGCGGGCTCTTCCCTCGGAGTTTCATCGGTGTCTGCGGGAAGCGTTTCCGTGTCGACTGGTTGATCAAATCCTTCATCACCGCTCGCCACGGCGGAAAAGCATGTGAAGCCGCACAAGGCGACAAACATGCCTCTAAGAATGGATTGATCGTAACGACGGTTCCGCACTGAGCACCTTCCTTGATGCTGGGGCCACAAGCCCTTTTCTCCACCTCGAAAAGTCTTTAAACTTTCCTAAAGGACACTCACCAAAGCTGGTGAGGCGCGTTAGCTCTCTCCGTTTCGCATTAAAGGGTGGATTGCTTTAGCGGTTGGAAAAATCTATCTATTTTCCAACTGGATTCCGGAGGGTTAGGGATAACCACCCTGAAATGCCGCGGCATGGAGCCTTAGGCAGAATCGGGAAGAAAGGGTTTTTCAGCAATGGTTTTGATGTGTTGGAAATCACGCACACTCACAGCCTTGATTTTAGCGGCGTTTGCCGCTGGCTGCGCTGGGTTTTACAAGAATTTTGGCGATCCCATCGAGACCTCACGCGCGCGACGCGCCATCCCGCCACGAAATGACAAAGCTCCCACCGGAACGCAATTCTTACAACAAACGTCGCATTTACTTCCGGACGACCGTGAAAGGCTGATCGCGAAGGAAATCATCGCCGGTAACACGCCGCAGTATCTGTGGCATCTAAAACCGATCAAGCTGCAAATGAAACGCCGGGGCCGCTTGATCCATACGGGCACCGTATGGGTGACTCCGGATTATCTCGCCTTGGGATCAGATAACGATTTTGTGCGCATCCCCATGACGCCGATGACCGCACAGGCGATAGCCGATCGTTTTGGTTTTATCTTGCCCACAAAAAAATTGGTGGATGTGATTTACGAGCAGGCGGAATTGAAGCTGAAGCCAACGCCCCTCCGTCCCGGACCGTTGATGATCACGAATAGCTTCTACGAAATGCATCAGAAGATCATCGAGAAAAATGTGGGGACAAAAAATCGCGATAAACTGCTCGCCGGCCATAAAAAAGATGTGGTGGTCAGCAATATCTTGACGCGTCGTCCGCATCGCGTGGCCATCTACGGCTGGCACACACGCAATGGCAAGCCCATCCAACCGCTATCCATTTTTCATATCGATAGCTACGCCGACTACAGCCACGGCATTCGTTTGATCCTGGAGGAAATGGAAGTGGACGGTAAGAAACGTTCCGTCGCGGAAGTGATGCGCGACCCGGAGCTCTCAAAACTAGTCAGCGACGAGGGCGTGTTAGCCATCACCCGCGTCGCTGATCCTATTTCAATTTCGTCTTTATAGACAGACTTCTACTTTTTTAAACTCGGTCACGTCCACCAGACCGCGATCCGTGATTTTCAACGCGGGAATCACGGGAAGCGCCAAGAAAGATAGCTGTAAAAAAGGCTCTTCCAACTCACAGCCAAGCGCCTGCGTGAGAGCTTTCAGTTTATGGAGCGCCGTTGTCACCGCCTGCGGATCGGCGTCCGTCATCAAACCGCCAATGGGAAGAGCAAGAATCTCTTCCTTGCCCGCCCCGTCCACGACAACAATACCACCGTCGATCTCACGAAGGCGATTCACCGCCTGTGCGATGGCCGCATCGTCAGCACCCACGGTGATGACGTTGTGGGAGTCATGATTGATACTGGTGGCAATAGCGCCGCGTTTTAAGTTGAATCCCTTAACGAAAGCCACGGTGTGACGCCCCGTATGGTGATGACGCTCAAACACCCCAATTTTCAACACGTCTTGATGCGCATCCGGCTGCACGGAGCCATTTTCAACTTTTAGCATCGCCGTGAGTGGCTCGGTGAGAATCTTGCGGGGAATCACGCCGATCACGCGCACCTTTTGAGAACCACTTGTTTGCGCTTTTACTTGCAGCTGTGACACGGTGCATGGCGCCATGTTCATATTTTTGCCGCCGTTGGCTTTCTGCCGCGCCGCTGCCGCCTTCGCCAATTCCTTCGCATCAACCTTCTTGCCGTTCTTCCACACATCAAGAATATCAATGCCTGCTTGCCACTGCCCTTTGCGCGGACGCACCATCACCACATCCGCTTTAAAGCCCGGAGCGATGGCACCACGATCTTCAAGACCGTAGATGCGAGCCGGCGCGAAACTCGCCGCGCGGAAAATATCCTGTGGTGCGTGACCAGCGGCGAGAGCTTTATCGATAATGCAGTTGATGTGACCTTGCGCCGCGATATCGGCGGGATTACGGTCGTCACTGCAAAGACTCAGCACCGCGGAGGAATAGGGATCGAGAAGGGGCAGAAGCGCGTCCGCGTCTTTCGCGCAGGAGCCTTCACGCACAAGAACATGAACGCCCTTGTTCAATTTTTCGCGCGCTTCCTCGAGTTCCGTGGATTCATGGCAGCTATGAATGCCCGCGACACCGTATGCATTCAGATCTTTGCCCAAGAGTCCTGGACAATGCCCGTCACGGAGCTTGCCGTTAAAGTCCATCAACTTGTCCATGACATCCTCGTCACCGTGGAGCAAGCCGGGGAAGTTCATCATCTCCGCCAACCCCAAAACACGCGGATGATCGCGGAACGGTTTTAGATGCACGGCGTTCAACGTCGCGCCGCTGCTCTCCAACTCCGCGGCGGGAGACGTGGACGGCACACAGCTTGGCACCATGATAAAAACATCTAAATCCAATCCCTCACTCGCTTCCAGCGCCCAGCGAATACCTTCGCTGCCGCGAACGTTCGCTATTTCGTGGGGATCCCAAACAACGGCGGTTGTACCGCAGGGAAGAACCGCTTGCTGAAAGCGGGCGGGAGTCATCAAGCTGCTTTCAATATGCACATGCGCATCAATAAAGCCTGGCACAAGGTACGCCCCCTTCGCGTCGATCGCCTGCTTGCCTTCGTAGGGCTCGTTGATACCGACAATCTTGTCACCGAAAATCGCGACATCACCCGTGCGAAAAGAGCCAGAAAAGACGTCCAGGTACTGAGCGTTCTTAAAAACGCAATCCGCTTTTTCCACGCCGCGCGCGACGCGAATGGACTGCTTGAGAGATTCTTTATCTTTGTAAAAAGCCTTTGTGGGCATGCGTTTTCTCCTTGTTGGATCGGCAAATATACATCAACCGGCATGATGGCGCCATAAGGTGTGCCAAGCCGCCGGTATCACCCCCGCGACGAAAAGGAAAGACATAAAAACACCCATATTTTCAGCGAGAAACAAAATACCTGGCAATTGGCAGAATCCCTCAAAGCGCGGCAAAAAAACACCCGCGACTTTTTACGTTACTTGTCCAAATGTGAACTTATAAGCGCCTGCTACCTACACCGCTTTTCTACAATCTGTGATTTTTAGACAAAGCTAGTGCGGTGAAGGAAAGATTATTGAGTTTAGCTCAGATAAATGCGATGCGAAAAGCGACCTTAGAATCTCAGTAATCAAAACTGCGATTTTGAAAGGAGCGCTATGTCAAAACCAGGTGTTTTGATTGTCGACGACACACACGAGGCGCGCTTTCTCGCAAAGCAAATTCTCAAGCCTCAAGGTTATCCCGTTTTTGAAGCCGCATCCGGCCAGGAAGCGCTCGATCTTCTCAGAACCAACGAAGAGATTGCGATTGTTCTGCTAGATCTATTTCTACAAGACATGGATGGCTTTGAGGTGATGGAGAATCTCAAGCGCCTTAAACTTTCACGCCCCCTCAAGATCTGCCTCGTCACCGCTCGGCGCGACGACGACATTGCCAGGGAAGCGAGACGCAGCGGCGCGGCCGAATGCCTCTTCAAACCTCTGCTTCCCGATACCTTGCTGAAAACCGTGGCCCGATTAATGGCGAGCCAAGGCAAGAACCCGTAAGTCCTTGGGTCATCCCTTTTCATCTTTGTTCCTCAGGTCAAACCGGAATTTTCGCGACCGGCTAAGGCTCAGGAAGCCGCTTTTGTCAACTCGCTGATTTCAAAATGAATTTAACATAATCTTAACATTACAGGCGGCGTTTCTCTGTTAAACCCTGCTTGTCAAAATTCGATTAGACCAAATGAGGGGGATTTATGTTGAAGCGCACCATGATCGGTGTCATCGCGATGTTTTTCTGTCAACTGGGATTCGCTGGAGCCAACGATGCCGCCGTTGACGGCTACTTTGAACAGCTCAAGAACACGCCCGTGAACTACAGCAACTTCGGCTCAATCTGCGAACAAGTTGCCCGCCTCGAAATGATGAAAACTTACGACCCCAATCAGTACAACGTAAAAGTCGGTATCAGCTACGGCAACAATACCCGCACCATCGGCGAACTGGATGTGATCGTATTCCGTAACACGGATAACGAAGCCATCGTTGTCGCCGAAGTGAAGTGCTGGAAAGACATGCGTGGCGGCCTAAACAAGGCTTACAACCAAATCAGCCGCTTCAAGAGCCATATTGGCGCCTCTGGCATCGAAATGCACAGCGTCGAGAACGAAGATGAGGTGTTTACAACCTCTCAGTTTGACGAAGCCCCTCGTTTTATGACAATTTCCCAGAAAGGCGGCGAATCGGCTGGTTACGATCTCGGCCTCCCACTTGACCTCGAACAAATGAATGCCCTTTATGCACGAATGCTCCAGTGCCAAGAACGCGGTGAGTGCCCAAGAATCTAAGGCTCCGCAAACGGCGCAAGTAAAAGTAGAACACCGTGGCGAGACGCAGGAAGTGCGTCTTCGTCGCGGTCTCGGTTTGCAGGTTCTCGCAACCCGCCCTGGTTTTCCCATTGAGTTTGACTGCCGTAAATCCGATTGCGGTATCTGCATTGTGCACGTGTTGCAGGGCATGGAAAATCTCAGCCCGCCGACGGAACGCGAAGCGGATTTCCTACGCGCGATGCATGCCGATCCCGATGAACGCCTCTGCTGCCAAGTTCGTGTCTTTGGCGACTGCCACCTCCAGATGGACGACTTTTAGTTGTCGCGGTAACAGCAACGCCGCCTTCTCATCGCTCCCGCAATAAGGGATAATAAGAAGCTACTTTGCTGTTGTTAGAGGTATTCCATGCAGATCAACGACCGTCTCGCCATCCCCGATCATGAATTTCAATTTGATTACGCTCGCTCCGGTGGTCCGGGTGGTCAAAACGTGAACAAGGTCAATTCCAAGGCTGTTTTAACGTGGGATTTTGCCGCGAACACCAGCCTCCCCGACGACGTTAAAATGCGTTTTCGCGAAAAATTCGCCAACAAGCTCACCAAAGAAGACATGGTGGTCATTGCCGCCGATGAGTATCGCGATCAGAAGCGCAATGTCGCCGCCTGTGAGGAAAAACTTCGTGAGATGATTCTCGCGGTGGCCGTTCCACCGAAAAAGCGCCGCCCCACCAAGCCCACACGCGCCGCCAAGGAAAAACGTCTTGACCAAAAAAAATCCCGTGGCGACATCAAGAAAAACCGTGGCCGCGTAGACTACTAATGGGGACGGAGCCCTCCGTCCCCATTGTGATTGACGGGCTCCCATTTGTCCCCCTATGATGAAACCCTCGCTCACTTTTGATTTAGGAGGACATTATGGATGTAACAGCGCGGAACAGGAAGATTGTGCGCGGGTAATCCCTCTCCTTCTCTCCTCGTTCCTTTTTTCCCCCTAAAAACTGAATAATCAAAGGAAGACTCATGTCGTTAACGTCATGGGGGTTCGATGTGTTTTGGGCACATGCCATTGGCAATTTGGCCCAAGATGAAGAACCCGCACGCATTGTCTGCGTGCAAAAAAATCTGTGCCTTCTCACGAACGGCACGGTGAACTTTTGGGCCGCCCCTGCGGGAAAGCTTTATTTTAACCGGACGGAAGTAGGACTCGCTGTCGGTGATTTCGTGATTGCCCGCCGTCCGCAAGATGGCGTTGGACACATCACGGCGATTTTGCCGCGACGCACAAAGATCGCCCGGCACAGCATTCAGGAAGACGGCACGGAACAGGTGATCGCCACGAATGTGGATACTGTTTTCATCGCCACGTCGTTGAATCGGGATCTAAATGCGCGTCGTCTTGAGCGTTACTTCATGATGGTGTGGAATAGCGGCGCGCAACCAGTGGCGGTGTTCACCAAGGCGGATCTCTGCGAAGATCCCGATGCTCTGTTGCAGTCCCTGCAAACAACATTAAGCGCGGCGTCTTATGTGGTTGTGAGTGCCAAAACACAACTGGGTCTTGATCAACTGCGCGCGTTTCTACAACCGGGAAAAACGGCGACATTGGTTGGGATGTCTGGTGTGGGAAAATCAACGCTACTCAACGCGCTCGCGGAGCGGGACATTCAGGTGACGCGAGAGATTCGCACCACCGACGACCACGGTCGCCACGCCACCACAAGTCGCGAACTTTTCATGCTGCCCAACGGCGCTCTCCTCATCGACACACCTGGAATGCGAGAATTGGCTCCTGTCGCGGATGAAAGTGCACTCACCAAAACCTTCGCCGATGTGGAAGATCTGCTGCACCAATGCCGCTACAGCGACTGTCGGCATGAAACGGAACCCGGCTGCGCGGTGAAAGAGGCGATCGCAACGGGAACGCTCGGGGAAGAACGTTATCAATCGTGGCAAAAGCTGCGGCGCGAGCAGGCGTATGCCGCGAGAAAAAACGACCTTAAATTGCAATTGGAAGAGAAGAAGAAGTGGAAACAAATTCACAAGGGGCAACGACAGAAAAAGAAATTTGAAAATAGATGAAACAATGTGGGGACGGAGGGCTCCGTCCCCATCTAGCAATGAGATATGCAGCATGGTACGCTTTTAAGAAGCATTCTTCAGGCAGGAGGAAAAACATGCTGAAGTCATGGATGATTTTTTCACTCATTGGCGGTCTCTCAAGCGCGTCTTATGCGAGCTCCACGAACCGCGACTTTTCTCATCGAGGTCAAACCCCTACCATTCAGTTTCATCCCAGCCTTAATCTAAAGATTAACGCGGAAGGTGAAAGCCTCGCGGCGGCTTACCTCATGGCCCATGCCGCAGAGTATGGTTTGAAAGAAGACCTCAGCAACATTCGCCTTGAAAGCGTTCGTCACAGCCTTCTCGGCAGCCACTACCACTTCCAACAAACACATCGTGGTTTCGACGTGCAGAACGGCGAAATCATCGTTTCGCTCGACAAGTCGGGTAAGAACGTCCGCATGGTGTTTGATAACATCGTGAAGCAAGCGTTGCCTGACATCAGCATCGACAACATCATCTCAAGCGACCAAGCTTACGACATCGCGTGGCAAGATCTTCAAGTACGCGGCGCGTTGCAAGGAACGCCAAGCCAACGCCTGGTTTACCATGTTGAAAACGAGAAGGCGTTTCTTGTTTACGAAATCCTTTTGAACGTGGAAGCGCCCTACGGCCATTGGCAGTACCTTGTGAACGCCACCGACGGCTCCATCCTTCTTAAGCAAGACACACTCATCTATCGTCGCGAAAAAGTACGCCAAACCGCTGACCTCAGCGCTCCCCTCCGTGATCGCCAAGCGGAATTCGCGGCGATTTCCGGAAAAAGCACTTTTGGCCAAAGCATCGATGTGCAGCGTCAGGATGGAACCGCGATGGTTTTCGATCCAGATCCTCGCACGTCGCTTAACAACGGCGCTCTCGAAGATAATTCCCCAGCAAGTGCCTTCGAAGACGCTTACGTGTCTCGCTCTCTTCGCGATCTTGAAGTGAAGAATGGTAAGTTCCTTCTGAGCGGTCCATGGGTCAACGTCGCGGACTTTGACAGTCCACGCACAGCTCCAAGCACCACTGCGGATGGAAACTGGAATAACAAGCGCGGCAGCAATGCATTCAACGACGCGATGACTTATTTCCACATCGATCAAAGCCAGCGCTACATGCAGTCTCTCGGCTTCACCGGCGACACGGGCATTCAGTTCGCCTCATTGCCCGTTGACACCGACGGCGTGAATGGCGACGACAACTCTTATTTCAGTCCTTCGGATAATCATTTGGCTTTCGGTCACGGCTGCGTGGATGACAACGAAGATGCGGACGTTATTCTTCATGAGTACGGCCATGCCATCCAGTGGAGTATCAACAACAGCTGGGGCGGCGGCGACTCAGGCGCCATGGGCGAAGGTTTTGGTGACTACTGGGCCGGTTCTTACAGCGTCAGCACACCTAACGGCATGAGCTTCAATCCTAACTGGGTGTTCACGTTTGACGGTCACAACAAGTGCTGGAAGGGTCGCATCCTTAACGCCACGGCCGCGAAATACGATCCGAAACGCACATACGGCGCGCACACAAGCATCCCTGGCGGTTTTGCAAGTGATGAACTGTGGTCAACCCCACTCTTCCAAACATTGCTCGCCGCAATGGAAGTAGGCATCAGCCGTGAAGACATCGACCAAATCATTCTTCAGTCACACTTCGGTCTTGGCCGCGGCATGAAAATGCGTCAGATGGCTGAGGTGACGGTTAAGACCGCAAAAGAACTTTTCCCTGAAGGCGCGCATGCGGCGATTTTCGAAGAGAAGTTTAAAGTACACAACATTCTCGAAGCCACTCCGTAAACCCGATTGCCGATTGGGGACGGAGCCCAGAAAATGGGGGCGGAGCCGGGCTCCGTCCCCATTTTATAGAATAAACTTCTGTTTTATATAGAACTTTATAGATTTTAATTGAATTCTATTATCGATTTTTATAAAATCCTCCCTCGGTGGAAAGCCAAACTCCGCCTGTCCTCGTGGAATTTGTTAACAGCTGAAGTGGAGAAAATGTCTATGAAGCTCGTCCTGTAAAAGCCCCCCTCTTACAACTGAATATCCTTTCCAATGAACGTCTTGCGTTCATAAAGCACTGAAGTCATGCCTGGGGACCTGGCGGCCAACATATGCGCGCGCCCTTATCACCCCCTCTCGGATCTCTTTTTCGTAAACTGCATTTCGGGGTTTCTATGAACTTGAAGTTGATGCGTTCTCTGTTGAAGCGAATGAAACGTCCTGACTTGAAGAAGATCGATGTAAAACCTGAGTTTGGAGCAAACACCACAACGATGATGGCATTGGCACCATTGTTACTTGTTGGTTGCGGCGCTTTACCAAACTTGAACAAGGAGACGGTAAACCAACGGCGTATTCCAGCGAAAGTGATTCCGGGTAGCTTCGTCGTCGAGTTGAAAAAGAACGACAAGTCGACAAGCGAACAGCTCACTGAGCTCGAAAACACATCGCAAAAAGTGGCGTCGGATTTAGGATGTAAAGTCAGCGCACCTAAACGAGTCCAGTGGGAGAACACCTCTGGCGTTCTTCCCACTGAGTTGTACAACACCTTTCACGTGAAGTTCGACCAGTGTCCGGCGGATAAAAACGTGACGGTGCAAATCTTGGATACCCTGGCTTCATCAGCCGCGGTGCAAAACGTCGAAGCCGAAGCGGAAGCCGAAGCTTTTGTTTACCAAGATGAAAACGATCCGATGATCACGCAACAGTACTATCTCGACAGCATTAAGCGTGATGACGCTTGTAAAGCGATTCCGCAGCAAAACAAAAAGCCTGTCGTTGTTGCCGTTGTCGACTCCGGCGTGGATCGCGCCCACCCTGACTTACAACAATCGTTCTATCGCGATGCCGGCGGTAAAATCATCGGCGCCAACTTTGTTGGCAAAGGTGCTGACGGAACCGCGGACGACGCGTGGGACGACAGAAACGGACACGGCACGCACGTTGCTGGTCTCGTGGCGGCCACGTCTAACAACAAGCTTGGTATCGCGGGAGTTGCAGCCTGCGCCAACGTCAAAATCATGCCTATTCGCGTGATGGACGAAAAAGGTCGCGGCGCCAGTATGGAAATCGATCGCGGTATTCGCTGGGCCGTTGAGCACGGCGCTGACATTGTGAACCTGTCATTGGGTTCACATGCTATGGCGGACACGAAGGGGCAGGCCTTTCGCAAAACGCTTTATGATACCATCGCAAAACAAGGTGTCGTTGTTTTCGCGGCCGCCGGTAACGAGAACCTCGTGAACGGTACAAAAACCGCCCAAGGTTATGAATACGCCTTCCCAGCTAGCTACGAAAACGTGATCGCCGTCGCCGCGACGGATCAGAATGACCAGATTGCGTCATTCTCTAACCGCGGTGAGAAAATCGACATCGCCGCCCCGGGCCAAGGCCTCATGGCAACGTACATCCCAGAGACGTATAAGGCTCTGAGCGGTACATCGATGGCAACACCCGTTGCCGCTGGCACCTATGCAATGGCTCTTTCCGCGGTTGTGGATTCATTACCACAGCGTTTAAGTCATGACCTTGTCGCGTCTCTATTGGCTAAAACTGTAACGAAGCCGAACGCGCTTGATCAATCGATGGTGTCCTCGGGTGGTGTTATTAACGCCGCCGCCTTGGTAAAAGAAGTCCAAGGCAGCTATGGAAAAGGTCAAAGCACCACCGTGAACACCAGCGAAACGGTTGAGGGTGAAAACGACCCGGCCGCGAAGATTCCGGACATGCATTTTGCGGGTCTGAACTCGTACCAAAAACTCAACGGCTCTATCTCCGTTAAGTTGGAAAACCTGCCAGCCGGCACACGGTACGTGAATCTTTATTGGGGACGTCCGGGTGAAGAACCCAATCACTTTGCGATTGTGTTCACTGCAGGAAATTCCGTTGCGACCGACAGTCAGTACTACTTCATGGGTGAGAAGATCCTCATCGCTGAAGCGGTAGGCGCCGACATGAGACCTTTGGCCAAGGCCAGGGTTTGGCTACGCGGTCTTACTAATTAATACTTAACCCTTGTCTTTTCGAATAGAGCGCGCCGTCAGGCGCGTTCTTTTTTTCATTGTTCCGCCCTCCCTTCTCCCCGAAAACGCTGCGAAAAATCATCCTAGGCACTCTCACCTAAAGACCTCCTTCCCGTGGACCGAAGAGAACCATAGGAGGCTCATATTTTGCGCGAAATTCTTACCAACATCCTTACGTCCATGACGTTGGCATGGCTCGTCGCCTGTAGTGGCGGCACGGGCGGTGTCACTGTTGGGGGAAAAAAAGGCGAATCACAGCCCAAGTTTGATAGTTCGTTGCCTAATTGGACACAGCTTCAATACGAACAAGCCCATGAAATTTGCATGCAGCAGTTTCCCGACTACCAAAAAAATGTTTCCAAAGCCGAGCTACCCAGAGTTTGTGACTGCGTGACAAAAGCGGCGGGAAAAGTCGCGGTCTTCGTGGACTACGCCGCGAACCCTCGTTCCTATTGGCAGGCCTTGCATTTGAATGGACAACTTGCATCGTGCATGCCTGGTTCCATTCAAACATCACCACCAGAAAATCAACCGAAGTGGAAAACACCGACACCATTGGAGCAGGAAAGCGGCACGGTCAAGCAACCTTTGTTAATGCGCGATAACTCGGGCTACCCCGTATTTGTTTGGACGCAACAAGGCAGTGACGGCTTCGATATTATAGTACGCCGCATGGATGCAAGCGGTTGGGGACCCATTGTTCGCGTGGCACGCGTCAACAGCGCGACGGCGCCCATTTCCGTGCAAATCAAACAAAGCAACGCCCTAGCACTCGCCTGGGTTCCTGATGGCAAATCCGTTTTAACGGCACAGCTGGATGCGGGCGCGTCAGCCGCATCTGTTGGAAAAGTCAGCGATGAAACCAGCACCGCGACCATCCAAAACGTTTCAATGGCGATCGACTCATCGGATCAAGCCCATGTTGTTTGGCAGGAAACGGCACCCGGTGACGATCCCGATGTCCCTTATCGTTTGATCTACCGCCGTTATGATGGCACCACGTGGTCAACTCCTTATGAAGTTATTTCCGGCAATAGCACGATGCCAAAGATCACAACGCAAGGAACCAACGTTCTTATCGTCTGGGAACATCGCGAAGCCGGGATTGAAGGAATCATGGCGCGCACCAGCACCAAAACCGGCTGGGCCGCGGTGAAGATGATTGATGAAGCCAACACCATGAAGTGGAAGAGCAGCATTCCCGTTATCGCCGCCGCCGGTGACTACGCTCATGTGGTGTGGCAATCCACGGATTCCGCCGCGAAACTCAACGTGCGTTCCTTTAGCTGGCAATCGTCCTCGTGGACGGAGATTAAAACCGTTTATTCAGGACCGATTTTTGATCGCAACAGCATTGGCATTCACAATAGCGGCGCCACCAATATCACCTGGATGACCAAAGGTGGGAGTGGCGTTACGATCATGAACGCCGTCTGGCAAAGCGCAAATAAGACTTGGCTTGCGTCTCCCATTGCCGTTTCCCTCGACGCGGAACCACTTTTACGCCCCCGCATCAGCGTGAACGCCAGCGGCGACAAATTATTAACCTTCGCGGTACGCAAAGGCACAAAGGCACTCGCATACGCACAGGTGGAAAAAGCCGGCGTGTGGGCGCCATCGGAACTTATCGTTGAATTGGCCGGTGGCCTTGAAGACCTTAGCGGCCATCTATTCGATGACGGCAGCGCGATAGGATTGTGGCTACAAAGTAGTGATCTCTTATACATTCGCAGAGAGTAAGAGGTTTGTATGCGAATATTTTTCGTGGTGATTTTGGCGATGAGCGCTTATGGATGTAATGTCCTTCCCTCATCGTTTTCCAAACTCACAGAAGAGAACCAAGCGGCGACTCCTTCAACACCGCTCGATCCTTGTTCTGGCGCTGTCGAAGAAGCCAAACTCCCCATCGAATTCGCCGCGTACTCCGCGAATTGTTCTTTTAACGATGGCTCCAACCGTGCGCCAGCGGCTGGCTTCTGGCAGGCGCGCCATGAACAGAAAATCACGGTGGGCCTTCCTCCCCACAGCAAACTCTGCAACGCCAAGATCTCATCCACGTCAACAAAAACAATGTATGCGGATGCGCTGGTGCTACTCTGGGACAAATATGTCCTTTTCAGTTCAGAAAAACTCGCTGTTGAGAGTCGCTTAGACAGCGAAGCGGGAACCGGTCTCATCTGGAATTGGGAAAAAGTACGTGGCGCGGCGTTGAAAGGCGCTGATGAGCCTTATTGCATTGAGGCGGGCGACGAGCACTGTGATCTTCCCAAAGCGAACGAATATGAGTCTGTTTCCGTGAATCTCAATCCAGCAAGCCTGAAGGCTATCTTAAAGAAACAAGAATCTATGACCAGCACATCCTTCGCGCTTATCACCGCCGGCGATGGCGCGGATTGGGAAGCGCTGCAAGATTCTTCTTTAACAGACTGCTACCACCGCAAACTCAACCTCGAACTAACGGTCGCCTATGTTCCCGCTTCAAGCACGGTGATACCCGAAGATTCGTTCACGCCAGCGCCCACGACGGATCCGCTCATACCGGCACCGGCGTCCGAGGGCACTCCGTCGGCGCAACCATCCGCGACGGGACCCTAATTAGAAACGTGTATTTTGAATCAGGCCGAGCTGTTCCTGCAGGTCATAGATCTGCTCTTGCCAGTATTTTTCTGTACCGAACTGCGGGAATGTTCGTGGGAACGCGGGATCCTGCCAGCGCTTCGCGATCCACGTGCTGAAATGCACATACCGCAAGGCGCGTAACGGTTCAATCAGACGCAGAGACGCGTGATCGAAGGCGCGCATGCTTTCATAGGCGCGCAGCATCACATCAAGCTGCTCCTGCGCCTCATCCCCACGCCCAGGAAGCAACAACCACAAATCTTGAACGCATGGACCATTCACACAGTCGTCAAAGTCGACCCAAAACGGCCCCTCATCACCCCAGAGCAGGTTGCCGCGGTGGCAATCGCCATGAATTCTCTGCAACGGAACGCGCGCAAACATGGGTTCACATGCATCACACAGTCGATTGACCAAATCCGCGTATGTGGTCGCGAATTGCGGCGGTACAATATTGAGGCGTTGCAATTCCGCCAGATTCTGGCGTCCATAGGTTTCAGGAGTGAGAGAAAGACGATGAGGCGCTTTGCGCACGCCGCCAATATTATGCAAACGCCCCAGCAGGCGGCCGGTGATGCTTAGTTGCTCTTGATCCAATTCGTAAGGGTTTCGTCCTGGTTTTTTCGGGAAAACCGCGAGAAAAACCCCCGCTTCCGGCAACGCCATCAATGTCTCACCGTTACTCAGCCGCATGGGAGCCGCCACGGGAATTTCTTCTTGTTCCAAATCCAATAAAAATTGATGTTCTTCTTGAATCTGCTCTTTTGTCCAACGTCCGGGGCGGTAAAACTTTGCGATGCGGAAACGTTTGTGTTTGGGACCTGGGACTTCCTCTTCCATCTCAATCTCAAAAACACGGTTTTCCATGCTGTTGAGCTGCAAGGTTCGCCCGGTGGAACGTTGATCAAGCGCCTTTTCAACCGCATCAAGCACCCGCTCGGGCGTCAGTTGATAAAAATACTGCGTTTCTTTTCCACCCCAAACACCTTGAACCATGAAGACACATCTCCTTATGTGGGAACATAACTTAACAAATGTTCCCCTCCGAACATAGTCGCCGCCTTGTAAAAAGAGCGGACACTTTGTGCGGAAACCACACAATGTCACCCATTTTGACACGCGAAGATAAAAAATACACCAACAAGAACAATAAGATACACATGGCCACCCCTTTGCACCATGGGCGGCAGGTCCGTGGCTTTTTGTGAGGTGCTGTTATGCGAAGTATGGTTGTTGTGCTGTCATTGGTGGCGTTGGTAGGGACCGGATGTCTTCCGAAAACGCAAAAACTTCAACATCGTTGGGGCACTGCCCAGATGTCGAAGGATGAAGTTCTATTAGGCAAAGTTTTTGGCCAAGAAACTGAAGGCGAAAAAACAAAAGGTACTGATGATTCCTCAGCGAAGCCTGATTCAGGATCAAAACCTGATGGTGGCGACGGCTCCAATGGTAGCAAGCCTGATGCTCCGGATGGTGGAACAGACAGCGGAACCATTCCCGGTAAATTCCCTGATGGCGCGACCGATGGCTCTGGTAGCAACGGTGGCGGAAATAACGGCGGTGGCACGACTCCGGGCGGAAGCAACGGTGGTGGCAATCCTCCCGTGATCGTCATTCCAGGTGGTAACTTTCCAACAGACGGCGGTAAAGGCGGCGACGGTAAGGGCAACTGCCCCAATTGTCCAACCACCGGTGGTAAGACACCATGTCCTCCGTCAACACCTTGCCCGCCAACGACTGGCGGCAAGACTCCTTGTCCTTCAACAACACCTTGCCCACCAACGGGCGGTGTTATCGTAACGCCTTGTCCTCCCGCAAAACCATGCGGACAGCCTATTCCTACGATTCCAACAGGTGGCAAGTGCAATTGCCCTCCGGGGAAAACAGCTTCTCCATTGATTATTGCTCTCGACGCTGATCGTATTAATCTCAGCGCGCCCGAAGCAGGTGTGAAATTTGATATCGACGGTGATGGTAAGTTGGACGCGATTTCATGGCCACTCAAGGCATCCAATGCATTCATCGTTCTTGACCGCGACGGGAATGGTAAAATCGAATCCGTTCATGAGTTGTTTGGTAACAACACGGTTGGCCCAGACGGCAAAAAAGCCGCCAATGGCTTCGAAGCGCTAGCGAAGTACGATCTGAACAAAGACGGGGTTATTGACGCCAAGGACGTTGTATACAGCGAACTACGCCTCTGGAAAGACTTCAACCGTAACGGTGTGACAGACGCGGGTGAACTCTTCACATTAACGAGCCATAAAATCACTACCGTCGATCTTGTTTACAAGAACGGCTACGAAATCGACCGCCATGGTAACGAAACACGCGAGCGTTCGGTCATCAAAATGATGGTTGATGGCGTTGAAGAGTGGCGCATGGTGTTTGACATCTGGTTCGCGGTGCGCAAGTAGTCGCCGAAGAAGAAACAAAAAGAGAGCGACCGATTGGGTCGCTCTCTTTAGTTATGAGGCGGCGGCAGAGATCGCTATTCCAGAGATAAACATGTTTTCTTTTCGTGCAAAAATGATCCTAGTCGCTCTCGCCTTCTTCAATGCTTATTTTTACAGCCCTGGTTGTGGTCGCTGGATCGGTGGTCGCCGCCCAAATGTAGACACCGGGAAGATTTAACTTGATAGCCAAGGTCCATATACCATCCACATATGCCTGATGGAAATCTTTCTCCGTGGGTAAACGCCAGGTCGTGTAGCCACCGAGAGTTAGGTTCTCGCAGTACGTAATCGCCTGCTCCCATGTATAAGACCCAGATACGGTTTTGGCCCACTTCATACCCGTGATGCGGTCAATATAGATACAAACCTCTGTTCCCGAGCATATGCCGTCCCCAGCAACGCCGCCACCGACGTCCAAGGTAGGATCCATGATCCAGTTACCGCCATTGGCCTGAAACCATCCCGTGGGGTTTTGAGTCGGGAAGGCGCCTCCGTCATTGTAATCGCGTATCGTGTCGTAGATATCGACCCCAGCCAGTGCTCCTGTGCCGCTTGTGCGGTTAAACGTGGTTGTGTTTGCCATGTTTTTATAGAAAGCGATTTCACCCACTTTTCCACCAACCGTTTTTCCTTTGCGAATATCCCATTCGGTATAAGCATTCGTATCAGCTGACTTGTACTGACTCGTTGTTATGCAGCCCACCGCTCCATCGCTGACACACGCGCTTCCTGTGAGAGCCGTACCAGTCGTAGCGAAAATGGAAACTCCTGACTTAATATTCGCAGCAGTGATATCGGCGTCACCTGAGTTTGTATAACGTGTGCCGTCCTGCTTAAACCATTGGAACAGGTTGCGGACTTCATCTTCGCGTCGAATGTCGCGGCGTCGAGATCCGCCGTCGCGTCCGCGCCCGTTAGTGGATATGTTACGGAGGGATAGCCACCAACGACACCAAAAATATCAACGCCGCTCTTGATCTTTCCAGCCACCAAGTCCGCGTCGCCGTTTACCGTTACGGAACGATAAAGACCGCTATTTAAAGTTGTTCCCCCGGCTGACGGTGTGACCGTTTGATTGGCTTGAACGGCTGACGTCAAACGTGTTCCGTCAGCCTGGAACCATTCATAGGACGTTCCGCCTGTTGTTGATGCAAAAACGGGTAAATCCGTCGTCCCATCTTGACCTGAAAGAAGATAAGTCGCTGAAGGATAACCACCTGCGACACCGGCGATCGTCACCCCATTTTTCACATTGCCGGCAGTCAGATTTGTAAGATCCGCCGACTGATAGGTCCCGGTCGTGACGCAACCTGTCTGAGCATTGCCACTGCAATCGGTATGTGTTTCAGCAACAACGTTACCCGTGACACCAAAGATGCTGATGGCGTTTTTGATATTCCCAGCAACAAGATCCGCGTCGCCGTTAACCGTGAATTGGCGATAAACAGATGCGGTGAAGTTTTGGTTGCTTGCATTCGGCGTGATGGTTCCCGCATCCGCGATGCTTCCCGACACCAATGTTCCGTCTGATTTAAACCATTCATATGAGCCAGCGGCAACACTGGCACCGAGACTAGGAAGATCTGTCGCAACCGTGTTTCCGGCCAAAGGGTTCGTGGCGGATGGATAGTCGCCCGCCTGTCCCGCAATCGTTACACCAGAGCGAATATTGGCGGCTGTAACATTCGTCATATTCGCCGCTTTGTAAGTTGCGGTGGTGACGCATCCAGTGCCGCCGTCCGTGGTACAATTCACGAGAGCCCCCGCGACACCCGCAATAGTTTTTCCGGATTTGATATCACTCGCCACGAAGGCGCCGGTATCGGCTGATTTATAAGTCGGTGTTGTCACACACCCTGTTTGATTGTCCGCGGAACAGTTTGCGGGCGAGGGAATCATGGTACCCGCGACACCGAAGATATTTATGCCGGTACCAATATTGGCGGCGACAAGGTCGGCATCACCGGCAACGGTGAATTGACGGTAAAGAGATGCGTTAAAGTTTTGTGCCGTCACACTCGCGGTGATCGTGCTTGCGTCCGTAATTGAGCCAACGTAACGAGTTCCTGTTGAATCGAAAAACTCATAACTTCCCGCAGGGGTGTTTGCCGCCATGCTGGTGAGGTCCGATGTGCCTGATGCACCAACAAGTGGCGTCGTCAAAGACGGGTACGTACCAGCGGTTCCAGCAATCGTGACGCCATTTTTGATGTTGCCAGCGAGAAGATTCGTTAGGTCAGCTGATTTGTATGTCGCCGTCGTCACACAACCAACAACATCGTTCGCGCTACAGGCTGCTGGTGATGGTGTGAGCGTTCCCGTGACACCAAAAATATTCACGCCACTGTTGATGTTCCCGGCCACAAGATCAGCGTCACCGTTAACCGTTACCGAGCGGTACAAGCCAGCATTAAGCGTTTGCGCGGAAGCTGAAGGCGTTACAGTCGGATTTGTCTCAATGGATCCCGTTAAACGACTACCATCCGCGTTAAACCATTCGTAGGCCGTGCCACCTGTCGTGGAAGCGAAAGCAGGGAGATCCGCCGTCCCCGTATTACCCGCAAGAAGATTCGTTGCGGAGGGGTAGTCACCGGTCACGCCCGCCAACACGATGCCACTCTTGACATTCGCCGCACTAAGATTGGAAAGATCCGCCGCTTTAAATGTTACCGTGGTCACACAACCGATTTCAGCATTGGCTGAGCAATTGGCTGGTGAAGCGGTTACAGTACCGGTGACGCCAAAAATGCTAATACCCGACCTGATATTTCCCGCGATAAGATCCGTGTCACCTGTAACTGTAAACTGTCTGTAAACAGATGCGGTGAAGTTTTGATTACTCGTTCCAGGGGTAATGGTGGCAGCATCGCTGATGTTACCGGAATAACGCGTGCCGACCGAGTCAAAGAACTCATAACTTCCAGCCGGTGCGTTGCCCGCTAGACTCGTAAGATCCGCGGTTCCCGTCGCTCCAGAGAGAGGCGTCGCTAGAGATGGATACGTACCGGCTGTACCGGCAACGGTAACGCCATTTTTAATATTGGCGGAAAGAAGATTGCTTAAATCGGCGGCTTTGAAAGTCGCGGTCGTCACACACCCCTGTTCACCGTTTACCGAACAGTTTGCGGGAGCACCGCTTAGAGCACCTGTCACACCAGCAACCACTTCACCGATCTTAATATTGCCAGGAATCGCCTGTAGCATGTCAGCTGCTTTGAAGGATGCGGTCGTCACACATCCCACTTCACCATCAGATGAGCAGTTCGCGGCGGACGGGACAACGTTCCCTGTAACACCGAATACGGAGATGCCTGTTTTGATATTTGTCGCTACTAAATCCGCATCACCATCGACGGATACTGATCGATAAAGACCGGCGTTCAAAGTCTGTGTGGTCGTTCCTGGAGTGACAGATTCATTCGCTTCAACAGCATCGCTTAAGCGCGTACCGTCGGAACTAAACCATTCGTAAGTGGTTCCGCCTGTTGTGGATGCGAAGGCGGGAAGATCCGCGACACCTCCCATGGCACCCGTTAATGGATTTGTGGCGGATGGATAGTCGCCAGTAACCCCCGCGAGAACAACACCGTTCTTAATATTTCCAGCACTTAGGTTTGAAAGATCCGCCGCCTTAAATGTTGCGGTTGTGACACACCCCTCTTCCGCGTTCGCGGAACAGTTTGCCGGCGCTGGCGTCAACGAGCCAGCCACACCGAAAATATTCACACCTGACTTGATATTGATTGCACTAAGATCACTGTCGCCGGACACGGTAAACTGTCGATACAAAGCGGTGTTGAAATTTTGGTTGCTTGCGCTTGGTGCAATCGTCCCGGCATCGGCAATGCTGCCTGTATAGCGAGCGCCCGTTGAGTCAAAAAACTCATATGCTCCCGCCGCTGTGGTCGCGGCAAGACTGATTAAATCAGTAACACCGCCGTCGGCCCCTGCGAGAGGACTCGCCAATGACGGATACGTCCCCGCGGTTCCAGCGATGGTCACGCCGTTTTTTATATTCCCAGAAACAAGGTTGCTAAGATCCGCGGCCTTAAAAGCAGCGGTTGTCACACAACCGACTTCACCATTGGCGGAACAATCACCGGCGGATGGTATTACGCTTCCGGCT
>CAYOJQ010000019.1:0-11509 GCA_964404325.1 uncultured Oligoflexales bacterium
CCTGACCCAGTTGTAGTTATCGCGGTCTTGATAACGCAATTCTTCACGAAGCGTCAGGATGGTTTCCGCCGCGGCGGCGTCCGTTTTACGCAAATCCTCTTCCTTGCCGGAGAGACACACCCAGCGGAAAGGGCCATAACCGTAATCAAACAATTCCGGCCCGAGGATATCTTCGACGTAGCTGGGGTAAATAAACCCCTCGGACTCATCGACGCCATTTTTCGCAATGGCTTTCACGCCCGCGTCCAAAACCGATTTCATAAAGGCGTTGCCGTAATCGAAGAAGTACGTGCCGCGATCTGCAAGCGCCCGGATGGCGGTAAAGTGTTTCTGCAGCGACTCATCGACCATCGCCTTGAACTTGGTTTTGTCCGTCGCCAGCATTTGCGTTCGCTCGGCGAACGTCAGGCCCTGCGGGCAATAACCACCTTCATAGACCGCATGGCATGAGGTCTGGTCTGATAACAGATCGATGTGTTCTTTATGTTCGACCGCGTATTGCAGGAGGTCCACGATGTTGCCCGCGAAAGCGATCGCGCGACCCACACCCTCTTTCTGGGCTGCCCGCGCGAACTGAAACGCTTCCGCCGGCGTCTTAGCCACGGCGCTGACCCAACCCTGGTCCTTTCGCGTGGTGATGCGGGATTCGTCCACCTCGGCAATGATTCCGGCGCAGCCGGCGATTTCAACCGCTTTACCCTGAGCACCGCTCATCCCTCCCAAGCCGGAGCTGATAAACAACTTGCCAGCCAGGGTGCCGTCCTGGGGGATTCCCAATTTCAATCGACCCGCGATCACAATCGTGTTGTAGGTGCCGTGAACGATGCCTTGGGGGCCGATATACATCCAGCCGCCGGCGGTCATCTGGCCGTAGTTCGCAACGCCCATGGCCGCCGCTTTCGCAAAGGCGGTGGGGTTGTCGTAAAGACCGACCATCAAGCCGTTGGTGGTGATGACGCGGGGCGCCTCTGGGCTTGAGCGGAAGAGACCAAGGGGGTGACCGGATTGAATCACCAGGGTCTGGTCCTCGGTCAGGGCCTCCAGATACTTTTTCGTGAGTCGGTACTGAAGCCAGTTCTGCATGACTTGGCCCGTCTCGCCGTAAGTCACGAGTTCGTAGGGATAAAGGGCGATATCGAAGTCGAGGTTGTTATCAATCATCACCTGGAAGGCTTTCCCAGCCAAACAAGCGCCTTTGTAAGAGTCGATGGGTTTCCCGTGAATGCGGCCCTCGGGACGGAAGCGATAGGCATAAATCCGGCCGTGTTCCATGAGTTCGCGGTAAAACTCCGGCGCTAACGCCGCATGGTGCTTTTCGGGCACGTAACGTAAGGCATTGCGAAGAGCGACTTTTATCTCCCGTTGGGTGAGGGTGAGCTCTCTTTTCGGTGCACGGCGTATACCCGGCTGAAAGGGTCTGAGGGCAGGAAGCTCATCATCCAGCTTAATCGTCATGGCCGCGGCAATGTCGGTGTTTTTCATAAACAGCTCGCAAACGGGGATTGGGGGCAAAAAAGCTGTGCTTGTTATAGCTTATGCAACTCTTCGAGCCTAGAACTGAAAGGCGAGGCTTTTCAAAAAAATACAAAAATTATATACATACTGGTACGGTCCAATTCGGACCATGTTCACGAAAAGAGCACCCTCAGGAGTCTGATAGATATGACGAACGTCAATGACACGATCCGCAGCATCGGGTTGGACAAAGTCGGCATTAAAAACGCGCAAGAGCTTTACCACAACCTCTCCTACGACGAGCTGTTTCAACACGAAACTGAGTACGCGGGTAACGACTACGCTAAAGGCCGCGTGACGGCATCAGGCGCTGTGGCCGTAGACACTGGTCGCTTCACGGGCCGCTCCCCCAAAGATAAGTACATCGTGAAAAATCCCGAGTCCGAGAAGAACATCTTTTGGACCGGCACCGGTTCTGATAACCACCCCATCACTCCTGAAGTTTGGAACGAGTTAAAGAAAATCAGCGTTGAGCGCCTGAACGGTCAGAAGCTCTACGTGATGGACGTATTCTGCGGCGCGAACCCCGCGACACGTCTTTCCATCCGCGTTGTCACGGAAGTGGCGTGGATGGCGCACTTCACAAAGAACATGTTCATCCGCCCCACAGCGGAAGAACTCAAAACATTCAAACCAGACTGGACCATCTTGAACGCCTGCAAGACCTCTTGCCAGAACTTCAAGGAACTTGGTCTTCGTTCTGAAGTTTACGCGGCGTTCAACGTTGAAGAGCGCATGACCGTGATCGGCGGCACTTGGTACGGTGGTGAGATCAAGAAGGGTATCTTCACCATGATGAACTACTTCCTTCCTCTTAAAGGAATCGGTTCATTCCACTGCAGCGCCAACAAAGGTGAGAAAGGCGACACAGCCCTTTTCTTCGGCCTTTCTGGTACAGGTAAAACCACACTTTCCGCGGATCCAAAGCGCGCTCTTATCGGTGACGACGAGCACGGCTGGGACAACGACGGTGTGTTCAACTTTGAAGGTGGCTGCTACGCGAAGTGTATCAACCTCTCCAAAGAAAACGAGCCGGACATTTACGCCGCCATCAAGCGTGATGCGTTGCTTGAAAACGTCGTTGTTAAGGCCGACGGCGAAGTGGACTACGACGATAATTCCAAAACGGAAAACACGCGCGTGTCCTATCCGATTTATCACATCCACAACATCGTGAAGCCGGTGTCCAAGGGCACACACCCCAAGAACATCATCTTCCTCACCGCTGACGCGTTTGGCGTATTGCCACCGGTGGCGCAGCTCGACTTCGGTCAAGCGCAGTACCAATACCTCAGCGGTTATACCGCGAAAGTTGCGGGTACCGAGCTTGGCGTAAAAGAACCAACAGCAACGTTCTCTTCTTGCTTCGGTCAGGCATTCTTGATGCTTCACCCAACGAAGTACGGCGAGATTCTCGCGAAGAAGATGCAAGAACACGGTTCCAAGGCTTACTTGGTGAACACTGGCTGGAGCGGCGGTCCTTACGGCGTCGGCTCACGCATGAAGCTCTCCATCACACGCCGCATCATTGATGCAATCTTGGATGGTTCTTTGGAAAAAGCGGAATTCGAAACATTCCCCGTTTTCGGCTTTAAAATTCCCAAGGCGATTTCAGGCATCGACAGCAACATCCTCAACCCACGTAACACATGGGCTGACAAAGCGGCATACGACGCGGCCCTCAATAAATTGGGCGGTATGTTCGTGAAGAACTTCCAGAAATTCACCGACCTGCCACAAGGCAAGGAATTAGTGAATTTCGGGCCAAAAGCTTAAGCGAGAGTTGATTCTTAAAACAAAAAAGCGAGGGCAAGCCCCTCGCTTTTTACTTTTCATCATTGCGGTGTTTACTGTTTTACATACTCCGCGTCCCAGTCGATCTGATTGACACGGGACTCTGGTGTCTGTCCCGCCTCGGCACTTTGCGGCTGTGAATCAAAAAGCGAACCGGTTTTTAGATTCAAAAACAAAATATCGTAAAGAGTGGATGATGTGACTGTGGCATAGCCGTTGCCACTCGTGTCACAGTTCTTGCCTATCAAGCTGCTTGGTTGATCTAAGACAAAGGTTACGTCTGTACAAAACGGGGAAACGACACCTGCAAAGGCTCCTGTGCCATTAAAATAATCAACCATAATGGGATCCGTCATTTCGAAGATCGAATCTGATCCAAGCCAATCAATCTCAAATGCGCCGACACCAAAATCACTCAGCCCGTTGAGTGCATACGTTCCCGGTAAGGAAATGCGGTAGAGCAAATCATCGGGATCGTTGCTCCCAGAGCAGGAGACTTCCGAGCGGTAGAATTCCGCTACTTGTGTTGTGTTGTTGCCATCAAATTCCAACGTGATGATTTCCCCATCCTCTGGAGTACATTGCTTCCATAGCCCTTGAAGCTTCGTATGAATGTCATCCAAAGAAAGAGTTGGGTTTACATTATATGCAATCGACCTGACCTCATCTTGCTTAACGACGCGCGCCAAAGCGTCAATAAAGTTACGTGCTGGCTTTTGATCTAGGTCCGTAGGCATAACGGCGAAGAGGCTGTCGGAATAATAGAAATTTTTTCCATCCACCACATAGAGGTCTTCGTACTTCTGAGATTTTATTTCATCATACTGAGTAAGATTTTTGCTTAAACACCTCTTTCCTATGAAGGAGATAGGTTTACCCAGCGGGAAGTTCATGTCTTCGCAAAGTGCGGTTGGATTGAGTCCCGAATTATTCATCTTCACGCCTTCAGCTTCAAGAGCTGCTTCTTGGCTGTAAAATATGGCGCTGTAATCATCTATCGTGACGTCCGCGAGCAATGAAGGATGACTGGAAACTCGAAGATCGGGAGCGTCATCTTTCACAGAAATTTTTCCCATGGTTCGAAATTCTTTTTTCTCAGAACCTGGCTCACAATAGCCAGAGCCGTATTCAATAAATCGGGCTGTATAAGAACCGTTTTTATCGATCGAAACCTCGCGGTAGATTTTTCCTGAATCACATCCTCCCCAAACTCCCACCAAATCCAAGAGTGCTAATTTGGATTGGGAGGCTGATGTGTTGGATGGAGTTGACGTTTCAGCTACGGCTGGCGTTTCCTGCGATTCCGACTCTTCCTTCTTTTCCTTACAAGCGCCGTAAACGAGCGCGAAGGTTATGAGGAGGCATAAATGTTTCATGGACTTCTCCCGCAGATGAATTCCACATCACACTCCAAATTCGGAGATCGAAGGGGTTGGTATGAGTTAGTTTTTTGTAGGTAAAATATGGTTTTTTTAATCAGTGATAATCGCGGGTTGATGGTGATTTAGTTGAAAAAAACGAGAACGGATTTCTTTGTTTTCCGAGTTCTTCACTATCTCCCCATTCCTTGAACGTGCCGCTAAACAACGCGATAATGATTAAAATCATCATCGCAGAGGTGTTTATGCGGCTATCCCGCTGTTTGTGTGCGTGGCTCGTAATGGTTCTTCTTGCCGGCTGCGTGGCTCGCACGGTTGATCACCGCGGAAGGCCTCACGCGAAAGGGGCCGAAGACGGAAGTCCGACGGATCCGATCGAGGTCGATCAGCCGAATCCTGGCGGAAACGAGAGCGTTCCTGCTCCCGAGGAGACAAGCACCAACACCCCACCAGCGCCAGTCCCGACAACTCCAGCACCTCAGCCCGCACAACCGGCTTTTAAAGACGTTGAGGCCGCGGCCGTTGCTGTTTGTCAGAACGCCTCCGGCTCGGAGTCACGGCGTAAGGCGCTAGACTATCTGAATGCATATAAGGTCGGCGCACGGACGATGACGGCGGCCGCTTTAGGAAAGGATCAAGACGCTTGCGTGATCACGCTCTTACCGACAGCGATCTTTGTAAACTTAAAAAGTGGTATTCCGGTGGGAACTCTTTTGGGTCAAGCCATTCAAGAAACGGGTTGGTGCAAAAGCACTCTCGTTCCCGCCTTTAACTTTCACGGCATGAAGGCATCGCTGCCCAAAGCGAATTTCGACTATTGGGACGGCGCGTTTGTCGCGAAGAGTAGCAGTGAAAGCACCACGGGATCGGGAAATAATCAGGTCAGCAATTTTATGAAGTTTAAGCACCCCGATCACGGCTTTTACGCCGTGGCGGAACGCCTTCACATCAAAAGCCTTCCTTACCGTGATTGCGTGGGAAAAAAAGATCAGACGGAAGCTTATATGGAGTGCATTGGAAAAACGTGGGCGGTGCATGGCACCTATGCGAAGGTAGTCCTTGGGCATCGCGCGAATTTCCGCTCCACAAAATATCCCAACCTGCGCCTAGCCTCGTGCGAACTTAAAAAAGATGAGTGGCGATTGGCGAGCAAGTTCGCGAACTGAAAAAGTCGTAACGCAAAAAGAAAAGGTTCTCAGATCACTCTGAGAACCTTTTTGGATTTTTGCGAATTTTAGGGCCGCAGATTAGCGGTTAAAATCACGACGTCCACCGCCGCCGCCGCCGAAGCCGCCACGACCGCCGCCACCGAATCCACCACGTGAGCCGCCGCCGCTACGTTCGCCAGCAGGACGCTCTTGTGCTTCGTTGACTTTAATTTTGCGACCATCGAGATCCGCACCGTCAAGGGCTGAGATTGCGTTACGAGCTGCTTCGCCATCAGCAAACGTCACAAAACCGAAACCGCGGGAACGACCTGTTTCCCTATCAAGAATTACCTTGGCTTCGGCGACATCGCCAAATCGCTCAAACGCGCTGCGTAGGCTTTCATCGTTTGTTGACCAACTTAATCCGCCTACAAAAAGCTTCTTCGACATACTTACTAACACTCCATAAAATCCGCTTGGAACGGGCTCCAAGCTTCACGAATGATAGCGGCTACCGCCACCACCAAGACGTCCCGATGACGCCTCAGGATGAGACATTAGCAAATTATAAATAGGATGCAAGTATTTTATGATAACTAATACAAAGTCGCGAAAATGGTGAAATATGCAAAACGTAGTTTATAAAAACTATAGTACGTTCCATTCACCAATCATAACAAGGGGATGAGTAAACCCCTGAACCCAACGTATTGATTTCGTTATCGGGTAAATCCGTCATATTTTATGGGTGATTTAACCCATGGATCCTTGTTGGAGTAAGGCTAGGAGAGCATTGCGATCCAAGCTTAAACCACCGTCGGCCGAGCCCAAAGCACTATCCGCGAGCCCTCTTTTTGTCGTCTGCAACTCAAGAATCCTTTCTTCCACCGTCTCCTCAGCGACGATTCTATGAATCATCACGGGATTCTCTTGGCCAATGCGATGCGCGCGATCCGCCGCCTGATCTTCAGCGGCAGGATTCCACCATGGATCCATAATGAACACATGATCCGCCGCGGTGAGGTTTAAACCAACGCCGCCGGCTTTCAATGACAACAACATAACAGGCCACTCGGCTTCTTGTTGGAAACGCGCCACCAACTCGCCGCGATTCGGCGTGCTGCCGTCGAGACGAAGATAAGGAATGCCGGCGAGATCGAGAGCGCTGCCGATGCGATCGAGATAAGAAGTCCACTGCGAGAAAACAAGGCTCTTGTGTCCTTCGCCACGAGTGAGCTGAAGTCGCTCCACGAGCGTATGGGTTTTACTGCTGATGCCTTGATCGTAACGCGCGTCGATAAGAGCGCTGTCACAACAAACCTGGCGCAGGCGCAATAGAGCGGTGAGTGCTTCCATCACGTTGCCGTTGGCGCTGAGTTTCGCGACCACTTCCCTTTGCGTGGTGGCGTAAATCGCATCGTAAAGCGCGCGTTCTTCTCCTGACAATTCCACTTTGAGAACTGTTTCCGTACGTGGCGGCAGTTCGCGCGCGACTTCCCTCTTGAGGCGGCGCAGCACAAAAGGCCTGATTTTTTCGCGTAAGCGCGCGGCGACCGTCTGGTCGCCACCAAGAATAGGGCGCTGCACGTTTTCTTGAAAAAATTGACGCGGACCTAAAAGTCCAGGATTAAGAAACTGGAATTGACTCCACAGATCTTGCAAAGAATTTTCAACCGGCGTTCCCGTAAGCGCAATGCGGAAGGCGCCAGGAATCTGAAAGGCCGCGCGCGCGATTTGGCTATCGGGATTCTTAATGTTTTGAGCTTCATCCAAAATAACCGTGTTCCACTCACGTTGCTCGATGCGCTGCAGTTCTTGGCGCAGGAGGGCGTAGCTCGTGAGAACGACGTCGGCGCCATCATCCCATTTACGTCGCGCGCCGTGGAACAGACTCACACGGAGATCCGGGCGAAAGCGGGCGAGTTCCTGGGCCCAGTTAAAGACGACGCTCGCCGGCGCAACGATCAGCGCGGGGCTTTGCAGCGCGGCGATCGTCTGCACCGTTTTACCAAGACCCATGTCATCGGCGAGCAACGCGCCGGAGCCAAGAGCCCGCATTTGTGTCAGCCATTCAAAGCCATGTTGTTGGTAACCGCGGAGCGAGCCGCGAAATTGCGCGGACAACGTTGGTTTATGTTCCGGAAGTTTTTCCCAGCGCTGACGCCACGCGACGAGGGTAGGCGGAGGAGTCACTGCCGCTTGATCGCAGAAACGCAAAAGAGCGTGCGCGGCGGCGGCTTTCGGTGTTTGCTTATTTTCCAATAATGAAATCATTTCCGCCAATAGCGCGGAGTTATCTTTAAGCCACGAGACGGAAATTTCGCCAAAGCCACCGTTCAATAACGGCACGAGTGAGTCACCTCGTTGCCAGGCTTTAAGCACGGTGGCGGCGTCACTCTGAATGCCTTCCGCACCACGGAACTGTAATTCCAGCGTTTCGCCGTAAGTCAAAAATTCCGGGCGCAACGTGCCGCGCAGTTGAAATTGTTTCGCGCCGTCGCCAGCGACAGGATAGCCTTTACGATTCAAATCGTGCACCCAGCGCACAGCACTTGCGCCACTGCTTTTTATCTCGCGTGTCGGTCCCGCGACGCGGTGCCATTCTCTCAAAAGATCTTCTTCCGCTGTGAGATCACGGGTTGGAATTTCTGAACCAAGTGGTCGCAGACGATCATTTTCCACAACCGCGATCACGGGATCACCGTAAACAAAACGCGGCCGAAGAATGAGGTTGTTGTCATCACTTACAATGGATTGCACTTCGAGGAAAACATCCACCTGCGTGGGCTTTTCCTTGAGATGCCTGCTCTCGCGATGGATGCGGCATCCGGCGGCTTCGAGGCGTGGCAGCAGTTCGCCCGCCACGAAACCAAAATCCCGCGCGCCAAATGTGGGCGTGTCCTTTAAAAGTTTTTTATCCGCATCACTCAGTTCTGGGAGGCGGTAGGGATGAAGAACAGAACCACAGCGAGCAACGCCGTTTTGGAAAACTTCATCGACGCGGGAGTCCCGTTGGAGATGAACCTGCACCAGCTGACTGCGGTCGGTGAGAAACACCTCGAGTCCCACAGGGGTGACATCCACTTGAATTGGTTCACCGTCCAAGCGCACGTCTTCGTGCAGACGGAGATAACCAAAAAGCCGCTCCATCACTTTCGGAAGAAGCCGTCCGCGGCGCTCGTGACCGAGAGTAATCTCGATCTGCATATCTTCTTGAGTGGCACTCACATCGGTGCCACCCGTTCGTCCCGTGGTGATGGAACTCAGAGCTCCCGCCAGAACTTTTTCGGCACCGTCTTCTACGATGGCGCGATCAAAGCTGAGATAAACATCATCGCGACGGAAGCGGTAACCAATGCGTCCGGCGGCGGTTTTGGACTTCGGCAAGGCCTGCCCCTGCTCGCGGGCACGTTTTAAAGCAATAACCGCCGCGGCGATGTGTTCGCAGGGATCAATTCCGGACTGGCAGTCGCAGCTCCAATCTTCGTCTTCAGGCCAAAGATAGACGAGGGAACTAATGCCGCGGTCACGGTTGTTGACGCGCAATTGCAGCTCGTCACCCTGATCGCGGTCGCCTGTCACCGTATCGCGGCGCGCCAGCTCGACCCCTTTGGACCAAGTGGTAGAACTGCAATTTTCGCGAATGATATTAAAAAGATTCATCAAATTCCCTTAGGTTGCCGCCTTGAAGTTTTAATGGAAAAAAAGGCGGGACACAACCACCCGTGACGCCCTTGATTTGTAAGGCTTTGCGGAATCTGCTATCGTAGATTTCATGGCAAAAAAACCACCCCGAAAATCCGCGGCGCCGGCGAAAGCTGGGGCAACGAAGCGATCCGCTTCCAAGAATGACCTGGCGATATCCTTGTCGCTAGACGCGGAGCAATTGCTACAAGAAATGGCATCCGACGCGGGGTGTAGCGTCGATGAATTGGCCGCCGATTTGTTGTTAAAACAAATCTCTCGACGCGCGCGGCAGAGAGAAAAAGTTCAATCGGAACCTGTCGCGCCATTGGAAGCATTTCTTGATGTCGAACCTGTGCGTAAGGGTGGTATTGCGGAAGAGATCTTTCAAGACGCGGGTCCCGCGGATCATTTGAGCTTCAAAAAAATCGCGGAGCGTCAGCGTAAAAACTCTTCTAAGAAACTGGGAACTCTTTTTGATGATCTTCCTGAAGGATAGCCGCGTCTCTGAGGTGTTCCTTAAGCATCGCGATTTTTTCAAAAGGACGATGCATGCTTCTTTCCGAAGTAAAACCTCGCGCTTCATCCAGGGACAACCAACGCAGGTCCTTTGATTCCGCTGAAATCTGCAATGCCTCACGATCATCCGCAATAATCAGAAACCGTAAATCGAAATGCCAATGAGCGGGTTCATTGGGTCTTGCTGGAATCCAATGCACATCGCAGTCGAACGGAAGGGGTAAAGTCTCGTTACCGAGCACGGTTCCCACACGCGCCCATTCCAGAGAACGCAAGCCGCTTTCTTCCTCCGCCTCACGCCATGCAACACGATCCGTGCGCGGATCGTCATCACTGTGCCCGCCTAGCTGTAGCCATTTCCCCAATTTTCCGTGCAGCGTTAAAAGGACGCGATCCCAGTTCTTGTTGATGACAAAGGCCGAACCCGTGATGTGCCCGAAGGTATTTTCGCGAGAAAAACAGTCTTCATGATCTTCCACGAAGCGGGTAAGGCGTAAGAGCGCGGCTTCTTCTTCAGCTTGATCCCAGGAAGCGTAGGGGAGTTCGCCCGAACACCAGCGCTGCGTGTAAGCGTTGAGCATGGTAAGAATGGGCTGGCGCATGGAGGTCCTTCACTTCGTTCAGGATGACGTCACGTTTGAGGTGACACCACGTTTTGGGATGACGTCAGGTTCAGGGACGTCATAAAAATAATTGGCGAACCCAGAGGGTAAAGATTTAGACGTCTTCCGACAAGTATTTTATACTACAGTAAATTCTTGAGGGTTTGTCTTATGTTGAAGCCGTTTATGGTGGCTGTGGCGGGTGGGACAGGAAGCGGGAAAACCACATTTGTAGGTCGACTTCTCCAACATCTTAGTGATCTGGATCCCCTCGTCATCCAATTGGATCACTACTACCGTGATCGCTCCCATCTTGATCATGAAGCCCGTGAGGCGGTGAACTACGATCATCCCGATGCTATAGAAATGCCGCTGCTTATGCAGCATTTGGCTCTATTGGCGGAAGGAAAGGGCTTTGACCGTCCTGTTTATGACTTTCCCTCCCACACGCGTAAAAAAGAAGTGCTTCACCTTGAGCCCAAACGCGTCGTGATCATTGACGGCATATTCACCCTGTGTGAGCCCCGGCTTTTTCCCTTGTTTGATCTCAAAATATTTATCGACGCCGATACGGACATTCGTCTCGCGCGTCGCATCAAGCGGGATTTAGCGACGCGAGGGCGCACGGTGGATTTAACCATCGACCAGTATTTGCGTACGGTGAAACCGATGCATGAACAGTTTATCGAGCCCACGAAAAGAACCGCCGACATGATTATACCGTGGGTTCACTACAATGAATCCGGCGCGCAACACGTCGCCGAGATCATCCGTCACGCGACGAAATAGGTAAAACGTCATGCTGAGCGGAGCGAAGAATCTAGATCCTTCGCTTCGCTCAGGATGACGAGGTGGTGCTCAGGATGAC
>CAYOJQ010000019.1:11609-72357 GCA_964404325.1 uncultured Oligoflexales bacterium
GAGGTGGTGCTCAGCATGACGAGGTGGTGCTCAGCATGACGAGGTGGTGCTCAGCATGACGAGGTGGTGCTCAGCTGGCGAGGTGGTGCTCAGCTGACGAAGTGGTGCTCAGCTGACGAAGTGCTTAGGATGACGAAAAGAAAAAGGAGCTCGAAATTCGAGCTCCCTTATTGTTTGAGGAAGAAGAACTGCGGGACGCGTGGTTAGTTTTTGAAACTAACCCGGATCACCACACGGCTGTCGTAAGGCAAGCCAGGAATGGTGATGGTCAAGCCCTGGCGGGTGAAGGCGGTGGTAGCCTGGTCATTGACCCAAACTTCCCAAGTCGCACTGTCACCGTTACCAAGACGGGAATCATCCATGGTGAAGGAGTTAACATGTTCCGTCACGTAGGCAAATTCCACATGAACGCGGTCACCCGCTGCAAAAGCACACTTGGAAAGATCCATGGAAGAACCACTCACACCCACTTGAACTGGGTCACAGAGGCTGCCTTGCTCATTCGCGACTTCCACCACTAAACGAACGTCGCGATTCACATCGACAATATGGTTCATACCGTTGGTCTTCTGGTAAGCAATCACAACCTTGCGACCGGCGCGGAATTGCTCCGCGGGGAAGACGATTGTATTGCCGTTCATGGAATATGGCACAGAGGCTAAGGTCTTCTCGTCAAACACTTCCATGGTTGCGACCGCGGCGGGTTTCGCAAACACGGGGTAGTTGTAACGAGGGCGGTCACCTTTGATGTAGTAGATGCTAATTGTCGCGCCGTCAGATGGAATCTCATTGAAACGGATCACGTTCAAGTCGTTACGGATGCTATAAGCACCAGCACTCATAAGCTGATCGTTCACGTACACGCTCACTGTCGTTGGATCGACGGGACCGTTGATCGCAAAGTCAGTAGAGAGGCCATCACGTTGCATGTAATTCGCGCGAACCTCACGACCAACGGGAGCGGCGTAGAAGTTAATCTTACGTGTCGCTTCGTCGTAAGCGTAGTCGCTTGGGTTCACCATGTTGCCGTCCAGTGTTACCTCTAAAGTTTGTGGATCGGCGGCGCGTGACAGAACGAAACTTGAGAGCGGCGGTGTCGTAAAGTATCGGTACTCGACACGAATCGTCGCACCCGCGGGAGGTGCCTGATCAAACTTCAAGACATTGCCAGTGATGGTGTAACCAGATGTTTTAAGCACGTCGTTCACATACACAGATATTGTGTTTGCGAGAGGTGCGTAAGCCAGCGGGAATTGTGCTTGCAAGATTACACTGATGTTCTGGCTGATGGAGCGTAGTGTCGCTGAGTAGTCAGCATCACAGATCGCACCGTAGGTACCGTTTGTTTGCGCGATCAAGTCAGCATAGATATACGCTTTGTTTAAAGCGGTGCTGCACTGCTGCGCGCCCATCGATGGGTGCCAGATCAAACCGTAAACTTTTGCGTTCACACCTGGTTGACGTATCGTTTTCAAATGGTTCATCAGATATGAAGCCTGTGACCAGGCGTTGTTGCCGCAACCTTGGCCGTCGGAGCAGTTGTCCTCGTCACTGACGATCAACACTGCGACCGCTGAACCTGGGCGTACCCAACTTGCGTTGTCACATTTCAGCGCGTTGACTGCTTGCAGCACACCTTGCTCGTTACCAGTACCGTTTGTTCCGGCGGTCACAGCGGTACGAAACGCGGTTTCGGCGTTCGCGTCACCCTTGGCGATAAGAGCGCGCATACAGCCGTTCGCTGGGTCCGTCGTGACGACGTTGATGCGCCAGTCACTGTCTTGAACGTAAGCCAAGAGTGGGTTGAGTTTTGTAGAGAGGTTCGCCTGTTCCTCTTTCATCGAACCAGAGTTGTCGACCACCACCACGATATCCAAAAGGCCGGATGGCATATCGTTTTGATTGAAAGACTCTGTTTTCGCGGTTTCGGAACTACCTTGAGCAAACATTTCTGTGTGACGAGCGCGGGTTGCTTGTTGGTGCGTGACGGTTTCTTCGTCACGTGAGTGTTCCATGGTGATCACCTGTTCGAGGCGATCCGTATTCCAGTCATAAATCACGTTGCCGCGTTGTGAACTGGTGGATTGGAAAGTACGCGTAACGCTCGACAAAGTCGCGCCGCCTGGGCCGCTATTACCGCCGTCACCGCCGCTGCCGCCACCGTTTTCAGCTGTGTTGTCGCCGTGGCCGCGCGTGCCGTCACCGCTGCCATTACCAGGAGTGGCGTCGCCCTCTCCTTGAATGATGGAGTTGTCGAGAACGCGGACCTTCTCTTCGAAAGCTGGTTTTTGGTCGGAACATGCCGGCCCCCAAAGCAGGGCCAAGCTGACGAATGGCGCGGTGCGCCACATGTTGCGCGGTTTCATAGCAGTCTCTCCTCTATATGAACACCTTTGAGAATCCCGAAAGGTCTCAGGAAACCCCTACGGCGTTTGGGCCGGAAGAATAAGGACGCTATGTATGTTGGCGATGTGACTGCAATTGTTCGTTGGTATTAATAAGCGAAGAATTCGTGGCGGGGCTGAAAATAAAGGGGCGTAAGATTTACGCCCCAGCGTTACTTACAGGAAATAGTGGTGCTGTTTCCTATCACATCAGCTTCTTTCGTCGGACACGTATACTTTCCCTCACCCTGCAACGTAACGTGAGCATCGTTACCGATGAGGTTACCGGCCACTCGTATAACCTCAACGTCCTTGGCAACGTTTACAGTAAGGTTTTGCGAATTGGAGGCTGATGCAAAATAAATGAAGCCGATCGGGCCCTGAACATTGACCGTTAATTGGCTGCCATTGCCCGTGGATGTAATGCAGAGGATCGATATTTTCTCGGTGACCGCGGCCTTGATGGTATTGTTGTTACCTGTGTTCTGAATATGGGTGGATTTTACGATCGTTAATTCGCGCGATACACCACTCCCTATCGTCGAATCAATTTGGTCCTTCGGAATTTCTCCGCACAAACGCTGCATCTCTTCGTGGGGAAGTTGCGAGATTCCGTCTTTTCCGGTTTCTTTGATGAGATCGTCAATGACTTCGTCAGGGCTTGTTGGAGTTTGTTGCTCAGTGGATGGCTGTTCTGATGAAGTCTCTGACGCAGCCTCGGGAGCCTTTTTGCTGGAACCAGATCCTAAAAAACCCGCGCTTGAACAAGAAGACAGGCAAAGGATGCTGGTAAGAATGCTCGCATGTTTCAACATAGTCTGCCTTTGGGAAGAAGTTGAACGTTACGAATCTTTCGTTATCGGTAAAATTGTGAGCGATCTTGAGAGATGGAAGGCCCAACCGGCCTTTTGTTCCTCTAAGAAACAGGACCGGTTGGGAATGTGAACGCTATGCGAAGCATAGGTTTCCAAAGAAAGGCTAAAAGGCGGGCGTATCCAGACGTGAAACCATGCCGGTACTCACATGCTGGGAGCCCACGACAAAATTCTCGCAAATACCTCTAGTGCTCTCACGAGTTTCTTGACGCCGGGTTTCCTTCGCATTGACCAAACATGTTTCCATGGGGAAGGCACTCCTTAAGAAGGGTGGTTGTGAGTTCCTGGCTTGAACCAAGGACATCTCACTCTGTTCCATCGCCCTTCTTAAAGTGATTCGGGAATGAACCAAGTTCTCTTTAGGCTGTTTGCGATAATCAGAGAGTTTAGAAATCTAATTCGGATGTTAGAAATCCATACAAATATAGAAAGAATTGGTGGTGTTCTAAGTCCTCAGCAGTGGAGTGGAATTATCATCAGATAAATCAATGAGATGGAAATCAGCAATGGGGATGCTGCTGTTTTCTTTCAAATCACTATTCTTACCATAACCTGCTCGTTTTGATTTTAATGTGGCATACCCAACATCTTTCTATTTAAGAGCCCCAGATTTTTTAATCTCCCCTTTGAGAACAGAAGACTTGGTTTTATCCACAGCTCATTTGCGGTATTTCACATACTTTCGTTGAAAACATGCGTCGATTCAGTCTATTATCACCAGCTATAGCTATCCCAAGAGGTGATTTTGTTGCTTCGGACGTCGCGTTCCACATGGCGGGTGTTGCTTTGGATTGCTTGGCGCCAACTTGTTTCGCGCCGCATTAAGCATGGCTTGTCGTTTATGACGGTAATATCCATCGCCGGTGTTACGGTGGGTGTTGCCGCACTTATTATTGTGCTTTCCGTGATGGGCGGCTTTGAAGCTGAGCTCAAACAGAAAATGTTAAAGGGGCAGCCCCATCTCGAAATCGTGGGAGAAAATGCGCTCGCCGGTTTTCCCCTTAAAAAACACTCCCTCAAATCCATGAAACAACTTTTCCCGGAAGCAACGGGCATTGAGGCGTTTACCAGCGCCGATGTTGTGTTGAAACAGGGGAAACATATCTCTCCCGTCGAACTTTTTGGCGTTGATCCCCAGGAAAAGGGGCATCTCTGGGGTTTCTCTGATTCCATGGTGGAAGGAAAGTTGGAAGACATCGGCTCGGAGCATTTGCCGATTGTCACCGCTGCAACGGACAACAGTAAATGGCCGGGAATCGTTCTCGGACAAAGTCTTGCCATGCATCTCGGCGCCGACGTGGGTGATGAAATCGCCGTGCTCAGTCCGTCCGCCGCGACATCCGCCACCACGGCCCTTAGCGGCGGGACACTCACGCGGCACTATGTCGTGGTTGGAATTTTCAGTACAGGTGTCACCGCTTATGACTCGAAGTGGGCCGTTGTATCCCTGGACGAAGGCCGCAAGTTCATGGCGGACTATGACGAGTCGCTGGACCAAGACCAATACGTCACGGGCGTCGCTCTTAATTTAAAAGAACCCTACGACGTTGATAAACTTCTACCTCGTTTTAAAAACCTTCCCGAACTTCAGGCGAAAACCTGGAAAAACACGAACTCCGCGCTGCTCTTTGCGTTGAAGCTTGAAAAGTTCACCATGGGTTCGATCCTGATGCTGATCGTTTTGGTGGCCGCGTTTTCCATTAGCGGCACCATGATGATGACGGTGTTTTATCGCAAAAGACAGATTTGCCTGCTTCGTTCCTTGGGAATGACGCGCAGCGACATCATAAAGACATACCTTTCCCAAGGTTTCACCATTGGTACCGTGGGCATTCTCTCGGGACTTTTTGTGGGGCTCGCGGTGTGCGTATTCTTGGAACTTTTCCGGCAAGGGAACATCCCCGCCAATATCACGGCGCTTCGTTCACTGCCGGTTAAATTTTTGCCGTTCGACTATATGGTCATCTGTGGTTTGGCGTGGTTTTTGAGCCTCGGTAGCACTGTTTATCCGGCGCTCGTGGCATCGCGACAAAATCCAAGTAGCGGGTTGAGGGTCTAGTGGAAGATATTGTTATCAAGCTAAAAGACGTCACCAAGGTCTATCAGATTGAGTCCCAGAAAGTGGATGCGCTACGCGGTGTCAGTATGGATATACGTCGTGGCCAAGTGGTCGCGATCACCGGACGATCCGGCTCGGGAAAATCCACGCTGCTCCACGTGATCGGCACACTCGACGCTCCCACGACCGGCAATGTGTTTTTAAATGGCACCGATGTATCGCGCATGCCTGACCAGGTGGCCTCGTCCTTCCGCAACGGCACGGTCGGTTTTGTTTTTCAGATGAATAACCTTCTCCCTGAATTTACCGCGATCGAAAATGTCATGCTGCCGGGACTCATTGCCGGAGCTTCAAAAAAAGAAATCCGCGAACGGGCCGCGCTTTTATTGGGCGCTGTGGGCCTTTCGCAGCGGGAAAACCATCGTCCCGGCGAACTTTCGGGAGGTGAGCAGCAGCGAGTCGCCATTGCGCGCGCCTTGGTGATGCAGCCACCCATCCTTCTCTGTGACGAACCGACGGGGAACTTGGACAAGAAGACCAGCAACGCCATCAAAGAATTGCTGCTCAATCTCTGTCAAAACCATAAAGTAACGATGCTCATGGTAACCCATGACTTAGAGTTGGCCTCCGCGCTCCCGCAGCACCTGGTGATGGAAGACGGACGCATTGTCGAATTCGGAGGCCGTTGGTGAGTTATCTGGCTTGTATATGGTTGCTTCTATTCTCGCTTCTTGTGCCCAATGCCGTGGCGCAGGAAGCGGACGAGGACACTCCCGTGGAAGAAACGCAGGGCGACATTGCTCCCCCTCCCGAGACGCCTCCGCCAGTAAAAAAGAAAGAAAAAGCGGCGCCGAAAGCTCCCGCGGAATCAGCGAGCGCGGCTGGTCCCAACATTGAAGATGTTCAGGTGCGTGGCAACGCCAAGGTGGAGTCGGATGCGATTCTCACCATTCTAAAAACACAAAAAGGCCAGAAACTCAGCAAGGAGAATATCCGCGCGGATATTGACGCGCTGTACGAACTTGGCTTCTTCTCCGACATTCGTTTCTACCAAACGCCCGTTGCGGGCGGTGTTCGCGTGACCGTGGAAGTAAAAGAAAAACCAGCCATCATGGAAATCGCCTTCGAGGGATTCAAAGAAGTCTCCGAATCGGATTTCAAAGATAAGTTGGAAACAAAACAATTCACGATTCTCAATGAATCATCGATCACCCGCGATCTTCGCCTGATCGAAAAAACGTACCTGGAAAAAGGTTTTAACCTCGCGAAAGCCAATTACCGCGTCGATAAAAAAGACGGAAAAGAGCACGAAGTTGTGCTTACTTTTGTCGTCGACGAAGGTGGCAAAGTGCGTGTGGGCAGCCTTGATATCGTTGGTAACAAATATTTCACCGACGCCAAAATCATCGACAAATTTATCTCCAAACCCGTGACGCGCACGTCAGCCTTCTCAAGCCCCGGCTCCGTGTATCACGAGGACTTCATTAAGCGTGACCTCGAAGTCATGTCCTTTATGTACAAGGACGAAGGCTTTGCCGAGGTGAAAGTCGCACAGCCCACCGTCATCATGGATACAAGCCGCGAGTTTGTGCGCGTGACCTTCGAAGTGGAAGAAGGCATCCAGTACAACGTGGGTGGCATCACATTTAGCGGTGATCTGCTCTTCACGGAACAAGAATTCAACGAGAAGATGCGTTTGAAGCCGGGTGAACTGTTTAAGTTCTCATCCTTCCGCAAAGACATCGAAACCATGGTCGATATGTACGGCGACAAGGGGTATGCCTTTGTTGACGTCAATCCAGTACATCGTTTCGACCGCGAAAAGAAACTTGTTTTCATCGATTACCAAATCACCAAGGGTGAGAAGGTTTATTTCGGTGAGATGACCGTCGCTGGTAACACCAAAACACGCGACAACGTTATACGTCGCGAGTTTGATGTCGCGGACGGCGAACTCTACAGCCACACCCGTCTTGCGTCTTCCAAGCGCGGTGTTGAACGCTTGGGCTTCTTTGAAGAAGTTCAATCCATTCGCCGCCGCGATGAGAAAAACCCGAGTTTGTTACACTACAAATTCAAAGTGAAAGAAAAGCCCACGGGACAGCTGCAGGCCGCCGTTGGTTTCTCACCTGGTAACGCCTCGAACGAAAGTTCATGGTTCGGCCAAGGCCGTTACAGCGAGGAAAACCAGTCGGGTCGCGGTTGGAAAACAGGCGTGAGCGGCCGCTGGAACGGAAGCAAGACCTACGATCTTGACATCGACTTTAACAACCCACGCGTGGACGATAGCCGTTGGTCGTTGGGCTTCAACGCCTTCCTCCGCAACGAAGTGCGCGAACCGGCGCAGGGCATTGAGGTTACGGAACGCCGCGTGGGTGGCAGCGTCACTGTTGGACGACGCATCATCGAGCTGATTCACGGTTCGATCACTTACCGTTGGGCGAAAATCACCCAAGACTCAACTTCCTACGTGCTCGAACGTTTTAAAGACCAAGGCATCGCCAGCACGATGATCTTTGCGTTGAGCCGTGATTCAACGAACAACTACCTCGATCCATCGGAAGGTTTACGCAGTCGCATCAGCCAATCGGTTACGGGCGGACCGTTGCTCGGCGGCACACGGCAGTTTCTCGAAACGAACCTATCGCAGACGGTGTTTGTTCCCATTGATTTTACGGATACGTACCGCACGTACTTCCGGCTCCATGGTGAATTCGGATTATTGACGCCGTGGGGTGGTAAACAAATCCCATTCTATGAACGTTATCGCCTCGGTGGTTATAACGATCTCCGCGGTTACGGTTTTGATGATATCGGCCCACGCTTTTACGTATGGCAAGCGCCCGGAGACGTCCTTCGTGACGTAAATAAAGGCGGAAACAAGCAGCTTTACTTCCAGGCGGAATACTTTTTCCCAATCATTCCGGAAGCTAACATTAAAGGATTGTTCTTTACAGACATAGGCCGAGTGTACGATGATAAGGAACCCATTAGTTTGACTGGGTTTAAGCGCGATTTTGGTTTTGGTTTCCGCTGGATCACACCGATCGCACCCTTCCGTTTTGAGTGGGCTTACCCCTACGAAAACGGCCGCGTGGGCGACATGGAATTTGTATTCTCAATTGGCTACTAACACTTGAGTGAGAGGTACTTTATGCAGACGCAAAAATTCGCAGGCCGCAGTTCGATTCTAAAATTTCTGGTTCTCGCTGCAACCATGTTGCCAGCCGCTCCAGGTGCCGCCGTCGCGAAGCCAACCGCCACAACGAGCAAGTTCGCGGTTGTCGATATGCAAAACGTTATTCTTAACGTGAATGAAGGCAAGTCTGCGCGCGAAGGCCTCGAAAAAGAAATCAAAACAAAAGAAAAAGAACTTCTGAAGCAAAAAGAAGAGCTCGACAAGATGAACACGGACTGGAAAGCCCAAGCGGCTCTTCTCAGCGAAGACGCACGCATGAAAAAACAACAGGAATTCCAGGAAAAATTCATGAACCTGCGCAATCAGGAAATGAACTTCCAAGCGGAAATCAAAAAGAAAGAACAAGCGGCCACACAAAAAATCGCCGTGAACGTCACCAAGATCGTCAACAAGCTCGCCGATGAGCGTGGTTACGAAATGGTATTTGAAACCAGCAGCTCTGGTCTCCTCTATTTGAAAGATCCCGTTGATTTGACCAAAGAAGTTATTGCCGCTTACGAAGAACAAAGTAAAAAGGACGGCGGTAAAGGCAAAACAGCGGAGAAGAAGTAGGGGAGTTGGCGGCTATGGCGGAGACATTGCAAGTAACATTGCCCATGAACGTACAAGAGATCGAACGATGCATCCCACATCGTTATCCATTTCTCCTCTTGGACCGAGTCACGGAATGCGTGCCCTTCAAATACATCAAGGCGCATAAAAATATTTCCGCCGTAGATCCCATCCTCCAAGGGCATTTTCCTGGAAACCCCGTGTTTCCAGGCGTATTGCAGGTGGAAGCGCTGGCGCAGGCCTCCGCGGTGCTCGCGAAGCTTTCCGCCAACGATAAGGCCAAGAGTTGCCTCTTACTCGAAATCAATAACACCCGTTTTCGCCGTATGGTTGTCCCTGGTGATGTGCTGACTCTGAATGTTGAATTGGTTAAACAGCGTGGTGGTTTCATCTGGTTTAAAGGCGAAGCTTTCGTCGACCAAGAATTGGCCGCGGCAGCCGAGTTTTCAGCAAAGATAAGTTGAAGGTTATTCCTTATATGTTCGAATCTTTTGAGACAGCACGTCCAGGCGATTTTAAAGAAGTCACAATTCACCCCACAGCCATTGTCGCGAAAACCGCGCAGATTGGCCGGGGTGTTTTTATTGGCCCAGGCGCCTCGATCGGACCAGACGTAACGTTGCACGATAACGTGAAAATCGCTGCCTACGTGATGATCGACGGCATCACCACCATTGGGCAAAGCACGGAGATTTCTCCCTTCGCGACCGTGGGTTCAACACCGCAGGATAAAACTTTTTCGGGGCAACGCACCGAACTCGTGGTTGGTGAAAACAATAAAATCCGCGAATACGTGAATATTTCCATTGGCACAGAAAAGGGCGGCGGTTGTACCACGATTGGGAATAACAATCTCATCATGTGTTACACCCACATCGCCCACGACTGTAACATTGCTAATAACTGCACCTTTGCCAACTCCGTGAACCTCGCTGGTCACGTGGAAGTGCAAGACAACGTCACCTTCGGCGGTATGTCAGGCGCTCATCAGTTTTGCCACTTCGGCAAATACGCGATGATCGCGGCGGGCTCGATCGTGGTTCAAGACGCTCCTCCATTCTGCTTGGTGCAAGGGTCTCACGCGTCCATTAAAGGTCTGAACGTGGTGGGTCTCCGCCGCGCCGGCATTCAGGGCGATGACATGGCAAACATCAAACGCATGTTGAAGACGCTGCTCCACAGCAATCTCACCATGGATGAAGCTCTCGGCCGCATCGCCGAAGACATTCCCGACTCTGTTCACAAAGCGATTTTCCTTGAGTTCCTTAAGAAAAGTAAACGGGGAATCTGCCGTTGAAAGGCGCCCCCTATGTCATGCTCGCGGCGCAACCTTCCAGTGACCTCTTAGGGGCTGAGCTCTATCTCGCACTCAAGGATCTCTGGAATGCCGACTGTTATGTCATGGGTGGAACGGCTCTCCGTCGCGCCAAAGCGCCCTTCATAAATGATGGAGAGGCTTCCGCCGTAAAGAGTTCCCCGCTGCAACAAGCACAGCTTTTGGAATCGATCCGGCGCCTCCACCCGCGATGCTTGGTGATTGTGGGCTACCAACCGGAGTTGGCGCGCCTTCTCGAACGCCTTCACCTCGAGCACATCCCCGTGGTGCTTTATGCCCCGCCCTTTTATAGCCAGTGGTCCCATGCGGATGCCGCGGCTCTAAAAAAATATCCCTGCGCTCATGTGTTCGGTGTGTTTCCCTTAGAGGAATCCTTCTATGCGACCACGCAGATCCCCTACACGTATGTGGGCTCACCGCACCGCGAGCGAACCGCGAAGGTCTCCGTCTCTCGTAGCGCATTAGGCCTTTCCGAACATAAAAAAGTACTGCTCCTTCTTCCTGGAAGCTATCCCGATAGGTTTCGTCGGTTAATGCCACGTATGCTGAAGAGCGCGCAGCTTCTGCGACACTACTTTGACCTCCAGGTGGTGCTTCCTTTGGCGGAAGGCATCAGTGAAGCGGACGTGCAGGCGACCGGCGTCAAGGCTCACACGGACGTACAGATTGTTCCGCGCATGGGGCTCGAATTTATAAGTGCCGCGGATTTCGCGCTGACGAATAACGGCACCATTTCCTTGGAATGCCAGCTCCTGCGTTTACCACATGTTTCACTGGCGGATGTGAACGATAGCCGCAACATCTGTAATGTGATTTCAGGCTCCGCGATGATTCCCGAACTGCCAGCACATACCGCAGCGGAAACTATCACGGCCCATGTAAAAGACCTTCTGGCGACGCCATCGCGCCTTTCCGCGCTGCGGGATGCGATGGCGCGGCAAAACGCATTATTTCAACCATTCGCGGCGGAAGTCGCGGCTCATGGCATTGAGCGCCTTAGTTCCCTTTGGCAAAAGAAGAAAGGTGCAAGCGGTGCGTGACACCCCCGAAGGATTATTTCGCGAGGTGTTTGTCCAGCCGGTGTTGCGCGAACGCGCGGCGCTCGGCCGTATTGCTATCACGTTGCTTATTCTTTCCGCGGCTCAGGGTCTTTTTCTTCTTCTCGTGGGCCCTTTTTTAAAGGCTCTTTTTGCCGACGTGACGGCTAGTGGCCTTGTGCCGTTAGCGACAATTGTACCGGAAAGCCTCGTTTCTCTTTGGCCATGGCTCGCGGAAACAAGCCTTCCCCGTCACCAACTCACAATCGCCGTACCACTTTTCATGGTGATCGCGGGCTGCATTCAAGCCGCCGCGACTTATTCCTATCAGTGGCAACAAAGCCGTTTGGCGTTAAAAGTCGCGAAGGAATACCGCGAAGAACTTTTTGGCGCCGTGCTCCGTAAGTCTTATCAAGATTTAGAACAAGCGGCGGCGGGACGGTGGATGTCTCTCATCATGAATGACGTTCTTTACCTGCAGAATCGTTTCTCGGATATTTTGGCGAGCTTCGTCCGTGACGGTGTTCTTATCATTGCCTGCTTTATGGTGATCGTCGTCATTCATTGGCCCACCGCGCTCATCCTCGCTGTTCTCACGCCGATCGTCATGGGTGGTATGGGAAAAACGGGTGGACGCATTGCAAGCTACACCGAAGAAATGCAGCAGCACCTTGGCAAAATCGCCGCCGCTGTCTTGGATATTCGTCGGCGTTTTTCCTTTATTCGCGCGCAGCATGGTGAGAAACGTGAGGAAGAACGTTTTGCCACGATGAATAACGCGTATTACCGCGCCATCCGTCGCTCGCTTTTTGTGCGTTCGGCGTTTGCGCCCGCCGTTGAATTTTTAGGCTTCGCTGTTTTTGCCGCCTTTATTTACCTTGCGGGAAAAAGCTGGTTTATCTCGGGATTCCGTGCAGCGGAGCTGATTCAATTTTTCGCGGCACTCGGACTTCTGCTTCGTCCTTTGCGTAATATCGGTGAACAGCTCGGACGATTCCAAGAAACAAAAGGATCATTGCTGCAAAGTTTTAAAGTTGTGATGGAAGACCGCGAAGCGCTGCAGAAAACGGGACGCACACCACTCCCATCATCCCTCACGACACCCATTCAAATCGAAAAGGTGAATGTCACTTATGGCGAAAAATCAGCCTTTTTGACGACAAACATCGATTTAGTTCCGGCCACGAGCATTGCTCTTGTGGGGCCGAGTGGCGCGGGAAAAACATCGTTTTTGCGAACGCTCGCGGGATTGATTGAACCAAAAGTGTGGGTGTCGAATAATGCGCAAGACGCGCTGCGCCCGCATTCCGCATTAGTCAGCCAAAATCCATTTTTATTTTCCGATACCATTCGCGCTAATCTGGAATACGGTCTCGAGCAAAAACCTACAGAAGAACAATTGTGGCTGGCTTTAGAACAAGCATCCGTGGCGGATGTGATTCGCGGCATGCCACAAGGCTTAAATACACCCATTCGCGCCATTGAAGGCAGCGTGAGTGGTGGCCAGCTGCAACGCTTAGTGATCGCACGCGCGATTTTAAGAAATGCAAAATTATGGCTGTTTGATGAAGCAACATCAGCCCTTGACGCGAAGAGCGAACGAGAAATCATGACGCAAATGCTGGATATGTGTCGCAAACAGGGGCTTATTTTCGTCGCGATCACTCACAGAACCGCCATGCTTCCTCATTTTGATGAGGTGTGGCTTATTGAAAAAGGTCGTCTCATTGCACGCGGAAATCATGCAACCATGCAGAACAACGACCGCTACCGCCAATTCACGCAGTTTCATCAATAAATCGTTTATCACTCACGTAAGAAAACAAGATTAAGCAGAAGTCTCATGCCAATAACAAGGCTTCGGGAATTCGCTGAGCCCTAAAAATAAAGGGTTTCAAGGCCTCGACGGCTTGCTCTCCAAGCCCTCGCTTACTTATAATAAGAACTAAAGGTTCTCCCCACGACAAATTTTTTTTTCCAGACACTAAAGTTCCTTGTTCAAGCACCGATTAAACAGTCGTCACTGTATATTTACCGTATGACTTTTTTTCGCAATTAACGTTTCGCATCAGGCGAAACAGGATTTGATGGAGTGTAGAGGCTATGAACAACAACGATCCGAACACGCAGACTAATTCCAACACGGCATTTAGTCAGCACAGCGGACTCCACACGCAGTCCAACCCATTCACGGGCGACCTCAAGGGTGAGTTCACCAGTGATTTTGGGACCAACACCAACGCTGTGTCACAAATCTTTAAGGGCGGCGGCTTTACAGAAGATCGCAAAAAAGCGATTTTCATCGGCCTTGCGGTTCTTCTTGTTTTGGGCCTCGCGTTTGTCTTCCTAAGCTCTGGTGATGAAGAGGGCGCGGAAGATGAAGTTGCTGAAGAAACAGCAGCTGAAGGTGAAGAAGGTGCAGAGGGTGAGAAAACCGGTGAAGAAAGCACTGCGGAAGCAGGAGCCACTGGTGAAAGCGCAACAACTGCGGAAGCAGCGGCACCAGCTGAAGCGGCAGCCCCAGCGGCGGCACCTGCAGCAGCAGCTCCTGCGGCAACGGGCGCGATTTCCATCGCTTCACCGCACGACGGCGCTTCTAAAGAGTACGATGAAACACAAGGTCCTGCTGTTTTCGAATGGCAAGGCGCCGCGGATCGCATCGTGTTCTCACGCAATCAAAGCATGACGCCGGTCACACGCAGTGTTGCAATGAATGGCGCAAGCTCATACAGCTTCAACCATCCGTATCCAGGCACATGGTTCTGGCGCGTTGAAGGTGCTGGTGGAACAAGTGAAGTTCGCCGCTTTGTGGTGAATCCTCCGGTCCGCCGTCAGTTCGCAGTATCCGCACCGGCTTCAGGCGGCTCGATCGCCGGCACAGGTGGAGTGGTTCAGTGGCAAGGCGCTGAAAAAGTGGCTCGCTACCAAGTACAGCTGAAATCAGCTGGAACAAGTTGGGCAAACCCACAGTTCCGCTTCAGCTCTTCTGGCACCAGCGCATCTCTTAACGGTGTACCAGCAGGTTCTTACGAAATGCGCGTTGGCGCTTTCTCTGAAGTTGCAGGCCGTTGGGAATGGCAAGATGTTGGTGCAGTGACCGTTCAGTAAGATACCGTTCATACGCCTCTAAGCTGATATTTATATCAACCCCTCAGGTTTCCTGAGGGGTTTTTTTGCTTTCTTTCGCCGCTATTTTCCCTCAGGATGATGGCATGAAAAGTACGCTACGCCGCCAAATCCTCACGCAAAGAGAAGCCATCGCGGATGACGATTGGCAGCGTCTTAATGCGCGGATCTGCCAGCATCTCACTCAATGGTTGCCAACTCTAGGCGTCGATCAAGTGTTTGGTTTTATCAGCCATAAAAGGGAACCTGATTTAATGCCGGTGTGGCAAAGTCTACCGAAGCATTTATCTGTGGCGCTGCCACGCATCAGCGGTCCTGGAGAGATGATGTTTCATCAGTATCGTGCTGGTGAAGCGTTAAAGAAAAGTTCTTACGGCATTCCCGAGCCGGAAGAGCATGCACCGGTATTAACGCCCCATGAAAAAACATTGATTCTTGTGCCCAGTGTCGCCATGTCTCCAGCGGGAGGAAGGCTAGGGTACGGCGGTGGTTTTTACGATCGTTTTTTGAAACGTTATCCCAACGTCAAAACATACGGCGTTCTTTTCGATGCGTTTGTTTTGCCGCAGCTTCCACGCGATGATTGGGATGAAGTGTTAACGGGGTGGGTGAGTGAGAAAGGTATTTTTCACGCCGCACCATAGACTGCTTGGTCGAACCAGAGTGAGCAAGATAGGGGAGACGGTAAAAAAGCGCACGTTCCAGCTGAATCTTACCGCCGAAAAAAATCACCCCTAACACCCCCCAAACATTCAACAACTCCCCTACTCATTAGGTTTTCCCCAACAAGTCCGAAATAACTCTTAGTGGCGCGACAGCGTCCGATTATTACCGTCGGTAATAATTCCACCTTAGAGACGGGGAAGAGTCATGAAAACGATACCATCCTGGGCCGCATCTCTGGCGACATTTCTCCTTGTCGCCTGCGGCGAATCAAGCTTTTCAGCGGGGCAATCTAGAGGAGAAGCCCCCCGGAACAAGGAGCCACTGACGAGTGAAGTGAAGCCGGGGAACCTCGATGCTGAGTCGCCGGGCGGAACGAATAGCAGTGATTGCACCAGCAATCCGCAGGACCGCACGCAGGTGCGTCTGCTAACGGACGCCGTGAAGAACAACGCAACGAATCAAATTGTGCGTTACGAGTTGTGGCTCGTTGATTGTTACGGGAATCCCAAGCCAATTCCCAAAGCGCCGTTGCTGTTTGATATCAATGCGCAAGCAACGTTTGACGTGAGTTCCCAGAAGGTGCCGTTTGTGATTCAGAATGAGCAAGGTGCTTCCGTCACAAGTGGCAAGATGAATCTGATTCGAGGAAGCGATCTTTTCGGTGTTAAGGGAAACAACTATTTCCACTGGCGCATCGATGAGTTCAGCTTCGATAACACGGATAAGAGACTTTATCTCAACTTGGATGTGAGCAACCTCGGTTGGCAGCCGTTTTCAGGAGACGAAGCGCGTAGCGGCACGGAATTTACGTTTACCACGTATCTGAAAATTGGCGACGCGAATCCCGTTGAGCAGAAAGTAAAATGGACCAACTAGCGGAAAAATACCCAGGAAAGAATTAGTAAGAAACTGGGATCTTTAGAGAAAAATTGTGGCGGCTCCTAAACAGTGTCGATGCGTTAAACATGATGGAGCCGCCTAACCCATGGCATTCATTTACTTAGAGAATGGGCTGAAATTTGCAAACTTACCTTTCATCTAAAAGGTTCCGATAAGTTTGCGGGCAGCCATGGGGGGATTCCAAAAGCATGCCGCGCCTGGTTACGAGTTTATTTGTATTCGCCGCCCTGTTCCTGGGGGCTTGTGGACCCGTGCCGTCTGAAAACGGTTCGGTGTTGCACGATATTTTTACCCAAGACACCGGACAACGGCGCCACAAAGCCACAAACGAAGAAATTCTCTGGACCATCAACATGGGTGGCTGCACGGGCCATCTTCTCAACACGCAATACATGATGACCGCGAACCACTGTAGCCCATCCGCGGGCGCGACCTATACCAGCGGTTCATCGCTCGCCAAGGGCGGCGGCAAAGACATCACTGTCGCGAGTAAAACGGAATGCAATTCCAGCTTGGATTATTGCATTTTGAAAATCACTTGGAAGAGCGGCAGCGCTCCCACAAACCAAAATTTCCCGCCAAGCATCGCCACGGAACAAAGCCAAGTCACGATGAGCACACAGGCTGACCAAGGTGATTTTATTTTCACCGTAGGCTTCCCAGGTGACCAGTCTTCCGCAACCTATTCGGAAGGACAGCTTAAGAAGATGCAGGGCAGCAACCTCGTCTACAACATGGGCATTATCAACGGTAACTCCGGCGGCGGCGTATGGCGCAAATCCGACAAGATGCTTGTGTCTCTTACCAACGCGGGCCCAAACGCCCTCAACCAAGCCGGTTGGAATAATAACGACGTGAACGACAGCAATCATTGGAACTACGGTGTGGGTATGTGGAATGCCTATAGTGCATCTTCCACGCTCAAGACCATTTTCCCCAACGGTATAAACTCGGAAACGCCTCCCGGCGGTGGCAGCACTGGCGGCGGCACGACAAATCCCGGTGGTGGTGGCACAACCACCCCTGGCGGCGGTACAACAACGCCCGGTGGTGGAACAACCACTGGTGGCGGAACGTCGGGCGGCGGTAGCACAAACACACCCAATCCTAACGACGGCAATATCTATTTGGCCCTGGAACACAAATCAGGAACGTCATCGCCTCTCATTTGGGTGTCCGCGCCTGGGAATGCCTATTACGCCGCCATGTGCGTTAATCAAAACGATTGCAATGCCTCGTGGACGCAGTCCACGATGGCCGCAGAAGTTGGGCTGCAAAACGGCCGTAAAATTTTTAAATTCGTGGACCCCACAAATCTCTCGCCCAATACGACGATTACATTTGTGGTGTCTGATTCTAAAAACAATTTGATTAAGAAGCGTCCCGTTGTTTTTTTGGCAAAGTGAGGATTCGATGAGAAAAACACATCTCATTGCTGCGATTGTTTGTGTGCTGACCGCTCTCGGTGGCTGCACGAAACCCAAACAATCCACCTACAAAGCTCCTCGCAGCGCCGCCGACCAATCGTCAGGGAACAACACCAGTCTTCCTGGCACGAGCTTCAAATGGGACGGCTCTTCCGACAAGGTGGACAACTATTGGAATTTCCAATAGCCATCATTCCGATGTAAGTATTTTGTTCCGAACGGTAACTGGGTTCTTGCGCGGTACTGGAACATGGAAATATCAAACCAAAAAAAGACCAGCAAAAGAAAGCCGCGACCGTCCGACGTTGACGTGCGCGAGCTGATCGAGCTTTCCTACGACCTGTATGTGGTCGCCGGGGTCGACGGCTATTTCAAATTGGTCAATCAATCCTGGGTCGATACGTTGGGCTGGAGCAAAGAAGAGCTTTCCGGCCGCCCCTACATCGATTTTGTGCATCCTGATGATCGTCTCGCCACCAAGACTGAGCATCAGCGCGTCGCCACATGTGATGGCGGAAAATCACACTTCACCAACCGCTATCTCTGCAAGGATGGCACCTACAAATGGCTGCTGTGGTCTTCCTATGAAAAAGACAAACTCATCTACGCGGTCGCCCGTGACGTCACTCCGTTAAAACAACAAGAGCTCGTTCTCCGCGAGACAAGCCAGTTGGCGCAAATCGGTGGCTGGACCATCGATGTCGATACGGAAACGGTTACCTGCGCCGAGCAGACCTACTCCATGCTCGAAATCCCGCAGGGAAAAGTTCTCACCGCGGAGGAGTGCTTTCAGCGCTTTATGGAGCCTTCTCAATCCATCTTTCGCCGCGCTGCGCGCAATGCACGTATGGATGCGAAGCCTTACGATCTCGAATTGGAATTCGCCTCTTTATCCGGGCAGGCGCGCTGGATTCGTGTGATTGGTAAACCAGAAATAAAAGACGGTCGCGTCTATCGTGTCGTTGGGTTGTGTCAGGATATCACCGAACGAAAACTGGAGCGCATTTCCGCGATGCAGGCAGCGAAAATGGCTTCGCTCGGCGAAATGGCTGGCGGCATTGCTCACGAGATTAATAACCCACTCGCCATCATTGCGATGCGCACGCGCCACGTGAAGCATCTGCTGGAACGTGGCGCCCAGAATATTCCAACGGCGCTCGAACTTTTATCCGTGATGGATGATACGGTGGAACGGATCGCCTCCATTATCCGTGGTCTGCGTTTTTTCGCACGCATCGGGGATCAAGACCCGTTTGAAGAAGTGTCCATGGCCAACATTTTTAAGGACACAGTCCCCCTCTGCCGGGATCGCCTCGTGGCGGCTCAGGTGGAGCTCGCTATCGAGCCAGGGCCGCTGGATACCCGCGTGGAATGCCGTCCCGTGCAAATTTCACAGATCATCCTGAATCTCCTCAATAACGCCATTCACGCGGCCACTCATGGGCCTGAGCCCCGCTGGATTCGTGTTCTCGTTGAACATGATGACACGATGCTTCGTGTGAAAATCAGCAACAGCGGCGCAAAAATCCCCGAGGATATCCGCAATCGTATTATGGAGCCCTTCTTCACCACGAAAAAATTGGGCGAAGGCACAGGGCTTGGTTTGAGCATTTCCAAGGGTATCGCCGAGGAACACGGTGGGCGTCTTTATCTCGATGATGAAAATCCCAACACGTGTTTTGTTTTGGAGCTCGCCCTACGCCGTCGGACGCTTGGATAAGGTCTCCTTGGTTTTTCTGCTCCGGTTTTAATCCTTCCACGCCGCCTCCCCTCTTTTTTACCTCCGTTTTTCTGCTTAATTTTTAAGCAACCATTCTCTCAACGCCTTCTGCCCCATGTATTTGCGATTTCAGGCGATCACTAAAGCCCTAAATTTGTCATAAGCCATTGATTTTATTGATATTTATTGCGAAGTCAATTTCGATCATTAAACACCTGTTTAACGATCGCACTGAATCGATCTGAGGTGAAACTTGGTACTTTCACGAAAATTAGGGCAAAAATAGAGGCATTTGGATTTCACAGTAGCAGCGTTATTGTTGTTGTTACCTCATTAACAACAACGCAACGGCGATTTTGTTGCTGCTGTTGTGTAGAAAATAATCAAACCAAAAAATAAACCCTCGATTTGCGCAAAAAATAAGCAGCAAAAGCCATGACACGAGAGTAGGGGGATAAAAACAGCCGCAAACGCGCAAATATCAAGAAATGTCGCCGCGAAAAAACGGATAGGGCACACGGGCGCGAGAAAAAATGGGCGCCTCAGAGGCCCAAAAACGCGATGAAAAACGCACAAAGAAGAGCACGCTGATAAAACCACAAGGAGGGAAGGTTACTGCCGGCATCTGCTCACGGATTAAGCAGAAAAAGAGGGGGAGCTTAAGAGGGAACGCGGACCATCGAAAAAAAGTCACCAGCCTCCCAAAAAGACGCGGAAAATACACCAACAATCCCCAAAAAGCCGGACCCGCGGAGGCGATTATTTTTTGCACAAAAAAAGCGAAGACTTTTCTAAATTCAAATTCTTGAGCCTTTTGCCTTTTCATCTTTTCTTCGTTAACCTCAAGACCTGAACCGTCTCGTGTTGGAGAAAATGTGCCAGATTCACCTCGGTCAAAACGCGCTTACCAGGATGCATTAACAGCCCTTGAAGGCTTGGAGGCGGCGGGATTTGAAGCGCGCTTGGCGGGTGGATGCGTTCGCGATCGGCAAATGAATCGGGCCCCAGCAGACTACGACATCGCCACAACCGCCAACCCCGAAGAAGTCATGCGCACATTTAAGGAGCAAGGGCGTAAGGTCGTGCCGACGGGCATCGAACATGGCACCGTCACGCTCGTGATGCCGGCTGGCCCCGTGGAGATCACGACGCTGCGACGCGATGTGGTTACGGACGGACGACGCGCCCAGGTTGAGTTCGGAAAAAGCTTTGAAGAAGATGCCGCGCGCCGCGATTTCACCATCAATGCGATGTTCGAAGATCGCGGCGGAAAAATTTTCGATTATCACGACGGGCTGAACCACCTCCAAGAGCGCGCGCTCTATTTTGTGGGCGATCCGCACACACGCATCAAGGAAGACTACCTCCGCATTCTACGGTTCTTTCGTTTCTGGGCGCGCTTTAATCTGCAGCCCGATGCCAACGCGATAAAAGCCATCAAAGAACAAAAAGACGGATTGCGCATTGTAAGTCAGGAGCGAATCACCTCGGAGCTTTTGCTCTTACTCGGAACGGAAAACCCCGTCGCAGCCTTAAGCGCCATGAGCGATACAGGTGTGCTTGATTTGATATTGCCGGAGATGCAGCACCCGCTTCCCAAAAAGCTCGCGGATGCCATCACTGTGCCGCCCGCGTGGCGCCCACTCGTACGCTTTGCGATGCTATTACCCGATTCCACCAACCGCAAAAAAGTTTTGACGATCTGTGAACGCCTGCGCCTATCTAATAAGCAGAAAGCCATAGCGGTAACACTGCGCTGTGAATTTGAGCCCAAAGATCTTGAGAAAGCGGATGCCGCCGCGCTGATGCATAAAATGGATGCCTGGGAACACGTAACCGGTGTAGGCACGCTCGTGCCGTTGATTCTTCCGGCGTGGCGTCTGATGCATCCATTGCACGGGAAAATTATCGACAAAGTCTCTGACTGCGAAACGCAGTATGGCATCCTGCGCCAGACACCTCTGCCACTCAGCGGCGATGATATCCGTCACGCCCTCGGAGTGAGCGCCGGCCCCAAATTGGGAAAGGTGCTTGAACTGCTTAAACGCGATTTCCGTAACCGCCTCTGGGCCACCAAAGAAGAAGGCCTGAAGCTGGCGAAAGCCGCCTTAAAAACCCTTTAAGCCCACCATTTCGCGAAAAACCCCTTAAAATCATCTTGGTAACTAGCTGATTTTGCGTATTATTTTTTAATAGTTATAAAATAATTTAAAATATATTGACATTTTAATAAAATAATATATCATCCGCATATCATTGAACGCTTTGTAAGCCTTTCGCATCTAAAACAAACAGCTTTTTAATGTACGGAGTACATTTATGCTTCACAGGATTTTGATCCTTGCCTTGAGTGTGGTTGCGTTCGGCTGCGGAAAAAAAGATTCGAAGCCAGCGGAAGCCCCTCAAGAAGAAAAATTCCAACCTCTCCCGTCACCGGCTCCTGTTGTTGTAGAGGAAGAGAAACAACAGCCAGCCGACTGGGCTCCAGGTTTGTATCGTTTGAAAGACAATGAGAATGTTTATCTGCGCATTGATAACGCGCACAATGTGCAAACCTCGCTAGAGTTGCCGATTAACGCCAAAGGATCTTCCTCGAAACGCGTGGTGCCGCAATTTAACCAAGCGTTGCGCTACGACAACGCCGGCGCTTACTATGCCACCACTGGTTTCATCGATCAGTATGAGCAGTCCGACGTAAACAATGTCGCGATGAAAATGAGTAGCCGCAACAATGGCAACGTCATTGACGTAGTCATCACGGCGAAAATTCAAAACGCCAACTTTCAGCGCGTCGTGGCCAAGCCTGTTGTCGCTCAAAACGACTACGCTAAAGACGCCCTTAAAGGTTCGGACGACGTAAGCTATAGCCGTAAAAAACACCGCGATCGTGACGACTGCGAACACAAGCATAAGCATAAGCACCGTCATGACCGCTGTGATGACGATTGTGACCGCGACTGTGATGATGACTGTGACGACGACTGCCGCGATCGCTGTGACGATGATTGCGACCACGACCGTCGTGATGATGATTGTGACGACGATCGCCGCGATGACGACTGTGACCATGACCGTCGCGACGATGACTGCGATGATGATCGCCACGATGACGACTGCGACGATGATTGCGATGACGTTTGCGTCCCGGTACCAGCACCCTGTCAGGACAATTGTCAGCCTTACCCGATGGAATACATCGACAAAGAGTTCTCCTACACATTCATCCGCGTCAGTAACTAAAAGAACGTAATAGAACCGCAGGGTAAACCACCCTGCGGTTTTTTGTTTTCAGCACAATCTTCTCGCATCCTCTCCACGATAAAACTGTTGCGAATCGCAGCAGTGCCCAAGCCTTAGCCGCTACGATGCAAAAAATTATTCCCTAACAAACCGAATTTATTACATTTTTGCCATACGTCCTTTTGGACTCGTATTTGCTTCTTAAGCCTTACGCCGAATCTTTTGGGAGGTCTGTATGATCGCGAAAGTCTCTCTAGCCGCTCTACTAGTGTCCTTGGTGGGCTGCGGAGGATCGAATGCTAAAGATCCGAGGATGGAAAAAATAATGAAAGATCGAGAGGCGAGTCGCAACTCAGGCGACGGGGTCGCGTTTGGCCTGCCTCCCGAAACTATTCCTGGCTCTGGAAATGGCGGAGCAGGAGGAGGCAACAATCCCGGCGGCGGCAGTGGTGGCGCTGGCAATGGCAGCAGCACCAATGGCGGCTCGGGAGGTTCAGGTTCTGGAGGTTCTAACTCTCCTGGTTCCGGCGGCTCATCTGGGGGCTCGTCTGGTGACAGCGGATCACGCGGTCCATCCAGCAGCGTAGCAAACATTGCGTTCTATTGTTCAAAAGACTCGACCAATCAGATCGGCACGAGCATGCATAAAGCAACCGGCGTGTCGTTCAAAGTGTTTAACATGAGTGGCGCTGTCGTTGCTGAAGATGGTGACATGGGGCGCGCGCAATCCCGCCGCACCAGCATCCTAACGGCAAAAACCGCTGATATTTCCTTCGGCGCCTCCGTGGCCGATGGTCTTTACTACATCGCATTCTGCGATGCTTCACAGCACGCGGCTTGTACCATCCCCGCGGATCGTCGCAGCGATCCAATCGATAAAGACGACGGCAAGTACTCAAAATCCATCGTCGGTTACGCTGATAATGTTTCCATCCAAGGAAACAAAATCATCGCTGTGGGTAAAACAGAGGTTCTGTTCCCACTACCGCAAACACAGGCTGAAAAAGAAGCCTGCAGTAAAGTCGACTCTCCGCTTATCATCGATACGGCTGGAGATGGCATCGCCCTTACAAGCATGAGCTCGGGCGTGTCGTTCGACATCGACGCGGATGGCGCAAAGAACGAAACCGCATGGACGGTTGACGCCGATGACGCCTTCTTGGCTCTTGATTTAAACGGCAACGGCTCCATCGACAGCGGTGCGGAATTGTTTGGTAACCACTCCATCGGTCCTGACGGACAGAAGAGTGCCAACGGTTTCCTAAGCCTCGCGAAGTATGACGAGAACCGCGATGGGAAAATCGACGCCGCGGACTCTGTCTTCGCAAAACTACGCCTCTGGTTTGATAAGAACCATAACGGTATCTCAGAAGCGGATGAGCTTGTGAGCCTCGAAGACGCGGGAATCGTCTCCATCTCCCTCGACTATGTTGAGCTGGTGGAACGCGATAGCCACGGCAACGAAATCCGTCAGCGTGGTCTGGTGCAATTCAAAGACAAGGAACGAGTCATAGTCGACGCGTGGTTGCGAAGACTCTAAAACACTCATAAAAAAGTCCCCGGGGTTCGCCCTGGGGACTTAACTTTTTTTTGCTACTGAATCGTTTTAAAAAACTCGCGATCGCTTTTTACATCCACCGATTTTTTCACACTAAAGTTCAATCGCCCAATCTCTCGACCATCCTCGGTTTCAACGCGTACCTGCCAATCGCCGTCCTGATAATTTTCTTTAAATGTGAACCCGCGAAATCCCTGATCACGCCCACCCGTGATCTTTACGGGAATCGCGTCGGAACCACTCCAACCATCGGCCCCACGATACAGCCAACGAACTTTCACCTGGTCCTTAAAGCCCGTCGGTGAAAATAGGCTAAAGAAGCAATAAATTTTATCGCCTGCCTGCGCCACGAAATGCTGATCTCCGGAACGCCAAAACTTCCACCACGGCTGTTCATGGGATAACTCGTACCCTTCGGTGATTTTGGTAACGCCGTGGTAAATGCCAATCTTCTTCAGGGAAAGAGGCACCGGTGGAATAAGTTGCAGGATGTAGAGCGTGAAAAAGACAATCAAGACAGATTGCGCCGGGCGAGCGATGTGCGAGCGCAAAAAATCACTGTCGCCTAAACGTTTTTCTAAAAACAAACAGACGAAGTGAAGAACCACGCCCGAGAGAAGCAAAGACACAACAAATGGAAACGCACCGACGCTCCCCCAAAATATGGGCACCAAGTAGCCAAAAAACGAGCACAAACACACTGTAAACATCACAAAACGAATGCTTAAACCGATTTTCCGAAATCCTTCGAGTTCGTTCGCCACCAAAAGAAATACAAGAACAGCGAAAAAGATAAACGTATTGAGCAGCGACGCACTTAAAAAATAAAAGATGGCGAAAGCACTCAGCAACGCGCCCAAAAGAAAATGCACCGCCTCATCACGAAACGACCAGATTTTTTGGAGGGATCGAGGGATTGTGAGCTTTCCTTGTGAATCAATCACCTCAAGCGTTAGTAGCGTACCGATCACTAAAAGATATAAAACATGCTGCCCAACCACGGCCATGGAATCGATTCGATCAAGCAGAAGGATATCGAGCAATAGCCCGCCAACAAAAAACAGAATCAATGCCTGCTTTTGATGACGCTCATAAAAATCACCGGCTCGTTTAAAAAAAGTCACAAGAAACCCAATAGGCTAAATTTTTCCAATTCTTATCTTTTATATAAATCAATTTTAGTCGAGGAACTACTCTGGCGACATTTTTAAAACGGCTTAGATGCAAAAAAGTAAGGTTCCCGAATTAGTGTCATGTTTCAATTGCCTGTTCCGACGGCGCAGAACGACAAACACAGCGAAGGTTTTTTTTATTTTGGAATCGGCCCAAGGTGCGTGATGTACCACTGATCACCCCAGTTAATCATCGTTTTAAGATCGATCTTGACGCGCTCATTTTCCCGCTTGAGAAAGAAGTGACTGCGGTAGCAAGACCAGTAGGCTACATCGTTATATTCGCTCCCCTTCTCTTTCCACACACAGCGTCCTTTGACGAAACCATCAAAGGTCCAACCATTTTTTCCGCCAAGTTTTTTATGCTCGCGCTCCACATCCGCCACAAACCACTTCACTAGTTGGTCGTAGTAGCCCGAGGCTCCTTTCATGGCTTTAAGGCGCAGGAAAGCCTCACGCGGAAAGAATAGGCCTGGCGCGGCCGTGGCATCGTTTTTTTCAAGGATGGGGGTTAGTGCGGCCAACATTGTTTCCGCGCCCTGGAGGCTCGGCATGGTGCCTTTTTCGCGATTCTCCTGCGGGATCTCAACGGGCGGAGGGGAAACGGTTTCCGCGGCCAAGACGTAAGTCCCGAGGTTCAGGATGAGATAAGCAGACAGCACAATACGCTTCATGACGCGCTCCCTTCTAACGTTAAAAGTATTTTACCCCCTCCCGGTGGAACGCAAAAAGCCCCCGGGTTTTACCCGAGGGCGTTGGTGTTTTGTGAATATCAGCTTATTTTGAGAGCGCGCGCACGATGTTGCGGAAGTATTGCTTCGTGGGTTCGTTACCGGCTTGAATGGAGTAGAAGCGCGGCATACCGGAATCGAGAACCATATTGAAGCTGTTGTACTTCGCCACCGCGACGCACGGAACGGTGCGACTTTGATCAACGGTGACACAGGTTGCGAGAGGAGTCACACCCGATAGCTTGATGATTTCATCAGCACCAGCTGTTTTTTCTGGGTTCCATGCATCTTCGCCGCCGACCTTAACCACATCAACGATGGCTCCGGAGAGACCAGCGAAAAGATTGCCCGTCACAAGTTGTTTCGCATAGGAAACGATTTTAACGTTGTTCTGTTTAACGGTGAGGATGTCACCGTGCTTGATTTCAACTTTAAAGATATCGCTGCCCCACAAGATCTTACGAGACAACTCATTCGAGTGATCGGAAGAACCAAAACCAGCACCTAAAAACAAACCCGGTTTATGAGTTTTGACTTGCTGAATGAATTCCTGGAAATTTGCTTCTTCGATGCGAATGTCCGCAGCGTCTTCCAAAGATCCGGAGAGCAACCAAACCTGCGTGTAAGTCTTAAAGTCTTTGTCGTAGAATTTCTTTCCTGGCTTCAGCCTTGGGTCCATCATCAGAATATGGTGATACTCAACGCTCACCACACCACCCTCGCACGAGTTCTTTTCGATTTCATCGCGAACAAATTGTTGGAACGTTGAACCACCGTCCCCTGCCCACCAACCGGACTTCAAGTCGATGATGAGGATTTGTTCATTTGAGCAATCCTTAGGTGGTGTTGCACCAGTGTTACCGTCAAAAATCGGTCCGGTGTTACCGCTTCCGCCGGCACCACCGTCGTTGCCGTTATTCCCATTACCGCCCGCGCCACCGCTGCCGTCGGCGTTGCCGTTGCCGCCAGCGCCGCCTGTGCCACCATTATTAAGGCCATCAACCGTGGAGGCACCACCATTGCTACCGTCGGCGCTTCCAGCCGTGTTTTTGCCTTTCGGGCTTACTTTGGATGCACCGCCCGTAAAAGAGCTTTCCCCGCAAGCTGTAAACAGCACCGCGCACGTAAGTATTGCAGCAAATTTCACGAGCGACCTCCTAGGGTATCCAGATTCCCTCATCATTTTGCAAGAAAGTCGCCAAGACCCGCTATGGACCATGATGCGAAAATCACTCATTTTTTTTCGGAAAAGAATTAAAAAAACTGGCTAGAAAAGACACACTGTAAATAGAAGCCACAGGACAAAAAACGGGAAGGTTTCAGCTACTTCCTGTCGCGTTTGAAGCTGATTTCAACATACGCGCCCTGAGCCATGCAGCCAGGAATCGCAATTTTGGTCGCTTCACGGGTGAAATTGGCAAAGGGTTTACCGTCCACCAGCACTTCCCAGATGCCCTCATCCGGGGTTTTTACATCCTTCATCTCATAGACCTGCAGAGCGGAATCAAAATAAGAATACTCGACCGTCAGCTCAGTGCCTGGGCCTAAGGCTCCGCAAAGCACCACCATGATATTGTTTTCGATCACAATACCGCCACTGGCCGCATCACAGTTTGGATTGTTGATCTTAAAGGGTGCGGTCTTCTCGGGTGCGCGCGAAAGCATGGCAACAGCACCTTTAACGGACGCCGTTCCCGTCACCACTTGATAGCCAATGCGAATCGGCGTGTATTGTTCCGGCGGATTTTTAAGAACCACGGTGTTCAAAGCTCGATCGTAGTTAAATGTATCAGCCGCCTGCTCAACAGCACCAAAAAATACAGTCACCTTGCTCACTGTTGATGGTTTTCCCGCGAGCGCGAACTGAGTACGTGCGCCTGAAGAGGTCATACTTTGCACAAACGATTCTTCAGCAGCCTCGAGTTTCTGCCCCGGAAGGGGGAGACCCGCATGAGCACCATCTAACAAAGTCACTTTTTCAATTACGGGGCGTAGACTCGCCACGACAAATGTTTTTTGCTGCAGACCGATGCTGTCACCGGACTTGGGTGTATTATCAGCACTCACGGTGGAGGCGTTCTTCTTTGGCATTCTTGGTGCGTCTTGAGACGCGCTTGGGCCGCATCCTGTAAGGATGGCCGTCGCGGTAAGAATGGTAAGATTTAAACGCATCACTCGTTCCTGCACCTAAAAGTTCGTAATTTCCTTTTCGTCTCGCGATGGAAACGACTTGAAATTTTCTTATAAAGCCTGCTCTTTCAATGCCTTGCGCCGCCTGTTCATTTACCTGTTTTTAAGTCTATACTGACTCGCGCCCAGTGAAAACACACACAACAAGACCTTAACCAGCCCTTTAACCTAGGGAATCATCAATTATTTTCAGATTCCCTAAAGCCACGACACCACCCTCCCGAAAACGTGGTTGGGACTGACGCCTTTTTTAGAGGAGGGCGCCATGCGTAACGTCTATGTACCGTTATTGGCGACAGGTTTGCTCGCACTTGCGAGCTGCTCGGAAGAAACATCATTTCAATCAGGACACACACCTCGCCCGTTATCGAGCGATGCTTCGTCCATTCGCACCGAGGGGGACAATCCCGACCTTTGGCTCGAGAATTTTCAGGCGGGCATCTATCAGAACACAACGTTGGAATTTCCCGGCGACTTCGCCAATGCTCAACAAACCATCACCCTCCAACAGCCGATGACCGACGGGTCACAAGAATTCACACAAGCGACACGCTCCGTGTACCGCGATGAATTTCGTCAAGGCGCGGGAAACAACCGCGCCGCTGAACGATTCATGCAAAACGAACTAGGCGTCCTAGACGTTCTTCTCGTTGTCGATAACTCGAACTCCATGCGCGAAGAGCAGCAAAATCTCGCGGCACGCCTAGCTCCATTGCTCAGTAGCATTAACAACACCAACTGGCGCATCGCCATCACCAGCACGGATCCCAAGGACGGCTGTGTGGTTCGCGTGATCAGTCGCAATGACCAAAACCAAGAACAAATGTTTAGTGAAACCATTCTTGGTCTCGGTACGGCCGGCGCGCGGGATGAAGTCGGCTTCTATCAAGCACGCAACGCCATTCGTTGCGGCAATCCAAAATGGATGCGCCCGCAGGCAAACCTCGCGATTATCTTCGTGAGTGACGAGGACAACTGCGGACGCGGTAATGAATGCGGCAATTATCCAGAAAGTCAGCCGGTGAGCTTCCTCGTCGACGACATCGCGCAAACTCATGTTCTGGGTCGTGATGCCAAAATTCACGGCATACTTTGGCAGCCAGGCACAACATGCAACACCGGTGGTTTTGAAGCGAATCTTTATGCGGAAGCCATTCGCCAAGCGAAAGGCAAAATTGGCTCCATCTGCAGCAACGATTATTCTGGGATTCTCAGCGACATTTCCAAGGACATGAGCAGCACACTCAAGACACAGGTGGAGCTAAAAAATGACCCCGTCGCTGGAACACTCACTGTTCTTGTGAATGGCCAAGATTACACGGCTTATGTGCAGGTGATCGGGAAAATTCTTTACTTCACCAAAACTCCTCCCATTGGCGCGACTATCGACGTGAATTACTATCACGCCAACGTACCGGTGATGAATGAATTCACGCTGCCGCGCGATCAGGTGGACACCGGTACTCTCAGTGTGACCGTTAACAATCAGACCATGGGCCCTAACGACTACAGCTACGACGCGCAACGCAACAAAATCGTTTTCAGCGGCGCTCCAGCGGCCAACGCGCAAATTATTGTCGAATACAAGCGGTTTGAAAAATATTGGCGCGAGTTAGTGCTGCAACATGAGTTCGCGCCGGAAACCATAAAAATCACCATCAACAACGAACCGACAACGGATTTTGCTTACGATAGCTTGGTCAAAAAAATCGTGTTCAAAACACCGCCGCCGGATGGTGCGAAGGTTGTTCTCACGTACAAACGCTTAGAGGATCCCATACTCACCTACCCATTTACCGCGGACTTTGCCGATGCTCATAACGTGCGTGCGGTATGGCAAGACGCGCCCGATCAGTACGCGCCCATCACGTATCAGAACCAAACGATCACATTGGATCGCACGGCGTTTAAACGAGGGCGCGTGATCGTGGTGCAATATCAAAACGCGATCGGGTCTGCTGGTACGATCACGTTGCCACAGACACCGGAAGGCGATTACACCATCGACATCCAAGCCGCGAATTGCCGTCGCGAAGATTTTTCCATCAACGGTCACGTATTAACGGCAAACTGTAAAATCGTGGCTGGCGAGCGTGTCGCGATCTCCTATCGCTATCTCGCGAGTGTGCGTCAGTCGTTTCCAGTGCCTGAATTCACGGCTGATTCCAGCTACGTCTGGCAGGTTTTCGTCGACGGCCAAGAAATCAAGGACTTCACGCGCACCGCCGGGGTTGTCACGGTGCAACACGCTCTCGCCCCGACGGACGTCGTCACCATTCGTGCCGTCAAACGCAATTTCTAAGGGGATCAATACTACTTACCCGATAAAGCCCTCCCTTCACGGGGAGGGCTTTTTTTGTGCCATCTTCTTTCATCTTTGTACCAGTGGCGCGCTCTTGTACACGACGTGCCGCCGTAACCCTCTAACTATTCAATGTTGACCAATCGGCCTACTTCTTGCTCAAGGAGCCATCAACGCGCTTAGCCTTGATGAACATCCGTTGCCGATTTTCGTTCGTCCGCTGTCCAAACATCAGACAGCTGTCAACAGAATCGACGGAGCAGCGCCACAAAAAGGAACCACGGGAGCTCATAGCTTTCGAGAATCACTGGCCGCATAGCCAGAAGAGGCCGTGGTCCACTAATTGAATGTTGGTGAATGGGAAATCCCTTTCACAAAGTAGCAGCAGAACTATTTGAGTACGTGAAAGGTTTAGAGGGAAAGAATTCATGAACGCACAATTGCTCCGCATCGTGGCGGTCGCTAGCGCCTTGGGCGTCGTGGCTTGCTCTCCAGGAAAGCAGCAGGTTCATTCCGCTGCTCCCGCAAATACTGAATTGAAGCCTATTAAAAGTACCAGCAAACTGCCGGATATCGCGACCAGACCTGATGGTGGCGTTAATCCTGATCGCATCATCCCTCTTTCACCTGAAGAAAACATGGCGCGCATTCGCCAGAATATCGCGCAACCCATTATTTTTGGAAAAAGTGTTGCTGGCATCACCATCAGCACCACATTCACACAAAGCTTGAATATTCTTTCAAATCCCACAGGTACATCTGACTCCCAGTTTTTCTACGGGGAAAACATCAGTGTGATTTGGGGGGAGAAGGATTCACAGATTCCTGAAGCCATCATTGTCTTTGATGGTTATTCCGGTCCAATGCAGCTTCCGGCGAAATTTAAGAGTCCCAAAATGGGCGATAGTTTTGCCCCGTATTTTACGGAGACGGCTCCCGCTGTCGCTGGCACGGCTTTAATTCAGGAATTGGCGCGCTACTTCGCTAACCAGCCTGAAACATATGATTGCGTTAAAGAAAAAGAGTGCAGCATTTCCGCAAAAGGCGCGAACCTCGACTTTTCTTTCCGCAACGGCTTGATGCGCTTTAGCAATGACGGTGAGAAGAAACTGAATATCGTTTACTTCACGCAGCCACCTGCCCCGAAGACGCCGGCGATTACCGCGCCAATCGTCTTTAAAACAAGTGCTGGTGGTGTTTCCATTGGTTGGACAGTGGCGCAAGTGAAAGCACTCTTGGGCGAACCCATTAAAGTCGTGCAAGACACCTACTACATCTATGACAACAACAATATGGCCGTTGCCATTGAAAACGGCCAAGTGGCGATGATCCAGCTGGAAGACTCATTCGCGGGTAAAGTCACTCTTCCCGCGGAACTGGGTGATGTGGTTGTCGGCACGGAAATGAAAAAGCATTTCACCGCGACTGATCCAAAGGGTGAGAACCTGCTACGTACCATTGCGCGATTTGTGGAAAAGAAAGATGCGTCCTACGACTGCATCGCGGAGAAGAAATGCGCGGTTCAAGAAAGCGCGGATAACATCCAAATGGCTTTCGATGGCGGTGCATTGGTCTTTGATAAGAGCGAAGCAAAAAAACTTGTGATCGTAGTCGTTTCAAACTAGGGCTGGTGGGTTTATGCTGTCACAAAAAACATGGTTTTCAATCGCATTGTTGGCACTCGTCGTATCCTGCGCCAAAGAACGCTCCATTGAGCGGGTTCGGGATTTAGACGGGAATCGTTGGCCCAAGGCGCTTTTTCAAAAGCCGCAGCCTTATTTTTCCAAGGTAACGATCGTAAAAACGTCCAGCCGCTCGGCCTTTGGCTTTGTGGGTTCACAAAGCGAAATGCGCGCTGGTTACTTCGAATTCACACAGGACAAGCTGCGCTTTAAGAGCGCCGTATCCCTCTATGGTGAGGACGTCACCGCGGGTGATCTCATCAATAGTTGGGGCATCACGCACAGCCAGTACCGTCTCGCTGAATCCGGTGGTCGCGTGACCAACCGTGAGGAAGAAGACAGCACCATTCCGTGGAATCGCAAAAACTTTTTCAAAATTCACTGGGATTCCGCCACTATTTCCGAATCGGGCAGCTTTCCGTTCATGACGGATGACGCTTGCTGGTCGAAAAAAGATTCTAATGTGGTTGACGGCTCGCAGGTGGTTAGTGACGACCTAATCGCGTTCACCGTCGCGGTTGATTACGAAATCAATTCTAGTTGCGTTAACTATGAGCGTTACCACAACCAAGATTTCACTCACACCATCCACTACCGCTACTCCTTCGCCCCGATGAAAGAGAGCGATTACGATCCTTATCTTTACAACGGTGAAAACGATCCGTTGATGAAGAAGTACGGCTACTTTAACACCGTGATTCAGGGCCTTAACGACACAGGTATGCGTACCAACAAGTTCGTTATGGAGCGCTGGCATCCAAAGAAAACCCATACCTATTATTTCGCCCCAGGGTTTCCAGCGGAATACAAGTGGATCTTTGATGATCCGAAAATCGGCGTTATCGCGAAGACAAACGAGCTTTTCGCGAAGAACGGTCTAAAAATCCGTTTCGAAATTAAAGACGCGCCCCGCGGCATGCAAGTGGGTGACGTGGGCACATCCATGATCAACTTCGTCACGCAGATGGACGAAGGCGCTCCCCTCGGTTACGGCCCTCACGACGCAAACCCGTTCACGGGTGAGGTTGTCGCGGGTAACGTCACGATTTGGACCGCTTATTTGAAGTATTATGTGAAGGTTTTGAACGATCAATTGGATCGTGAAGCGACCCTTAGCAACAACTCAAGTATCTTTCGTGACATGCGCAACTCTCTCGGTGTCAGCAAAACAGAGTGGACATCCACCGCGGCTGCGCTGAATCCGGGAGCAAATTCTGGTAACTTCTTCCGCTTCCTGTTGCCGCAATACACATTCGGCACGCCAGGAAACGGTTTCACCCAAGCTAAGGAAGAAAATATCTTCCGCGTTCCGTCCGCGAAGAAGTACCTGGATCTCATGAGCTCACGCGCTCGCGACTCCATTGGTCCGCAGCTTGAGAGCATGGAAGTCGCCGCTCATGATCGCATGCAAGAAATCGTAAAGTTGAACATGCGCGCGAAACGCGCCACAGTCTATGAACTTGATCAACCTCTCGGTGAAGCCCGCGCGCTTCTCCTTACCGGCATGAGCGAAAAAGAGGTGATCGATGCGATCCTTTATCGCACCGCCATCCATGAGTTTGGTCACAACCTAAACCTTCGCCATAACTTCTATGGTTCCGTGGACAAAAACCACTTCGGACCAGAAGTGGACGGCGTGGATCACGACGGTAAAGTGCGTAAATTCCAAGCTCCCACATCCTCCGTCATGGATTACATGGCGATGAAGGACGAGATGCACTTCAACTATGGCTGGGAAGCTTACGATGAGGCCGCTCTTCTTTACGCTTACTCTGGCGGAGAGATCGACCTTTCTAAAAAGAACAGCACAACGTATCTGTTCTGTACGGACGAACACACGTTCAATAACGCTCTGTGTAACCGCTTTGACCGCGGCACCACGCCGTCAGAGATCGTCATGAGCATGATCGAGTCCTATGAAGACAGCTACTGGACACGCAACTTCCGTAGAGATCGCGCGTATTGGAAGACACACCGTTACGCTGGCTCCATGTACGAAACCATGTGGCAGGTGAAGAAGTTTTTCTCCTTCAACTCAGACGCTTTCCAAAGCTCTGACGTAGCTATGAAGTTATCTAACGTATCTGGCCTCAGCAGCACGGATAAGACTACTATCGCTAACGACGTGAAGAAGGACAGCAAGCAAGCGGTTAAACTCGCGCTTGCGTTCTATGACGCGATCATTCAGCAGCAGACTTCCGATCGTCCGTTCAAGACGGTGTATGAAGGCAGCACTGGTGCTGTGCAACAACTCGGTATTAGCGCCGACAAAATGTTCGCTGCACTCTTCTTGGTTGGTGACGACGGCATCCTGTTTGATCCAAACAAGCAGACCGCGTACGCTTCGTTTTTCTCGATGATGAGCGACGCGGATCTCGGTCCCCTAGTGAACAAGATTTTAGAGAAATCCGTGAGCGCACCAGGCCCGATGTATTACGGTTATGAATCGTTCTTGCGCACGCTGTTTATCACTAGCGCCACCAACAACCAATCTTCCGGCGGTGACCGCAAGATTGTGGAGCGCCTGCGTGTGGGTTGCTACAAACCAGGCACCATGAAGGAACGTTTTAAACTTACAGACGCGACCCTGTCGGCAAAACCAGTTTATGCGGTAAACTATACCAACGCGGATAGTTACTTCACTGGCACTGGTACTGCGATGGTTATGGAAAGTAACGGCAACTTCTACGTAGCCGCTGCGGACCGCAACCCCTACGCCTATCAGATGCTTCGCAAAGCTGAAGGCGGCGGCGATCAGACGTTGTCACAAGTACAAACGGAAGTAGCGGAACTGTACGCGATCTACAACCGCGTCACGCAAAATTACGTGCCTGATTGCCAATAGAAGAAGTGAACCATGCTACGCCGTTTGCTTGTGTTTTTGTTGCTGAGCGGCAGCGCATTTCCGGCGCTGGCGCAACAGCCGTTGCCTCACGAAGAAGACGTCGTGGAGGAAACACAGGCGACTCCTCCGGCGAAGAAAAAATCCAAGCGTAAAAAAGCAAAAGACAAGGCAGCGGGGACTTTCGGCCTTAACGTGTCCCTTACACATATGGGCATATTTAAAGGGGGCGAATACCCGCTCTCCGCTGCTAGTCTTGGTGGCTCCTACAACATCGATAAAAACAACAAATTCGCGTTTAACCAAGGCGTGACGAAATATTACGAAGTGGATGAGGGAGAATCCGAGGTCAACGCCGGGGATACACTTTTTATGTATTCCCACAGCTTCGGAACAGAGTCCTTTAGCAGCGCCATGCGCTTCGACGTCACACTCCCTGTTTCCGACTACTCGAAACGCATGGGCGTATACTCGAAACCAGCGGTGCGTCTTTTGTTGGGAAAAAACTTTTTCGACGGCGCTCTGAATCTCTCCGTGGGCCCACTCGCCCGCTACTTTATCAACCAATACAAAACCGCTCCCGTCGATGAATCTTCTGGCGGCGAGCTTTTACCCCGCATTGAATACGGCACGGATGTTGGTATTTCCGTCTCCGGATTTTCCATCCTGTCAGCGGGCGTTAGCGCTTCGTATAGCAAGGTCGAATACGAAAACTCCAAATACACGAATAAAGAATCATTGAAAGATTATCCTGTCCCCGATTACCACTACAGCGTCGGTTTCTCTAGCTCCGTGCAGTTTAATCCGCACATGAGCCTCACCGCCGGCGTGGAGCAGGCCAACGAAGTCAACCGTTATGGCGGCATTGAATACGTTGTATTCGATCGCGAGGTGACGCAATGGTATGTAAGTTTAGGCTTCTCCTTTTAATTCCCAATCAAATTTAACCTCTTGATTCGCAAGCAGGAAAACCTGAGCTGGCTGGCCGAGCGAACCCGTCAGCACTTCAGCGGCCGGCGGTTCTGTCGGCACCGCTTATGAAGTCATCTGTCTTGATCCCGCGGATTCTCATGCGGATACCCTGTGCCACTTCAAGGTAGTGGTTAAATCGTAAAAACAACCAACGTAAAAAGGGCGGGAGAAATCCCGCCCTTTTTTTCTTCGTTAGCTTTTAGTTGTCTTGGGGTGCGAGCATTTGGAAGTGGTATGCTTTGCTGGCGAACGTAGGGCGCTCGCAGCGCACGTCTAGTTTCGTGGGTTCAAACCATTCAGAATAACTGCGGCCGTAGCTACAGCTTTGGAAAATAAATTCCCCTTCAAATACATCAAACCGATATGTACAAATCGTTTCGCCCTTTGCACCTTCCAACAAATGAATATAGACCACCACGCCATCGATATCAGCTTGAGTGACGCCACTATCGAGGGACACACCTGCTTTTGGCAGCAGCTGGATGCGCAATGGTTTCTGCGGATCTGTGTACTCGTTGGTTACCAGCGAAGCAGTGACCCCATCACTGTAACCGTCAATGGCGAAAGTCGTTCCATTCGGGGCGCCACCAGTGGCTCCTGGATTTTGTCCAGGAATGTAGGCAATCACGACGTGGCCTTTGTTCGTATCAACTTCAACATGCACCTTAAGCTTGCTTAAATTGACATTGATCGGAACATACACAAACCAATGCCACGTGGGATCAGTTGAATCGATATAGGAAACAGCAATCGGATCAGGCGCTGTTACCGTGAACTTGGGAACCGAAGTGACCACAGCTTTTTGATTGTCGATCTTAAGCACGCAACCAACACCGGCCTGGCCTTGTTTTTGTGGCGCTTTATCACTGACGTCACAGGTTAGGAAAGCACCAGCAACCGACGTGGGTGGCGTAACGCTATCATCCGCCCCATCGGATTCATCCCCTTTAGGTTTCGATACTTCTTGCGAACCGACGTTCTTGGATGAACCGTTTTTCAACACTTTTGTCTGCGCCATTTTTTCAAGGCTCGCGGAACTGCACGCGACAAAAAACAGCCCAATCATGGCCATTGTAGCGGCCCTAACAAGAGTCAGTGATGCTATGGTTTGATTCACGGCAGACTTCTCTGTTCAGGGTTATGGAAAATAGTCTTACTTACTTATCGGTTGGATGGGTGCTTTCTTCTTGTTATTCTTGAAATCCCTATAATTTCAGCATGTTAAGAAACTACTTTATTTGCCAGGATGTCCCACAACGGCAACGGCGCGAGGTTTCATCAAAATGGCGATTTACCTTAATGACCATGGGCACCTGGCAGGCTCCGCAGGAAAAATCCGCCACCCATTCTTCCGTGTGACTCCACAGACGATAGACCAACCAAGCCATCAATGGACCAGCAAAGAGGCACACGGGAACTGAAACAAAATGAATCAAAGGTATAGGAATCGTCACGATCCCAATCCCCCAAACAATCCCTAATATACGTAAGGCGTAACGCCGCGCCTGGGCTTTGGTCACGCGCACCAGATTTGCGGTAATGGAAAATTTTTGTTGTTCCGCTGTTAGAGTTAATTCTCGTTGCATCACTTTAAATCCGCCAATGAAGTAGCAAGCCGCGCGGCGACGCGCGCATTGTTTTGCACCAAAGCAATATTTGTTTTGAGACTTTCGCCCTGCGTTTTTTCTTTAACGGCAGCTAAAAGAAACGGCGTTACCAGCTTGCCACGTACGCCGAGACGATCCGCATCATGCAAAGCTTTCTCGATGATATTTTCGATCTTGATGTGATCCATCGCGAAGGCATCCGGCACTGGCACGCCGATCACGGCGCCACCTTGCAATCCCAGATCCCATTTGCACTTTAATGCCTTGGCGAGAGAAGCGGCGTCATCGAAGCGATAATCCACTCCGCAACCACTTTCTCGGCTATAGAAGGCTGGAAATTCATCCGTGCCAAAACCAATGACGGGAACACCTTTGGTTTCTAAAAACTCAAGCGTCTTCTCAATATCGAGAATGGACTTCGCGCCGGCACACACCACTGCTACATCCGTCTGCCCAAGCTCTTCAAGATCCGCGGAAATATCCCACGTATCGGCGACTCCTTTATGAACGCCACCGATGCCTCCCGTGGCGAAGATGCGAATCTTTGCCATGGAGGCAATAAGCATGGTCGCGGAGACAGTCGTGGCTCCTGGAAGCCCCTTTGCCAGCAAGAATGGCACATCGCGGCGCGACACTTTCGCGACGTTCTCCGTTTTGGCTAATCTCTCAAGCTCGTTTGGACTTAAACCAACCTTGAGCTTGCCATCTAAAATCGCAATCGTGGCGGGAATCGCACCTTCCTTACGCACTTGTTCTTCCACGGAACGCGCACACTCTAAATTTTCAGGATACGGCATGCCGTGGGAAATAATGGTGGATTCAAGGGCCACGACACCTTGGCCGCCGCGGAGGGCTTTTTCAACTTCGGGTGTGATGGATAGATACTGCTTTTGCATGGTCCCCTCACGAAAGGGTTTTGATTGTTTAGCAAAAACCGGCAAAGCTATCATATGCGAAGGATATTTGGTTTGTCGAACGAAGGGGCTGTTATGAAAGTTGAACCCATCTACATCATCGATCTTATGGCCATGGCCTTTCGCAGCTTCTTTGCCTTTGCACGCAACCCTTTATCCACGAAGCACGGCGTTCCTACAAGCGCTCTCTATGGCAGCGCGATGTTTATTCATAAATTGATTCAGGATGAAAAGCCCCTCTACCTCCTGGCCGCCATGGAGTCCAAGGAAAAAACCGTGCGGCATCAGCAGTTCTCCGCGTACAAAGCCCATCGCGATCGGATGCCGGATGGGTTGGCGGAACAGCTGCCACATATCTTCGCCATGCTGGATCTGATGGGCATCCCCATCGTCACGGTGAGCGGCTACGAAGCCGATGACGTGATTGGCACACTGGCGGAACGATGGGGCTCAAAAAATCATCCGTTCTACATTGTGTCCGGTGACAAGGATTTCATGCAGCTGGTGGGAAAAGACACTTACATTCTCGCACCGCGAAAAAACGAGCAGTGGGAAAAGATTGATGCTTCCGGAGTGAAAGAAAAGTTTCAGGTGACTCCGCAGCAAATTATCGATCTTCTCGCCCTTATGGGTGACGCGGCGGACAATATCCCCGGTGTTCCCGGCGTTGGTGAAAAGACCGCGGCAAAACTTATTGCGACCCATCACTCTCTCGAGCAGTTATACGAAGAGATTGACACCGTCAAACAACCAAAACTTCATGCCGCCCTTATTGAACACAAAGCTGACGCGTTTTTATCCCGTGAGCTTGTGCGCATTCATACGAACATTCCCATTGATGTAGATATCGCCGCGGCACGCTTTGATCCATCGCATTTGGGTAGCAAGGAACTCCAAGACTTCTACGAAGAATTTGAATTTAAGCAATTGGCGGCACGCGTGCGTGAGCGCCATCCCACGGAGGCTGCGGCAGCACCAAAAAAGGAAGTAAAGCCAAAGGTGCCTAAAGCAGCGGCTCTTCCTTGGCATGACGTCACCACAAAAAAGGCTTTGGAAGAATGGCGTGATGCGGTGCGAAAGGAACAAGAGCTCACCCTCGTGACCTTGGCGTTGCGCAACGATACGGTCACGGGAAAACCAGAAGCCCTGTTGATTGGTCTTCCCCACGGCGTCTACTTTATCCCCTTCACCAAAAGCTGGGGCCAGACAACCGAGCCAACATTCGTGGAAGAAACAGTACGAGAAGAATTAAAGCGCCAAGATCTCCGCATTGTTGGTCACGACCTAAAGTTTGATGTAGCCGTATTAAATAATATGGGCATTGTCTTAAGCCCTAATTTATTTGATCTGATGATTGCTGATTATCTTCTCGATCCAAATCATACCGATCACACGCTGCTTTCTTGCGCGGAACGTCATCTCGGCGAACATCCTTCGCTGGGCATAAAAACAGGCTACATCCCAAGCACACCGCCAGGTCCGGAAGCTCGAGGTCATCTCACACAGACCATGCAATGCATCCAGACTCTTTGGCCCGTTATGGAGCAAGCCTTAAAGGATCAGAGTCTTGAGAATGTGTTTTACACGGTAGAAATGCCGCTCGTATCCGTGTTGGCGCGCATGGAGCAAAAAGGCGTTTTCGTGGACGCGGACGTCCTGCATGAATTATCGTTGGAATTAGCGGACGCTCTCAAAGAGCTGCAAAAAGAGATTTATCGTTTGGCGGGAGAAGAGTTCAACATCAACTCCACCAAAAAGCTGCAGTACATTCTTTTTGAAAAACTAAAAGTTCACGAAAAACAGGGCTTGAAACGCCTGAAGAAAACAAAAACAGGTTGGTCAACGGATGAAAGCGTTTTGTCACAGCTTGCCGGCGATGCGTTGGTGGAAAAAATACTTGAGTACCGCGAGGTCGTGAAACTTAAGAACACCTACGTCGATACTTTGCCGCAGTACATCAATGCCGCGACCCATCGCTTGCACACCAAGCTGCGACAGACCGTCACGGCCACCGGACGACTCAGCTCCGAGAATCCAAACCTACAAAATATTCCGATGCACTCAACCATGGCGGAGCGCATTCGCCGCGCGTTCCGCGCGCAGACACCCGATCGTTTGATTATTTCTGCCGACTACACGCAAGTAGAAATCCGTTTGCTAGCGCACCTCGCGAAAGAGCCCCATCTCACAAAAGCTTTTAAAGAGGGACTCGATATCCATCGTGCCACCGCCAGTCGTATTTTTAGCGTGCCTTTTAAGGATGTTTCGCCTCTATTGCGATCGCGCGCCAAAGCAGTAAACTTCGGCATTATTTACGGGATGGGACCACAGCGGCTCGCCCGCGAAACAGGCGTGACCATGTCGGAAGCAAAACTGTTTATCGAAAAATACTTCGATGCTTTTCCCGGCATTAAGGAATACACCGTTGGGTTGATCACGAAGGCTCGTCAGCTAGGATTTAGCGAGACCATCACGGGCAGACGCCGCGCCATCGTTGGCATTGGCGATTCCAATCGCGCCGTTGTCGCTCGCGCGGAAAACATCGCCGTCAACGCGCCGATTCAAGGGAGCGCCGCGGATCTGATTAAGTTAGCAATGATTGAAATTGATCACCGCATGCGTAAAGAAGGCCTGGGTCTCGACATGATTTTGCAAATTCATGACGAACTGGTTTTTGAATGCGATATGAAAGATCTGATAAAAGCCGAAGCGCTGATTAAGAAAGCCATGGAGCACGCCATCGAAAGCAGCGTCCCCCTGGAAATCAGCATCGGCTCAGGCCCCGATTGGCTTTCTGCTCACTAGTTAGAACGCAAATTCAGCGAGAACGGGCGCGTGATCGGAGGGCTTTTCACCCTTGCGTTCTTCACGCTCCACCCACGTGCGTTTCAGACCGTTCAATAACGGGTCGGTGGCAAATACGAAATCAATGCGCCAGCCGTGATTTTTGGGAAACGCAAGCTGGCGGTAATCCCACCACGAATAAATACGATCGGTTGGATGCTTTACGCGAAGTGTGTCGTGTAAACCAAAATCAAGAACATGTTGTAGAGCCGCTTTTTCTTGTTCGGAAAATAACAGCTGCCCGCGATGCGCATCAGGATTGTGAACGTCTAAATCCGTTGGCGCGACGTTGAAGTCGCCGCACAACACCAGTGGTTCATCCGCGCGGCAATGGGTGTCGAGATAGGTGCGCAGGCGTAGCAACCAGTCTAGTTTGTATTCGTAAGCTTCAGAACCAACCGCTTTGCCGTTGGGAATGTATGCCGACATCACACGCACACCGTTCACGCGCGCACTCATAAAACGAGCCTGTCCGTCGTCACGATCGCCAAAGGCAAGGGAGATATCGTCGAGAGGGTGTCGCGAAAGGATAGCGACGCCGTTGTAGGTTTTTTGGCCAAAATAGGCAGCGCGATAACCGAGCTGCTCAATTTCTTCTTTCGGAAACTTTTCGTCGATGCATTTCAGTTCCTGCAGACACAGGACGTCCGGTTGCACACGCGTGAGGAAACCTTTTAGTCGATCGAGTCTAGTATTAACGGAATTGACGTTCCACGCACCGATAATCAAATCTTTAGAACCTCTTTTATAATCACCCAGAATCGATCCGTCTCACCACCGAGACGCCAGACAGCGACTCCTTTTAAGTTGTATTTCTCAACCATTTCAAGCTTAAAGGCCGCGCTGTAACTATTTTCCAAATAAATCGTGTGATTCACACCTCCCACGGCATACTTAACGAAAGGCACCTGCGCCTTGTCGTCCCATTCGAAAGTGGCTTTCTGATCAGCCGCGATTTTAAACGCATCCTTCTCCGAAAGCATTTTTCCCGCGGCACCCGCTGGCCAGTCGTATCCATACACTGCCAGGCCCAAAAGAATCTTCTCCGCGGGCACCTGATCTTCCTGCAGAAGTTTTACAATGTTTTCCTCAACCCAAGGAGCCGGCGCGATAGGCCCCGGGGCGCTTGCAGCGTAGTGTTGGTCATATGCCATCACAATCATGCGATCAACAATGCCACCGAGAGCTTTGTAGTCGAACACGCCGTTGAGAGAAGCGTCCACGCCCGTTTTTGGATACACGAGAAGCATGAGGAGCTTTTTATCTTCACGCAATCGTGACGCCAGCGCATCCATAAACGCCGTGAATTCGGCCTTGTTTTCCTTGGGGACCTTCGCGGCGAAAATATTCACGCCATGGTAATGATTTTCCTTCACCAGCTGCGCGATGTTGGTGATTGCCGCGGAGCGATTCAAGGGATCGGTGAGAACGGCGACATTTGCTTGGTCCACAAACACAAACGGCACCAATTTCAGCTGCGCCGCAAGCGTCACCGTCACGGCGTCTTGCATCGCGCCGCCATTGGTTGTTTCAAGTGTGCCGTCAGCTTTAAGAGCGTACCACTGCGGAATAATGCCGCCTAAGAGGTTATGGTAAGTTGCGAGGGTCGTTTGCGATGGCCCCGGGCCGGCGTCACCGTTTTGATAGAAGCCCATCACTTCGCGCCGCCGTTCAACGGGGGCTTCGTCTCCGGGCGGTTTGGGAGTGCCGGCGTTGTCCGTTGGTCCCGTTGAAGTGGAGGCCTTGGCTAGGGAAAAGTTCACTTCGAAAATGGCGCCTGGTGTTAGATAAGAGCTCAGAACTGTTTGACCACGCTGCAGTCCGTCGATATTCGAATAATACGTTTTTTCCAGTTTCACACCGTCGGCGGCGAGAGTTCCAGCCTCGACGCCAATGCGATAGTCGCAGTTGGCAATAAGCTCTTCGCGGAAATCATGAACCGCCCACGGCTCGGTGCGATCCACTTTGGAAGAGGTCGAGCACACGGTTCCTTCAAGAGGCTGCACCGTAAAGTGATAACCGGTGAGCTTGTCACCCAGTTCGGATTTAAAAACTTGTTCGTTATCGATTTCAACAACAACGGTCGCAAGGCCTGAGCGCGCGTCCCCGCCTTTGCCCTTCGGGCGCAGGGGTAAAGCCGTCTTACAAGCGGTAAGTAGAATCAGCGTACTCAACCACAGCTGCAGCAGTCGTTCCATCAGCCCTACCCTCTATCGTGATGTATTTTCTATGGCATCACTTTAAGGGATTTTACGGGAGCCACGCTATTCAAAAAATGCACGCACACGCGCGAAATACTCATTCATTTTTACTGAATCTTGCCAATAAACGGTGGGATGCATCACGCTGTCTGCGTCATTGCTGTGTTCCATCTTGAGCCCGTGCCCAGCCTCATGACAAAAAAGGAGAAAAAGTTCCTGCGTATCACGATCACTAGGACTTTTATCAAGACGCGCGCGCGTGTAGTCTTCATCAAACTGTAAGCGCATTGAATATTCGACGTTGACGGTGGTGTTCATGCCAGCCCAATCCGAAGAATCGGATTCGTGGGTGTACCACGTGCCAAAACCAATCTTGCCATCCTTCTTCTGCATGTCCGACATGAATTCCACGGTGGAATTGGCGTCCACGGGATCAGCCACGATGTGAAAAATCTCGACGCCCACTGTCTCGTTGTAACGAAGGATCATGTCATCGACGGCGCGACGCAGGCCGTTATCTTCCGCCGCGATATAGAAGCGGTAATTTTTGTGCTCAACTTGTTTTTGGCCACAACCAATGAGACTAAGAAGAGATAGAAAAAACAAACCGAGTCGCATTCCACACTGCATAGAAACTTCCGCTCCAGATTTTGCTCGATTTCTTCAGAAACTTTGGGGAGATGGGTTAGGCTTGAGGAGGGTATCCTTGAGAGCCAAGAGCGTTTATATAAGAGGCATCATTTTAAATAAAATTATTAATTTTTATAAATTTATATAAAATATCTTAATATATTAATGTGGTAAAAAACCAAATTAATTCAACAAGATACTAGTAAATCCGCAGAGAGGGCCCTCTGCCACCTCCCCCAAAGGGGGCCCTTAGGCCCGCCGCGGGGCCGAAAGCCGTGCCGGCTTTTTTGGCGTGTATGCTAAACTGTGGAAAACCATTTCGCGGAATAAAATGAAGAATATTGGCATCTATTATCGAGTGTCGACGGACAGGCAGGACCTGGAAAGTCAGATAACAACCATTGAAAAGTGGTTGGCGGATCTGCCGGATAACCGGAAACCACAGAAGATTTTGGTGTTCAAGGACGAAGGCATTTCCGGAAAAACCTCAAAGCGTCCCGGATATCAGGAGCTATTGCAGACAGCTTACGCGCGCCGCATTGATACAATCGTGACGTATCGTCTGGATCGTATGAGCCGTAACGCAACAGAAGCCATTCAGACACTGTTGTCATTGGATGAAGTGGGCGTGGCATTTATTTCCGTGACGCAGCCGGTGCTTAATCTTGGTCACGAGAACCCGTTCCGTCGCACCATGCTCGCGGCGTTCGCCGAAATCGCGGAGATTGAGCGCGAAACCATTGTCGCGCGGGTGAAGTCGGGTTTGGAAGCGGCAAAAAAACGCGGCGTGAAATTGGGGCCACCCAAAAAAATAACGCCGGAGCAGGAAGAATCCATCCGGCGTTTACGGCGTGAAGGGCGAAGTTTCCGTGAAATCGCGAAAGCTTTGGGTCTCAGTTACGGCGCGGTGCATAAACTCGCTCAAGTGGATTTGGGGACGGAGGGCTCCGTCCCCTAACTTAAAAGAATTGCACGGGGGCGGCGCCCCCGTTCGAGTTTTTTAAACTCGAAAAATGCTGCCGCAGAATGTCGCGTTCGGTAGCCATGGTCGTGTGCTTCAGAAATTTTTCAGCGAGAGCTTTTTGCGCCGCCGCGTCAAATTTCGCGCCACCGGACACGCGCTCACGCTCATCAACCCAAATGTCCAGCATGTTCTGTAAATTCTCCAGCTGCTGCCGGAAAAAATCCTGAAATTGCAGCGTCTGCATCAAAGGCTCAATCAGTGCCTTCATCTCGTGATTGTCAGCGCAGGTTTTTTGCAGACGTCCCACCAAACTTTTGTAGTCGGCGGATGCCGCCAGAGAAAATTGGTGTTTCAAATCTTTAATCGCCCGCAGACTTTCGTCGGACAATTTAGAAACACGAGCCGTGTCGCGCAGGATCAAGTCCATCGCCTGTCCCATGGCGGCTGTCGCGTTTTCGCTTTCCTGACAGCACCAACGAACCGACTCCCGGCTAAAACGCGCGAGATCTTGGAGAAATTTTTTTTCCGTGGCTTTCATCATCACTCTCCATCCATAAAGCTAAGAAAGACGCTGGGAGTTTCCACACCCTTTGGCGCCGGCTTATGGAGAACATGCTTATAGTACGCGGCGGTTTCCGCTTGGGATGTGCAGAACGTCGCGAGCTTCTCGGCGTCGGCGACCTGGGGGCGCGCGCGCCACATAGCCACCAAATGATTTAAACGCTGCCGCACCGCATCTTCGAATTGCATCGACGTCATGGCGGGGAGAATTTTTTCACGAATGCCTTTGTCGAGAGTGATCAAGCCTTCCATCTGCTTTTGCAAACCGGAAAGACCGAGGCGCTCTTTTTTGGCTTCATCATTTTCAGCCAGAGTGATCTCACCACCGGCATTCACCTGAGCCTGAATCTGATCAAAAAGATCATCCACTTCCTGATTGATTTTTTCTTTGCGCGCCGCGACTTCGCCATCCCCAAAGTACAGCGCGTAAAACTGCTTCAACATATCGTTGGCTGATTGGGAAAGGTAGCCATTGGACAGTTGAAACACTTCCTGCGTTGCCTGCGCCGCGACATCGACAGCGGACTTGACGAGATCCTCGTAAAGCTCGAGAAATGTCGCATCCAAAAGATCAAGATCGGCGGCCACAGAGGCATCGAGTTTGCCAGCCGTTGACATAGTTTTTTCCTTGAATGGAGGGCGATAAGAATATTGTAACAACAAAAAAACCCCTCCACCACAGATGGAGGGGTTTCTATGTATAGACCTAATCAGCCGACCAGCTCTAAACGCGTTTTGCAATTCGCTTATTTCTCGATGATTTCACCTGTGTCACCGCGCACTTGGTAAAGACGCGTATCCGTCACGTCGGTGAGCGGCGATTTTGCTTTCATCTGCAGATCGAGAGCAATGGATGCGATGGGCTCTTCGACACTGCCCAAGTTGGTCACAGCCACATTGCGCACGTTGAAATCAAGCTTCCATCCCCACGCAACCTTCACATGGGAAGGGATGATGCCAACGGAAGTGAGGTACGCGCCTTTTCCTTTGAAACGCCCACCGTACTGATTCACCACCGTGTAACGAACGTTAAAGACTTCGCCATTGAAGAGGTTCTTACCAATCCACTCATAGCTCTGTGACTGCAACTCAGAAAAGTGGCTCATGTCCTCCATCATGTTGGTGACGCCTTGAGGAACAGCCGTGGCGTAGTCGCTGGAGATGTTGGCGACTGGTTTATTCTTTTCAATGATGGTCCAAACTTGTTTGGCGATGTTGATGATGGCGCCGATATCAATGGATTCCGTATCCAAGGCTCGGTCAGTGTTTAACGCAGGGGAAACCATCGGATCGCTCGGGTGGGCCGCAAACATTGCGGCGATCTTCGCGGCTTCTTCCGGGGTCGTCTCGACTTCCCGCACCTCAAAAACAATCGCATCGTTCTGAGCTTCTTTCACATCGGAAGTGGGGGCTTGCTCGCTACCGCACGCGGTAACCAGCGCAAAAAGCGGAGCACCCAACCATAGATTCCTTCGTAGCATGACGCCTCCTGAATGAACGAATTCGCCCGCACCAAACAGCTGATGCGGTGGCCAAATCTATACAATGCGGTGGGGAAGCCTGTAAATGGTTGCAAATGTTAAGATTTCGGGAAAACCGGCAACGTCTCAAAAAGAGACACTTTCGTCGCAAGGAGCGAAATGGCCTTTGAAATATCGCGCGAAATTTAATAAGAAGGCGTCGCGTAACATTAAAAATTCGAGCGAATTTAAAAATACGGTTAAGGAAACGCGCCCCATGGCCGCACGTAAACGCCCCATCGATGACTTCATCTGGTCCGTCCTGGTCCTGGGAGCCTTGGTGATTGCGGCCTTATTCGTGATGTGGCCTCGGGAAACGCGCGTGGATCTGCGCAAGTCCCCCGTGAAAAACACAGAGTCCACTCATAAATCCCAGCACGCGGCCGCTCCCGCACCCAAGGCAGAGTCCGCGACTCAGCACGCAGCCACCGCCTCACAGCCTCAGACACCAGCTCCGACAGGCCATGAAGCGCCCCAGGCGCCGAAGGCTGAGGGCACACCCCGCACAACCGCCCAGCAAACAGCTGGCGCTCCCACGACGACCGCCACCACCGCACCCAATGCCGTGGAGCAGAAAGATACCCTCGATCGTGCCATGAAAGCTGTGGACGAAGGAAAATGGCAGGAAGCGGAAGCGTTGTTTAAAAGTGTGTTGCAGGCAGACCCACAGAATGAAGCGGCATTGACGGAAATGGCGATGATTCATCTCATCGACAAGAAAGACCCGGAAGGCGCGATGCCTTACATTCATGATGCCTTGGAAGCAAACCCACAAAACGAAACCATGATGACGGAATACGTGAACGCCGCGAAGCTCACGGGAAAACTTCCGGAAGCCATCGACTACCTTCAGAGCCTTGAAGGCAAAGGTGGACAGGTTGATCTTGGTATCGCGCGCGCTTATCAGGCGATGGGCGATTCCGAGAAGTCCATCCCCTACTTTGAAAAGACGGTGCGCGAAGGGACAAGTGGCGTTCCCTCCGAGGAAACTCTTGAAGATCTTTCCGATGCGTATGTGCGTTCAGGAAATATCGCGAAGGGCAGTGAAGCTTTGCAGAGCGCCATTCAGTCGGCGGAGCAACGAGCGGCGCAGCATAACGCCGATCCCGCGGCGCGAGAAAATTTGAGCTTTTTGAAAATCAAACAAGCCACCTTGTTGTGGGACAACGGCGACACCACGAAAGCTAAAGCCATCGTGCAGGAACTCGAGCGCACCGATCCCAACAATGAGCTTCTTATCGCGTTGAAAAAAGACATGGAGCAGCGCGGTCAGGCCACTGCTCCATAACGTCGGTGGTGTAGACACTTTTATGTGGGCGCGGAGTGCTGTCGTAAGAACGTTTTCTGTTCCCCCGCCATACCTCCGATAAAGGCCCCAACAAAAAGCCCCACCTCCGATAGCACGATCAACATAGCCACTGTGATTCCCGTGAAAAATCCCGCGACCGGTAGTCCGAAGGCCATCAACATCAACCACAGTCCGACGGCAACCACGACAGCGGGCAAAAAGGCCGACATCATCGCTTTCTTAGGTGTGCCCACACGATAACCACCCACAAAGCCGCCAATCAATCCATTCAACATGGGAATAAAGAAAAGCACCAAAGAGATCCCGATCATCCACAAAGAACCTTCAATCACATTCGTTTCGGATTTTACCTGGGGTAAGTTTGTTTTTTCTGCCATGGCTTGGACCCTCCTTCACTTTGACTGATGCAAATGGGAATCCAAAACCTTGTCATCGTGAGTAATCCGTCGTCCTGGTAGGAATCTCGTCATCCTGAGCGAAACGAAGGATCTCAAGCAGCAATTTCAATGGGAGGCCCCACCTCTTTTGAACCGAGAGGGCCCGTCATAAGATTTTCAATGAAACTGTCACCAATGCGATCCCGCTTGTTAAGAAATAACTTGCACCGCATGCGCATGAGAGCTTCCGTCGGAACATCCATTCCCGTAAATTCGTTTTTTTTACTCTCCCACTTCGCCACGCTGGAATGATCCACACCCACGAATCGGCCAAAGGATTCCTGCGAGTATTCCATATAGCTGCGTAGAAACTTCACTTCAGCACCGCTCAGGCGAGAGGGCTTTTGAATAACGGCTGCAAAGGCTGCGTCCATGATTTTGTTGGGATTGACGTTTAGCACCATCTCGCCTTCGAATTCGATATACGAGGGGTTGAGAATAATGATGGGGAATCCCAACGCCTTATATTCGACTGTTTGTTTTTTCATATCAGTTGTCCTTATCAATCACCGTGACGATCCACATCATGCTCACGTTATCCAAGGAAACGACGACTCGAACATCTTTCTGATCCATTGTTTTTCCTCGAATGGCGTAGCGCCAGGAAAGTCTCAGAGCGTCAAATTCATCCTTGGAAACTTCGTGGTATCCGTTTCTTAAAACATAGATGACCTCGGGAAGATTGAGTTCCCGCTCGAGCATTCTTTCCTCGGCGTGTCGGCTCATTCTGAAATCGCCATTTCTCACAGCCCTTCGGACTTTCTCCAGGATCTTGTCCACCTTAAGCCTATAAGGCATGAGCTCTCCTTCGGCAAAGGTAAGCAAAGCTTGAACCATTCACAACGAAAAATAAATAACTGTATGAATTTATTGTATTTATTTATAATTTAATTATGGATTAAAGCGATGGAAGTTTAGCGTAACGACGTCGAAGCTGACAAGACATCTGACTGAAGTTCATTCAGATGCCGTTCCCGGCCTCCGCACACGAGAGTAAGTGCGCAGCAAGCGGCGATGCGGAGGCGGATTGGGGAGCCAGTTAAGTGGGAAGTTTCACGGGAGGACACATCTCACATAATAAGAGACAGTGTATGCGTAACTGCTAGTTGTCGAACCAGACCAAAGCCAATAACCGGAGTTATCGCCCGTAGAGGCCGAGGCCGTCCAGGTGTAGCCACTTGCATGACTTGGGATACCATTCGTGGCCCCTGCAAATGTCGGCGTTGCATCACTGGGATAATAGCTATTGGTCGTCGTTGTCGTGGCGGTCTCAAAAACCGCGGGAAGGCGCATCCCCTTGTCCGAGCAGGTTTTGATGTTCCCCACGTACCACTTGGCGCCGCCGCCGTTATAGTTACTCCAGTTATTCAAACCAATCGTGCTTGCCGTATCCTGGGTCGTGCCAGCGGCATTAAGGGCCTGTGCGGCGTAGCCAACAGTGTAGTAAAGGCAATTGTTAGCACTAACCTTATTACCGTCATCGATATAGACGCTTGGTGGGCATTTTCGCCCCGCAAGGCTCGTGTAATCGGTGAACTCGTTACCTGCGCCTTGAAAGCCCTTGCCGTCAAGATTAAGCTTCATCGCCCATTCGTCGAGGCCATTGGCGCGAAGAATTTTGCTTGACCCAGCATCTTTCCACACCATAAAGCCATTGCCGTTATCAACGTAGACAAGGTTTTTCCCGAGAGGCGTCATGGCCGTGCCGGCAGTAATAGCCGCGGTATCATCATAACAGTTGTCACCCGCGCCGCCACAAACCTCACCATCCGTGTAAAGGACTGATGCTTCATTGGAGGCTGCAGAATAGGCATTATCGCCGTTATAGGCAAAAGCCTTGTAGTAGTAGGTCGTGCCATCAACGACACCGGTGTCGTCCACGGCAGCAGCGCTGCCCCTGTAGACGACTTCATCGCTCCCAGAGGTATAGCCTTGCGCATAGTTCACGCCGTGGGTTGGCGTAAAAGAAACGGAAGCCCCAGCACGTCTAACGACGATGACGCCTGAGCCGCCACTTCTTGTCCAGGAAAGAGCGACCTTACTTGCTCCCTTAGTGGCCGTGAGACTTGAGACGCTGATCGAGCCTGGAACATAGGACCCCACTGTCCCAAAGATGGAAACGCCGTTTAGGATAAGCCCCGCTGCAATATTCGGCTCGCCGGCATGGGTATAAGGATTCCCCACCGAATCAAACCATTCAAAGTCAGCGCTGGCTTTGATCTTGGCGTTAAACGTGGCGGTATTCAGATCATCGATACCGCCATTGGCTCCGGCAAGAGGATAAGTGGCAGAGGGATAATCGCCAGTGACTCCCGCAATCACGACACCCTTTTTAATATTCCCTGCCACGGCCGTAGCGGTGGCGGCAGCTTTATAGGCTGCACCATCGACGACACAAGAAGAAGCCCCGTCACTTGCGCAAGCGCCAGGAGAGGGCGTCACGTTTCCTGCCACGCCCGCAATCGTCACACCATTTTTGATGTTGCCTGCAAGGACGTTTGCCTTCGCGGCGGCGACATAATTGGAGCCATCAACAATGCAGCCCGATGTACCGTCACTGGAACACGTCGCGGGAGCGGAACAGGTTTTGGAACCTTGCTGCTCTTTGCCATTCAAATCAAAGTAAGTCACACCACTGCAGACTTCGTCGGGCGTGAACGAGCCGACGCGCACACTGCCATCACCTTGAAAGACCAGCGACACCGTGCTCGCGGTACCTTCCTGCGTGACATTCAATGTAGATAGACCCAAGGCGCTCGCGGAAGGAGCTGCGAAGCTCACCAGGGAGTCGCTGATGTATTTCAGTTTATGAATGGGATTGCCGTTCCAGGCGAGAGTCATGGTGGGGCGAAAGTTTTTACCACTTAACGTGACCGTCTCATCTTTCTTGACAATGACCGGATGCCGGCCAAGCACTTCCAACGGGGGCAGCTTCTTTTCATCGCGTTTCATCTGCAGTGTATCCGCGACAGCCGCCTCGATTTTTGCGGTTATGCTTTTTTCTGTTGTAACCGCTTGATAAACACCGAAGTACATTGTTTCTATTTTGATAAATCCATCCGCAATCACAAGTTCGTGACGTGGGATGATTCCTGTTTTGATTTCGCCAGTCGCTGCGATCTTCACTTTAAACAACACGGACAGCGTCGCGAAAGGATCGTCACCAAGACGCAATTGCGTGCCTGGAATTGGTAAGACGATTGAAAATGGCTTCGCCGCATCCACGTTCACGTTCGACGTCACACCAATGGCTGTGCCGGCATTGAGAAAACGATTGTCCAGATCGAGATGGCCAGCGGTCGCGGCTGTTGCAATCGATGACGCTTCTTCCAGAGAAACCTGCATGGCGATATTAATGGCGCCGGGTGGGAACGTGACTTTTGTGGATTCAATAGCACTGCCTGCCGCGGCCACGATATCTTGAGCCGTTGTGGCGTTAGGATTCATCGTCATGGTGACGACGCTATTTTCTCTTTCCGCTACACCGCTCTTTATCGATTCCTGCTTCTGCTGCAGAAAACCAGGTCCCGGAAAACATGCCGATACCATGACCGTTAGAGCGCTCATCGAAACGAAATGCGCGAAAGACAGATGCATGGGACCCACCTATTATTCTACGATCGACATCTATTCCGTATCGTGAGTCGCCCGCGAAACATTGAGTTAGGATTTTCTAGTCTCGATTCCTGAGTAACGATTAGAATCCCCCGACCGTAAAAGTTAGAATTTCAGTATAAATACAATGAGTTACAAGTAGAGATAGGCTGGTGGCGACACATGCCTCAGGGCTTGTTGACAATCTTGCTAGGCACTCTATAATGCTCATTATAACGAGCTTAATGAACCAATAAGATCATTATAGTGACCATTTTAGGAAAACGGATGCCTCCTTCCCCCAAAAGAACTTACTCGCGCTTTGCTGTTCATGCCGCCACTTTGCTGGGCAAGCAGATCAAGCTTGCCAGAAAAGAGCGGAAGTGGACGGAAAAGGAGCTGGCGGAGAGAGCCGGCATTTCCAGAGGAACGCTGCAAAAAATAGAGAAAGGCGATTTAAGATGTGAGATCGGCCTTGTATTCGAAGTTGCGGTACTCGTCGGCATAAAACTCTTCGAGGCCGAACAACCTTCCGTCGCTACGAATATCAAGCACACTGATGACAAATTAGCCCTTCTGCCGAAACAAATACGCAAAGTAAAAAAGGCGGTTGACGATGACTTCTAACAAAGGAGCATACACGGAAGCCTATGTTTGGACTTGGCTGCCGCACGAGACGAGTCCGGTTGTCGCTGGCCGAATCTCCATGGATGGACGCTCACTCGTCTTTAACTACGGTAAGAGCTATCTGGATCGCCCCAACGCCATCTCACTCTACGACGTCGAACTCCCACTAAAAGCAGGTACTCTTCCCCTCCTTCCTGGTTTGAACATACCGGGCGCCATTCGCGACGGCGCGCCTGATACTTGGGGACGACGCGTCATCATGGGTAAACGGATCGGAACAAAAGCATTAAAGAATGATTCAGCACAACTCGACGAATTCACCTATATGCTGGAATCGGGATCGGATCGCATCGGCGCATTGGACTTTCAGCTCTCACCCACGCATTACGAACCTCGTTATGCCGCCAACGTCAGCTTGGAGGAATTGCTAGCCTCAGCGGAGCGCGTTGAAAAAGGCGTCCCATTAACAGAAGAACTAGACTTAGCACTGCACCATGGGAGCGCTATCGGGGGTGCTCGACCTAAGGCACTTATCGAAGATGGACCTAAGAAATACATCGCGAAGTTTTCCAGCACTACTGACCTCTACAACGTCGTCAAAGCTGAATTTGTCGCTATGCGACTCGCGAAGATGGCTGGACTCGACGTCGCGGCGGTTTCCCTCACTCAATCATCCAAAAAAGATGTGTTGCTCATTGAACGGTTTGATCGCCTTTCGTCACCACAGGGATGGCAGCGTAAAAGCCTCCTCTCCGCACTCACGATTCTTGGCTTGGACGAAATGATGGCTCGATACGCGAGCTATCAAAATCTAGCGGAAATCATTCGTCACAGGTTCACCGACGCAGCTATGACTCTGCGAGAACTTTTTAGCCGCATCACATTCAATATCCTTGTGGGCAATACGGATGATCACGCCAGGAACCATGCAGCCTTTTGGGATGGTACAGAGCTTTCTCTCACTCCCGCCTACGATATTTGCCCTCAACCACGAGCCGGCAACGAAGCATCCCAAGGGATGTTGATTGTCGGTGACGATCGCATGAGCCGCTTGTCCACTTGCCTTGAAGCTGCGCCCCATTTCTTGCTTTCGCAAAAAGTTGCAACGGAGATAATCGCACAGCAGATTAAATGCATCGGAGATAATTGGTCGGCTGTGTGCGAGATCGCGGAGTTGAATACAACGGATCGAAAGCTCCTCTGGGGGCGTCAGTTCCTTAACACGTATGCTTTCGAACATTTGCCCGACGAATGCGCGGGCCTTAGCGAATTGAGAAAAAGTTACATAGGGTGACGGACGCTACCGCCGCCGCCGCCGCGGATACGCTTCCCATAGAAGTAAAATAAGGGCGAAAGCCAAAGGCCATTGGAAGCGTTCAAAAAATTCTCGCTCCCGGGTGGTGGTGCCATCGCCGCTCGCTTTGGGAGCGAGACGTTCAGTATAGATCGCGCTCCAATCCGCATCTCCTGTCGTGGAACGCACATACAGTCCACCCGTCTTGGCGGCGATTTCCTTCAACATAAACTCATCCAACTTCGTCATCACCACACGACCGCCACTATCCTTTTTGAATCCTCCCCCCTCTTCGGGAATGGGGGCGCCTTCGGGACCACCAAGGCCAATGGCAAAGATGGGAACACCTTTTTTCGCCGCCTCTTCCGCGGCCGCGAGTGGGTTGGACCCTTGGTCCTCGCCGTCGGTGATTAAAATGATGGCGCGCGCGTGCGTATCATCAGGACTCCCCTGCTCCAGCGCTTTGAGACCCACGCGAATCGCATCACCGAGAGATGTTCCTTGTTGGGAAAACATATCGGGCCCCATCTCGCCGAGGAATAACTCGGTGGCGCCGTAATCCACGGTGAGAGGGCATTGCAAGAACGCGCCGCCGGCGAAGGCCACGAGACCCACACGATCGCCCTTGAGCAGGCGGAGAAGATCGATGATTTCGCGCTGCGCTCGCTGCAATCGGTTTGGGGACATATCCGTCGCCAGCATGGAGCGCGACACGTCCAGCGCCACGATAAGATCCACGCCGCGCCGCTTCACATCGCGCCACTGAAAGCCCCAGCGTGGGCGCGCTAATGAAACAATGAGGCTAGCCAAGGCGGCGAGAATAAGAATGCGTTTAAACCACTTTTGTTGGGACGTGAGAGGTTGCAGGAAGAGCGACCAGCTCGCGGGAATCGCAAAGCGCCCCAATCGGCTTTCACTGCGGCGACTGGCAAGAATCAAAAGTAAAAGCGCGACTGGCAATAACCAAAGCCACAATAGTTTTTCAGGTGCCGCGAAATTCATGCATCCAACCTTTGCCAACGGGTGAGACGCCACAACAATTCAAGCGTGAGAAAAACCAACGCCCAAAGGATAAAAACTTCGGCGCGCTCTTCAAAGCGGCGGTAATCCTTCACTTCCACCTTGGTTTTTTCGAGACGATCAATGGTGTTATAGATTTTTTGCAAGGTAGCGGTGTCGCTGGCGAGAAAACTTTGCGCCCCCGTCCTCGCGGCAATGTCTTCCAACAATTTTTCATCGAGATCGAGTTTTTGGTACTGCAGCGTCGTGCCGAAAAATCCCTGCACGGGAAACGGCACTTCGTCATGAGAACCAACACCGATCGTGTAAATCTTAATGCCAAGCGCCGCCGCCGCGGATGCCGCGGTCATGGGCTCCACTCTTCCGTGGGTGTTGGCGCCGTCCGTGAGAAGGATCATCACTTTGCTCTTCGCGGGAAGATCCTTCAACCGCTTCGAAGCCACGGCAATGGCATCGCCGATGGCGGTGGCCTTGCCCGCCATGCCGATCACCATCTGATCCATGACTTGCAGCAAAATATTATGATCGAGTGTGAGTGGCGCCTGCGTGAAGGCTTCACTGCCGAACACCACCATACCCATGCGATCGTTGGCGCGCTTACCGATAAAATCGCGGAGCACCGACTTAACCACCGTGAGACGATCCTGCCGTTCACCGTTTATTTCAAAATCCATCGCTTGCATACTGCCGGACGTATCCACCACCAGCATGATGTCGAGACCTTCACTGGTGCGTTGACCTTCCGCGCGACCCGCGAGCGGACGCGCCAGCGCCAGAACAATGAAAGTGAGAGCGAGCGCGCGCAGGATAAATGGAACCCATCCCAACCATTTCTTAGGTGAGGATGATGCCACGCGCCACGCGTTGTTCACGGGAAATTTCAGCGCTTGCTGCCGTTTTTTGCATTCCCACCAAAACAGCACGATGGCCAGAAATGGCAACGCGAGAAACCACCAAGGACTTTCCCACACAATCATGAGCGCACCCGCCCCTTTTCCCGTTGCCTTAAGAATCGGGCGAGCGGTGCACTGATGGCATCCGCCGTACTGAGACTAAATGATTCCGCGCCGGCGCGGCGCAGACGCGCCTGAAGTTCACCGCGATCATGGGCTATGGTTTTGCGCCACATCTCTTGGAAGTGAGGATCACTCACATCCGCCATCGAGATGATGCCGGATTCGAGATCGCGCACAGGAAGCAGACCGACTTCCGGCATGGTTTCCTCGCGCGGGTCCAAAACACGCGCCGCGATAAATTCGTGACGTTTTCCCGCAAGGCGTAACGTCGCGTCCTGAATCGTGCCATTGAAATCCGAAATCATAAAACAAAGGCTGCGGCGTTTAACCATTTGCAGAAAGTGTTTGAGAGCACCGTCGAGATCGGTGCGCTGTCCGCGACCGCGATGCGAAAGAACGTGGCGGATGATATTCCATACGTGCGCGCGTCCCTTGTGGGGTGGCACAAACGCTTCCACGTGATCGGAGAAAATAAGAAGACCCACTTGGTCTTGATTGCGCTGGGCTAGAAATGCAAGCACCGCGGCTAATTCGGAAGCCACGGTACGCTTCGACCGACCGGTCGTGCCGAAATCGAGGGAAGGGCTCACATCCACGAGCAGCATCAGCGTGAGCTGTCGTTCTTCGCGAAAAAGTTTGACGTGCGGTTCACCGGTACGTGCGGTGACGTGCCAATCAATCCACCGCACATCATCACCGGGAACATAGGCACGCACCTCGTCGAATTCCATCCCCCGCCCTTTAAAGGCCGAGCTGTATTCGCCCGAGAGCATGGCGGTGGCTAAATGCCCCGCCTTAAGCTCGAGGTGCTTAATCTCTTGGAGAAGTTCCCGTGAAAGCATCGCGCTGTCGTATCCTTAGGGTCGAGCCATACGAGTAAAGTAAGCTCCGGGCCACACAGCCAGCAAAGGATCTTGGTGCGCGAGGCGCTCCAATGTCTGTGCCGGCGTCAGAGTTTGTTGCAACAACGATGAGAACACGCTGCTGTCTTTGTCACCCTTGTTGAGGCACTGCATCATAGTGAGCGGATTATTAAAACACTCAAAGATGTTGAAGCGCACCCCTTGGTGCTGCGCGATCGGATAAAGTTTATTGGGATCAAGCTTTCCTAATTTTTTTGCTTCTTGGAAGGCTTCCCTTAAACCGCCAAGTCCATCCACCAAACCAAGCTCTTTCGCCTGCATGCCGGTGTAAACGCGGCCTTCCGCCAGCTCCTTTACGCGTTCGATGGGAATCTTGCGGCCTTCCGCAACCTTGCGCAAAAACAGGTCATACGTGTAGTCCACCTGCCCGCCTAAGAGTTTCTTATCTTCTTCCGACGGCGTGTCGGAAAAGTTAAGAAGACGACGACGGTTTGATTGCGTGATGGTGAAAAAGCTCACGCCGTACTTTTCTTCCAGCGACTTCCCTTTCGGCATCGCCGCGATAACACCGATGGATCCGGTGAGAGTTGACGGTTCCGCAAAAATTTTCGTCGCGGGAGCGGAAATGTAATAACCACCAGAGGCCGCCACATCACCCATCGAAACAACGACAGGTTTTTTTGCCGCCAGTTTTCGCACCTCGTCCCAGATCAAATCACTGGCGAGCGCCGAACCACCCGGGCTGGAAATGCGAAAGACGACTGCTTTGATGTCATCTTCTTTCGCGGCCCATTTCAGTTGCTTGATGAGGGGGCGTGGCGTGATGGCTTCCTGAGTGCCGAGAGCTTCGTCACCGTAGATGGTTCCCACCGCTTCGATCAAGGCCACCTTGTCACCGGTGTAGTCCACGAATGGTTCGTCCACGTTGCCGCTGGCATCAAGATAATCCGAAGACTTCATCACCGTTTCGGCGCCGACTTTTTTCTTAAACTCTTCTTCCGCCGTCGGGTAGTAGCTGATGGTGTTGATCATCCCAGCTTCCACCGCTTCCGGTGGCGTATAAAATCCGCGCGCCAACCAGGTCTTCACTTCCTGCGGATTTTTTTGACGTGCCGCAGCAATCGCCTCGATCAAATGGCCCCGCAGGCTCTCTTCCATGGAGTTATACATTTCTTTGGTGGCATCACTGGGCGCGTTGGTGACAAATGGCTCGAACGCCGATTTGTAACGGCCGGTGCGAATCACTTCGAAATCAATGCCGAGCTTTTTAAGGCCATTACCCACGTAGACCAGCTGGAATACGGGGCCGATTGTTTCGAGAGAGGCGCTTTCCGCCACGGAGATTTCATCACCGATGGATGCGAGGTAATAGTCGTTGGTGTTGGCACTCGACATGTGCACGACTAGCGGTTTTTTACTTTCTTTAAAACGTGCGAACGAACTACGCAGCGAAGCGTAGGCCGCGGACGATCCTCGCAAGGCGTTGAGATCGACGATCACACCCTTAACGCGTTTGTCCATCGCGGCGCGCCGCAGCATCGACTCCACGTCGGAAACATCAACGATGTAATCCTCGCCAAAAAGTCGTTGGATAAATGTTTTGGTGACGTCCTGGCTTTCCTCCACCAGCTCACCCGTAAGGTCTACTTTCACAATAATTTTTTCGCCGGCGGCGATTTGAGCTTTGGCCTTCGGCTCAGACACACTCACTCGCTGAACAACGAAAAAAATGAGGAAGGGCATAACAGTGACAAGAACACCGATCGAAATAAAGTAGGCTTTAAAAGCGCCACCAATAAAACGGAGCACGCGATGAACGGGATTGCGCCTAGGGCGCTGGGTTTCCTCTGCCATTCTGCTTATTCCTTATGCAACAGCCACTACTTTCATCATCCTAGCCATTTTTAATAACGAAAGAAAGAACCGCCTTTTGCAACAATCCCATTTCAATGCTAGGACTCATGGGTGGAATCGCATTGGCTTTTTCGAAAATTACTCATACTATGAGCCCATACTCATCTAAAAATTTGGGAAGAACGCGGTTTATGACTGAGACGCATGATTTGCAAGAGAAGGCCACGACGGAAGTATTAACTTCTCAAAACGGAGCGGCCACGGATCAAGCTGGAAACTATGGCATGGTGAGCATTCTAGTTGCAGCCCTCAGAGACAATCCCATTTGCCGCGGCCTCAACGAAGACGAACTGCTGGCGATCGCCGAAGAAGCCATCGAACAAAACAAAGTCTCTGAAGCAGAATGGTTGGCCCGCAAGGTGGCTTTCCTAAAAGGTGAGGAATACGATCCCCATGCGGTGGTTCAGGGTGCGGAAGCCGCCCCAGCCGATGAGGGTGAGAAAAAAGAAAAGTTCCAACTCGACGACATTATCGTTTCCGAGCGCGCCCAGATCGAAACCCGAGAAGACCTCGACCCGATTTTACGCGCGCACCAAGCATGGATGGACACCGTCCTTAATCCAAATAGTAAAATTGCTGGCGGTCGCGCCAATCTGAGCAACTGCAACCTTGCCGGTATGGACCTCGAGGGTGTGGACTTGCGCGCGGCCAACTTAAAGGGCGCGGACCTGAGTGGCGCCAACTTGAGCCTAGCCAATCTTTCCACGGCAGACCTCAGCGACGCGAATCTCACCGCCGCGAACCTTCAGGGAACAAAACTCCGTAAGGCGGTATTGACGAATGCGCAATTGATGGGCGCAAACCTCACCAAGGCCGACTTGCGTCGCGCCGAGATAAAAGGCGCCGATTTTTACGAGGCGGAGCTCACCGACCTACTGGTCGATCAAGAAATCAAAATCCAACCGCGCGCGGCGGCTGTGAAAGAAACAAAAGTCGCGGCATCCGAAGAACAAGAAGCCGCGGCGCAGGACGAAGAAGTCATGGACGAGGAAGAGACAACAACCTCCTCCAAAAATTTTGTATTTGAAGCACCCGAAGAAGAGGAATTCTCAGCGGAGGCCGACGATGAGTGAGACCACAGAACAAACCACACAGAAACCCAAAATGTCCGTTGGCAAAATCATCACCATGGTGGTGCTGATGGTCAGCTGCTACGCTGTATCATTCTTCGCCGCCCAGTGGGTTCTTGCTCCCGATCCCAGCGATTTCGCGGAAGAAGCTCACGGCACAAAAAAGCTGAGCGCGAAACAAACACCCGAGACCGCGAAATAGATCCTTCGCTGCGCTCAGGATGACGTTGCCTTACAGGAATGACGCGGCCTTATGATGACGAAATGAGCAAAGCATCCGTCATTCTGAGCGACGACTATTGCGAATACTCCACCGGCTCGCAGATCTCGCAGGAGCGGTAACTCGTCATTCTGTAACTCGTCATTCTGTAACTCGTCATTCTGTAACTCGTC
>CAYOJQ010000020.1:0-66053 GCA_964404325.1 uncultured Oligoflexales bacterium
GGACTAGGACATTGATCGTCCTAGTCCTTGCCTATGTCGGCCGCATGGGATGGCGGCAATCCTTCGGTCGGCGCACCCACGATGCTGGATACGATTTAAAAAATCGTTTCTGGGTTGCCCTGCGCTGGCAGCCGCTCCGTTTTTTTCATCGCTACCCGCTTGGTGACCTTATGAACCGAGCGATTGGCGACTGGAACCGCGTGCGCTTTATTCACGGATTCACGTTTGTTCTGACTTTTGATGTGATCTTTTTTGCAGTCCTCGCCGTTATATCAATGCTTCTCATCGATGTGCAGCTAACCATTCTTTGCCTTGTGACATTGCCGTTTCTGCCACGCCCGATTTTGCGCTTGGCGCGCTTGGAAGGGCAGCAGCATGTGATCGCGCAGGAAAAACTATCGAGTCTTTCCGACCTTATTTCTCAAGCGATCAATACCATCCGTCTACAGCGGGCGACCGCTTCGGATCATGTGTGGCAAGATAACCTTCGTAAGGAAGCGCTGCTCTACGCGGAGAAGAACTACGACGTTCTGAAAACGGGATGGCGGATTTTCCCGTGGGGTGCTCTACCGACCGTGGTTGCTTACGGCGTGATGCTTTCTTTTGGTGTTTACAAGATCACGAAGGGCGAATTGACCATTGGCGAGTTTGTGGCGATGCAGTCTTATGTCTTGTTGTTGCAGAGCCCATTGTTTGAACTCGCCCAGGTCTTTTCTGAATGGCAGACCGGGTTCGGTAGCTTCTGGCGCATGACGGAAATATTCAACGCGGGTGAGGCGGCTGAAGGTCAAACGTTGGCAAGGAACATGGGGGCGGAGCCATCGGGGGCGAAGGAGGGCTCCGTCCCCATGTTTGTTATGGAAGGTGTGTCTTTTTCCTACAGCGATCGAACCGTGCTCAAGGATATCTCCATGAACATTCACCGCGGCGAGCGCATAGGAATTGCCGGGCCGATTGGTTCTGGCAAAAGCACTCTCCTCCGTATTATGGCCGGGCTTGCCGATGGGCAGGGAGAATGTTTCATTCTCGGCGTTCCCGTTTTAAAAGCTTCGCGCCATTGGTTGGCGCAAAATGTGGTCATGGTGCCGCAGAAGGCGTTCTTGTTTTCAGGGTCGATTGCTTACAACCTTTGTATGAACGAAGACTTCACCGAAGAAAAATTGTGGGACGTTTTGGAAGCAGTGCAGCTTGCCAACGACGTGCGTCATTTTCCTGAAGGGCTTAATACCTGGATTGGTGAGTGGGGTATCAATCTCTCCGGTGGGCAGAAGCAGCGTCTGGCTCTGGCTCGCGCCCTCTTGCGTCCATCGCCGCTTTTGCTTTTGGATGATTGCCTTAGTGCTGTGGATGCCATTACGGAAGAAAAAATTCTCGCCGCATTGGATCAACGACTTTCTGGACAAACGATTGTTTGGGTGGCGCATCGCCTTTCCACATTAAAACTCTGTGATCGTATTTTTAAAATGGAGCGCGGTTCGCTGGAAGAGGTGCAGTCCATTGCGGAAATGGAGTCTTAGAAATGGCTAAAACGCAGAGTAAACGGATCGAGCGGGATGAAATTGATCATTATAACGTGGATGAATTTAGCGAGAGTCGCAGCGACTTAACCGCTTTTGTCATCCTGCTTCGCTATGCGAAGGGGCATTATGTTTATCTGTTCGGCTCCATCCTTTTGATTATGGCCGCATCCGCGTTTTTGATGCTCTCGGCAAAAACGCTGGGCTCTCTCACGGAATCCCTCATGGCGAAAGAACCCATGTCAGCGCTTGCTGGGAAGGCAGTGGCGATTTTGGTGTTCGAAACCCTCAACGTATTGCTGACATATGGTGGTCGTCGCGGGCTCGCCGCCGTCACAAACCGCATCGCCTATCAGATTCGTTTGGATCTGTTTCGTAAGATTAGCGTGCTTCCAATTAGTTACTTTGATCGTCAGCCTTTGGGGCGAACGATCACTCGTTTGACGAATGATGTGGACGGGATTGAAAAGTTTTTCTCCGGTCCTTTGGCTCGAGTGCTGTCTTCAGTCATCACGATCGTGTCGGTGTTAACAGCAATGTTGGTTACGAACATTCAGCTCGGTGCCGTTGTGGTTGCGGCAAGCATTCCCGCCATCCTCGTCACTATTTTGTCGCGAGCGCCGGTGCGTTATTGGCTGCGAGAGCACAAGATTCGTTCTTCCGCCATCAATGCGAAGCTGGCGGAATTTATCAACGGCTTCCCCATCATTAAGATTTTCGCGCTGGAACAATGGACTTCGGAAACGTTTGACAACATGGCAAGACGTCAGCGTGACGCCGGCATGGCATTGCTAACGTGGAACAGTGTGATTCGCCCGACCGCGGCGTTCTTCTGCTCTTTCCCGATTCTTGCGATCCTTTGGTGGGGTGGTCAGGAAGTTTTAGCGGGCACTCTTTCCGTCGGGTTAATCGTTGCCTTCGTGCGCTACGCCGAACGTTTTTATTGGCCCGTGATGGCCATCTCACAAGAGATCCACGTGATTCAGGAAGCGATTGCTTCGAGCGAGCGCATTCGGCAGATGCTTCTTGAGAAAGAAGAACACGAAGTATTGGGCATGGAAGGAGCCGCGCGCCATAAGATCGCCGGCAATGTGGAATTCAATAATGTCTCGATGTCTTACGTTGAGAATCGACCGGTTCTTAGGGGCGTGAGTTTTAAGATCCGCAAAGGGATGAATGTTGGCCTTGTGGGTGAAACAGGTTCAGGAAAAACTTCGACGATCAGTCTCTTGCCGATGCTTTATCCGCTTCTCGGTGGAGATATTTCGATCGACGGAGTGACTCTGAAAGAATGGAACCGGGATCATTTGCGTCGACAGATCGGCATGGTGAGTCAAGACATCGTTATCTTTCGTGGAACGTTACGGGAAAACCTAACGATCGCGGCCACCGAATCTCATAACCTCGACGATGCGCGCCTCAAGGAATTTTGCGAAAAAACGGGTCTTGCACAGATCCTGCATCGATTTCCGCAAGGTTTCGATACTCCTTTAATCGATGGTGGGGAAAACCTTTCCGTGGGTGAGCGACAACTTATCGCTTTTACGCGCATGTTGGTGCGCGATCCGGCGATATTCATTCTGGATGAGGCGACGGCGAATATCGATGAAGAGTGCGAGCGACTTGTGCAAAGAGCGATCGATGAGTTGCTCAAAGATCGTACCTGTTTTGTGATTGCTCATCGCCTTAATACGATTCTTCGCTGCGATAAAATCCTTGTTTTTGATAAGGGTAAGATTATTGAAGAGGGAACGCATCCAGAACTGATGGCGCGACAGGGGCGTTACTCTTCTCTGGCAAAAACGCAGCTTGACGCGCAAGCAATTCAGGTAAGTCCATGACGGTTCTGATGACAATCAGAGAAAGAATTCGATTCGAGAAGAAGAAAGGCCTTAAGCCTGTCGTTGTTCTTGATCTCGATGATACTCTGATTGATTGTCGTCATCGTAAATTGGTGATCATGAATGAGCTGGCTCACGATGCGGCGCTTTTGCAAAAATTTCCTCACCTTGAACAGCTTAAGACTCTGCAATTAGAGCGCGTTCAATATCGAGTTCAACACACCCTTAAAAACGCCGGGCTTCATGCGGTTGAGCTTGTGGAAGCGGCCAAGCAGTTTTGGGCGGAACGCAATTTCACCAATGAGTATTTGCGGCACGATCGTCCTTTCGTGGGGGCGGTGAAATATGCGCATGCTTTGGTGCAAGAGGGGGCGACATTAGTCTACCTATCCGCTCGTGTTGAAGAAGATATGGGGCTGGGGACAAGGGAAAGTCTAACAGCATTAGGCTTTCCCGTAGACGGTCCACACCGTATTTGGCTAAAGGCGGATCGCGCGCGGGCGGATTTTTCCTTTAAAGAAGACGCGCTGCGTGAATTGGCGCAGAATATTCACGTCTCGGCATTCTTCGAGAACGAGATCCCACACTTGAACTTGGCAGCCGATGTTTTCCCGCAGACGACTCTTGTCTGGCTCGACACATTGTACACACCAAATCCTCCGCCGCCTCACGCACGCGTCCATAGAATCACGGGTTTTTCCTTGGGCGACTTGGGCTGACATGTTATCCAAGTGCTGGAGGATTTTTTTATGACTCAGACATTTTCTCAGTTTTTGACAGAAGGCTTGCGCGAGTTTCGGGTTAAGCATGAGCTGAAACAAGAATACGTGGCTTGCGTGACGGGACTTGATCGTACGTTTATTTCGAAGGCTGAGAACAACAAACGCAATCTGAGCATGCAGTCATTGGACTTACTTTTAACGAGTATGGCGGAATCACCGCGCGAGTTTTTTACTTTCCTTTACAAAGATCGCCGCTAGATCCTTGAGGGCACCAAAAACGTTCGCAATCATTGCGGTCGCAAAAACCAGCTTCGCGTCTTCGTTTACATTCCACGCCAAATTCTTCTAAAACCGTCTCGATAAATGAATGATTGTCTTTGAAAAGCGCCGGTACAAAACGATCAAGGAATCGAAGATTGATATTTTTCTTGCCGCGCTCAAGGGCTGAAATATAAGTGCGATCACAATTGAGAGTGACGGCTAATTGCTCTTGGGTGATATGGCGGCGCTCGCGAATGTTGCGTAAGGAAGCCGCCATGAAATTTTTGAAGGTGCAATATTTGGCGTGCGTTAAAGGCATTCTTTGTCTCTTAAAAGTACGTTAGACGCCCAATATTACTTATTGCCCTCGGAATTGTCAGTAGCTGATATGGCGCACTTTATTGCTCGGAAACCGAGGTGTAATCCACCTTTGGATAACGTTCCTTTAAAAAGTTCAGGCGCCAAGTATCCTCAAGGAGGATCGTGTAGTGTTCATGCGCGTCAAAGCAGATTGATTGACCTTGTTGACTCACGAAGTCTTTGAGGGCCTTCTCATCTTCGCTACGAACCCAACGCGCGGCGCTGTAGGGAAGGTTGTGAAACACAACATTAACGCCATATTCGTGCTCAATGCGGAATTTAACAACATCAAATTGGAGAATGCCTACCACCCCGAGAATCTGTTCGTTCCCGTAGAGCGGGCGGAACACCTGAACGGCGCCTTCTTCGGAAAGCTGGTCGAGTGCTTTGTAGAGCTGCTTCGATTTTAGCGGGTCTTTAAGAATAACGCGGGCGAAATGTTCCGGCGCAAACACGGGGATTCCCGTGTACTTGATGTTTTCCCCCTCGGAAAGGGTATCGCCGATTTTGAATACGCCGGGATCGTGAATACCCACGATGTCTCCGGCATAAGCTTCGTCCACCAAACTGCGGTCTTGAGCCATGAACTGCGTGGGACGTCCGAGGCGTTGTTCCTTGCCGCTGCGGACGTGGAAGGCTTTCATCCCGCGTTCAAAACGGCCCGAGCAGATGCGCATAAATGCAACGCGGTCGCGATGGTTCGGGTCCATGTTTGCTTGAATCTTGAAGATGAAGGCGGTGAATTTTTCTTCAAGTGGATCAACTTTGCGTGAAGTTCCATCGCGAGGCATGGGCTGCGGCGCAATCTCACAAATCGCCTCGAGAAGCGACTCGACACCAAAGTTATTCAATGCGGAGCCAAAGAAAACAGGAGCGAGTTCTCCCGCGAGATATCTCTCGCGACTCATCGGTTCACCCGCGCCATCAAGAAGTTCGATCTCAGCCTTTAAAGTAGTCGCGGCTTCTTCACCGAGTTCCGCGATCACCATGGGATCATCGAGGCTTAAGTCTTTCAAAGGAACGGGGCGAGAGCGTTCGGCGTTCTTATCGTAAATCAGAAGTTTACCTTCGAGCCGGTGATATACGCCGCGGAAGCGATCACCCATGCCGATCGGCCAGGTGACGGGCGAGCATTGAATGCCGAGGGTCGATTCAATCTCTTCCAATAAGGCAAAGGGGTCTCGGCCCTCACGGTCCATCTTGTTAATAAACGATATGATCGGGGTGCCCTGGAGACGACAAACTTCGAATAATTTTTTCGTTTGTGTTTCAACGCCATTGGCGGCGTCAATGAGCATGAGCGCGCTGTCAACGGCGGTCAGTGTCCGATACGTGTCTTCGGAGAAATCCTCGTGGCCCGGGGTATCGATGAGGTTCATCTCAAACCCGTTGTAAGGGAAGTTCATCACGGAGCTCGTGACGGAGATGCCGCGTTTCTTCTCCAGCTCCATCCAGTCGGAGGTGGCGAACTTCTTTGAACGCTTAGCTTTAACCGTTCCCGCCATCTGAATAGCGCCACCGTAAAGGAGGAGCTTCTCCGTGAGCGTCGTTTTACCGGCGTCCGGGTGAGAAATGATGGCAAACGTTCGACGTTTTGAGATTTCCCGATTAAGCTGCTGCGACAAAGGTGTCCTCTTTGCAGAAAAAAACGTAAGGTGACATAAGGGGGTAGTACTACCATGGCTAGCAATCATCGCTCAAGTTTTACCCGTTCTTACTCGTACGACGATATCCTGCTCATCCCGCGATTTTCCGAGATTTTACCGCAAGATGTACGGCTCGAGACCCAGTTTTCTCGTCATATCCGACTTAAAATCCCCCTCATTTCCGCGGCCATGGACACCGTGACCGAAGCGCGAACGGCTATCACGATGGCGCAGGCCGGTGGTCTCGGGATTATCCATAAAAATCTATCCATCGAAGAGCAGGCGGCGGAAGTCGCGACGGTTAAAAAAAGCGAACATGGAATGGTCAGTACCCCCGTGACCGTAAGCCCCAAGGATACTCTTGGCGATATCCGCGAAGTTCTGAAGAAAGTTCCGTTCTCCGGGTTCCCCGTGGTGGAAAACGGAAAGCTCGTCGGTATGCTAACGCGGCGTGACATTCGTTTTGAAAAAGATCTCAACAAACCCGTCTCCGCCATGATGACAAAAGACGTCATTAAAGCAACCAAGGGCATCGCCGCGGATCAGGCGGCAGCCATGCTCCACGAGCACCGTATCGAAAAACTTCCCGTGGTTGACCACGATGGCGTGACGTTGGTGGGTATGTTCACCATCAAAGACATCATCAAAACGGAAAAATTTCCCTCCGCTTCAAAAGATTCTTCAGGGCGCCTTCTTGTGGGGGCGGCTCTTGGTATTGGTGAAGAAACATTGCAGCGTGCCGGCGCACTCCTCGATAGTGGCGTGGATGTGTTGGTGGTGGATACGGCGCACGGTCACAGCCGTGGCGTGTTGGATGCGGTTAAGAAAATCAGGGCAAATTTCAAAAGTCACTCCTTTGATCTCGTGGCGGGAAATGTGGCAACCGCCGACGGCACACAAGCTCTGATTGATGCGGGTGTGGATGCTGTAAAAGTAGGCATTGGTCCTGGCAGTATCTGTACGACGCGCATTGTCGCGGGTGTTGGTGTGCCCCAGTTTACCGCCGTGCAAGAATGTGCCGCGGCAGGACGTAAAGCGGGAGTTCCGGTGATTGCCGATGGTGGCATTAAATTTAGTGGCGACATCGTGAAAGCTTTAGCCGCTGGCGCGCAAACAGTGATGATCGGCGCGCTGTTCGCTGGCACGGATGAATCACCGGGTGAACTCATCATCTATCAAGGAAAGAGTTACAAACAGTATCGTGGCATGGGTAGCCTCGCCGCAATGAAATCGGGAAGCAAGGATCGTTACTTTCAGGCTGACGTTGAAGAACCACAAAAACTCGTACCGGAAGGTGTCGAGGGGCAGCTCGCTTATCGCGGTCCGCTTGCAAATACGATTTTTCAATTGGTCGGCGGCATCCGTTCGGGGATGGGTTATCTCGGCAGCAAAGACCTTTCCGAACTTTTCACGAATGCGCAATTTGTTGAAATCACCTCCTCTGGTTTGCGCGAAAGTCACGTGCATGACGTGTTTATCACCCGGGAAGCTCCGAACTACCGCCTTTAGGAGAGAAGAAGTGCAAGAACATGCTGCTGGTCGGGGTTTTGTCATTGTGGACTACGGGTCCCAATACACTTTTCTCATTGCCCGACGTCTTCGTGAGCTTGGCTTCTACAGTGAAATCATCACCGCAAAGGCGCCAGCCCCCGATCATTTTAAGCTGGATGGGATTATTCTCTCGGGTGGTCCCGCTTCCGTTCGTGATGAGTCTCATCAGATCCCCGCATGGGTGACAAAAAGCGCTGTTCCCGTCTTAGGGATTTGTTTTGGCATGCAGCTTCTCGTGGAAGAGAGCGGCGGCCACGTTCAAGAAGGTGTGCGGCGGGAATACGGTGATAGCACCATCCGATTGCTGCGTTCCGAGAATTCGCTTTTCCAAGAATTGCCCGACTCACAAAACGTTTGGATGAGTCATGCGGATGATGTGAAGCATCTGGGTCAAGATCTAAATCCCATCGCGGAAACAACGGGCGGTGTTGTCGCTGCCGTGGCGCATCGATCAAAACCCTATTATGGTCTGCAGTTTCATCCTGAAGTTCAGCACACCACCCATGGCGCTAAAATTCTCGAAAACTTTGCCACCCTGATCTGTAAAGCGCCTAGAAATTGGCGTGAAAAAGATTTGCTCCAGCATGTGAGCGAGGCGGTTAAAACAAGCCTCGGCGATGGACGTGTGCTCATGGCGGTGTCTGGTGGCGTTGACTCAACGGTTGCCGCCATTTTACTCGCGAAAACCGTGCCCGAACAATTCACCGCGGTGTTTGTGGATACAGGTCTTCTCCGTGAGGGTGAAGCGGATGAAGTGCGCGCCTTGTTTACCGACATGGGTGTGAAGCATTTTGTGGCCTTGGATGAAAAAGACACATTCCTGAATCGACTTGCGGGAATTCGTGATCCGGAAGAAAAACGGCGCGTCATCGGACACACATTTATCGAAGTGTTTGAGCGTTTTGCTCACGGTAAACCATTCACTCACCTCGGTCAGGGAACCCTTTATCCCGATGTGATCGAATCCGCTCATGCGGGAAGTGGAAGTAAGGTCATCAAAACCCATCACAATGTGGGGGGATTGCCTGACCGTTTGAAACTAAAGCTCCTCGAACCGTTTCGTTTTCTTTTCAAAGATGAAGTCCGTCGTCTCGGAGCCTCGCTTGGGATTCCGGCGGCTTATATCAACCGACACCCCTTCCCTGGCCCGGGCTTGGCGGTACGCCTTCTTGGAGAAATCTCCGAGGAGCGCCTGCGCATGCTTCGCCATGCGGATGCGATCTTTATCCGTGCCCTAAGAGATGAAGGTTATTACGAAAAAGTCTGGCAGGCCTTCGCCGTTCTTCTGCCGGTGCGAAGCGTTGGGGTCATGGGAGACAACCGGACCTATGAGCTAACGTGTGCCCTGAGGGCTGTTTTGGCTACGGACGGAATGACGGCTAGTGTCGCGGAGTTACCCCTCAGTTTTCTCTGCCGGGTGGCTGACCGGATCGTGAGACAGGTGGCGGGAATCAATCGCGTGGTCTATGATGTGACCTCCAAACCACCCGGAACGATTGAGTGGGAATAGTTACGTGACGGAAGCGACTGAACAAGCCGCGCCAAAACTCGCGCATTTACATATTCATTCCGAATATTCGCTGATGGACGGCGCCATTCGCATAAGCGATGCGGTGCGACGCGCGAAAGAATTTGGTCATACGGCGATCGCCGTTACCGATCATGGCAACATGTTTGGCGCGATCGAGTTCTATACCGTCGCGAAGGGTGCCGGCATCAAAGCCATCCTAGGATCTGAGATCTATCACGCTGGCGGTGAAGAAACCCTCGCACTCCTAAAAAAAGAAACATCTGATGACACGCAAGTGGTGTCGGCGTCAGAACCTCCTCCCGCGTTTCACCTGGTGCTGCTGGCAAAAAACGTCGACGGTTATAAGTCTCTTATCAAAGTGGTGAGCTACGGCTTCTTGGATGAAGGGGGCGGTTCCGTCCCGTTGATCCAAGAGGCTCGATTGAATGAGTTCTCTTCAGAACTCATCGCGCTTTCCGGGTGCTTGAAAGGCGAGTTTGGTTTTTTGGTTTCGCAACTCTTGGATGTTGCCGCTGATGATTTTCGCGCCGCGTTGGAATCTCCCAGTGAGGCTGCGGCACCCATCGTTACGGCCTTGAGGGCGCATGTGGAGCGCATGCGCGCTCGATACGGCGAAGGCTATTATATTGAGTTGATCAATAACAACCTCTCCGCGCAAAAACGTATACTGCCGCATCTCGCTGAGACGGCGCGCTTTTTTAATCTTCCATTGGTGGCGACGTGTGACGCGCACTATTTGCGACCTGAAGACGCGGAAGCCCACGTAGTTCTGACTGGTATCAAAAACGATCTCACCATGTCGAAGATGCGCAACCGTTTAAAGAGCGCGAATTTTCATCTATTCACTGATGCGGAAATGGAAGCGACTTACGGTGCATGGCCTGAGGCGCTCGCCAATACATTAAAGATTGCTGATCAGTGCAACGTTAAATTTGAATTTGATAAATACTTTCTCCCACGCTTTGAGCTTGATGGCGGTGAAACGGAATCCGACGCATTGCGTCGCATGGGTAAAGAAGGTCTCGAAGAGAGGCTTAAAGGTCTGCGCGTTCTTTACGGCGCGGAGCTGGATGAGGAGAAAGAGAAAAAGTATTGGGATCGCCTGGAATATGAGACGGAAGTCATCATCAACATGGGCTTCCCTGGTTACTTCCTTATCGTTCAGGACTTTATCAACTGGGCCAAAGACCACAACATCCCAGTAGGTCCCGGTCGCGGTTCTGGTGCGGGCTCTTTGGTGGCTTATGCATTGCGCATCACGGATCTTGATCCACTGAAGCTGAATCTGATCTTTGAACGCTTCTTGAACCCGGAACGTGTGTCGATGCCTGACTTCGACGTCGACTTCTGTCAGTGGCGACGAGACGAAGTGATCCGTTATGTGACGGGAAAATATGGTTCCAACAACGTGGCGCAGATCACCACGTTCGGAAAAATGAAGGCGAAAGCGGCATTACGCGATGTTGGTCGCGTATTGGAAATCAGCTACGGTAAAGTTGACCGTATCGCGAAACTGATTCCCAACGAGATTGACATTAAGTTGAAAGATGCGCTTGAGCGCGAGCCGCGCATCATGGAAGAAGCGGAGCGCGACCCGACGATCAAAGATATGATCACGATCGCCTTACAGATTGAGGGCCTAAGCCGTCATACATCTGTTCATGCCGCCGGTGTCGTAATCTCGGAAGGCGGCATGGAAAACTACGTGCCGGTGTATCGTGCTGAGGGCGCATCTCTTATCACACAGTATGAGATGAAGAACGCCGAGAAAGTGGGACTCGTAAAGTTCGACTTCTTGGGCTTGAAAACGCTCACTGTGATCGCCAAAGCGGTGGAGCTTATCCACAAACAAATTGATCCTCATTTCGATATCACCACCATCGATATCGAAAAACGCGAAGTATACAACATCCTCTCTGCGGGCCAGACCGTCGGCGTGTTCCAGCTTGAAGGTTCTGGTTTCACAGCATTGGCATTGAAGCTGAAGCCTAGTCGCTTTGAAGACATCGTCGCGATGGTGGCTCTTTACCGTCCAGGCCCGTTGGGGTCGGGCATGGTGGACGACTTTATCGAGCGTAAGCACGGTCGTCAGAAGATCACTTATCAGTTGCCGACTCTTGAGCCGATATTGCAGGAAACCTACGGGATCATTCTCTACCAGGAACAGGTGCAAAAGATTGCCGCGACCCTAGCGAGCTATTCGCTCGGAGAGGCGGACTTGTTGCGTCGTGCGATGGGTAAGAAAAAACCGGAAGAGATGGCCAAGCAGAAGACACGTTTTATTGAGGGTGCGGTTGGTAATAGCATCAATCAACAAATCGCCGACGAGCTTTTCGAGTTGATGGCGAAGTTCGCGGAGTACGGTTTTAATAAAAGTCACTCTGCCGCGTACGGTCTCGTGACCTATCAGACCGCTTATCTGAAGACGTACTTCCCCGAACAGTTCATGGCGGCAATCCTCACGTGTGACCTTGATAACAGCGAAAAGATTGTTCGCTATGTCGAGGACTGCCGGCGCATGAAGTTTAAGATTCTGCCGCCGGATATTAGTCGCAGTGAGCTGGAGTTCGATGTGCCGGAAAAAGGCGCGATTGGCTTCGGACTCGCGGCGATTAAAGGGATTGGCGCTGGCTCATTGGAAGAAATCGTGCAGGCGCGCCGTGAAGGCGGCCCGTTTCTGAGCCTCACGGATTTAGCGCGCCGCGTGAATCTCCACAAGGCCGGTAAAAAGACATTGGAGCTTCTTGTTGAAGCCGGCGCGCTTGATAGCTTCAAGATGGAACGTGGCCTGCTTATGGCCATGATCCCTGACATGGTGAAATTCAGCGAGGACTATCATTCCGCGCGCAAAGCCGGTCAACGTTCTCTCTTTGACGATGATACGGAAGAAACAACGGACGATGTTCTTGAGCCAAAGAATATAGCTAAGCTCGATCTGCCCCAGGATCAATGGCTCCTGCGAGAAAGAGCGCTCCTTGGCGTGTTCCTGAGCGGACACCCACTCGACCATTTTCCCAATGACGTGGCGAAATTTAGCAAATTTCAAATCAAAGATATCCCCGCTCAGGTGGGGTCAAAAAAACACCCTATCGTGGCGCTTCTTGCGGACGTTTCCGAGCGCACAACCAAGACGGGGCGGAAGGTCGCCTATGTCATGCTGGAAGATCAGACGGGCAGCTACGAAGGCATCATGTTTGAGGCGGATAAACCGGAAAGTTTTCCTCCCAAGGGAACCCTCGTGGTAGCATACTGTACCATTATGAAAAACTTTGATGGGACCGGGGTTAGTTTTAGGGTGGAAGCCGTTAAAGCGCTTCAGGATGTGCGCCGCGAGTTAATCCGCCGTGCGGTGGTTCGTTTGCCCGCGGAACTAGGCGCTGGACCGGAACAGCTCAAACAGCAAAAAGAAATGGTACAATCATTACGCGAGCTCATGCTGAAACACCCTGGCCGAACGTACTTGGAGATTAACTTAAAGTATAAACAGGCAATGGTTCGTATTGATTCACAACTGGGGGGAGTTGATCTCAGTGACAGCTTCTTTCAAAATTTGAAAGGCTTATACTCTCACGGTGCAGACCTTACATACTAACAATACGAGCAATAGCTGGGGGGAAGAACCAACTCAGTACGATCACAATTCTTCCCCTCTCCGTTCGTTCTGGGAAAATCATAAAGCCGCAATTCTTCTTTTGGCGGTACCCCTCCTTTTTATCCTGTTTATTTTTATCCTGACGCCACCCGTATGGAAGCTAAAGTCGGGCGGTCCCGTTACAGTGAAACGCTGGCTGACGAAAAAGGGCGAGGTGGAAGCAAAGGTTGGTCCAAAGCAGGCTGATTGGATCTCCATCAAGACGGTATCCAAGCATGTGCTCAATGCCGTTATCGTGGCGGAAGACGCGCGTTTTTATCAACATGGCGGTTTTGATTTCACGGAGATTGTGAACAGCGCGGCGCTTAACTTGAAAAAGGGCCGTTATGTTCGCGGTGGGTCCACCATCACACAGCAGGTGGTGAAGATGGCCTTTTTGACTCGGGAGAAAAGCCTGCTTCGTAAAGGCCGCGAAGCCATGGGGGCTTTCGCGATTGAGCGTGTGTTAAAGAAAGATCAAATTCTCGAGTGGTATATCAATCTCGCGGAATTTGGCGATGGTGTTTACGGTCTCAAGGCAGCGGCAAAGCACTATTACAATACGAAGCCGGAACTCCTTACGATTGAGCAGGGTGCGAACCTTGCCCTTGTTCTCCCGAGCCCCAACAGCTGGTCGAAAGGTCTGCGCAATAGACGGCTCACACCTTTTGGTCATCGTCGTTACGCGAAGATTATCACGGCCATGCGCATGGGCGGGTATATTACGGAAACACTTTGGCTTCATGCCTTGGCCACAGGTGATTTCGGGCGTCCTGTCGCTGCTTACGAGCAGGCGTTGGCTCGAACGCAAAAACCGGCGGAACTCGAGAAGGTCTTGGAAAGAGGCATCGAGGCTTTGCCGGAAGAGACGCTTGAGAGCGATACCGAATACAAGACGGACATGCGCCAACAACAACAGCAGCAACAGCCAGCGGTGGTGAACCAACCTGCCCCCGCAGCCTCGGCGCCAACAGCGACTCCTGAAAATGTTGAAACTGAGGAACCGAAAGACACCACGGATGATTTGCCGCCACAAATCAATATTGAGGAACTACCGGGCGATCATAAATTTATGGACGACTCGCCGTGAGTCAGGACGGCCTTCTTTTTCGCTATCAGAAGTGCTGGCAAGCGAACGAACCTCAGGTAATTCTTCAGCTCTCTCCCGCACGACGCCCCGATGAGGGGTATCCCGGAAAATTTTATTTAATCCTTGATGCGCGTCAGGAAAGCTTCACCGGCCATCTTAGCCGTGAGAAGCCTGACATCACAGTCACCGCCCAGGCGGCGTTTGCGGCTTTGGTGCGAAAATATCTCGACGGCGCCATCTTGGTTGACATGCTGTTGCAGCAACAAAGTGGTGATGTGTGGTGCAAATTTTTTCAACCAGGCAAACAAGAAACCTGGTGGATCAAGCTCACAAAATCGCGCCCACCGGAACTAGTGCTGATCGATGACAAGCGTGAGGGCTATATCCGTTACGGACAAAAGGGAACGTTCACCAAACGTCGCGCATATGAAGGCGAGCATCTCGAGGATGCCGCGCATCTTTATAGATCCGTTCTTGAGCAATATTGGCACGCTCTCCGCAGTCTTCGTCATCCTGAGCATAGCGAAGGATCCGAGGAAGAAGATACCGCGGAAGAAGCGACACATTTATCGGATGAACAGCGCGCCCTGGTAAAACGTTTGCGCCGCCGTGTTAAGACGCTTAAGAAAACTCTTCAGAAAACACACGATGAAATTCCCTCTCCCACTCTTGTGAAAGAGACGAAAGATCATGCGCGGCTGCTGCAGAATTTTCTTTACCGCGTGAGGGAAGGAGCCTTTGAACTGCATCTGACTGCCGAGGAGACGGGCGAAGAAGACGTTGTGATTCCTTTGCAGTCCGAGTGGTCACCGGGAAAAAATCTTGAGGAACTTTTTACGCAGGTGAAGAAACTCGAGAAGGCCCAGCGACTGCAGACGGAGATGGCGGAAAAGATCTCTCAGGAGTTGCAGCAGGCGGAAGCGGATATTGAGCGCCTTACTAAAGGTGCTATGTCCAGTGTCGAGCGCAGTGAAATTGCCACCGAACATGGCATTGCACCACAACATGCTTTGCAACGAAAACCCGAGCCGGAAACCGCGAAGCCTTACCGTGTTTTTAGCAGCAGCCTTGGTCACCAGATGTTGGTGGGAAAAGGCGCGCGCGACAATGATGCTTTAACGAAGCAAGCTAAGGCTAATGACTACTGGTTTCATGCGGTCGGTGTAACGGGAAGCCACATCATCGTTCCCGCTGAAAAAGCTATCCGCGCTCAGCTGCCAGCGAAAACCAAACGTGAGGCTGCCATCCTTGCCATCCACTATTCGACTTTCCGCGGAGACCTTGCGGGTGAAGTTTATTTCACCCGAAGGAACTGTTTGCGGAAGAAGAAGGGCATGCCCGACGGACTGTGGCTGGTGGAGCGTTCGGAGACATTCTTTATCCGTTACACATCGGAAGAATTGCAGGCTGTATTAGAACGATCAGCTCGCTAACTCTCACACCTTCTTGTTTGGAATTCCCGTAAGAAAAAGAGCCTGCCCCGAGGCATTCGACTCCCACGTATAGTTTTCGCTTCCCGGAACAGACTTCGCAATCGCAAGCAGTTCTTCCGGTAAATAAGCACGCAATGAGGAGACCATTCCGTCCCACGCATAAATGACAGGAATAACAGGTACCACGTAAGTAAGGAGAAGCCGGCCCAGCCGAAACGGTCGAACAAATGGGATAAAAAGAAGCGTGATAACAAACAGCATAAATATATTGATCACCAGGGGGATCGTCGCCACCACAAATGGCACCTTACGCAGCTTCGGCGATGCAGCCACGTCAAAGAAAGCGAGAGGTTGATTTTTGACAACAATGTTTTCGATTAATACGCGGATGTCTTCAGGGCGAAAGTGATGCAAGGCTCCAAACATTGTACGCACGCCAGGTAGATCGCTTGGTTGAAACGCATTTTGTGATTCGAGCTTATAAGTAATGTTCGCTTCGCCGAGCGAGCGAACACGTTCAGCGCCGGCTTCATTTGGGTAGCGGTCGGTCAAAGTTATTTTTATGTTTTTATCGAACTTCAAGATCTCAGGAAGAATGGCCACCAGTCCACCACCGCCGCCAGAGCAGAGATCGACAATATGTTTGGCTTTGCTCTCGTTAAGGACTTTGATCAGCGCGGAAAAAACGCCTTTGTAAAATCCAATCTTGGCGAATGTGAAATAGAGCAGATCCGTTGCGCCGTTTCTTATAACGTGTGGAACCCAAGGAAAGTCTTCGATCTCAAAGGCGTGAATCCGACGCATTCCCATCTCCTTACAAGTAACGCTTGGTGAGGTGTACTAGCCGTTCAAAATGTGAAGTGGATCGTTTATGTTATCACAGAGACCCTAGCGAAATCAGCCCGTTATACCTTTTGCTCGGACACGTTGTTCGACCTGCCCGGGCCTTCCAAGGGCTGGATCAATCCTTAGTTCCGTGATATTTCTAGCCTTTCGGGAAAATGGCCCATGTACCACAAAAGGTTCTTTTGCATATGAATGAACAGGATAATCCAAAACTCTATCGCATCCGCCACTCATTGGCGCACGTTCTGGCGCAAGCCGTGCAGCAACGCTTCAAGAACGTGAAGCTTGGATTTGGTCCTCCGATTGATAACGGCTTCTATTACGATTTTGATTTTGGCACCGAAGTGTTTACGGAAGCCGATCTCAAGGATATCGAAAAGCGCATGAAGAAAATCATTGGTCAGCGCCAAAAGTTTGAGCGCATCGATGGTGATTTTTCACAGGCGGAAAAAGTTCTACAGGAACACGCTCGTCCAGAACCCTATAAAGAAGAAAACATCCGCAATCTAAAAGACCGTGGAGAAAAGAACTTCTCCTTCTATAAGCACGGCGATTTTCTCGACGTGTGTGAAGGCCCGCACGTTGAGCATACGGGCGAACTTCCAGCGGACGCGTTTAAACTCGACCGCATCGCGGGAGCGTATTGGCTTGGCGACGAGAAGCGCCCCATGCTTACACGCATCTATGCGCTGTGTTTTGAGAACCGCGAACAGTTGGATGAGTATTTGAAGCGCCGCCAGATGGCGGAGCAATACGATCACAAGAAGCTCGGTAAAGAGCTCGACATTTATCACATGGATGACCTGGTCGGAAAAGGTCTGCCGCTGTGGCTACCAAACGGCACGGTGATTCGTAATGAGATTCAGCGTTTCGCGGAAGATAAAGAATTTCAATACGGTTACAAGCGTGTTGTGACTCCGAATATCGCGAAGGCGGATCTTTACCACAAGAGTCAGCATCTTCCCGCATACGAAGAATCAATGTTTCCTCCCATGGTCATCAAAGAAGATGAGGGGCGAGAAACAAAATATTATTTGAAACCGATGAACTGCCCGCATCACCACTTGATTTACAGCAGTCGCATGCACAGCTACCGCGACCTTCCGTTGCGTCTCGCTGAGTACGGCACATGCTTTCGCTATGAGCAATCGGGTGAGGTTTCTGGCTTAATCCGTGTGCGCTGCATGACCATGAACGATGCGCACATTTACTGCCGTTATGAGCAGGTGGAAGAAGAATTTGAAAACATCATGAAGATGTATCTCGAGTTCTATGAAACCTTCCGCCTGAAGGATTACAAGTTCCGCCTCTCGATCCGTGGTGAAGCGAACAAAGATAAGTTTAAGGGCGACGCCGCGATGTGGGATGAGGGTGAAGCGCTGCTCGAAAAAGTTATGCGTAAGCTCGATATTCCCTTCTACGTGGGTGAGGGAGAGGCAGCGTTCTACGGTCCGAAGATCGATATTCAGTTCCGCAACCTGATGGGGCGCGAAGAAACCGTTTCCACCATTCAGGTGGACTTCTTAAGTCCGAAAAACTTTGGTCTGAAGTACATCGATGAGCAGGGACAGGAGCAAGTGCCGGTGATTCTCCATCGCGCACCTCTATCCACGCATGAACGTTTTATCAGCTTCCTGATTGAATACTATGGCGGTGCGTTCCCAACTTGGTGTGCGCCGGTTCAGGTTTGTTTGCTTCCGGTCACGGAAGGCGTCCATGGGTACTGCCAAGAATTGGCTGATGAAATGAAGAAGAACTTCATTCGTGCGGAGATCGACTTCTCCGATAACAGTTTCAATAAGAAGATTCGTACCAACACCATGAGGAAGATTCCCATCATTCTCATCATTGGTGAAAAAGAAGCCGCTGATAAACAGGTGACTATCCGTCGCTACGGCGTGAATGAGCAGGAGACCATGGCGCGGGACGCGTTTATGGCCATGCTGTTGCAAGAGATCCGCGAGCGTAAGATGTTGCGTGAACCGTTGAGCTCGATGCTGTAGAGGACGACATGAAGAAGAAAGTGGCCATTGTTGGTGCGACGGGAATTGCCGGACAGCAATTTATTTCAGCGTTGCAAAATCATCCCTGGTATGAAGTCACGGCCCTTGCCGGAAGCGAGCGCTCCGCAGGAAAGACGTACGAAGACTCATTGCGTGAAGCCGATGGCCACCTTGGCTGGTGGCAGCCAGAGCCTCTGCCGTATCATGTGCGTTCCATGAAAATGCAGCTTGCTCGCGAGCTTGATATCAGTGGCGTCGATATCGTCTTTGTCGCGGTGGAAAGCGCGGCGGCTTATGAGCTTGAGCCACTTTATGCGAAGTATAAACCAACCATCTCCACAGCCAGTGCTCACCGTATGACGGAAGATGTGCCGCTTCTCATTCCCGGTGTGAACGATAGCCATCGCGAGTTGATTCGCCATCAGCAGAAAAAGCGCAATTGGAAGGGTTTTGTTGTGCCGATTCCAAACTGCACAACGTATGGATTGGCTTGCAGTCTAGCGCCATTGCAAAAGCGTTTCGGCGTGAAGGCTTGTATCATGACATCCATGCAAGCCGCTTCCGGTGCGGGACGTAATGGTGGTGTGTTAGCTCTTGATTTGGTGGATAACCTGATTCCCCACATTCCCGGCGAAGAGCAAAAAGTCGAACGCGAAACACAAAAAATCCTTGGCCGCATCGCGGGCGCTGATATCGAATATTCACCGATTAAGGTGAGCGCCACATGCACACGCGTGCCCGTGACGGATGGGCATACGGAAACCGTGTTTGTTGCCACGGAAAAACCATGCACGGCGCAGGAAGCGCGTCAGGCGTTTCTTGAATACCAGCATGGCCTTGAAGGACTGCCCACAGCGCCGAAAAATTTCTTTGCGGTGCATGACGATCCATTTCAACCGCAGCCTCGTTTTATGCGTGATTGGGATGGTGGCATGCCAACACACATCGGCCGATTGCGTGATGAGCATGTTCTTGGTGGTGTGAAGTACGTCCTTCTCTCTCACAACACAAAAGCAGGCGCGGCGAAGGGCGCGATTCTCGTTGCGGAATCGTTGCAGAAGGCCGGGTTTATCTAGCGAGCTTCGGCTCCGATATCGAGACAGCACTCTCAGCGCTGAGGTCCGATTCCAGGACACAGCGCTTTTTTTGTCTCGATTTTTTGGCGTAAAGCTTTTCGACCTCCTGTCGATAAAATGCAATGGAGGTGCTTATGCGTGTCACGCTTGATTATCACGAATTTTTCGTCAAAACAGGAATGGTCCTCGAGCCGGAGCGGATAAGGGCGCTTGGAGTTAGATGCGAGGATTACATCGGTGGGACGTTCTGGCCGCGCGAAAAGGGTGAGCTATTAGATTTCTGTGCATTTGATTGGTCATTTCATATCGTCACCTATCTAGATAACGGGATCATGGTAAACCGTTATCATGAACAAGGAGGCCTCTTTTTTCTTGCCGATGGCTATCGCAATCCCAACTATTGGCTTGATGACAGAGAAGGGTACTATTGGTTGATTCCTTCAAATAAAGACCAAATCGTGAAGTTCAGAGAGTTTTGAAACGAGGATGTGCTCGCTGTTTTCCATAGTCCCGGGCTTGAAAGGCGGAAGTGATGTTTAGGGTAGCCTTAAAATTAGCCGTCTGCTCGGCGTCGAGGTGCTTTTGAATATAGACGCGATTTCTTCCAAGTGCTTGTCGCCAATCCGGATCTGGGTTCTCACTTCGTTTTTCTGCGAGAATCAGGTACTCGATCGTCATGAGTGCATCGAATAGATCTATATCGTTGAAGTCTCTGAAGGTGCTCGCAACGTCATCGCGAGTGCACGCATAGAGGTCGACAAAAATATCTTTCCCTGTGGTTGTCGTTCCGACTGAAGTTCTTGGCATCGCTCCCCTCCTGCGCTTGGTTCGCATTTGATAGAGCGTTTTTGGGTTTCAGGGCCAGGGACATGAGCGAATGAAGAGAGATGTCTGCTTGCGTCTTCTCTATTTTTCAATGCGCCCGTTTTGTTCTTTTAAAGAGATTTTTTTTGTCGAAGTATGCGGAGGCATCGTAACAGATTCCGTCCTGAGAAATTTGGCAGACCAAGATGCCTTCTAAGTCTCTGGATATTCACCCGAAGCCAAATCCACGAAGTAATCCGCGATCGAACTGATCCCGAGGCGCTTGGATTGGGGAAGAAACTGTTGCCACAATGGAGTGCGGCTGAAGTCACTGCCGAGGGCGAGGATTTCCTCGGCGGGGGCATGGTCGTAAATTTCAATCAGGAGCGAGAGGATGCCGTTGATCATCCGCGATTCTGAAAAAGCCTGATAGTTCACCGACTCGTCAAATATTTCCGCTTTGATCCAGACCTTAACGGCACAGCCATGGACCTCGAACTCGGGGCTGCAAAGGTCACCGGTCGGCTCGGGGATCTGCTGCCCCTGGGTCATGAGGAAACGAATCAGAGCTTCACGGCTATGGCAGCCTCGAAGTTTATCCTCAATCATTTCCAGACGTTCGCGAATCATCAGTTCACCCTTGAAAGTACTGTTCACCTTTCGTTAATAAGGTTGCGGCTGAACCGTCAAGCCTTATCCACTAAATGCGCGATTACGCCGAGATACAGAGAGATGAACGAGAGATTCCTCGGAGTCAAAAACCTTCATGGTGATGCTGCTTTTGAGATCCTACAGCGATCGCATGTGCTGATCGTCGGTCTTGGCGGTGTTGGCTCATGGGCAGCCGAGGCGTTGGCGCGATCGGGTGTGGGCGAAATGACTCTGTGTGATTTGGATGAGGTGTGCATCACCAACACCAATCGCCAGATTCAAGCACTCACCAGCACGATGGGCAAGATGAAGGTCCACGTGATGGCGGATCGACTCCGCGATATCAATCCCGATATTAAAGTGAATCTCATCGAAGATTTTGTGACGCGCGACAATGCGGAGAGTCTTTTAAGCTCCGCGCCTTTTGACTTTGTGTTCGATGCCGTGGATCAGGTGTGGGTGAAATGCACGATCATTCGCTACTGTTATCGCAATAAGCTAAAAGTCCTCACCTCAGGGGGCGGCTCAGGCCTTACTGATCCAACGAGTCTTTGCATTGAAGATCTTAATCGCTGTCATGAAGATCCCCTACTCCGTTTTTGTCGTAGCAACTTGCGGCGCAAGTTTTCGTTCCCCAAACAAATTCACAAGAAATGGCGTATCCCTGCCATATATCTACCACAGCAACGCCCTCTCAAAGGCTGTTCAGCGGAACAGGATGGCGATGAAACATTCGAACACTGTGCAGCAGGACTCGGTTCAAGTATCGTTGTTACGGGAAGCATGGGGTTTCTAGCAGCTGGATACATCGTCAACAACTTGACTCAATCAACTCGACCACCAGCGAAAAAACCTTGGGGAGCGCGACCGATTTGAAAATGATTGATAGCCACTGTCACTTGGACCAACTAACGTCGGAAGAGCTGCGGCGTCATTTAGCTCTCCAGGAGCAAGTGGGCGTGGTCGGGTATATTCTTGCCGGTGTGGATCCAGATAGTTGGGAGCGGCAGCAAGATGTGTGTGCAACTTATAAAAACATCCGCCGTGCGGCGGGCATTCACCCCTGGGCGATTGAAGGTCAATCCGATGAGACTCTTAATGATTGGTTTCAAAGGTTAGAAGAACAGCTGCCTCACTGCATGGCGCTGGGTGAAGTTGGCCTCGATTTCTTGAAGGCCACGCCCAAAGAGAAGCAGCTTGAAGTGGCGCGACGCCAGCTCGATCTAGCCGTGCGTTATAAGAAACCCGTCGTCTGTCATGTCGTGAAAGCGCACAACGAATTTCTAGACCTTTTAGAAGGATATCCAACCGTGACGGGGGTCATCCATGCTTTTGCGAGTTCTCCAGAAATATCTCGGCGATATTTGGAGAAAGGATTTCTGCTCGGACTCGGTCATTCTCTTCTGCATCCCAAACGCGACGCGCTGATTCGCAGTCTGCCGTTGGAGGGAATCTTATTCGAATCGGATGATCCTCTCGAGGTCAGGAAAAAAAGTGCGGATGATGTGTCAGTCATTGTGAAGGTGCTTCAGCATTTCGCGAAGACGCGCGGTATTGATGAAACGATGCTCGCAAACGTCGCTAGCGAAAATTGCCACAGAGTTTTGGGATGGCCTGATATCCAATTGGATTAGTTATTGCTTTTGATGCTTCGGAGTCACTGTTCAACGAGGTGTCAAACATGTTTAAGTCCATGTGTTATGCCGCAGTTTTTAGCAGTCTTCTGCCGGGTTTTCTGAGCGCGTCACCCCATCATCCTGACCCTCACCGAGAAAGCCTCGATACAACCAAATCTCTTCAAGATCGCGCCGTAGAGGCTTATATTTTCGGTTACCCATTGGTTCTCATGGACGTCACGCGCAATGTGATGACAGCGACGCCAAGGCCGAGTGAAATGAGCGCACCCATCAATCAGTTTGGGCATAAAAGAGCCTTTCCTGATCCAACAAATACAACGGTTGTAAGTCCCAATGCGGATACGCTCTACTCGTTTGCATGGCTTGATCTTAGTAAGGAGCCTGTTCTCCTGACGGTCCCTGATACAGACGAACGCTACTATTTAATTCAGCTGTTGGATGCTTGGACCAATGTTTTTGATTCCATCGGCAAGCGAACAACCGGAACGAAAGACGGTGTATTTGCGATTGTCGGTCCAAATTGGAAAGGCACCCTCCCCGCTGATGTTACGGAAATTCATGCGCCGACCAATACTGTTTGGCTTATTGGACGAACTCAAACAAATGGCGTTTCCGACTATGAAGCCGTGCATGCCATTCAGAATGAATACAAATTGACGCCATTGAGCGCTTGGGGGGTAGACCCTGCTCTCGCGGCAGGCGATGCTCCTTTTGATCAAAGTATTGATACAAAAACACCTCCCGTCGATCAGGTTGCCGCTATGGATGGCGTTACATTTTTCACACGTCTTGCGAATGTCTTAAAAAATAATTCTCCCGCAGCGGCGGATGCCGCGGAAGTTACGGATCTAAAAGAATTGGGGCTTATTCCAGGTGAGGCGTTTGCCGCGACGGCGCTAAAACCAGAAACATTATCAGCGTTGCAGGCGGCCGTGGCGCTTGCCAACACAAAAATGAGCGGTGAGATTCAGAATTTATCTACTAAGTTGGCATCGAACGAATGGAGTATCGACTACAACCTAGGTGATTACGGTACCGACTACCTTCGCCGCGCGACGGTAGCACGTGTGGGGCTTGGCGCGAACCTGGCAAAAGACGCGCTCTACCCCATGACGCGTATTGATGGTCTTGGACAGCCACTAACAGGTGAGAAAAAATATGTCATGCACTTTGAGAAGAATCAGCTTCCACCCGTTCGCGCGTTTTGGTCGCTGACAATGTATGATGATCGACAATTTTTCGTCGAGAATCCCATCCATCGTTATGCGATCGGCGATCGCGATGAGCTCAGGTTTAATGAAGGCGGATCGCTCGACATCTACATTCAGCACGATTCACCTGGAGCAGAAAAAGAATCCAACTGGCTCCCCGCTCCAAAAGGCCCCTTCAATCTCATCATGAGACTTTATTGGCCAAAGTTAGAAGCGTTGAATCAAACGTGGCAGCCAGCGCCTGTGGTGCAGGTGCAGTAGGGAGAACTACCTAATCCAATAAACATAGGCCCCCTGTCGGAGGCCTTCTATTTGTCGAATCCATGGGCATCGACGAGATTTTTGGCAGCGCCGCAGCTCCTAAATTGCGAAAATGGCGAGGAGATTGTTCTGGTATTGATTTTGTAAGAAGTCGCCCGTTTCATGAGTAACCTATGTTAGGGGGTGTGGCATGAAGGGATGGATCAGAGGCTTGATAGGGACGATTGTTGTGTTGAGTGTAGGCTGTCTTCGAGAGACTAAATCAAGTTTACACGAAACGACTGATAATTCTTCAAGATGTTCTTCGCGAAATATCCCGGTTGATCTATGTGATCCGACAGCCACCCCCACTTATGAAGTGACCTTTCGTTTAACAGACGCACCGCTTGCGACTTCAATCCCTCGCAAAGACCGCATAATCCTTAGCGGCGTTGCGACACGGATGAAGGACCTTGCTTTAGTCGATACTCAAGTCGCTATCGCGGAAAAGAATATTCTTCTGAACGGGAAAATCTTGGATTTGGATCGCGTTAAAAATCTCGGCAATCCCGTGACGCGAACCACTGAGTCAGAGCCTGATTGCACTGAGTGTCCCGCTGGGGGTGGTGGTAGTGGCGGTGGCGGTGAACCTGAGGACAACGGTGATCGCCTTGTGCTTGATGCGCTTAAAGCACCAAAATATAAAATTATCGATCCAAATGTTATTGAAGTTTCAGGGCGTGAATTGATCCACCCCCGTTAAGCGAGGGTGTTCCCGATTGATCCGCTCAAATCATGCTTTCCACGCATATGGTGAATGCACACATGCAAGATCTGAATCGCCGCAGGTGTCACGCCGCTGATGCGTGAGGCTTGACCCAGTGTTTCCGGAGCGTGGCGCTTCAGTTTCTCCACCACTTCGTTACTCAGTCCCGGTAAATCGTTATAAGCCATGTTTTTGGGGATGCGGATTTTTTCTAGTTCATCCGTTTCCAACATGTAGCGACGGCTACGTTCAATATAGCCTTCGTACTTCAATTCAATATCGAGGCGGCGCACTACGGCGATGTCGAAATTACGAAGTTCGGGAACGTATTGAATGAGATCCACCGCATTCACTTTAGGTTTGCGGATAATCACTTCGAGCTTCGTGCCGACGTTGTCTTTCGAGTCGAGGAATTGATCGGGTAACTGGTAGGGACCGATATTTGTGGTCGCTACGAGAGTCTTCAGCGTTTCCAATTGGCCGCGACGGTTCATGAACGCGAGCCATTCCTTATCGGGAACGATACCGGCTTCATAGCCAATTTCCGTCAGGCGAAGGTCCGCATTGTCTTCACGCAAATAGAGACGGTGCTCCGCACGACTTGTGAACATGCGGTAGGGTTCCATCGTGCCTTTGGTGATGAGGTCATCGATCATCACGCCGATGTAAGCTTCCGAACGCTTAAGAACCATGGGCTCCATGCCGCGCACTTTAAGAGACGCGTTAATACCAGCCATCAAGCCTTGCGCCGCGGCTTCTTCGTAACCGGTCGTGCCGTTAATCTGTCCCGCGAGGAAAAGATTCGCGACGCGTTTGGTTTCGAGGGAGAAAGAGAGTTCCGTCGGGTCAACGTAGTCGTATTCAATGGCATAGCCTGGGCGGATGATTTCCGCCTTTTCAAGGCCAGGAATGGTACGAATAAATTCAAGCTGTGCTTGTAGCGGCAATGATGTTGACAGTCCGTTTGGATACACTTCAACAGTATCGTAGCCCTGCGGTTCCAAAAAAATTTGGTGAGATGTGCGTTCCGCGAACTTCACCACTTTATCTTCGATAGACGGACAATAACGCGGTCCCACACCCACGATCTCGCCACTGTAAAGGGGCGACTGGTGCATGTACTTGCGAATCACGTCATGAGTTTTTTCAGTCGTGTGTGTGATGTAGCAAGGAATCAACTTCTGCGTGATTTTTTGTGTGCTAAAGCTAAACGGAATAATCTCATCGTCGGAATGTTGAACCTCAAGCTGTTCCCAGTTGATGGTTTTCGCATCCAGGCGAGGCGTCGTGCCTGTTTTAAGACGGCCGACGCGGAAGCCCGTGTCGCGGATAAATTGCGCGAGGCTAATACTCGGTGCATCGCCGGCGCGACCCGCGGAAATCTTTGTTTGACCAATATGAATCAAGCCGTTGAGAAATGTTCCGCTCGTGATCACCACGCACTGGCTATAAAACTTGCCGAATACTTTTGCCTCAACGCCGATGACTTTTTGTTGTTCGCCTGACTCATCGATCAGAAGTCCTGCGACGGAATCTTGGCGGATATGGAGATTCTCGGTGTTCTCGAGTTTGTGCTTCATGTAGCGGCGGTAGAGGTCCATGTCCGCTTGCGCGCGTGACGACCAAATCGCCGGGCCTTTAGTCCGATTTAATATCCGATATTGTATACCCGTTGCGTCGATGGCTTTCGCCATCTCGCCACCGAGCGCGTCGATTTCTTTTACGAGATGACCTTTGGCCGTTCCGCCAATGGCGGGATTGCAGCTCATCGCCGCAATTTTATCGACGACCTGAGTGACAAGAAGGGTCCGGCATCCGCTGCGTGCAGCCGCTAGAGCTGCCTCGCATCCCGCGTGGCCACCGCCGACGACAATGATATCAAAACGTTCCATGTATTTTCCGGGGTTCATGCGAGCAACATCGCGTGTCACTCGATCATAAGAAGATATGGTGGGCGGACCTTACCCGAAACGAGGCGCCCTCCGCAATAAAAAGAGCATTGAAGTTTATATCCAATTTTATGCTTCTAATGATTATGACTTCGACGATTTTCGAGGGTTAAGACGAAAATGAGAAAGGCTTCGGTAAATTACGGGAAAGATTGAGCCTTTGAAGGCTCGTTGGGGGCGTTTTTCTTGCTATTTTGTACCTATTTAGGTAAATCTCACGATTCCTAAGTCGGCTGCAAAGCTCTTTGTTACTACTACCTTTAGGAAAGGAAGGCCCATGGGCGTTTTCGATCAACTGGAAAAGATGGATCACGAGCAAGTCGTATACTGTTACGATAAAGCTACCGGCTTAAAGGCAATTATTGCCATCCACGATACGACGTTAGGCCCGGCCCTGGGCGGTTGCCGCATGTGGAACTACGCTTCTGAAGAAGAGGCTCTTAAAGACGTTTTACGACTTTCTCGCGGTATGACCTACAAAGCAGGTATCACTGGTCTAAATCTTGGCGGCGGTAAGGCCGTTATCATCGGCGATCCAAAGCTAAAGTCAGAAGCCTTCTTCAAGACATTTGGCCGTTTCGTCAACAGCCTCGGCGGTCGTTACATCACGGCGGAAGACGTGAACATCCGCGTGAAAGACATGGAAATCGTCGCTACTGAAACTCCATACGTATCTGGCGTTTCTTCCCACGGCGGTTCTGGTGACCCATCTCCTGTCACAGCTCTCGGTGTTTACTACGGCATCAAAGCCAGCGTGAAGCACAAGCTCGGCCAAGACTCTCTTAAAGGTTTGAAAGTTGCGATCCAAGGCGCTGGCGCTGTTGGTAGCAACCTTGCTGAATACCTTCACCGTGACGGCGCGAAGATTTACATCGCTGATCTTGATGACGCGAAAGTAAAAGCAGTTGTGACGAAGACAGGTGCGGAAGCTGCTGATCTAAACAAGATCCACTCACTCCCTGTTGACGTCTTTGCTCCATGCGCATTGGGTGGCATCCTCAACGACGAAACCATTCCAGAAATCAAAGCTCCCATCATCGCTGGTGGTGCAAACAACCAGCTCCTCGACGAAAACGTTCACGGTGAAATGGTTAAAGATCGCAAGATTCTTTACGCGCCAGACTACGTTATCAACGCGGGTGGCTTGATCAACGTTTACCAAGAACTCAAAGGCTACAACGCTGAAGAAGCTCGTGCGAAATGCGCAGGCATCTACGACACGTTGCTCGGCATCTTCACTGAAGCTGACACTGCGGGCATTACAACAATCGTGGCTTCTAACCGCATCGTTGATAAGCGCATCGCTGCTGCTGGTCGCATGAAGCCACTCAACCAAACGTTGGACAACCAACTTTGGGCGGGGCACTAAACTAGAGATAGTTGGTGAAAGAATAGAAATAAGAAGGCCGATCGAGAGATCGGCCTTTTTAGTTAGTTTTTAGGGGGTTTGAAGGGTAGGTTTCTATCTATCTTCGAACATCTTTGACCAGAAGAGCGACAGTATCCGCAACTTCTTCATTTCTATACGACCATAAATTTCAGGTTTCTTCGAAAATCCAATGACTTAGAGTTTTGACCACCGTGGCACACTGATTGCACTGGGGCAGGCGGTCTGGTAATGCAAAGGAAACCCTATGAAAACAGGTTGTATATCTGTTCTGGCCTTGACCTTGATCTCTTGTGAGGGCCCGTCATCAACCTCGCTTCCCGCGACAAGTGAGGTTCGTCGTCGACAGGAAGTTGTTGTCGGAAGCGAGCTCTCCTCAAATTTTCAAGAAGTAAAAAGGGTTGGCGAATACCTTACCTACCAAGGCCCTGCTCGTGAAGGCTGTGTGTCCTATGGCCATTATTCTTCACAATCGGGATTCAATATAAAGCTAGAAGGATCGATTGAACTAGAGGCTCATCTAACTCCTGATACATATGAAGTGTGCAATAAGAGGGACTGGAAAAATAAATGTGTGGGGTGGGACACTCATTTCCGAGAGCATCAATTTCAGATCGATATGTTGGGATATGCCAATGGCGACTTGTTTCAGCAAACGCTACCGATCAAAAACTACCAAACAATTGAAAACAGAGTCTTTCGATTTGGCCCGCTAAATTTTGGCGGCCATCAGAAAGTAGAAAAAGTTGAAATTCGCGTGTGTGACATTGTCAGTCGCGAGATTGATATCACCGTGCGTAGAGTCAACTTTGATTGGGTTTGGAGCGAGCTCTGCGAGAATCAATATGTGTGCACTGACTTAGGTGATTTGCAACGGTTTATCACTGAAACTCGAGCCAGTATCGAACCAGCAATGCGAGCCGCCCTCGTTGCCAACGGTCAGTATCTAAGATTGAAGCAGGCTCAGAACGACCTGGCTTGCTTGATTCAGTCTGTGGATAACGCCCTTTTGTATCCAGAAATCGCCAACCAATTGAAAGAAAGCTTTCAACAACAATTCGATAAACCATTTGTTGCGGGGGAGGCTGTGTGCGGTGGTTCACTACCTAAGCAGCATGTCCTAACTGAATTTTGTCCCCCAAGCATTTCTTCGGATATCTGTGATCTTCAACGGGTTCATTTCTCAAACATCCAGCTCCTCAAGGCAAAGCTACGCCTTATCTCACTTTATAGACAGTCGCGAAGCCTTACTCCGGAGATTGGGGCTGAGATGACTTCCTTAGAAGATTCCATTCAATCGTCATTGGAGCTTCTAAAGTGAAGCGATTTTTTTTCGTAATCACATTTCTGTTGCTAACATCAGGTCAGGCTTATTCATCCGACATGAAAGAAATTGGATGTCGGCATGTCTATGCGAAGGCATTGACGCGGTTCAACGGTCTGGGGCGAGTCTGGTTGGTAGAGGAATCCTCTTCGCTTCACGTGCCAAAAAAATTCCGCGAAATTGTTTCCACCAATGACGAAATTTTTCTTTCACTTAATCTCATCGCATCTCATGCTCCCGGTAAAGCGTCTCAGGTGTCCGAACTCAATGAGATTCTACGTGACATTGATCAGAGGTCGTTAGAGGTTCAAGAAAAGATCGAACAGCTCGCTTTTAACGAATATCTATTTATCAGTAGCATTAGTGATGTCATCGCCGAAATAAACCAGCAGGCGAATGATCTTAATATATTTTATACATCAGATCGCTGTGCGACTTACGCGACATCCTTTGATGATCTGCGTCCAAGTCTTCAAGCATGGTCGGCACAGCTTCAACGTATGGCTGCATTCATGCAGATCGTGACGGTGAAACGTCACAAGCTTGTGCAGTATGTTGTTGAAGGGAAAAAGCAGCAGCTTAAACAGGACTTTGCTAGCCGACAGAAGTTAGCTCTTGATGAACTGGAAGCTAACTTGTCTGAATTTTTTGTTGCGTTGGACTTTCAGACGGATTTTGGGAATTGGAATGCCCGCACCACAAGGCCGATCCAGGCTCTGATTTATGACGCACGCCAATATCATGAAGCCAAAGCAGCCCTTATTGGGCTTATCAAAGGTGCGGAAACCTACCGTAGTAGGGCCCTCCTTTTTAAAGGATTATCCGAAGAAAATAGAGCCACGATTCTGCGTCCCATCGACAGCCGCTTGGAAATTCTGAGGGGACAACTTGCTCAGACTGAAAAGGAAGGTTGGCAAGGTTACCAACTTCGTCAGAAAAAGTTTCTCGAGGATGTTTTAGCTCGTCGCAGCCTTTTTAGCGTCAAATGCATCGCGCGCGCGGAATCCTATCTTGCTGCCCAAGTACGCGCCGTTAATACGATGGAGCGAAGAGAGCTCGACGTCTCCTTCATTGCGACAAAAATCGAATGCGGCAAGGGAGCATGACGATGGAAAGGCGGCTGCTTTCTACCCTCCTTATATTTTCCATTTTCACGACGTCCTGCCGATCGCCGCTGCATGAACGCTCGCGCCTCAAAGATGACAATTCGACGGATAGCGAGCACGAAATCAAATCTGCCGAGTACGACCCCGCTCCCACAAGCGTCAGCGAATCACCCAAGGGAGGTGGTGTTGTTGAAGGTGCGGAGAGCATCCGAGATTCGCAGCCATCGACGCAGCTTGATTTTGGTGAAATCTCCATTGGTCCATCCCACGATGGTCCGGAAATTACGGGTGAGACATTTGAACATCGGGAGACTATTTCCCCTACAGATCGTCGCGAACTGGGTCCACGAGGAGTGAGTTCTAAAGGGGAAGGAACTCTTGAGCGCCGTCGCGCTTATTCCCCTGAAAATGAGACGGTGATCACAGCTCAGATCGAAAAAGAGAAGCTATACCTAAATTCGATGAAAGATGGTCTGAGTCGTTACGACAACACACTTTCGGAGATGGAGCATAAGTACAATACCCAAGTTTCCTCGTTGCTCAGTGGCATGGGAGCGGTTCCCGCGCCCCCGGTAACTGATCAACCAAAAGAATTTAAAACATCTCCCCATACGGTTCCGGGTAAACGCCTTGAAAACGCGTGGGCATATCGCAACCAGGTTAAATCCGTTGTCGAGCAGGACACGTCTTCACAAAGGGCGCCGCGCCAGCAACTCTTGGATTTTGCGGATGTGAATCTTGATTTGGCCGATCGGGCATATAGCGACAAAACGCCCGCGGTTAACATCGGCGATCATCACTTACAAACAGCGCTAGCCACCCTCGATGTAATAATGACGTTTACTCCGGTTGTCAGTGGGGCTTACGACGTCACACAACTCGTCACCGGAAAGACAATTACGGGTGAGCAATTATCCGATGCGGATCGGGCTTTGATATTTGCCACAATCATGCTGCCAGTGGTGGTTGGCCCGGGTGTTCGTTACCTCAAGAAAAGTCTCGATGTGATTCGGGAGCGACGTCCATTAGCCCAAGATCTTCTCCGTATCATCAACAAGTTTGATCTCATGCCGCAGCTCGAGAAGTTTGGCTTAAGTGATCCAAAAACCATCCGTGAGAACGCTCATGTGATTCGCGGCGTTCCGGGCAACGCAACAGACGTACGTGTAGTCAGCACATCGGCACTAAATGCAGCGAATGCTGCCAGGACTCCCAATTACGTCAAATCCTACAACGACGGGAAAATTGCGATTGAGTATACATCGGGAGCGGCGGAATCCTTTGCGAGAGTTTTTAATGATTCAGCTAAAATGCCTGGACGTTGGGTTGGCAGAATGGAAGACTTTAGCGGAAGAACGGGCGCGCAGATAAAACATGATTTTGCTCTCGAGAATGTGCCGAAATATATTGCAAAAGCAAATGTCCCGGGAAGTACGCCCATGCGTATCAGTGAAGTGGGTATCAATGAATGGGGCGGTGCTCAGGGAAAACTTCAATTCGAAATTGTCCGTGACGAAGTCCCTCGTCAATGGTTTGAGATGATTGGAGGGCTACAATGATCGATTTTTCTAGAAATAATCCGTACGAAATTACGATTGGCTCAAAGACAATTAAATTTTGTTCTCCATTGGTACAGTTCATCGAGGCCGATAATGTCATTGTGATTTTGCTCGAGTGGGGGGACGAGATGAAGCGGGGCTATCCTGAAAACGCGGAATGGGTCAGGAATATTTTTGGCTTTTCGTTGAGCGGCGAGCAAATGTGGCAGATTGAAGGTCAGCGTAATCAAAATAACCCGACCTCTTACTCAGGAATGACTGTTCATATGGACGGAAGCCTTTGGGCGTTTAATTGGAACCAAATTCGTTACAAAGTTGATCTCAGAACAGGAAAGACCAGCGACGGAACATACTATAAATGATTCTTTTCAAAGATACGTCGCATAGACAAAACGATCGCGAATCTTGCAGCGATGCATGACATAACTTTTAAGCACACCTTCCCTTATTAAGCCCGCTTTTTCGAGAACCCGTATAGAGCCCACGTTATCGGGATCAACAAAGGCCTCGATGCGGTGAAGATGAAGTTTCTGCGATGCCCAGGCGACCGCCTGACGTACGGCCTCGGTTGCGATTCCTTTTCCCCATTGTGAACGAGCAAGCACATACCCAAGCTCCGCGCGGTGACTTCCTCGCGGACCTTTCCCACGATCAAGCGTTACGGCACCCACCACTTCTCCATCAAGGCAAATGGCCATAAAGTATTCGTGTGGTTCGACGATGGATTGAAGAAATACTTTTGCCGCCGCTTCATTTGGATAGGGATCCCAAAAGAGCGGTTGTGTTACCACGGGATCGCTTCCCCATGTCATGAAAGCAGAGACGTCGAGACTCGTGAGAGGGCGAAGAGATATATTCATTTGATAACCGCTCCTGACATATTTGATAGCCGCGCCGGGTATAGAAACCAGATCGTAAATAGGCCGACAAAAGCGAGGCCCATAACTCCATAAACAAAATATAGATCTCTCACCATCAAGCCGTTTTTGGAAAACGCTCCAATCAATCCTAACGAAAGGAGCATGCCGCAACGTGACAGCAGGCCGTTTACGCTCAGAAAAGTCGCGCGATGATCGCGTGGCGCCATTGAGACGAGCTGTGACGAGAGGATTGTTCTGCCGACGGTCAAACATCCTTGTAGGGCACAAAAGAGCATGAGGTTAAGTGGCGACGATCCGACAAAACATAACGAGACATAGAAAATCGCCGCTGCTCCAAGCATGATTCCAAGGCGCGTCTTCAGAGAGCCTGTTACATGGTTATTCCATTTGTAGTAGCAAGCGTTGGCCGCGCATTGAAAGGCGCAGTAGACGGAAAAGAAAAGTCCCAACTCAGCTGCGTTGAGAGACGATGGTGGCGCCTGAAAGAACGGTTGCCAATAATGAAGGATCGGCTGAATTGCGAATTGGATCGCAACACTCATCATCATAAGAGGCCAAAGGGCTCGGTGGGTTAAGAGCATCCTTAAAAGGGTTGAAACATTTGCGACCGGTGATGAAGCGGGATTTTCTTTGCGTTCGTTCCGTGATCCTTTGGGAATTGCGAATACCACCAACAACGCGATGCTAAGAAAGAGAGCGCCAAAATAGTATGGCCATTCTAAGGATTGCGTGCCGAGCCATCCGCCAAGTCCTCCCAATACTAAAATGGCAAAACTATTGACGGAGCTATTTAAATGAAAAAAACGCGATGGGTCTTTTATAAGTTCCATCGAAAAACTTTCGAAAGATCCTGACCAGAAACAGAGTGATATTGCGCATAGAAATTCGGCTATAAGATAAGAAAAAAAGTCGCTTCCCCATACGTAACCAAACATTCCCGCAATCGCACAGATCAGCGCACACACCAAACTAAACCTAGCTCCAAAGCGATCGCTGATGATACCGGTCGGTAGTTCACCGAAGATTAAGACGAGCCCTTGGCAAGACTTCAGCAGGGCCACGTCAGCAACGGTGAGGCCGCGTGAAAGTAGAAAGATCGTTGACACCGCGCCGACAATGAGCCGGCCGCCTTCAAAGAGGGCGTCCAATATCAAAGGAGCCGCTTCTTTCATCGAGAGGCGCATGTAGAGCACTCCTCGTTGCGGGTGAAAGCCTGTTTTTCGATGGTCAAATTGTGACTATGATATCCAATACGCTGATTCAGAGCATGAACGTCACCGACCTCCGCGAGGAAGTTCATAATATCTCGACTTGCCAGAGCGGAAGCCAACATATTGATGGGGCCGGAGGACGCTGGCTTAAAATTCTTTTGGATCTTGGCAATGGCTTCTTCGCATTTTTCGTCTCTATGAATTTGGGCCGCGTATATTTTTTGACATGCATGACACCCGGTCTTTCCTGGAATCACTAAAGGACCCCAAATCGCGATGTCATTGACATACCCGACATTGATCCAGGGAATATTTCGGCGAACACATGTCTCATTAACCCAGAAGACGAGGTCATGAGGTGTATCCGCTGAAAGGATCCACAAATCCGCTGCGGGAATACCTTCAAGATCTCCTTGTCGTGAAATATGCATTTCCAAGAAATTGACACCAACTCTTGAATTTCTCGATCTGAGTGCTGTCGCCAATGTGGCGACCTTACTCTCACCAATATCTTCTTCAGTGAACATTAGTTGGCGTGTGAGGTTCGAGGTTTCAACGGTATCCGCATCCACCAATAGGATTTCGCTCACGCCGGCCGTGACAAGATTAGAGGCAATCATGTTTCCGATCCCACCAGCACCGATGAGGACGACTCTTTTGCGGTTTAACGTTTGTTGGGCATGATGTGGTTGCGAGCTTCCCATCAAGCTAAAATAACGAATATTTCGCGAGTAGCGCTCTGCCGCCATTTGAGGCTCACTCGTGATTAAGTCTCCGCGCGCCACGAGGCGATTGAAGCCTTCAATCACATTTTCTTTTGGAAAGTGGGAAAGAGCTTTCTGTGCTCCGTCCAGCGTATGGCCCTCCGTAAAGAGGCTCGCGACTTGAACCATAAGGTTCATCTCATCTTGAGTTCCTGAAAATACGCCAGCTCCCGCGCCGTAAATAATATCGTTATGCATTGTCCCCGCGATCACGTGGGGTGCTAATGTGAATGTGTTCATAAATGGATCCGATTGAGATTTGAAGGTTTGCCGCCCCGTATGGGCGGCACAGACAATTAGTTGCGAACGATAAAGTTCATTTTCGACTCCTCGGAATTGGATGATGTTGTGGGTGACTCGCTCGCGCGATTCACCCCACTAGAGCAATCCGAAGGCCAATGTTTGCTGGCTAATCATTGCAAGGGGATATGGTAGGGCGGAGGAAGAAAAGGTGATTGAATGTCCCGATTGATGGACAAACTGCCAAAAAATCGGGGCGCATTATGTGGATAGCGCCCCGTAAAATGATAGTTAGATTTTTATAGAGCGTGCAAACTATTTCTTGCCGCCGAAGAATCTCAACACCTTCTGCGATAGCAGCGGATTGATCCCCGTGTCCACTTCACTGACTTTGTGGTTGGCGTCGACGTAGACCATGGTGGGGGTGGCGACAACGGGGACGTAGTTTTGGGTGTCGCCGAGTTCGTCCCAATAGATATTCATCTGATAGTCGCGCTCGCGAGCGGTGGCGGCGACGATCTCTTTTTCTTCACCGATCGAAATCGGAAAGACATTTTCTTTGGGGATTTTTTTCTCACGCACCAGATCGTCTAGGCGAGAGAGTTCAATGGTGCAGGGTCCGCACCAGGTTGCCCAGAAGGCGAGAACTTTGGGGCCCGGTTTCTCCTTGAGATGATGTGTCTTGCCGTTGAGGTCTTTAAACACCATCTTTGAAAGATCTTTTCCGGAGAGGTTTTCCCCGGCTTTGTATTGGCGATAGAGATTTGTGGCGACGTTAATGGACAAGTAGAGAAGGACGACATTAACGAGCCAGCGCACGACATTTTTTCGTTTCATATTTATCCCGCATCACGAATAAAGACGAGCTGGCCAGGTTTCACCTCCACGCTTTTAACCGCTGAGAGGCGTCCGTTGCTTTGAATTTGCAGCGAATGTTTACCCGCCGGCAAACGTAAACGTGTCACATAGTAAGAGCCAGGAAGAAGAGTCCAGCTGCGCGTGTCTGCTGTTTCCGTAACAGCACCGTAGATATTTGCCGCGAGACCGCCAAGTGGGCCGAAGTTTCGCTCCGCTTGGTCTGCCATTTGTTTCTTAAGAATAAGGCGTCCGCCCTGTTTAAGCATCATGCGTGTGCGTCGGTCTTCGAGAGTTGCCGAGGCGATTGCTTCAAGATTCTGTGTCATCTCACCGTAAGTAAATTTCCCATCATCGAGCTTCACGCCGGAACGTCCGTAAAGACCACGGCTGCGGTTTTTAATCGTTGGCCAGGAGATGCGTGTTACTGCTCGACCGATCGGCAAAACGATATCCTGTGCCACTTTATAAGCGATGGTATCAACTTCATGAATGATGACGACTTGGCCACTCTCAGCGGGGGCCTTCTTGTCGCCAATAATTTTTCCGTACTTTTGTTTGAGCTGTTTCGCGTCATCGCCGCGATTACGCTTCCCATAAAGATCGTTAAGGGCAATGACGAGCTGATCGGGAACAGGCGTTTCGAAGACTTCGTTATAGGTTGTTTCGTAAAGTTTTAACGCCGCGCGATAGTCAATGATCGCGCTATCAAATTCACCGCGAGACTCGTAGATCATGGCGGCGAGATAACGAGCGAACGCGTCTTCGCTGTAACGGTTTTTATGATCGTTATAGAAGGAGTTAATCTCGTTCAGGCGTGTGTTGATGCGTCGGGCCTCAACGGTGGCTGATTTAAAATCATTCTCTTGTAAAAAAGACAGGGCCAGCAGCGTGTGAATGGCCACTTTCTCGTAGTCTTCGCCCTGATAGTCGGCGGCGGAATCATTGTAAAGGAACGATGCGACGTCGCCTGTTAAGCTGGATCTGAACAATTCATCCGCAACTGTGTCGGCACGCAGAAGCAGTTTACGGGATTCTTCTCGCTGCCCAAGGCGATCGAGAATTGAGGCGCGTTCAAGAAGATAAAGAAGTCGATTTCGCTCCTGGGTCTTTAGCCCAGTCTTGTCGAGCTTCTCAAGAGCGTTGGCATAAGATTCAGAACGAAAAGAAAGACGCACATCACGAGTCTCGTCCGTGTAGGAGGCGCAGGCGCCTCCCATCACGGCAAGAAATAGAACTAAGCTAAATCGTTGCAGGATGTGCATGGTGTTTTTTAGCGTTTAAATGTTTTGCGGATCTTGTGATTGTCGGCCCATTCGATTTCAGCGCTTTCAAGATTTGTCAGGTTCAAGTTGACCTGGTAGGTCACCGCTTTAAGATCACCTTGGTTTTCAACTGTGTTGCTGATGGCGCCACCGAGGATATAATCCACGCCGAGTTGCTTACCGCGTTGCTTGGCTTTGTCTTTCGCGACTTCGCCAGAGTTTTGATACTTGATCTCAGCGAGAATTTTATCGCGCTTCGCGGCGTTGACGAAACGAACCTTGCGCGAGTTGATCAATTCAGTGCGCATAGCTTCCGTGAGAGCTTTGGTGTCAATGTGTTCGTCCGTGCGGTTTTCAATTTCATCGACGATGACGATGGGCTTCTCGCCTTTCGCTGTTTTCTGGAAATCTGGCAACCAAGCTTGATTTAACATCGAGCCGATCATGTGACTGGCTGTTTTGTTGGCGTCCGTGTTGTTCCACTTGTCGCCAATGATTTTCACCTCGTTTGCGTCACTATAAACGCCGCTTGGTGTGCTGCACGCGCCTGCGAGAAGCAAAAGCCCGCCAACGAATAAGCTTGGAACCTTCTTCATGAAATTAGATTTTTTTGTCATCTCGCCATGTCTCCTCGATGAGCGCTGAGTCTTATTTAGGAAGAGTTAAAAAGACGTGTGATATTATGATGTATATCCGTTTTCCTGACCATAAGGAAAGTTTCTTCATGGGAAAAAGCCTTCTAGTCTTAATCGCAATGATGGTCTCTTCTTCGGCTTGGGCACGAAGTGTTTATTTGAATGGTATTGATATTTCGAGCGCTCGGCATCAATCCATGAAAAACGTGAACATTCGCATCGATGGCGATGGGAATCTTTTCATCGAAGGCGCTCACTATCAGGTGAATGAGGAAAATACTTATTACCCTCTTAGTTCTTCGCGCCCGGATCCGTTGGCGCCACCCAAAAAGGGGGAAATCGCGCCGGAACTTGCTAAATCAGCGCCAACGCAAGCACAGCCCGGAATACAAACGAATCCGCAAGGAAATGGACAGACAGTTCCCGTCGATGTAAAGAAGATTGAAACCTCGGTACCGCCAAAAGGGGGAACCGAAGCGGGAAAACCTGTTGAGACACCCAGCGCGAATGGACAATGAACTAAAGAAACGTTTTGATCTCGTCACCCAACGGATTGCGTCACTCAGCGAGACTCACGGACGCAATCCCCGCGATGTTAATCTCCTCGCCGTTAGTAAAACACAGCCCGCGGAACGCATTCGCGACGTTTATGCCTTGGGACAGCGTGCCTTTGGTGAAAATTATGCTCAGGAATTTTCCACCAAGGCCGAGCAGCTTAAGGACTGCGCGATTGAATGGCACTTCATCGGTCACCTTCAGTCCAACAAAATCAAAAAAATTGTTGAACATGCATCCTGTGTTCAGACGGTGGCGGATTTCAGACACGCGGGCCTGATTGCCAAAGCGGCGCGTGAGTATGGCAAAGTACCGTTTTCAATTTACATCGAAGTCAACGCGGGCGCGGAAGCGGACAAGTCGGGTGTGTCTCTGAGTGAGGCGCGCTCACTCGCCGAGAAGATTAGAAATGAGCTGCCTGAGCTCGCGGTCTTGGGTCTGATGGCCATCCCGCCTGCGGAATACCAAGACCCCGAACCTCCCATAAAGGCCAACCCACCAGCCCTCTACCAAACGTTGGCCGAAGCAGCGGCCCAAATTGGCAAGGGGCGCTTATCTCTCGGTATGACAGGAGATTTGGCCCTTGCGATCGCCTCTGGGTCAAATCTAGTCCGGGTAGGGACGGGTATTTTTGGTCCTCGGTTAAGGAAAAACCCGTAGCCCAATTCTGGTCAATCCCACCAACATTTGTTACCTTCGGCTCTCTGCTTTGTTAGCTATTTGAGGGCAAGAATGACGGCGCAAAATCCTCTTCTCAAGAATCTCGGTCTCCCCCACTTTGACGAAATTCATCCTGATCATGTGGTCCCTGCGGTGCGGGAAATCATCCGCGAAAGCCTCGATCGCCTCGCAAAGACTGAAAAGAATCTCCAACCCACCTGGGAAGGAGTGATGAAGCCGCTGGAGGAAATGTCGCGTGAGATCTCCGGCGCTGTCGGTCCTGTAACGCACCTTTTGGGTGTGAAGAACTCCGAGGAGCTTCGTCAGGCTTATCAAACAGTTCAGGGCGAGATCGTCGACTTAAGCCTTCGCATTTCTCAAAGCGAGCCTATTTTCAACGCCATGAAAAAACTGCAGGCGAGTGACGATTGGGCGCGCCTGTTTCCAGCACAAAAACGCATCGTTGAGGAAAACATTCGTAACGCGCGCCTTTCCGGTATTGAGCTCACGGGTGAAAAGAAGGAGCGCTTTAATACCATTTCCAAACGTTTGTCGGAGATTTCGACGAAGTTCTCCAACAATGTTCTCGATGCCACTAAAGCCTTTTCCTTAGTCATTGAAAATAAAGCAGACATGGAGGGCATGCCCAGGTCGTTCAAGGCGATGGCGGCTCAGTCCTACAACATGAAGAACAAGGTGACATCGGCGACCGCGGAAAACGGTCCCTGGCTTGTGACCCTTGATTATCCCAGCTTTGGTCCTTTCATGCAGCACAACCGTAATCGTGCTCTGCGGGAGAAGGTTTATCGCGTGTCGGTTACGAAGGCCGCGGGCAATGACTGGAACAACGCGCCTATTATCGAGGAGATTCTTCGCCTGCGTCGCGAAAAGGCGCAGCTTCTTGGCTTTAAATCCTTTGCCGAACTCAGTCTTGCCACAAAGATGGCCAATGACGTCGCCGCGGTTGATTCTTTGGAAAACGAATTGCTTGTCGCTTCGAAGCCATTCGCGGAGAAAGAATTTAAAGAGCTCCAAGAGTTCGCAAAGAAAAATGGACTCAACGACAACTTGCGGAATTGGGACATCTCCTTCTACGCGGAGCGCCTTCGCGAACAGAAGTACGCCTACACCGATGAAGAGCTTCGCCCCTATTTCCCCATGCCGAAAGTTTTGAGCGGATTGTTCCAGTTGGTGGAAAAGCTATTTGGCGTAAAAATTAGACGCTCGACGGATAAAGTCGCTGTTTGGCATGCGGATGTAAGCTTTTACGATGTTTTTGATGCGAAAGACGAGAAGATCGCGAGCTTCTATCTTGATCCCTATTCACGCCCTGAAAATAAGCGGGGTGGTGCTTGGATGGACACCTGCATCGACCGCGGTGTGTATCGTGGCGAGCGTTTTATCCCCGTGGCGTATTTGGTTTGTAATGGCCGTCCTCCTGTGGACGGAAAGCCGTCTCTCATGGACTTTTCTGAAGTGGAAACACTCTTCCATGAGTTTGGTCACGGCCTTCAGCACATGTTGACTCGCGTTGACTTCCTCTCCGCCGCGGGTATCAATGGCGTTGAATGGGATGCGGTGGAGCTACCCAGTCAGTTTATGGAGAACTGGTGCTATCACGAGCCCACCCTTATGGGATTAACATCTCATGTTGACACCAATGCGCAGCTTCCCGTTGAGCTGTTCAATAAGATTAAAATGGCGAAGAACTACCGCGCGGCTTCCATAATGCTGAGGCAGCTTCATTTCGGCATGGTGGACATGGAGCTCCATCACCGTTTCGATCCTCAGTTGCCAGTGGATAAGATCTGGGAAATGAATCAAGAGATCTCTCGCAAAGTATTGGTGCTGCCGCCCTTGCCGGAAGACCGCTTCCTTTGCTCGTTCTCTCATATCTTCGCGGGTGGTTATGCCGCCGGTTATTACAGCTATAAGTGGGCCGAAGTGCTGAGTGCGGATGCATTTAGCGCGTTTGAAGAAGCCGGGCTTGATGATCCTAAGAAAGTTGCTGAAGTCGGTAAGCGTTTTCGCGAAACCGTTCTGGCGTTAGGTGGAAGTGAACACCCGTCAGAAGTTTTCCGCAAGTTCCGGGGTCGCGACCCGAAAACCGACGCGCTTCTTCGTCACAGCGGTCTCGTGAGTTAAGGAAAGTTTATGGATCACGCCACAGCTCAAGGTTTCGCTGCCGTCGTTAGTTTTTGGTTCGATCTCGCTCAGGTTCTGACTGTTATCCTGATCGTGAATGGATGGCTAAAGCTCACGCAAGGCACGATGGTTCTCGAGATCGTCGAATACGTTATGTATCCTTTTTTGCGGCCATTTCGTGCCATCGTCCCAAAAAGCGAAGGTATGGATTGGGGGGCGGCGTTATTTCTCGCGGTTATCATCCCCATTCAGTTCATTATTGTGCATAAATTGCGCAATTGATCTGATTCTTTGATTGTTGCCAAATCCACTGTGACCCCCTAACATCAAGGGATTAATCTCTTTATTTGGGGAGGCTCCGGTGGATGCTGCGTTGGCGAGTTCGTTGGCCGCAATTATAAGCTTCATCCTGAACATCGTTCAGCTACTGGTGATCGCATCTGTGATTGTGAGTTGGGTCGGTGATCCAAGCAATTCCATCGTGCAGATGATTAATTCGGTTACTGAGCCGATGTATCGTCCTATTCGCAAGCTGACTCGTAATATCCCAGGTCCCATTGATTGGGCGCCCATGGGAGTTCTTCTGATTGTCATTGCCATCGAGCGCGGTGTGGTTGCGTACCTCAATGCGTATGCCCGTTCCGGAGGGATGTAATAGCGCATGGAATCGCGCCGGGCTGCCATATTCACTTGGTTGATCTTCGCTCTTGCGGCGGCTAGCTGGATTTTTTTCGCCAGGCAATCCAGTCGCGAGGCGTTGCGCCCCGTGGATGCGATTTCGCCTGTTCCTCTGTCCGATTGGTCACCGAGAGCTGTGCAGATTGCATCGCTTGGGCACAAACACATTTATGATGATTTTCTGAATCTATGGCTGATGCAGGTGATTCTTGAGCCCAATGTGAAGGCTCATCCCGAAGAAACTTTAAAAGTCATTCGCCATGCCATTCGCCATCGCCCTGCTCTTGAATCCCTTTACATGCTCGCTTGTTTCACAGCTCTTCAAGATTTGAAAAAGCCTGAAGCCTGCCAAGAAATCACCTTAGCGGGGTTGGAAGTTTTTCCGCAGAGCTGGCGCCTGCCTATGACGCAAGGGTTTATTCATGCTTTTGTTCTGAACGAGCCGCTGTCCGGGGCGAAGTTCTATCTCCTCGCGGCTTCACGTCCGAAATCGCCACCGTATGTGGCGCGCGTGGCTGAGAAGCTTGCAAAGAAAGAAGCGATTACAGAAGAAGACTACGAAAAAAGTTTAGAGATCATGATGGGCGGCGAACATAACCAAAAGTTCCGTGAATTTTTGGAGCGCTACCGCCCACAAGTAGCCGTGAACCCAGAGGAGGCGCAGCATGGACCAACAAACTGAAATGATTTTGGCTGTGCAGGGTTTAACGAAGGTTTATGCGGGAGATATCTTTCGCAAGAAAAAGCGTGTCTTCGAAAACCTCACCCTTCATTTTCCGAAAGGGCGTTGTGTTGGTTTGATGGGGCACAACGGTGCGGGGAAAACGACAACAATCCGCACAATCTTTGGTCTGATCAAGCCTGACAAAGGGAGTGTTCTCTTTGACGGGCATCCTCTCGAGAAAAATGATCGGATGCGCATTGGTTATATGCCTGAGACTAATAAACTTCCTGGCACATTGACCTGTGAGGAATTTCTGCGCACGACGCTGCGTCTTTATCGCCCTCGTCTGAGTTCTAGCGAAGTTGAAAAGCGTCTTTCCGATAAATTGGGTGCCGTGGGCTTGGGCCCGCATCGCGGCCAACGTATCGACCGCCTTTCCAAAGGCATGGGGCGCCGGCTTGCTTGGGCGCAGGCAACCATTCACCAACCCGATCTTTTGATTCTCGACGAGCCTTTTTCGGGGATGGATCCTTACGGTCGTTACGAAGTGCTGCGCTGGATTCGCGAAATGAAGAACGAACGCGTCAGCATTGTTATCTGCGGGCACGAGCTCGAGATGTTACAGCAGGTGTGTGACGACTATCATGTTTTAAAGCAAGGTGAGCTGGTGTTCTCGACGATTGAAGCGGGCTTTCCGCGCTTGGTCGATGGGTTCTATCGTCTTTTGATCTCGGGATGTGACGAGTCGGGGCTATCCGCTTTGCGTCATAAAGGTAATTTGCCGGCATGGACGCAGCTAACAAGAGAGCGCTATCTCGTGCGCTTGCAGTTCCGTCATTATCCCGACGCGGCGGCGTGGTTGCAGGCTACCTTAAAAGAAGGGCTTGTTGTGGTGGGCTTCGATGAAATGCGTGGCCTGAGTGAAGAAGCGCTCTTACCGTTTTTCGCGCTCGGAGGAAAAGCATGAGCCAGACCAGCCGTATTGCGGCGATGACTTTTTTAAAATTGCGCCGCGATCGTATTTTTCTGCCGGCCGTTGTTTGTGGTGCGGTTGGAATTGCTTTCGCCGTCTTGGTGAGTTTTTGGAGCATCGAAGAGATCCGTAAACTCCTCTTTGACTTCGGAACGGTCGGGTTTCTCCTGTTGGGTGTGATGGTCGCACTCTTTTGGGGAACAAAAGTGATTAATGATGCTCGTAAGGATGGTTCCATTGAGATCATTCTCGCGACGCCGGTTTCGCGTCTGAGTTGGCTTTGCGGTAATTACCTCGGTCTGGCTCTCGCGCTGCTTTTGCTTGCGGCGCTTCTCCTAGCCGTGTGGCAGGTGATTCTTTTTGGTTTTGGGCTTTCCATGATGACGTCTCAGGAGTGGATAGCCTGTGGGTTTATTGTTCTGCTATGGCTTGTGGTGGCGGCATTGTCCGCTTGTTTCGCGACATTAGCCTCTAGTGCGGTCGCGTTGTTCTGCAGTCTGGTTCTTTGCGTGAGTGGTTTTCTCGCCGCGCCCGTCTTACAAACTTTATCCCCAGAAGTACCAGAGTCCACGCGTCGTTTGGTTGAGGGGATTGCCACCGTTTGGAACTTGAAGCAATTTAGCTTCGCAGAGACGGTAGCCGTCGGTACCTTTCCATCGACCGCAGAGCTTGGGTGGCGCATCGGGTATGGCCTCAGTTTGATCGTCGTGCTGCTGCTGGCAAGTGTTCTAATGTTTCGTCAGCAAGATCTGACTCCGTAAGCCTCTGTTTTTAGCCTCACCGCATCGGTTTTCCGGTGTTGGGAATTTAATAAATTTTCTAGTAAAAACAGCTTATTGCATAAAATTATTTGTGTGGCTTTAAAATCATGCTATCAGGAGGGCGTTTATAAGGAAGGTGTATGTTCGATTGGATCTCGGAAGGTCAAATAAAACTGGAAAAGGCCAAGGCTCGCGAGCTTCGGCAATCACGCTGGTGGCAGAACTTGATTCAAGCCACGAAGTGCCACTACTGCCAGTGTCCCCTCGATCGCGACAGCGTGACGATGGATCACATCGTCCCTATTAGCCGCGGTGGCAAAAGCACGAAGGGGAATGTCGTCCCCTGCTGTAAAGAGTGCAACAATAATAAAAAAGCTTTAACACCGGTTGAGTGGGTTCTGTACCTGGAAGGAAAGACGCATTCCTAGTCAGCGACAAGTCTGCATCAAGTAAGCCACCAACGCTAAGAATACCGCCAATTGTAGGAAAACCCAGACCTTTGCAGGCTGGGATTTTTGGTTCTTAGGTTTCCCGCCGCTAGCGCCTGCTCGTTTAGCTTTCCGGAGCTGGCGAATATCAACAACATTGTCTCGCTTGTCATTCGAATCAGTCATGCGACCGGAGTCCTTTGTCTATCTCAGTGATGAGGCTTGTTCGTGTGCTCCAGGTCATCTGGGCGAAGAACTTCACCCCCTGATTTTGGCTCTTTTGGGTGCTCGGATTCAACGGATTTAACGTTTTTTTTCTTTCCTTCAGTCGTGTCCGGTTGGGTCTTATGAGTTTCCTCGGAGGCGTGCGCCTTAGCGCTCAAATGCTGCTCTTCGCCCGCGGGCTGGTATTTTGAAAGAACGAACCCCCCAAGACCGAAGATGGCTGATGACACGAATACAGCAAGCAACCAAGCTACTGTCTGATTCATTCCCTTTTGCATGAATCTCCTTTGGTGGCGAGCGCCACGAGCATGAAGAAGTAAAGCCTCAGACGTAATTATAGCCGAATTTATCTGTTTAGTGGTGGAGCGTGATCTGTACGGAATTTCGTATGGTGAATATGCGAATAAACTTATTTTTATGATGTGCGTTATAGCGAACAAGGGGTTAAAATATTTCCAGTTAGAGTTAGTTTTTTATAACCAATATGCCCCCGTAATATGCGCCAAACGCTAGATCCAAAGCCCGTTGCATGAAGATGTGCAGAGAAATACGGAATGAGATTTTCGTGTGCGCTTAACGGCACAAAATGTATAGATAACTTGCTTGTCCGAACCCCCGCTAATATACTTTTTTGTGTGGCATCCCAGACAAATACAAGACTGTGGAGATTGACCTCATGCTAGAAAGCAGCGGTGCGGAACGCGTAGCCATCGCGAAAACATTCGAAATCAAAGAATTCATAAACCAACACAATATTTCCGATCGGGAATCGGATGTTTTTTTGCTTTTGGCCAATGGAATCACGACCACCAATGAGATTTCCGAACAGCTTGGTCTGAGCCCTAACACCATCAGCAACCATCTCAACAGTCTGTTGGGAAAAACGCAGGCTAAGAATAAGTCAGAACTCCTGGCGAAGTTCCTCAACATGCATGCGAAAAAGCTCCAAGAGATCCAGCTTGTAAGCCGGCGCCCTCGCTTGATGGTCATTTCCGAGAGCGTGGATGTCTGTCAGGAAATCCAACACAATCTGTCGCCTCGTGGATTCCAGGTCTTTACCGCTGAAAGTGTTTCATCCGTGTCGCGTTCGATTTGTGGGATGCGACTCGACTTTCTTCTTGTTGATGAAGGTATCAACGAAGGAAAGGGCATTGAGTATGTTCGCAGCCTGAAGGCGGCTCAACAATGCCCCGCGTTTGGCGTCATCGGCCGTGATGAGACGAACGCGGACACCTTCGCTCGCGATACGGTCGAATGGGTGAAGTATCCCGTCGATTTTAACCATCTCGCTTTTATGGTACTCGAGGCATCGATCGAGAAGCCGATGCTAAAGAACCGATTCCTTCGCGTGAACGCTGAAAATCTAAAGGCCGAAGTGAATCAAGTGCATCAATTTGAGGTCGCTAACATTGGTTATGGTGGAGCGTGTTTGGTTGTTTCGCGTGGGCAATTGTTGAAGGACAAGATGTTCCGCAAATCAAAACGAATGATCTTCAAGATCAGTCTTTCAAACGGACACGATCTGTCTGGTGAGGCGGAAGTGTGCTGGGTTAGAAAGAAGGATCAGATCGGTATGAGATCAGGGATCGGTGTGAAGTTTATCGATCTTTCCCTCGATCAACAGCGACTTTTGCGACAGTATGTTCGCGACCAAAAATACGTTTCTTTGAATCACCTTTAAGACAATTACGCTATAGCCCTCGGACCGTGATCTGCTGACCTGAACCTGACGAGGGCTATAGCTTCTTTTCTTAACTCAATGAACTTTGCATCCGTAATAAGTCCGCCAGATCATCCTGCGCCTTTGTCGCTTCAAGATTGTTGATCAAATCTTCCTGCAACAGCATCAGATCAAATGCAGTGTTAACACCAGCCATCTGTGGCATCCATGCGGCGTGGAGTCCGACACTGGTTAATTGGTGCCCTAACTCGATACTCGTGGCATCGCCAAGACCTTCCCAAAACGGTTCGGGGAGATGAGAGGGAAGCAGGGCTAGATAGAAATCGTCCTCGCGAGTTGCTCCGATCACCGCATCCGCATCGCCGGATAAGTCCACTGTTTTCTGAAAGAGCTGCGGGGAGATCTGCGGCGTGTTTACATCCATGAAAAGAATGTTTTCCGCGGCATCCTTGAGCTGGTCGTGAACGTGTTTCATCCGAGCGCCAAGATCACCGTCACCTTGATGCAGGTTCGGAAAGGCTTGCCAAATTTTATGTGTGCAACCCTCCTTCTCCGATACGCACCAGTAGATGCTTGTTTTCGCGATGTTCTTTTCGACTTCCATTAGAACACTTTGAACGGCGAGGCACGATCGTCGGTATATTTCCGTGGCGAAGGATTCTCCAACGCTTGCCGCAAGCCTCGCTTTAACCGCTGAAAGTCCTGGCGTATTAACAAAGCAGGCTATGGCCAATGCTCGTTTCATAAGACCTCTTAACGGAGAGGATGAACTCTCCCAGTGAATTATTTAGGCACACAGTCGCCGTATCCTTTGTGCTTGCACTCGGGAACTTCCACAGCGACTTCATTGGGGCCGCACATCATGGCCGCGATCTGCGTGCAACCGCCACAACGTTTCATGTAGTCAGCGCCTGGACAGCCCGCGTGTGTAATTTCAGTATCTTTTGCACAGCGAACACGAACTCTTCGTGAATCAAAACAAAAACCTTCGGGAATGCAGCGGTGGCGATCATCGGGTTTGGCGCCTGGAACATTGCACGCATCCATTTGATTCGCCGGGCACTTGATCATGATCTTTGCCTTACAAGGAGGCATCGAATCCGTGGCTGGCTCGCTGGTTTCCACCGCTTGTTTTACGTCCTTGGCGCTTTGTGTTTCACTGACTTCGGGCGTTTTGCATTGGGTCAGGAAGAACGCGAACATGAGAATGGCTGCGAAACGTTTCATAGAGTCCCTCGCTGTAAGATATCTTTCCCCTATCTTACCATTTTCTCGGCGTGGTGCCTTGACGCTGGGTTGTTGTCTGTGTGAACTTGAAGGCCTCATGTTTGGAAGTGAATGATGACTGACAAGGTAAAAATTTGGGTGGATGCCGATGCGTGTCCACAGGTGATTAAAGAGGTGGTCTTTCGGGCCTCGCAGCGTTTGCAATTGCCGGTAGTCTTAGTGGCAAACCGCTACCTCAATCCACCGCGCGGGTATCCTTTGGTTTCTTCTATTCAGGTGGCCATGGGTGCCGATGTTGCCGATGGCTATATCGTCGATCAGGTCCATCCACGCGATGTTGTTATCACCGCTGATATTCCTTTAGCGGATCTCGTGATTAAGAAAGGAGCCGTGGCGATCGACCCTCGCGGTGACCAGTATACGCCCGCGACCATCGCCGAGCGCCTTTCCATCCGTAACTTTATGGAAGGCCTCCGCAGCAGTAGCATGGAGATTAAGGGCGGACCGGCCCCCTTTAACGAAACCGCGAAGAAGAAATTCGCCAATTCCCTCGACCAAATCCTCACAAAACGTCTAAAAGGCTAGAAGTGGGGACGGAGCCCTCCGTCCCTTGGGGGGCATAGGGCTCCGTCCCCAATATGAATGACTTGGGTTAGCGGTTGTGTTAGGGATGGGGCGCCTCATTAAAGGACCCCAAAAATGTCACAGTCGAACGAGCCGGCGAGCGCTGGCATCACATTCACTCATTTTCAGCTCTCCCGCGAATTACAGCAGGTTATCGCGGAACTTGGCTTTAAGACACCCACGCCGATTCAGGCGCAAAGCATCCCTATTCTTCTGACGGGGAAGGACCTTATTGGGCAGTCTCACACAGGGAGTGGTAAGACCCTCGCTTTCTCCGTGCCGATCCTACAACGCATCCGTACTGACCGACGCTCGGTTCAGGCCCTGGTTCTTTGTCCAACACGAGAGCTGTGCACTCAGGTCGCGCGTGAGATGCGGAAGCTGGCGAAGCTTCATGCCGGGCTCCAGGTCCTGATTCTTTCCGGTGGCCAACCGATTGGCCCTCAGCTTTCAGCGTTGGAAAAGGGAGCGCACATCGTTGTGGGAACTCCCGGACGCATCCTCGACATTCTTGATCGTCGTGCCCTCGGCCTTAACGCCGTGCAGACGGTTGTGCTCGATGAAGCGGATCGTATGTTGGACATGGGATTTCGTGACGACATGGAAAAGATTCTCGCCGCCGCGCCGCGTAAGCGTCAGACGGTTCTCTTTTCAGCGACATTCCCGGAATCCATTGCCGCGATGAGTGAAGCGTTTCAACAGAATCCAGAGCGTGTCACCATTGAGGCGGAAAAGAAATCCGCCGCCATCAAACAAGTCTATTACGAAGTGGATCAAGAAAAGAAACAGCTAGCATTGCGTTGGCTTCTTTCACAGCATCAGCCGCAGTCCGCGATTATCTTTTGCAACTTAAAAGCCACTGTTGCCGAAGTGGCACAGGCTCTCGAGAAATCCAACGTGAGCACGGCGTGCCTCCATGGTGATTTGGAGCAATTCGATCGTGATCGCGTGATGGCGCGTTTTCGCAATAAGAGTGTGCGGTTACTCGTGGCAACGGATGTCGCCGCTCGTGGCATAGATGTGGACGCTCTGGATGTTGTCTACAATTTCGATCTCCCTAAACCGGATGTCTACGTTCATCGCATTGGTCGAACAGGCCGCGCGGGGAAAGAAGGTCTCGCGGTTTCTTTGCGCACTCCTCGCGAAGGATACAAAATCGAAAGTATTGAAACCTACACAAGCACAACCGTGGAAAAGGGAAAGTTGCCAGTGGAAGAACAGCTCCGCAATTTTCTACGCGATCAGCCACTTGCTCTCACGGCCGCCATGGCGACTCTCTATGTTTCCGCGGGGCGTAAGGATAAGTTGCGACCCGGTGATATTCTCGGCGCATTGACAGGCGAAGCGGGTGGACTGTCCGGCGATAAAGTGGGAAAAATTGAGATCCACGATCGTTACGCGTATGTAGCGGTGGACGCCTCGGTTGCCACGCGCGCCGTCGCAAGCCTGCGCAACGGTCGTGTTAAAGGACGGAAAATAAACGTTGAGCTCATCGGCTAAAAAGCGCCCTAAGCGCTTTTATGACCTTTGAGTGACGAATTGCGCATGACCAACTACTGCAGTCTCAAACACAGGCTGCTCATGCGCTTCAATATCCTTAGCGTAGCGTGCGCTGCTGCGTTGCCAACGGTCTAACCATTCCAAACCTAATAAACGATCTTGCCACAACGACTCGTTGTTCTGCAGCGCCGCGGGTGTGAGCGCGATGGTCGTTTCATTTTTGTTGCCGGTGCCTTTGCCACGCGCTACGAAAAAGCCAGCGGCGATCAATGTTGCACGCACCGCCGTTGATGCGGAATAGGTATAAAATTCCACCGGCTCATCGCCGCAGATTTCTCGCAATCGCTGAAAGCAGGATCGTGTCCAAAGTTCTCCGTCGGCTTTCGCGGAAAACGGATCGTAGAGAACCACATGAGGTAGAACAGCCTGTTCCACTGTTTCGAGGAAGTCGCCAACAATCAGATCCCACTGCAGGGGATAGATATCTGATTGCCACATCCCTTCCTGTAAAAGGGCCTTTGGCGCCGCATGGTAGAGATGAGGAAACTGTCCTTGATGACTGAGGGCTAAACGAATGGAGTCGAGGTCTTTCTCAAAGCTAACGATCTGTACCGGGCGTCGTTCCCCGAGTGGGGCTTCGCGGTAAGCCTTTTCAAGCGCATGCACCACAGCCATTGCATTATGCCCCGCACCCAATCCGACATCCCAGATCACAAGGGGGCGATTGTCATCACTATCTTGAATGCGTTCAATCAAACGCACCTGTTCCACGTAGAGAGATTTAGCTTCAGCATCGGGATTGGAGGACGAGTGCATGATCTCGCCGCTTGAAGTTTGTCGCACACTAGCAAAACCGGCATCCGCATAAACGATTTCATAGTCCCCTAGTTTTGGGGTTGATGGCTGGCGGGGTTTTGCATCTGGTTGAGGAGGACGATCCAAATCATCTTGAATGAGAAATTCGCGTTTCTCTTGGTAATACGCCGCAAATGTATCGGCTTTGATATGGGAACGCATCTCCGCCATCAGGCGGTGGTAGAACGTTAAGTTATGAAGGCCGACGAGGTTCCACCCCAAAATCTCACGAGTTTTGGTGAGATGGTGCAGATACGCTTTCGTATGATTGCGGCATGTATAGCATGGACACTCGGGATCAAGGGGCTCATTCACTGTTTTAAATACGGATCGAACAAGGCGTATGCGACCACGCGAAGTATAGGCCACGCCCTGCTGTGCGATTGCGGTAGGTAGAATGCAATCAAACATATCAACGCCTCGATGCACCGCTTCAAGAAGATCAATCGGCGTGCCGACGCCCATCAGATAACGGGGGCGATGCTTGGGCAAAATATCGGTAACGATCGCGGCCATGTCTTCACGCTCTTGCCTTGTTTCACCAACAGCAAGGCCACCGATGGCAAACCCATCAAAAGGCATTTCCGCAAGGCAGTGCGCGCTTTGTTTACGCAAATCTTCAAAGCAAGCCCCTTGAACAATACCGAAAATGCTTTGTGGGGAATCACCGCGCGCCGTTAAGGAACGCAAGGCCCAACGATGCGTCAGATCCATCGCGGTTTTCGCGAGTTCAAAAGGAGAAGTGGAGGCCACGCATTGATCCAGCACCATCATGATGTCGCTGCCAATGGCCTTCTGCATATCAATGCAGGATTCTGGCGTGAGGAAAATTTTTCGCCCATCAATGTGACTTTTAAAACTCGCGCCACCTTCTTCAAGTTTCACGTGATCCGCGAGAGAGAAGACCTGGAATCCGCCTGAGTCCGTTAAGACGGAGCCGCCCCAGTTAGTGAATTTATGAATGCCACCCATCGCTTTGAATACTTCCGCACCCGGGCGAAGAAGCAAATGATAGGTATTCGCGAGCATAATTTTTGAACCGACTTCTTCAATTTCATGGAAGCGAAGGCCTTTAACGGTGGCTTGAGTACCAACGGGCATAAATACCGGTGTTTCAACTTCGCTATGGAGTGTCTTCAATCGTGCGGCGCGTGCTCTTGATCCAGTGGCTTCCGCTTCGATGGTAAATGGCAATCTTTCCATGATTTCTCGCTTCGTTCGGGGCAAAAAAGGTGCCTAAAAATGACACAGCTGCAGGTAACAAGAAATGGCTTTTTCTCCCCGCTCCGAGGAAGGTTAAACAAAAGATATTTCAGGGGCTTAGGTTTTCGCGGATTGAGGACCCGCGTTGATACGGGTCCTCCGGGTGCTTTTAGAAGGCGCTAACCCGTGTACGACAGTGAATGGTGGGGGTAGCTGGAGGAACGATCGAGTTTACCCAATCGCCAGCGAACGAGCTGGCGAGGCGTTGGATTCCTTCTCGATTGGTGAATATGATGCCCAGCTCTCGTGCATAACGGAAAGAATTGATCGAAAAATTGACGGAGCCAACATAGGCATAAGTGTCATCAACGATGAGCATCTTTCCATGCATAAAGGGGCGTTGCGGAGTGGGAGGGCTCGGCATCACGCGAACTTTCACATCTGCTTTTAGAAGACGCTTGATCGCGGGATAGTTAAAGGTCGGGTGCTCCTCCGACGAGCACATGGGAAGTATGATGCGTACATCAATTCCTCGGCGTGATGCGTTCTCAATTGCGGTGACAAAAGAAGGGTCACTCAGTGTTTCAACCGTGACCATGATGCTGGTCTTCGCACCGTTAACGAGCTCTGTAAGCTTTGTGAGAGAATTGATGGGGCTCCATACAAGTTCTGGACGCGTGAGGCGTGGTGTGTAAATTCCGCCCGAGTCGGCGCTTTTCCAATCCGCCGCGAAAACGGCATCGATCTCCGCAATCACACCAGGATCTTCCACGATAACGCCGTAGTCTCGCGTATTGGCGTAGAATCCATTCAGATTGACGGTCGTGATAAACGCAGCCTTGTTGTCAACCACCATGGATTTTGCGTGTGAAATGGAGAAGGACGTTGATGACGGCTTTACAAGAATGCCAGCGTTAAGAAGACGGCGATAGTCTGCCTGGTTTCCTGGTCGACTGAGCCCCTTACCATCAAGAATGATGCGAATTTTGACGCCTCTTTTATGAGCCCGAATCAAGGCATCAACGACGCTATCATTAGACAGTCGAAACATGGTCATTTCTATCTTTGTTTGTGCCTGGTCGATTGCCGAGATGAATGGCTGGAATGGAACTGGGGTTGGAGCGACGAAGACTTTCAGCGGATAATTTTCAGCAAAAGATGTTGAGCAAATACATAAGAGCAGCGAACTGATTAAATGACGAATTCGCATGGCATGATCTCCCCCTTTTAGCTTCTTAGGGAAGCTATTAAAGAAACATGCCAGCCGAAAATTAACGGCTGGCTTTAAGGGCGATTGAATGCAAGCAAATATAGCGTGGACTTCCCGGCGCGGAGGAAACTTGACTCTCCATGAGTTCGATGTGTGTTGCGTGCATGGATTCGCGAGGAATTTTGAAGGGTTCTTCTTCGATAAATCGTTCCAGGTGTTCAACGTGCGTGCGAATCCGTCCCAATGTGATATGGGCTTTGTAAGGGCGGTCCTCACGAGGAAAACCAAGAGCATTTGTCTGTATGTCGATCGCGATAGCCAGCTTCTCTAGTTCGGAGGCGCCCTCCCTGACACCAAGCCACAGTACGTGGGGAGAGCCGCGTCGGGGGAAGAAATCTAAGGAACCAAGAGTCAATGAAAATGTGTGCTGCAGCGCAGCCACGCTGGCTGCGCCTTGTATGAGATCTTCCAATAATGTCGCGTTGATATTTCCTAGAAACTTGAGTGTCACATGAAGGTCTGATGACACGGTCCAGCTCCCCTTCAAATTTTGCTTTAGGGTAGCTGTGTTCTGAGTGACAGAAGTGGCGAGTTTTTCGCTCAGTCTAATCGCAAAAAACACGCGTTTCGTTTCGGAATCATTGCCGGTCATAAAATGAGGCAGTCATTAATTAGCGCCCACAAGGAGTTGGTAGTTTCCTGAAACGACAACACGATCGTTGTCTTCAAGACCTGCCGTAACAACCACGGTTCCCGGTTCCGTACCAAAAGCTGTGGCCACTGGTTTTGCTTTAAACTCTTCCGGGCCAGTTTGAACAAACACAAGTTGTTCACCACCACGATTTAAAACGGCAGCCTTTGGTAACACAAACCCTTTTTTTCCTTCGGACGGTATCTGAACCGCCACTTGGGTAATTCCGCCGAGGGGTAGCACTCCTTCGGGGTGCTGCACTGCGATAAACACCTTGGCGCGTAGGGTGTTCTCATCAACCACAGCGGTAGAGCCGACCACGTTGCCTGTCTGTTTTTGTTTTTCACCGTCCCAATAGACCAGAGCTTCCTTGGCCCCACGGATGAGAGGTAGGTCTTTCTGGAAAACTTCCGCATCAATCCAAAGGACGGATGTGTCAACGATGCGGAATAACGTTTCACCCGCATCAACCCGTGAGCCATCCACAGCTTTGACTTCAAGAATGGTTCCGGAAATCGGGGCAACCAATGGGATGGAGCCGAGATGGTCAAGGTATCCGAGACGATCACCTTTTTTAACCTTCTGGCCCCACGTGTGTTGTGATGTGCCACGAACAAAACCGGTTGCTGGCGCACGGATGACAGAGTCCAATTGTGGCTTCGCTGTTGCGTGGCCAAAGGTCTGAAAACTATCAGTCACATCGGATTCTTCCGCCGCGATGGTACGCAGCCCAATTAGGAATTGAGATTTCTTGCTCATCTTAACACTGGCGTCAGCGCCGGCTTGGGATGCACCCACTTCCGCGTGCGAGTGCCCTTCGTGTGCGCGCAGAGGCCCGCTGAGCACAAACGCCAAAGCACCCACTGCCAAGAGTGCGATCATATTGCCTGCTGATTTTGCCGCGGCCTCCGCCTCTTCAACGTGCGAAGCCTTCACAAAGGTTACTTCCTTTTCTTGCATTTGGGATACAGCCTCATCACGCAGCTTTTTGTTTTGGCGCCAAACAATGCTTCCTAGGAAAAGGGCCAAAATTGCCAGAGCTCCTGTAAACCACCAGAACTTTCGCATCTGCTCGGGTGTTCCCGTCGCTGTAATCTGAATGCCGTGATCATGATGATGTCCGCTGTCTTCCGCGTAGACTTCGACGGATTCCTTAAGGTCCTGATAGGAGACTTCAAGAGATCCTTCGGGAAGCTCGCCCTCGGCCCGGTAAATGCCTGGCTCATTTGTGGCGGTGAAAACCACTTCCTTATCTTTCGCTTCATCCGGGACCAAACGAGGTGTGATACCAGCCACGGGCTCGTTTGTTGGCTTCACTGAAAGATAGAGAGTGTTAACTTCATTGTCGTGTTCGATCACAAAATCGAAGTGCTCGCCGTCGCCGACGAATTTTTGCGCACCGTGCCCATAGGCGATCGCGCTGGCGAGAAAGCTCAGGGTTAAAAGGACGCGAGTGACTGTGTTCGCGATTTTCATAATTTTTCCTCCGTTAAAACCGCGATCTCAACCAGAACGTCATCTAATTCTCGTTGAGCTTCCGCTAAGGCTAATTCTGTTTCGTAAAGTTTTTCCACGGCCTCAACAACCTCGGCGAAATCGGTTAAGCCCCGATCAAGACCTTTGGTCACCATGCCCTGAATTTTTTCGATTTCATCCCGCAAGGTCATAAGCGAGGAAACGCTTGCGGTCTTTGATTCCATGTAGCCGTGGAGCATGCGCTCACGGCGACGTAAACTTTCAATCAAACGCTGTTCTTCGTTCTGAATGGCACCCATTTCCGCGCGAGCCTCGTGGGCCTCACTCGTGAGAGCGGAGCCCTGTCCTAGGGGGATGGTTAGCTTAAGAAGAACACTGTTGAGTTTTTCGCGGGCATCTCTTTCCATGCCGACGCCGGCCGAAAATTCAGTGCGATTGTCCAGGGCCTGAGCCCTTAGGCCGAGGGACTCCTGCTTTTTCTTTAAGGCGGACACGGCGGGAAGTTCGGCAAAGTTAATCTCTTTGTGGTCTGTCGGATGTGCAAGAGCCACTGGTTTTGAGGATGCGAGATTATCATCGAACTTTGTTTTCAAAATTTCGTTGATCGATTGCACGACCGCGCGAAATGAGGAAACGGCATTCTGATGGTGCGCTTGAATGCGCTTCTCAAGAAGACGCCACTTTAAGATGGCCACGCCGCTGGAAGATCCGTTCATTTGGCCTTTTTCGGCCGTGGCGACAAGAGGCTTCAAGAGCTCAAGGGCTTTAGCCGCGGACTTTCCTTGGCGTTGAATAAGTAGCAACGAGGCATAGGCTTCTCCAAGCTGCTTCATCTGCTCATTGAGTTGACCAACGGCCTCAAGTTGCTGAGCTTTAGCTTGAGCATTGTACGACTCACGCCAAGTGTCGAGACTGCGTCCCCAAACAAATGGCTTCATCAATGAGACACCAAATTTGCTTTCTTTGTTGTCGCCAACACCTCGCGTGCCTTCTAATTCAGCCTCAAGAAGACCTTCGCTGTTAATGCGCGCTTCATAAGATTTTTCGCCAAGATTGTTGAGGCGATCTTCCATCTCTTTTTGAGCGGGTGATGTTCTCAAAGCTTCGCGAATATGAGCGAAGGACAATTCGGGACTCTCTTTTTGCGCCTCTTTCGCCGCGGCGAAGGTGCTTGAGAAAAGAAAGACGGTTAAGATGTGGTTTATTCTTTTCATGTTTTTACCCTTCGCGACTTAAGCCGCGTCCGCCCATTCTTCGTCTTCATTGTTTTCTTTTTTGTTCAGGTACTTTTCCGCCGCCTTACGGCCATAGTTGTAGAACACGACGGGCGTTACAATGATGTCCAACAAAGTACTGCTAATGAGACCGCCAAGAATAACCACCGCGACGGGATGAAGGATTTCCTTGCCTGGTTCGCCACCAGCCATGACGATGGGGATCAGGGCCAATCCCGCGGTTAATGCGGTCATAAGCACAGGAACAAGGCGCTCCAAACTTCCCTTGATAATCATTTCACGATCAAAGGCGTGCCCTTCATGTTTCATAAGGTGCAGGTAATGCGAAATCATCATGATGCCGTTTCGCGAAGCGATACCACAAAGGGTGATAAAGCCAACAAGTGTGCCCACGGAGAAGACACCACCGGTCAAATACACCGCCACAACGCTACCGATGAGAGCGAGGGGGATATTCAGCATGACCTGCATGGCGATCATTGCGGAATTGAAATGCATGTAAAGAACGAAGAACACGGCAAGGAGTGAAAGGACGGATAGAGCCGCGATAGCTCGTGTCGCACTCTGTTGGCTTTCGAATTGACCGTCGAATTGATAGGAGTACCCTTCGGGCAAGGACACTTCCTTGGCCATGATTTTACGGATGTCATCAACCACGGAACCAAGGTCACGTTCATGCGTGTTTGCCATCACAACGATGCGGCGACGGCCATTTTCGTGGTTAATGGCATTCGGACCGGTGGTCTGCTGCACGGTTGCCACCGCATGCAACGGGACCATGCGTCCATCGGGTGTATCGATGGTGACGTTCCCCAAGGATCGTAAATCTGTTTTAACGCGATCGTCCAAACGTACAGAAACAGCGGTTCTTCGCTGCCCTTCAATAATTTCCGCGACGGGATGGCCGCCGGATAACGATTCTTCAAGCCAGGTAACGATGCGACGTGGTGTGAGGCCGAAGCTCGCGGCTTTGGCATAATCGGGAATGTATTGGATCTGTGGGATCAAAGTGACTTTTTCCACTTCAAGGTCCACAAGACCCTCCACGCCACCAATTTTTGATTTCACATCTTGGGCAATCGCACGAAGTTGTGTCATGTCATCGCCAAAGATCTTTATGGCGATTTGTGCCTTAACACCGCTAAGCATGTGGTCAAGGCGGTGGGAGATTGGCTGGCCGAGGCTCATGCCGATGCCTGGAATCTCTTTCAACACGCGACGCATGTCGCCAAGGATTTCTTCACGGCTTCGTTTCGTGTCTTTCAGATCAACATCGATCTCGGAATTGTAAACGCCTTCCGCGTGTTCGTCCTGTTCCGCGCGTCCCGTGCGGCGGCTCGTGACTTTAATTTCTGGAACCTTGAGCAGCTGTTGTTCAGCGATGGCTCCCAAGCGATTTGACTCAGAAAGACTTGTTCCCGGTGGTGTGGCGACAAAGGCCGTCACCGTGCCTTCGTTAAAAGGCGGTAGAAATTCGCGGCCCATAAACGCCACGGAGATGGCGGCAATAGCGACCAAGCCACCGCAAACGCTCAATACGAGTTTGGGTTTATCCATCGTCTTGTTGAGAAGGTTTACATCTTTCTGCTTGAGCCAACGCACCAGCGCGCCATCTTCTTCATGCGCGGTGGCTTTTGATTTTGGCAACAAGTATGAGCACAGAACAGGTGTCACTGTGAGTGAGACCAAAAGTGAAGCGAGAATTGAAACAACGTAGGCGATGCCCAACGGCACGAAGAGGCGTCCTTCGAGTCCACCCATGGAGAATAAGGGCAAGAATACGAGTACAACGATAATGGTTGCGAGAACGATGGAGTTCCGCACTTCGGATGAGGCTTCAAAAATAACTTTTAGCGCTGGCTTTTTGTTGCCTTGAGCGCGATTTTCACGAAGACGGCGGAAGACGTTCTCAACGTCAACGATCGCGTCATCCACAAGCTCACCAATCGCGACCGCCAATCCACCCAGTGTCATGGTGTTAATGGAGATACCAAAAGCCTTGAGGATTACAAAGGTAATCACGACCGACAGGGGGATAGCCGTAAGAGTGATCGCCGTCGTGCGAAAGTTCATAAGGAAGAGAAGAAGAACGATGGCGACGAATATGGAGCCATCACGAAGTGCTTCCTCAACGTTGCCAATGGCGGCTTCAATGAATGTGGCTTGCTTAAAGAGTTCTTGAATCTTTACTTCCGGTGGCAGTGTCTTTTGAATCGACTTAAGTTCTGCTTCCACCTTTCGGGTGAGCGTGACCGTATTGATGCCCGGTTGCTTCTGCACACCCATAATGACGGCTGGCTTACCGGAGATACTCGCATCACCACGCTTCACTTGAGGAGCGTATTGAATCGTGGCGACGTCTTTGAGGCGGATCGGCATGCCGTTTACAACGGCGACGGTTGTGAGCTCGATTTCATCGATCTTCTTGGGAAGGCCGACGTTGCGAATAAGAAATTCCAGGTGGGTGTCTTCCATAAAACCACCCGTGGTGTTCGCGCCAATATTTGCAGCTGCTTCGCGTACTTGTTCGAAGCTAATTTTCAATTCTTTGAGGCGCTGTGGGTTCACGATGACTTGAATTTGTTTTAAGCCACCTCCGATGGGAATCACCTGCGCCACACCAGGAATACCTTGAAGCCTCGGGCGCACCGTCCAGTCCGCGATGCTACGAACATCCATGGGCGCCATCGTTTCACTGGATAGCCCCACTAGCATGATTTCGCCCATGAGACTTGAAATCGGCCCCATGACAGGAACAATTCCGTCCGGCAACACTTCATCGATAGTCGCGAGTTTTTCGTTTACGAGCTGTCGATTCGTCAGAAGATCTGTTCCCCAGTCGAACTCAACCCAGACGATGGCAAGGCCAATGCCGCTGGATGAACGAACGCGAATAACGCCGGGAAGGCCATTCATCGCGGTTTCTACGGGTGTAACGATGAGTGTTTCAACTTCTTCAGGCGCCATACCGCCTGCTTCCGCCATGATTGTAACCGTCGGACGGTTCAAATCAGGAAACACATCGATAGGCATTTCCATCATCACTTTGCCGCCCCAACCCACAAGAAGCGCGGCAATGGCAAGGATGAGCATGCGATTGCGTAAGGCGAATTTTATGACTAAATCCAGCATAAGCGGATCTTCCGTTCTTGTTATTCAAAAATGTACATGACGTTAAAAGAAGCCATGGGCGTATTCGGGGCTTGGAATTGCTCCCCTTCCGCCGTCATCATAAATCCAAGACCGGTTGAAAGAGCCTTGAAGCTATAAGTAATTTGAGCGATGGTTGCTTCGGTTTCGTAAACGGTGGGTCCCCATTGTTTCGTTGCGATGGCGCCACCAACGCCAACACCGAACTGCCAGCGTTTCGCCATCCTGTAAGCCACTTCACTTTCGGCGCCATAACGATCGAATTCGCGATCGCCCGTTGCGCCAAGCTCTTCGAGGGCGTGTTCATCAATAGGCTCTTCTTGGAGACGAAGAGGTGTCGCTGTATCTGTTGTTTGTTCCTCGATAACAACAGTTTTCGAATAATAGCTCTTGGCTAGATATGCTTTGCCGGATAGCTCCCAGCGCCCCTTCTGCCATGTGGGACCAGCGCCAATCATCACGGTTGTGGTCTTAAAACTTTCCTTACTCTCTTTAGAGATGGGAGCCGTTGCGGCTACCGTTGTTGAAAGTTTTAGACGCTTGCTCATGGGCAGATTAAACGTGATACCAAAGGCGGTATCCGCAATGCCAGTTCCCGTGGAAAAGCCTTGCGTCAGGTTGAGTTGCCAGCGCTCACTCAGCGCATAACCCGCGGTTGCGGAAAAGTAAGGTTGACCATCTGGTTCACCACTTTCTTCTCCTGGCGCGCCGCCGCCGCCATGACCACCATGAAGGCCTAATCCTTCTGTTAAATGCGTGTGACCTTCTTCTTCCGCGTGCTCTTCTTGGAATGCTTTTGAAATACTCATGCCGAGGCCAAGACTAAAAGGCGAGTGACTGTGATCATGCCCGTGCCCATGATCATCATGTGAGTGTTTATGAGTGCGTGAGCGTTTCTTTTTAGCGTCATGCGAACCATGCGCCAAAGCGTTCGTTTCCAGCCCGATGACTAGGGCGGATCCGCAACAAAGCGCTACAAGTTGTTTTAGCAAGGTCTTCATACCTCTCCCGTTTAAGCAGGGGAACCGGTATCAGGTACCGGTTCCTCCGGACCTTTCCTAGTCGTGGCTATGATCGTGACCGTCGCCGTGGTCGTGATCGTGGTCTTTCTCCCATTTGCCACCTTTTGCTTTGCATGCTTTACGATCTTTGATCGTCGGGTCGTCCACTGTCTTTCCGTCTTTTTTGACTTCACAGTGATACTTTGCTTTACCACCTGATTCGTGCGCGTAAGTCGTCGACGCCAGGGCGAAGAGTCCAAGTGCGATGAAGCTCAAAAATGTGCGCATAGGTTCACTCCTTTAAATGCTGATAAAGCCTAAAGATCGTGCTCGATCGCATGCAGACGCAAAGACACGCTGCGTAACGACGAACGGAAAACGGTTTTTAGGGAATTAAACTAGAATGACGACATGGGGATGGATCGCGGACTTATACTGCTGTGGCAGCAGGAGTTGTTTGGCGAAATAAGTCCTTTGTGCCGCGTTCGTAGGAGGAGTCTGCCGCTTCGGGAAGCTAATGGTTTTCGCAAAATGGAAAGAAAGACCATCATAGCCAGTCAGGAGGTGGTTGATGGATTCCAGGATGAATTGAGCATCGATCTGATAGACGTGGAGGTGCGATTCTTCGTGATGGCAGTCGTGATCCACGTAAGTCGAGTGCTTTTGCGGAGCCGAGAGATCTTCATGGTGCTCTTTAGCAATGCGCGATTCATAGTCGTCTTCAATCGCGACGCAATCAACCACAAAGGTTCCGCCAAAACCGAGGAGCAAGGCGACGACGACGGCGATGAACATCTTCGAGTAGTCGAAGAGCACATCGGATAAACTTTGGCGTCGTGGTTGCAACATTTTGCCTTGAACCCGTGAAATTTTTATTTTTGCTTCGGTGCTATTATGGATGATCGTGACCGGCGTGCTCATCTGCCGGAGGAGTTGTTGTTGTGGTCGTATCTGGTGTCGGGACTGTTGGTTGATTCGTAGAACCTGCGCCCGTGTCCGTTGGATTGGGCGTCGGAGTTTGTGTTTGCGAGGCATCTCCGGAACCTGAGGCTTGCTCTTCTTCATGAGCATGGGCACCGCTGCACGGGACAGCGCCTCCTTCATCACCATGGAGATGAGTTGTTCCGTCTTCATGAGCGTGACCAGCTTCCTCTCCCGCATGATCCTCGGCACCGCATACTAATATTTCCAACGCTCCACCTTGATTCATACAGGCGGAAGAGCCGAAAAGAAAAACGGTAGCCGCAATAGCTTTCATGCATGAGCCTTTCAGAAGCATACCACCCTCGAGATAGTTCGTTTCATTATCGGCATAATGGTGGCAAAACTTTAGATTTTCTCGCTACATGCCCAATTTCCCTTTAGGCTTAGGCTATTACATGCTCCGTCTTTAGGGTGCCAAAAGGTCTCTATTTCTCCTGGGAGTTCATTTAAAGAAAAATAGGACCGACTCTACCGGTTATTACGCCGGCCTGAAGGGGTTTGTGACACTCCTTACGTGGTGAATGTTTCTCTTTTTTGAATGTGGATGGAGTGATAAAGGGGGCCCATCTATTTGTTGAATGGAGTCTATATGAAGAAATTTTGTCTCGTAATTCTTACCGCCATTTTCTACGGAGCGCCCGTTTTTGGAGCGACAACAAGCTTTCAGGCTGTTGAAGATTTTCTTTTTGCGCAAGGACGTGCCAACGATCAAGAATCCTTTCGATCGTATGCGGAAAAGTTGAAGCAACAATTTGATTACATTTGTCCAGACACTTTCTGTGAAGGCGAATACACCAATCTTGCGTCAATGAACTTTGATTGTGTTGTTGAAACGGAAGCAGGGAAGGTGAGTCTCTGCGCGTGGCATTTTTATGGCTCCGCGAGCGAGGTCAATCCGACGACGGGCTCTCTCGACTATACGACACAGAACTATACCTGTCGATTCGCACCCATGGTTTCTGTGAACGATTTTTTGAGCTTTATGGAGAAAGCCGCGATGCAGCCAGCGGGAGCATCGGGTTACGCGGGCCTTCGTGATACAGTAATCCCTGGTCGCAGTGAGACGCTCTGGGATGTTTTGTTGAATTGCCTTTAAGAAAAGAAATGGTTCATGAGCTGACGGGCCCATGAACCATTTTCTTGCTTTCTACATATTACAAACGATCGATTGCGACCCCGAGACTCTCTTCCTGATGCTTATCCACGGCGCTAATGACGAATCGTCCTTTGGGCAAAGTGATTTCACTGCCTGAAGCAGGATAGATTCCTTCCACAACCCACACATTTCTGTCTTCTTTATAAACGAGATACCAGCGTAGAGCGTCCTTCTGCGGATGCAATACGGAGATACCATTTTCCGTTTTTTTGACTTCAGGTGGCGCTGGAGGGGCTTTCTTCTCCCAGTTAATGGGAGGCGTCAACGCGGGGCGTTCGAAGAGCGCGGCTAGCTTCTCACCGAGACCCTTGGTGTTGTTGAAGACGTTCCTCGCGCTAAAGTAGATATCACCCAGAGCATTTTGTTGACGGTACTTCCGTGTGATTTTTGTCTGCTCGATAATCTCTTCTGGTGGCCAGTACGCGTCTCCTTCGACAGCAACATGAGTGGTGCTATGGCCGCCGTAAGTGTAGCGTTCTGGGTTCGCCTTGCACCACCAGTCTAGTAGCTTCTCGTAAGGTTGCTTTGAGGTAATCGCCCAATAAAGTTGCGGAGCGACGTAGTCTAACCACTTTTCCTCGATCCATTTTTTGGGATCGGCGTAAAGCGCCGAGTATTGATCGAGTCCCTTTATGCCCTCTGGCTGATCGGGGCGGTAGAGTCCAAACGGCGCGATACCAAATTCAACGTAAGGCTTACGAGATTTAATGCCGCTACTGATGCGGTGAATGAGACGGTCGACGTTATCGCGACGCCAGTCATCGCGTGCCAGCTTCCCGCCAGATTTTTGATAGGCGGCGTAAGTTTTGTCGTCAGGGAACGGAGTTTGATCAGGATAGGGATAAAAGTAGTCATCGATGTGAACGCCGTCGATGTCGTATCGATCAACCATGTCCATCACAACATTGTATGTCAGATCTTCGATAACTTTTGCGCCTGGATCCATCCACGCCAAAGTACGGTAGTCGTAAACATACTCTTTATATGTTGCGGCTGCGTGAGGAGCGACCACGGTGCTACTTTTGTTTGCTTTGGCGCGGTAAGGGTTTAACCATACGTGAGCTTCAATACCGCGAGCATGGGCTTCTTCCACAAAGAATGCGAGAGGATCGTAGCCTGGGTCTTTTCCTTGTGTCCCCGTGAGGAAACGACTCCACGGCTCGAGTTTTGAGGAATACAGTGCGTCGCCTTCTGGACGTGCCTGAAATAATGCCGCATTAATTCGGTAGAGTTTCAATTGATCGAGGATATAGCGCATCTCTTTCTTTTGTTCTTCCACTGACAGACCTGGTTTGGACGGCCAATCAATGTTTTCCACGGTCGCAATCCAAGCGCCGCGGAATTCACGGGTATGGCTTACGGTCACCTGGTCAGACTCGAGAGTCTGTGAGGGAGATTGAGAGCGTTTTCGACAGCCATTAAGACTGACGCTCGTAAAGATCGCAGCAAGGAGAAGGATTTTGGCGTGATTCATCGGCGATGCTCCTTTCAACACGACTGATGTGCTGTTTGAGGACATATTTTTTGGATGTTTCTTACAGTATAGACTATTTGGGAGAGGAAAGAATAAAACGCGGGTTCGCCGTCTTTATGCATTTCTATTGTACGCGCGGAAGAAACAAAAAAGCGTGTGATGGAAGTCTTTAAGAAAGAGAATGCGAAAGCACTCGAAAATTATTCGGGTGAAAGGCGCGACATCTTTCCGCCTCGCTTAAATTGTCGGGCATTGTGAATGCCTCTAGTTGGCTACCTTTTTGTTGGCCGCCCGGCCGAATTCAGGGCACTCCATTTGGATGAATGAACGAGAAGAAGTCAACTTACCCCAAGGATCTTGTCTTCTATGAAGTCTAGGGACGTAAATCCAGTCTCTTGCCAAACTGACTGAAACTCAAGAAGCTCTAAGGCTTGCTTTTGTTCCGGGATAGATATAAGCGGGGGCCCGGAGAATGTATGGACTCTTTGCGCAAGTTGAATGCTTTATATGGGGACGCGACCGCGTTGCTGAACGCACGCTTGCGTTTTGCGCTTAATGGCGTAGCGGCTGCGAAGGGTGTTCGTCTTCGTGGAAAGATATTTATTCGCAATCATGGAGCGATAACCATCGGTCCTCGCGTCTGTTTCCATCGCGGACCCGTTTCTGGCGAATTAAGTACAGCTCCCAACAGCTCTATCGAAATCGGCGAGTCCACCATGATCAACTACGGTTGCATTTTCAATGCAAGCCAACGGATCAAAATTGGTAAGCGCTGTCGCTTCGGTTATCACGTCGTGATTATGGATTCGCATCTTCACGAACTATCGCCTCTAAGGAGGCACATTCGCCCCGCGCCCGGCATCGTCGAAATCAGTGATGATGTTTGGATTGGTACGCGCGCGACCGTCCTCGCAGGTGTGCGCATCGGCTGGGGAAGTGTTGTCGCTGCTGGCGCTGTGGTGACAAAAGATGTTCCGCCACTCACGGTGGTCGCCGGTGTTCCCGCGCAACCCGTTCGCACCATTCAGTTAGAACCTTCCGTTCGCCACATCAGTCACTCTTACATTCTCAGAGCGAAAGCTAAGAAGGGTGATATTGGATTGCAGCCGTAAGAGAAGAGCAGCGGTCCCACCTGGAAAGGCGAAGATGAGAAGCGAAGGTTGTGAGATGATTGCGAGTTTAATTTAATCAGCAAGTTAGCTGTCTCGCTTCATCCCAGTGTGTCCCGTGGGGGCTCGTAGTTTCAAGCAATATGCAGAAAAAATGCAGATGAGATACCTTCTATCTTGTTTACATTAGTTCGTCAGAGAGGAGTATGAACAGTATACTTTGGGCATTTTCTCTAGACCGTGATCTGATTGCTAAATAATGAATGTGAGCTCCTCAAAAAGTTTTTGCACAAAAAATAGTGTGCCGCCAATTTTCTAGATTCTTCAGTTGGATCGGGTGCAAACCAAGATAGATCTGCCCGAAAGGAGGCGACGAAAGTTAAAAATTCAACAGA
>CAYOJQ010000020.1:66063-66347 GCA_964404325.1 uncultured Oligoflexales bacterium
TGTAGAAATTTATAGGTTTGCCATAGTCGAGGTCAGAGTATGTGCCATGTATGATGCCATGGCGATTTGTTTTGTCAGACTCCGTGTAGTCAGCAGAATGAATAAATAAGTAGTTTTCAATAAAGACGATAAAGGAATCTAGCATTGACAACACTTCGCCAACGGCACCCATTTTTTTCTCTACAACCTCTTTTTTGCAGTGTTCTGCAAGCTGGGCAAATAAGTTTTTAGTAGATTTTTTGATATCTAAGGAGCGATCATTAGCAAGACCTCTAGCGGCCCCC
>CAYOJQ010000021.1:0-58525 GCA_964404325.1 uncultured Oligoflexales bacterium
CAAGAAGAAAAACTCTTCACATACGCATCCGAGAAACTGAAGAAGATTCCGGGCCTGACGATGATCGGCAACGCCGAAAATAAGGCGGCAATTTTCTCCTTCACCATGAAGGGCATTCATCCTCACGACATGGGGACGTTGCTCGATCAGCACGGTGTTGCGATTCGTTCAGGACACCACTGCTGTCAGCCATTAATGAAGTTTTATCAAGTGCCAGCCACTTCACGAGCTTCTTTCAGCTTCTACAACAATGAAGACGACGTGGACGCTCTAGACGCGGCGATTCGCGGTGCAAGAGAGGTATTTGGCCTATGAACAACCAACAGCTGGAGTTGTACCAACAGGTTATCCTCGAGCATAACAAGAACCCTCGCAACTATCGCAAGATGGAGAACGCGACGGCTCAATCGGAAGGCTTTAATCCTCTCTGCGGCGATCACTTTTGGGTTTACGCCAAATTAAGTGCGGACAAAAAAATCGAGGAAGTATCCTTCGAGGGTGATGGCTGTGCCATCAGCAAGGCATCCGCTTCCATGATGACCACGGCGCTTAAAGGAAAATCTGTCTCTGAAGCACAAACCATGATTGATGAGTTCACAAAGCTCATCAAAGGCGAAATCGAGGCTGATTCAAACAAAAACAGCCTCGGTCGGTTGAATATCTTTTCGGGTATATGGAAATATCCTTCACGTGTGAAATGCGCGGTGCTTGCATGGCATGCAATCAACGGTGCGCTCCGCAATGAAACAACGGTATCGTCGGAATAACTATGGAAATCAAACTCATCACACAAATGACGCCAAACCCAAATGCGCGGAAATTCGTGGTAAATCACGATATTAAAACGCAAGGGAAGGTCACGTTCACGGATCTGCAAAGCTGCGCTCATGTGCCCATGGCTCGCGCCCTTCTGCTCTTAACGAACGTCAGCCAAGTTCACTTTTTCGAAAATGTCGTCACCGTGACACAAAACGGTTTGTCCGAGTGGGAAAAACTGATTCCTCTAGTGGAAACAGTTATCCGCCGTGATCTCCCCGCTCATGACGCGACATTTCTAACGCCGGATGAACTCCGCCGCTCGAAGTTATCTCCCGAAATTTTGCGCATCGAAGAGATCCTGGACTACTCCATTCGCCCAGCCCTGCAGGGAGACGGTGGTGACTTGGAAATCATGGAATACAGGGACCACGTCCTCACGATCCGTTACGAAGGCGCTTGTGGAACCTGCCCGAGCGCAACTGCTGGCACGTTGGAAGCGATCCAAGGAATTCTTCGGGAACAGTTTGATCCTGAAATAGAAATCTGCACCATTTAGCCCGTTTGCGCCCCTACCGAAATTCCGATAAAGTAGGGGCATGAATTCAAAAAAATTTTACCCCATTTTCGCAGGCACACTCCTGTCGCTAAGCTCGATGCTTCATGCGCAAACGAGTGTATTTTCTTCTCCTGATCCGAACCTGAATCGTTCGTCTTCCGGAACTGGGGAAACACCACCAAAATTGCCAGAAAAGGCGCCGTCCGCCGCACCCACCCCAGCTCCGAAGAAACAGCTCAATCCGGCGCAACAAGAAGCTTCCCGGCAAGCTGTTTACGCGGCGTTTAAACAGTTCGAGCCCGAATTCGGTTATCTCATCAAGCATTCCGATCCATTTCGCCGTCGTCCCTACTCTTTCCGCGCAAAGCGCTACTTGGATCGCTGTGCCCAACACGTCACATCGTTTTCCGATGACGAATCCATTGTGCGTTCCTGCCTCATCAACGAGGCGCTGATCTATTACCACTCAGGTAATATCCAGAAGGCCATTCCAAGTCTTTCTCATGTGGCGCGAAAGATGGGCGAGGATCCTTCCGGGCAAAGAGCCGCGGATCTTCTCTTGAATCTCGGCCAAAAGAATCCACAAGAGGTTGCCCCACTTTTCAGTGAATTGGAGAAGCTCCCCGCTTTCGCGACACCTGAATGGCGGGAAAAGTTCGGTCGTTTCCGTCTTCACGGAGCCGCGACAGAAATCGCCAAAGAACGTGATCCCTTAAAGAAGGCAAAGGCGCTTGAGGAGCTTGCCAAGCAATATGGCCAAGCGGATGAAGCGGCAAAGATGTGGCTGCAGGCGGCCAATTTTTACATGCAAGCGGGACAATTATTCTTAGCCACCAACGCCTGGCAAAAAGTGATCGATCAATTCCCTCAAAAACCAGAAGCTCCATTAGCAGCCTGGAGCACGGCGACACATCTAGAAAGTGCGAATGAGCTTCACAAGGCGGCTCAAGCTTATCATCTTTACGCGACGAGTTATGGTTCTCAGGAAAAAGCGGACGCAGCACTCATGCGCGCATGCAATCTTTATGTCGCTCTCGAAAACGAACTAGCGAGTGCAACGTGCGTCTCCGCAAGCGCAAAGTATCCGAAAGAAGTCATCACACTTTTTGACCGCATCATTGCTAACCGTGAACGCGATCAGAAAGAAGAGGCTCTCAGCGACCTTCTTGAATCCGTTTATTTTACGCAGCTGCCAACATCACCCGAACAAAAGATCGTGGCGCTTCATCGTCTGTACCGTCTACAAAAAAGACTTAATCACGGAACACAAGAAACGGCGCGAAAAATCATTAGTCTATCTGGCCCATCCCCCGCGGCGGCTAACTTAAGAAAGATTGTGGCAGAGGTGAACTTTCGCGAAGTGGAACGGGCTCATGCTGTCTTTCGCGACTTGAAACTTCTAACTGACAACGTGCAATCCCTCTCGAGTTCGCTACAAGTCAAAGAAACGGCGTTACAACAAATAGCCACGGCGGCACAGAGTGTTTTGAGCTTGAATGAGCCCGAGTGGGCGACTGCCTGCTATTGGTTGATCGCGCAGTCTTATGAACAAATGGTTGTGGCTTTACAGTCCTCGCTGCGTTCAGCAGTCGGCGCGGATAAAAAAGCCTTCGTGCAAAGAGCACAGCAATTTGCCACGACCGCACAGCAGAATTATCAACTCGGCATCGACTTCGCGAAAAAGAATCGTGTAATGAGCGTCTATGCGCTCCGACTGCGGGAAAAAGACATTCGCCAACGGCAGCCTCGCTATTCATTCGATGATTATGTTCCCATTCCGGATGCCATCTCAGCGGATTTGCCCATTAATATTATTCCCACGCTCAGAGGTCGCTAATGTATCGTTGGCTGATTCTTTTACTGTTAACGGCCTGTGGCACCACGGGCACGACCGAACAAGAGCCCGACTCCCCGGATGCAACAACCACGGAGTCCACTCGCGACCCCGTGAAGGATGCGCTGAAAGATGAAGCTCCGTCTTCATCGGATTCCTTCTATCTCAGCACGAATCTTGAGCCGTTCTTTTTTAGCGCCACCTTTCAAGCCGCGGCGGGATTGCAAGTCAACAGCGCCAGAGCACGTGAGATCGCCCCACGCATCGCCAGCATGGCGACACGAGCCAATCACCCCTATGTATTTGAAACATTACTCGCGACACAAAATATTGCCGGCTTAGCTTATGAGGACATGAGCGATGTCGCGGCGGCGTTTTACGGATGGCAAATTCAACGAAAGAACGCGGGCGCACAATCTTTCTACTCGCACATCCAGCTCGCGATCGGCGCCATGCGTCTGAAGCGTTTCGCTCTTGCTCAGTACCATCTGGATCAAGCGCGCAATTACACAAAGCAGACGGTTCCCGGCGAAATTGAAAATATTCAGGGCATGATCGCCATCAAGCAAGACCGCATGGATGAAGCTCTGCAATTTTGGCGTGAAGCGGTGCGAAAGAATCCTCAGCATGTGAGTGCTCGGCTTAACTTAGGAACGACCGCGCTTGTGCTTGGAGATTTCCAAACAGCTGACATGTATCTCGGGAACCTTTCTCATGAAGCCGCACAGCAAGCCATGGTGGCGACAAACCGTATGGCGGAAGTCCCTCCCAAGGCTGAGAACCTGTGCAAGCGCCTCCTGCAAAAGAAAAACGTGGCCAAGTCTGTTGTTTACAATTGCGCGCTGAACCAGTGGCAAGGGCTCGAGCAAAGCGCTCCCGCACGTCGTGATCTGCAACAGTTAGCTCAATCCCAACAGCTACCCCCACTCCTTGAGACGAAAATTTTCTCCACCTTAGAGAAAATTGAAGATTGGGAGCGTAAACCTAAAGCACGTCCTGGAGCGCCAGGCTCGAAAAAGACTAGTCCTCGTGGCGGAAAAAAGGCAAACCGCTAGAAGAGGTGAATCTTCCCGGCATGGACACAAAGACCCCACACGAAAAGTTGATTGTTAATGTTCGTGATTTTTCGCGAACCGCCTGGGACCATCAGCAGGTTGTTCAGCGGATGCGAAAACTTCTGCCAGAGCGGTTACGATCACTTAAGAATGGACATCGTTCCGGTCGAAAAGCGGCACAAGCTGAGCGCCAGGCTTTAAACGACGAAAATTATTTAAATTTTTTAAATGAATACCTCGTTGTTTACGGTGACGCCATGGAAGCACGCATTCAATATGAAACCCATATGATGTTGCTCGAAGCGAGGAAGACCCTTCGTGTCTTCCGGAAGCATGGCTTAAACACAATTTAGGCTCGACTTTCCCGCCTGATGCCGCTACCTTAAAGTTTTGTTTTTACTGAAGAAAGCTGAGCGAAATCAGCCTCTTAGAAAGAGGCCCGGAGAGGACCGTGAGTTACATTCCCAACTTCATTTTTTTAGCCTTAATGTTAGCCTCCTTTGGCGTTTTCGTAAGCAATCTTGCCCTGATCTGGGCACGCATCAATGCAGCCACGGGCGTGGAAGAAAATCGCGTCGATAATTTATCCCAACGAGTAGCCGAATTAATTTCCCTCGGTTTCGTTCAGGGGAAAATGTTCAAGGATAAAACCGCCGGGATCATGCATGCCCTGATCTTCTGGGGCTTCATCACCGTGTCCATCGGAACACTCGAAACACTTTTGTCCGGGCTCATTCCAGGTTTTGATTTTGGCAAAATTTTTGGCCATGGCGCCTTTTACAAAGGATTTCTGCTAACACAGGATTTTGGCAACCTCATCGTTGTCGCCGGTATTCTTTTTGCTTTTTATCGCCGCCTCTTTGCACCACCCAAACGCCTTCAATCTCTTGGCGCCGCCTCCAAAAAAGACGCCTACATTGTGTTAGGACTGATCTTAACCCTCGTTGTAACCGCTCTGATGAACATGGGCGCGAAAGTCCATACAGGGGAGATTCCGGGAGCGACGCTTCCCGCTTCAAAAACATTCGCGACCATTTTCGGCAGTATGTTTGGTAACTGGCATGCTTTTGAACGCGGCACCTGGTGGCTCCACTGCCTCACGCTCTTCTCTTTCATGGCGTTCCTCCCGTTCTCCAAGCATCAACACTTGATTTGGATCTGGCCAAACATCCTCTTCCGCAGTCATAAGGCGCGCGGCCGCCTTCGTCCGATGGAGTTTAAAGAAGACGCGGAATCGTTCGGCGTGGGTAACGTAAAAGAATTTACCTGGAAGCAGCTTCTCGACGCGCAAACATGCGTTGAGTGTGGTCGCTGTACGGAAGCCTGTCCGGCGAATAACACAGGCAAGCCGCTCGACCCGCGTAAAATCATGCACGATATGAAGTATGCGTCCATTGACGCTGCACAGGCTGAGAAAGACCCTAGCCACAAAGCAAAAAACATCATCGGCGACTTCATCTCTCTCGACGAACTCTGGTCATGTACCACGTGTGGCGCCTGTATGGAGGCCTGCCCACTTTATATCGAGCACATCCCGGCGATCGTTGACATGCGCCGTTACCTCGCTATGACCGAAGGGGATTTTCCGCCAGAACTCGCGAACACCTTTAAGAACCTTGAAAACAACGGATCGCCCTGGGCCTTTAGCCCCGCGGCGCGAGCAGATTGGGCGAAAGACCTTAACGTCACAACAATGTCCGAGAAGAGCGACGTGGAATATCTCTTCTGGGTTGGTTGCGCGGGTTCTTATGACGAGCGTTACAAAAAAGTATCTCGTTCTATCGTAAAAATCATGCAGAACGCGGGCATCAGCTTTTCCATCCTTGGTAAGGAAGAAAAATGTAACGGTGATACCGCACGCCGCCTTGGTAACGAATACTTAGCGGATATGTCGATTCGCGAAAACGTCGATACTATGAAAAAGTACGGCGTTAAAAAAGTCGTGACAGGCTGCCCCCACTGCTTCAACACCATTAAAAACGAATATCCCGACTTCGGTCTTAAGACAGAGGTTGTTCACCACAGTGAAATGATCGCCGACCTTCTCAAGGAAGGGAAAATAAAGGCGGAAAACGTGCCGGAAGCGGCGAAGAACGTTACATACCACGATTCCTGCTACCTTGGTCGTCACAACGATGTGTATGAAAGCCCCCGTGAGTCTCTCACGCAGCTTCCAGGCGTTAAGATGACGGAAATGGAACGCAGTAAGGAAAAAGGTTTCTGCTGCGGCGCCGGTGGCGGTCGCATGTGGATGGAAGAAACGATCGGTACACGAGTTAATGAAAACCGAGCCGCGGAAGCGATTCAAACAGGCGCAAAAACGGTCGCTACAGCGTGTCCGTTCTGTATGACGATGATGAATGACGGTATCAAGGCACATCAAAAAGAAAATGATGTGGAAGTCCGCGATATCGCCGAAATCGTAGCCGAATCTATCTAAGCCTGTTACAATTTTTCTAGCAAAAACCGTCGGTTTTTCATGCGCCGACGGTTTTCTGTTTTTAAAGGTCTCAGGGAGAGGAGTCGCTCATGTCTCGATGGCAAAAGTCCCTACCAGGACTCATGCTAACCGCAACCTTGCTTGCCCCAAGCGTTCAAGCCGCTGAAAAGCCCCCATTTACAACCAAGACGATGGATAACGGACTCGATCTTGTTGTTGTGGAAAGCCATAAGGTTCCGCTCGTAACGATCGTGCTGACGTCCAAAGCGGGCGCCATGACGGAGACGCCAGAGACCAATGGTCTTACCCACCTCTGGGAACACATGTTCTTCAAGGGCAATAAGCGCATCCCCAATCAAGAAGCTTTTAGACAACGAATCCGCGAACTCGGCATCGTCTATAACGGCGATACGTCCGCGGAAAAAGTTCGCTACTACTTCACGCTTCCTTCCGTTTACCTTGAGGAAGGCCTGCAGTTTATGGCGGACGCGATTCAAACGCCTCTTCTTGATCAGAAAGAACTGGAAAGAGAACGCCACGTCGTTCTTGATGAATACGACCGCAATGCATCTCAGCCGGAGTTCGATTTCTACCGCCTTCATGATCGCCTTCTTTACGGCGATGAAGCGTATCAGGTGGATCCGCTTGGGAAGCGTCCTCTTATCGAAAAAGCCACACGCGAACAGCTCCTTGCGATTAAAGATGAAGTCTTCGTCCCGAAGAACTCTTCAATCCTCGTTGCCGGCGATGTTGATCCCGTTAAGTTGGAAAAACTCGTAAAGAAACATTTTTCTTCCTGGGAGAACCCCAAAAACTGGCAGCCCGTCAAGCGGCCAGAACTTCCTCAATTTCCTAAGAGTCAAGACATTGTCATGACCAACAAGGATGCCCGCAACATTCGCATTCAAAATACTTTTGCCGGGCCCAAAGCGAACACGGATCAAAAAGATACATTCGCTGTCGATGTCCTTATAAGCCTTCTCAATCAGCGCACCGGGAAGTTTTACAAGAAGTACATCGACTCAGGCCTCACCTTCGGCGCGGGACTTGGTTACTTCACGCAATCACGCGGCGCGGAAGTGAACATCTTCGGCATGACAGACACAAAGAACGCCCTCACAGTGAAGAAGATGCTGCAAGAAGAGCCTAAAGAATGGCTGAAGAAAGATTACTTCACGGAAAGCCAACTCGAAGATGTGCGCCGATCTCTTCTTGTGAGCCACAAGTATGAAGTCAATAAACCAAGCGAATACATCAAGACCCTTGGTTTCTGGTGGGCCGTCACTGGCCTCGACTACTACCGCGACTACATCCCAAGCCTCCAAGCGATTACCCTTAACGACGTTCGTTCTTTTGTTCAGCGCTACTTGATCGATAAACCGTCCGTGCAAATGATGTTCCTCTCCCCCGAAGACGCCAAAAAGATTGGCGTCAAAGACAACGCGGAACCATTGCTGCGCAAATACTTTAATAGCTAGGAGGGAGTTCACAATGAAACGTATTTTCATATGCATTGCGCTTTTGTTGACAAGCCCTCTCGTGGCACAAGAGCTCGTAAAAGACGCTACTATCGCGCTCCAAAAAAAGTTAACGATCAAATCGAAACTGAGTAACGGCATTCCCGTGGTGTACCGACAGATTGAAAAGTCGGACATCATGCAGCTAGACGTAGCTTTTGCATGGGGCATTGCGGATCAGAAATTTGAAGAACAGGCACTGCCAGGCATCATGTTCGACACGATGGCCTATGCCGCAAAGGGTTGGCCAAAAAATAAAGTTTTCGCGACGACTGAGAAATATTCCGCCGCTGTCGGCTGCTCCTCAGGCGTTGAAGTTTCTAACTGCGGTCTTTCCACCGTGAATGATTTTTGGGATAGACTTCTTCCTCTTTTTTCCGCAATCGTAAAAGCACCCTCTTTCACAGACAGCGACATTAAGCTTGTTTTGAACCGTAAAGAGGCGCAGCTGAAAAACGAAATCAAGCGCCCGGAAACTTATGTGAACGAGGTCGTAAATCGCGTGTTCTACGCACCGCGCCACCCATACTTCCTCTCATCAGAAGAGTCTCTTAAGCAGCTCACCACTGTGAAACGCAAAGAAGTCATAGACCTCCATAAGAAAGTTCTAAATGCGGATTTGATGCAGCTAACGGTAGTCGGCTCACTCCCCTGGGAAAAGGTTAAAGCGGATCTAGAAAAGTCGTTTGGCAACATCAAAACACAACAGGTTGTGCGTAACGCACCTGTGAAGCCAGCCTTCAACGCCGCTCAAGCTTTCGCTATGGAAGACAAAGACAATCCCACCGCTTACATTGCGATTAAGGCAAACGTACCTGGCATGTTAGACAAAGATGCGGTTGGTGCTGACCTTCTTTTTAAAATTCTAAGTGAAGAGCTTGAAAACGAAGTTCGTACAAAACGCTCTTTATCCTACGCTGTCTACGCTCATGACATTCGTCATCAGTTAGGTATTGGCGTGATTTCGGCTTCGACCTCAAAACCCAAGGAAACACTCGAAGCCATCCAAGAAGTGATCGATCAGGTGAAGAAGAAACGTTATTCCGATGAAGAGATCAAACAGTTTAAGACGAGCTATGCCACAAGTTACTATTTGACGCTCGAGGAGCATTCTTCTTTGGCCGGTTCTCTCGCGAAGTACAATATCTACTTTAAAAATACCGATCCACTTTATGACATGCCGCGCCAATTGGAGAAGATTACAGCGAAAGACATTCAGGAATTGGCCAATAAGTACCTGGTGGATTTCAGAATGGGCGTGATCTACGGCAAAGCTAAATTCGACCAACAATGGGCAAAGAACTTTATCGATAAAAATAAAAAAGGTTCGTAAGCAAAAGTCATTTTCTCAAAAAAGGGTGTTCATGGAACACCCTTTTTTTGTTTGCGCCATCACATCAAGGAGGGCACACTATTGTTCCGACATCTAGGGGTGCTGGAGGGTTTCCGGCTGAGAGGATAAGTCCAACCCTTGAACCTGAACGGGATAATTCCCGCGGAGGAAAGGTGAGTCAAAACGACGTTGCGTCACGAATCATTTCTCATTTTCAAAATCTACGTAACCTTTCTCCCGTCGTCCTTAACCTAACAAATTACGTGGCCATGGACTTATCGGCGAACGTCCTCTTAGCCTCTGGCGCGTCGCCGATCATGGCGCACGCACCAGAAGAGCTTGAGAGATTAGTCGATCTATCAGGCGCGATCGTGATCAACATCGGTACTCTGGATGACACTTGGACAAGAAGCTTTCGTTTAGCCCTTCGCATCGCAAAAGGTCATAACAAGCCCATCGTGCTTGATCCTGTTGGCTGCGGCGCGACACCGTACCGCACGCAAGTGGCACGCGAACTGTTAAACGAAGGCGTGACAATCGTGCGAGGGAACGCCTCGGAAATTCATGCCCTTCTGCAGGACGGCGGTGCAACAAAAGGCGTCGATAGCACTTTAGGATCGAACGCGGTTTCTTCCCTCGTCGCGGACGCCGCAAAAACGACTGGAGCCGGGTTTGTTGTCTCGGGAGAAGTGGATCACATCTTTCTAAATACGCAGCATGGTATTGTTGAAAACGGCGACATCATGATGACTCGCGTTACCGCGATGGGGTGTTCCGCAAGCTCTCTCGTCGGCGCCCTCTTAAGCGTAACAAAAAATCCTTTCGAGGCATCGCTTACCGCCATGACCATAATGGGTGTTTGCGGTGAACTCGCGAAGAAAGAAGCAAAGGGACCAGGAAGTTTTCGCGCCGCGTTTTTGGATCAGCTCTATGCATTGGATGCGGACACCTTAAAAGCGCACATGCGCACGAGCATCATCTCATGAAACTGGATCTTTCACTCTATCTCGTCACGGATCCTCGCTTCGCGACCGACTCATCCTTGGAATCCAAGGTGCTTAGCGCTGTTGAGGGGGGAGTCACCATCGTGCAATTGCGCGACAAGACCGCTACCGCTGATTCGCTGGCGTGGACGGCGGAGAGGCTGCTAAAAATTTTAGAGCCCTATCGGGTTCCCCTTATCATCAACGATCATGTGAGTGTGGCAAGAAAAGTCGGCGCCCACGGCGTGCATGTGGGGCAATCGGATATGCGCCCGGAAAGGGCGCGTGAATTGCTTGGGCCGACTTCAATCATTGGTTTATCCATTGAATCATTAAGCGACCTTGAACATGTGCCAAACGATATCGATTACCTTGCCGCAAGCCCTGTGTTTGCCACACCAACAAAACTGGATACCGCGCAACCGTTTGGCATTGATGGCTTACGCCAATTACGTGCTCGTTGCACAAAACCGCTTATAGCCATTGGCGGTATCTCCACGATCAATCTGAAAACTGTTCTTGAACAGGGTGTCGATGGCGTGGCGATTGTTTCCTCAATTCTCAACACGGATGACCCGAAACAAGCCGCACGGGCTTTTAAAAAAATCATTCACACATTTAGGGAACGTTGTGATGCACACGCATAATATTCCGGTCGCAATGACCATCGCAGGATCCGACAGTTGTGGTGGCGCGGGCATTCAAGCGGATTTGAAAACGTTTGAGGCCGTTGGCGTGTTTGGCACCTCCGTCATCACGGCCATCACTGCTCAGAATACACAGCAGGTTCGCTCAATTCATCTCACTCCCACACGCATGATCGAAGATCAGTTCTTCGCTGTCTGGGAAGATATGGATGTACGCGCCACAAAACTCGGCATGCTTGGAACACCCGCTATTGCACGCACGGTTGGGACTATGCTTCGCACAGCGAAGGCAAAACCCGTCATCCTTGATCCAGTGATGGTGGCAAAGGGCGGTAGCAAACTATTAAGCGATGATTCCATCTCCGTGTTGGTGGAGGAACTTTTGCCTTTTGTGGATTTGATCACTCCCAATATCCCGGAAGCGGAAATTCTTGTGGGCTACGCGATAGAAACACGCGCCGATATGGAGGAAGCCGCGAAGGATCTCTTAAAAATCACGTCTCGCGTACTTTTGAAAGGTGGGCACCTCAATGAGCATGACGGTGTTGTGAGCGACTTTTTAGTAACACGCGATCGTGTTGAGGTTTGGCTTAACCGTCCACGCATCGTGAGTGCCAATACACACGGCACCGGCTGCACATACGCGGCGGCCATCACAGCTTACACGGCGCTAGGCTTTGATTGGGTTGAGGCTGTGCAACGCGCGCGTACCTACATTCAGGGCGCCATCGCATGCGCATCGGGTTGGACAATCGGGAAGGGTCACGGCCCCGTCGATCACCATTGGAAACATCGAGACCCTTCGCTTCGCTCAGGGTGACGTAACCATCGTCATCCTGAGCAACGCGAAAGATCTCGCAAAAAAGGCTCCTTACGGAGCCTTTTTCTTATTTCATTTTTTCTTGGAGCTGCGTGATGGTTTCTTTCAGCTCTTCCGTTGCCATCAGAGTTGTTTCGCCGCGAGGCAGAGCGCGTCGCGCCAAACCAAACAAAACTTTTCCTGGACCAACTTCCAAGTAAGTATCCATACCCGCTGTCATGGCGTTCGCAAAACTCTGCATCCACAGAACAGGATTATCAATTTGCTTGATCAAGTTTTCGATCGGGTATTCCGTGGTAACTTCAGCGGTCAGGTTCGGAATGATTTTTGTCGCATTCTTGACGATGGTCGATTCCTGCAACAAAGGCGTCATCTTCAAACGCGCTGGTTCCATCAATTTAGAGTGGAAAGGCGCGCTCACGGGAAGAATAACCGCACGGCCACCCTCTGCTTCCACCGCTTTCACAACGGTCTCCACAGCATCTTTGTGACCAGCAATCACCAGCTGCGCGTCACTGTTGTAGTTCACCACTTCAACCATCTGCGCCGTCTTTGATTGTTCGCGACAAATCGCTTCCAATTTTTCGACCGGGCACTTCATGATAGCGGCCATACCACCAACTCCCGCAGGCACAGCCTCTTGCATCGCTTCACCACGTCGGCGCACAAGAAATGCGGCGCGAGCGAAATCGAGCTTACCAGCGGCAACCAACGCGGAATATTCGCCAAGGCTATGACCAGCGAAAAGATCCGGCTTGATGCCTGTTTCTTCAACAAGCACGCGCCAAATCGCGACGCTGACGGTGAGAATGCACGGCTGTGTGTTCGCCGTCATTTTCAACTCGTCTTCAGGCCCTTCAAAGCAGAGCTTACGAACTTGAAGTTTCGTCGCGTCTTCCGCTTCTTCAAAGGTGACTTTGCTGGATGGAAATTCAGACAAAAGAGATTTTCCCATGCCAACGGTCTGAGAACCCTGGCCGGGAAACATTGCCAACATTTTCACGAGGGTCATCCCTAAACTTGGATGTTAGCTTCCTGTGCGCCGAGGCTGCTGCGTGGTTCGATAACTTGCTTACCGCGGTAGTGGCCGCAAGCTTCACAAACGCAGTGTGGAAGTTTTACTTCGCCGCAGTTGCTGCAAAGAGAAGAACCCATAGCTTTAAGCGCATGGTGTGAACGGCGCATGTCACGCTTGGATTTGGATGTGCGAACCTTAGGTACTGCCATTTTGAACGATCCTTTTGTTTTTCGTCCACAAGGGGTCGGATAAAAATCGGAAGATACCTATTACCTGCAGCAATGAAAGAGGTCAAGTCCCGCCTAGCGAACCGACTCAAGGAAAATCTGGGTCTCGCCCCCTTGCTTCTTAATCCGACCGGAAATGGTCGCCGAGCCGTTTTTAGCAAGCAAAGCATCAAGATGCGCGCCTTTGAAGAAGATAGCGGTGACCGTTAGCCCACTTTTCGAGAAGCGGAGCTTACATTTAATAGGACATTCATCCAACTCACTCACGGAGTAAGACATAGCTGAAAGCGTGGCGACCTCGCCGTCCACAAGCGCGGCGGGCTTAGGCGGTGGTGCAACCGGCCTCGGCTGCGGTCTTGGTTTCGGCGGCGTTGGCTTAGGCGCCGGCGCGGGCTCTGGCCTTGGAGCCACAGCAACAACCGGCTTTTTCACTGGAATCGGCGCCCTCACCACGGGATCGGGGCGCGGTGCCGGTGTTGGACGGCGCTCGGGCTCCCGCTTTTTCGGCGGCGCCGCACGTACCTGCCTTTTCTCTTTCACCGATTTCTTGGTCTCTCTTTTTGCCTTCTGCACCCCATTGCCTGGCCATTCACGACGCCCCTCAACTCTCTTCACCTCTCGCTTCACGGACACGGCGACAGGCGCCCTGCGCTCAATCGTGACCACCTTCGGTTTCGCCCGGTTGCGCGATTTCTCTTTCTTCGGTGCAATGCGTCGCAGGGTCGGCGCCTGTGTCTCACCGCGGGCACGTTTCTGAATGCGGCGCTCTTGGCGATGCTTCACGCGTCGTCCGTCGCCGTCCTTCTGCGGATGGCTGGCGAAATAGACGAGGAAGCCGAGAATGGCGCCAACGAGAATCACCATGAGATACGGAAAGAAGGAGTCGTTTCTTCGGGAGCGTCGCGACGAACCTCCTCGATAAACACCGTTCAAGGCGCGAGAACTACGGAGATCAACACCGCGGACGCCCGCATTGAGCTGAGCGTAACTACGAAGGAAGGAGGCGAGAGAGACCTTTCTTTGATCGCCCATCTTCTGAACGAGAACACCTTTACCCACGATCCCTCGCGTCGCGAGCGATTGGATCTCACCGGCCGCGAGTGGCCCTAGAACGCGGTGATTGCGATCGATGAGATAGAATTTTTTGAGGCTTTTTCTCCGCGCCGCCTGCTGATCTTCCTGCCCGATCGGCTTGGGCACATAAGAGACAGGGATCGATTGATGATGAATGTGATGCACGTACTGCGGTTGGGGAGCCGCATTCGCCGCCATGGGAAGCGAGCTGAGTTGTGTGTACCCGTCCTCGGGCTCTTCTTGGCGCGCCGTGAAGATTTCATCAACTTCAAGAATCTCAACGCGCAGCTGAGAACCCTCGCGACACACAAGATCAAATGGATCGACAACGCCTTCACGCAAAGCGCGGCGAATCTCGGCGGCAGTCATGACGCCAAGAAAACTACCTCTGCGGAACACTTGCCAACGGTTCACCGTTGTCCCAACCCCAAACAAAAATAATGAGACGAATCCGTTTAGTTTATCGGTCCGTAACCTCAAAAAGTTCAATGGTTTCTATGGGATCAGGCATAATCGCAGCTGCCGATGGCTTCGGGCGAACTTTAAAATAAGTGGTAAAAAGGGCGCTTTTTCGTTGAGCTTCCGGGGGCATCTGAGCTATACGCGGGAGGTTTGGTTCATTTATTAAAAAAAGCCTGATTTTTTAAAGACAATAGTTAAAAGCATGAAAATCAAAGTCGCAGATCTAAAAGAGCCCTTAGTTGTAAAAATTTCTGGCCGCGAAGAGTGGCTGTCCACCATCTATGGTTACTTCCCCGCCCCCGAGGGGACCATTTCTCCCCTCATCAGCGGTGAACTCACCGTGAATGAAAAAGGCTATGGCATCGTGGAAGTCAGCGGAAGCATTTCGTATGCGCCGTTCATCGCGTGCAGTCGCTGTGCCGAACCCCTTCAGTGGCCCATCGATCGTGACGTTGATCTCATGTTCCGCGATCTTCCCGAGAACGAGACGCCCCGCGAGCGTGAACTCACTCTTAAAGAGATGGATGACTTCTACATTAAAGACGGCGCTCTAGATTTAGAGCTGATCGTGAACGAAGAGATTCAACTCGAAATCCCAACGACAACCGTTCCTAAAGACAACCGAGGCCGCGGCTGCTCATCCTGCTCGGACCAAGGCGACAAAGGAAAGACCGTCTATTCATCCGACTCTGAGGAAGCGGAACGAGAAAACCCATTCGCGGTCCTTAAGAATCTCCGTCTCCCGAACTGATTTTTTTGTTTGAGATTCCCGACCAATAAATATAGGTTAACGTCACTTTTTCGGCCCCTTGCGGGGCTATCCAATAAACAGCCGATGGGCACGAAGGTGAATCCTGAAGGATTTACTGGTGTTACACCACCCCAACGGCAACGAGCAACCTTCGGAGTTTTGTTATGGCAGTTACGGTTAACATGAAGCAGCTTCTTGAAGCAGGTGTCCACTACGGTCACCAAACACGCCGCTGGAATCCCAAAATGGCGCCCTTCATCTTCGGCGCGCGCAACGGCATCCACATCATCGACCTCCAGAAAACAGTTAAGATGTTCCAAACCGCTTGCGGTTTTATGGAAGAAACAACTTCACGTGGCGGCCACGTTCTTTTCGTAGGAACAAAGCGTCTTGCTCGTGACCTCGTGAAAGAGCATGCAGGTCGTTCCGGCATGTACTTCATGAACAACCGCTGGTTGGGCGGCACTTTGACCAACTTCCAAACAATCCGTCAAAGCATCCACCGCTTGAAGCGCATTGAGCGCATGTCAAAAGACGGCACATTCCAAAAGCTCACTAAAAAAGAAGCTCTTGGCCTCCGTCGCGAACAAGAAAAGCTTGAGTTGAACCTCGGCGGCATCAAAGACATGCCAGGCCTTCCAGCAGCTCTTTTCGTTGTTGACGCACACAAAGAAACCATCGCGATCGCGGAAGCAAAGCGCCTTGGCATCCCTGTTGTAGCTCTTACAGATACAAACGCTGATCCCACAGCCGTTGACTTTGCAATCCCAGGCAACGACGACAGCATTAAATCTCTTCAGCTTTTCATCTCCACAATGGCAGAAGCTTGCTTAGCTGGAAAAGCAAAAGCTAAGAAGTTTGAAGGCGAAGATAAGGAAATGGACCGCGGTTCATTCCGTGACGACAAAGGCAACAAAGTCGCCATCGAAAAGAAATAACCGGTCGAACCAAGGAGAGATACATATGGCAATTTCCGCCGCACAGGTAAAAGACCTGCGTGAAAAAACCGGCGTCGGCATGATGGAATGCAAGAAAGCCCTCGAAGAAAACGGTGGCGATCTTGAGAAAGCAATTCTCTGGTTGCGTGAGCGCGGCATGTCTCGCGCTGCTAAGAAAGCAGACCGCGTCGCCGCTGAAGGCATCGTCGAAGTTTTGGTTAACGAAGACCAAAACGCTGGCGTTGTTCTCGAGCTGAACTGCGAAACAGACTTCGTAAGTAAGAACGAAGACTTCCGCAAATTCACAGCAGACCTCGCCGCACTTGCACTTAAAAATCGCCCAAAAGATGCAGCAGAAATGCTCAACTTGAAAATGGGTGCGGAAACCGTTGATCAAGTGATCAAAGGCAAAATCGCAACCATCGGTGAAAACCTCATCTTGCGCCGTGTAAAAGTATTGACCACGTCCAATGGTACAATCGCTGGTTACTCGCACATGGGCGGCAAAATCGGCGCTCTTATTTGCCTTGATGGCGCAAAAGGCGCTGATATTGCCGAAATGGGCAAAGACATCGCGATGCACATTGCCGCAGCAGCTCCACGCTACCTCACAAGCTCTGAAGTTAACGCGACTGAGCTTGAGCAAGAGAAAGAACTCGCACGCAAGAAGCTTATTGAAGAGAAGAAGCCTGAGAACATGATCGAAAAGATCATGATGGGTCAGATTGCGAAGTTCTACAAGGAAGTTTGCCTTGCGGAACAAGCGTTCATCAAAGATCCAAACATCTCTATTTCCAAACTCGTTCAAGACAAAGCAAAGGGCGCCAAGCTCGCTGGTTTTGCTCGCTTCCAATTGGGCGAAGGCATCGAGAAGAAGCAGGAAGACTTTGCCGCTGAAGTGGCCGCGGTCACTCGAGGCGTTTAATAAAAAACGCAAAAAGCCCCAGTTCACGGACTGGGGCTTTTTTCTAGGCTCAACTCCAACACATCTTTCCTCTGGGATCTTTTCATGGCTGAAGCGAAGTATAAAAGGGTGATGTTAAAACTCTCTGGTGAAATGCTAGGGGGAGATGATGGAACGTTCGATGTAGACGCACTCCATCTCGTGGCTCAAGAGCTAGCGACTCTGAAAGAATTGGGCTATCAGGTCGCCGTGGTTATCGGCGGTGGCAACATCTTCCGTGGCGCATCCGCGTCAGGTTGGCAAATGGAACGCGCGAACGCCGATTTTATGGGTATGCTCGCCACCATCATCAATGGCCTGGCCCTCCAGGGCGTTCTCGAGAACAAATTTAACGTGCACACGCGCGTTATGAGCGCGATCACCATGCAGGAAGTCGCCGAGCCATTTATTCGCCGTAAGGCCATCAAGCACCTTGAAAAAGGTCGCGTTGTGATTTTCGCCGGCGGAACAGGAAACCCCTATTTCACGACTGACACCGCGGCGAGCCTTCGCGCACGGGAAATTGGCGCTGAAATCATCCTGAAAGCGACAAAAGTCGACGGCATTTATGACTCCGACCCCATGAAGAACTCTGGCGCGAAAAAATTTGACAGGCTAACATATTTAGATGTTATCTCGAAAAAGCTTCATGTCATGGATATGACTGCTATAACTATGTGCATGGAAGCAAGGATTCCGATCTTCGTTTTCAAACTCGAAGAACCGGGCTGCGTCGTGAACGCTGTGAAAAATCTGAGTGCCGGAACCTTGGTTGTTTAACTTTTAGTTGGTTGTAGGACGAGAACTATGTCTAAGATTCTTGAAAGTTGTAAAGAGAAGATGGAACAGCGCCTTAAGGCTTTGGAGAAAGATCTCACCAAAGTTCGCACAGGACGCGCGTCTATTAATATGCTCGACGGCGTGAAGGTTAACTACTACGGCAACCTTTCGCCGCTGAATCAGGTCGCAAGTCTTTCAACCCCGGACGCTCGCACAATCATCATTTCTCCATTCGAGAAGAGTTTGATTGGTGAGATTGAAAAATCCATTCATAAAGCTGATCTCGGCGTTCAACCAAACAGTGATGGTAACGTCGTGCGCATTCCCATTCCGGCTCTTACAGAAGAACGCCGTAAGGACATCGCGAAGTCCATTAAGAAAATGGGCGAGGAAGCGAAAGTTTCCGTTCGCGGCACGCGTCGCGATGCGAATGAAGAAGTGAAAAAGGAAGAGAAGGACAAGAAGATCACCGAGGACGAAAGCAAACGCCTTCAGGATGAGATTCAAAAGCACACGGATGCTTACGTAAAAAAAATTGACGACCGATTGGTCGCCAAAGAAAAAGAAATCATGACAATTTAAGAAACGGAAGATCCTTCGCTTCGCTCAGGATGACGCCTATTTTCGTCATCCTGAGCGAAGCGAAGGATCTTTTTTCACAGCTCTTTTGACGGAAGATTCAGAGGAGCAATCTTTCTCTTCTTAATTCTTTCCACCAAAGTCGTACGATTCAATCCCAACAACTTCGCCGCCTGATTCTTATTGTAGTTGGTGCGTTCCAGCGCCTGCATAATCAGATCATTTTCCAACGTTTCGATCAGCTCCGTGAGATTGAGACCATCATCGGGAAGTTTGCTGAACGAATCAGGAACACGGATAGCGTCACCACGCACACTCAACGGCATCATGCCGAGAGGCTCAACGTCTTCTCGCGGCGCTATAGGCGCGAAAAAGTCACCTTCTGGACGAAGCGGAGAACTTTTTTGCTGATAACTTTCAGGAAGGTCCTTAAGGCGAATCGCTCCACCACCCGTGATAACGACAAGGCGCTCCACAAGGTTCTGCAACTCGCGAATATTTCCTGGCCAGTTGTAGAAAGAAAGTGCTTCTAAAACTTCGGGCTCGAAGAAACACGACTGGCCAACGTTGTGCTTGTTATTCGCGAGCTGAACAAAATGATCCAAAAGAAGTTGGACGTCACCGCTGCGCTCTTTAAGGGATGGAACTTCAATGGGGAGCACGTTCAGTCGGTAGAAAAGATCTTCGCGGAAACGTTTTTGCTCGACCGCCTTAATGAGGTTCACGTTGGTCGCGGCGATGATGCGGACATCGGCTGTTTTGACTTCGCTTGAACCCACAGGCGTGAACTGACGTTCCTGCAAAACGCGAAGAAGTTTCGCTTGGAGGTTTAGCGGCATATCACCGATTTCATCGAGAAGAATGGTACCGCCCTGCGCCATTTCAAAATGACCCGCGCGGCGATGCGTTGCGCCTGTAAACGCACCTTTTTCGTGCCCGAAAAGTTCCGACTCCAACAGAGTCTCAGGAATCGCGCTGCAATTGAGCGGAACAAAGCGACGGCTACTACGCTGTGAAAGACGGTGCAAGGCGGCGGCGATAAGCTCTTTTCCTGTGCCGCTCTCACCAAAAATCAAAACGGAGCTCTCTGAACGAGCAATCTTCGCGACGTCACGAAGCGTTCGCATCATAGCGGGGCTTCTGCCAATGATTTCAGGGAAGCAGTCGCGCCAGTTTTGCAGAAGAGGATTTTCCAACGCTCCCGCTGCATCAAACGCTAGTGGTGACGTTGATGTTGAATCCATAGGTCTGGAAAAGATGCCAGTGCTCATAAGAAACGCGAACTCCTTTTGGGAAAAAGAGATATTCGACTTTTCAGTGAATGCCAGAGCAGTAGCGTGGTTTTTCAGGGCTCATGGCTCTGCGAAATATGATTCAAAATCTTTGGAGAGAATTTGATCGCCAGATCGGCCATTCGTTATTCGAATGTAAGAGGCTTATGTATTAATCTTATCGCAGCTAAATTCACTGGTGCAATACTACCCAGCTAAATTTTTCCTCCCCCGAGCGCTGTTTTTTAGGCTAACTGGGGTTCATGACTCACTTTTGTAACGAGTTTTATGATGCGTTTTTTTAACTAAGAAATGATAATAACAAATGCGGATTTTCCCTTAAATCAAGCGTGAGTGTGTCATGAAAGTTGCCTTTGTGCATGATTGGCTGGTGACCTACCGGGGTGGAGAGAAAGTGCTCGAAACACTGCTACCCTTGTATCCAGACGCCCCCATCTACACGCTTTTTTATGAGCCACGACAAATGCCCAAAAGCATCAATAGTCGTCGCATCATAGCTCCCGGTTGGCTCAAACCCCTCACCCGGTTGCGTAAAGGACTTCTTCCGATTCTGCCTGCGGCCATCGAGTCTCTTCCGCTGGAACAATATGATTTGATCATCAGCACGTCCTCTTGCGTGGCAAAGGGCGTGATACCGGGCCCACGGGCGCGGCACCTCTGTTACCTGCACTCCCCCATGCGTTATGTCTGGGATCAACGCGAACACTATTTAAAAGGCACCGCACGGATACCCGGCGCAAATGGCTTGATACATCTCTTCAGCAGCCGCCTCAGGATCTGGGACCAAGTGAGTTCTCAAAGGGTGGACCGTTTCATCGTGAACTCTCAGTTCGTCGCGGAGCGGGTTCGTCGCTACTATGGCCGCGAAAGCACCGTGGTTCACCCCCCGATTGAAGATCGATTTTTTGCGACACCTGCGGAGCCAAAGGACAAAAAAGAGCCGTATTTTCTTGCGGTTGGTGCTTTTGTTCCTTATAAGCGCTTCGATTTGGCCATAGAGGCCTGTCGACTGGCTGGAAAGAAGCTCGTCGTGGCTGGTTCGGGGCCCCTGGAAAAGGAATTGCGGCACTTGGGCAACCATGCAACATTCGTCCCTTCGCCGGATGACGCAAAACTACAGCAGCTTTATGCAGGCGCGGAAGCGCTACTCTTCCCCAACGTCGAAGATTTTGGTCTTACCGCCATTGAAGCGATGAGTTGTGGAACGCCTGTGATTGCTTTCGCTGAAGGTGGCGCTCTCGATTATGTGAAGCCAGGTGAGACCGGTGAATTTTTCCGCGAACAAAACGCGGCGTCACTTGCGGCTGTGCTGAAAAACTTCTCAGCCACACAGTTTGATCGCACACGCATTCGCGATTTTGCCGGAAAGTTTAGTCGACAGGCATTTCAGGAACGGATCCGCGCGCAGATCGATGCATTGATGCGGGAGTGAGAGATTGAATCGCAGTAGACACAGACTTCTTTTCATTGGACGAGTTCTTACGGATCTCGTGATGATATTGTTGGCGTGGATCGGCGCTTACTATCTGCGCTTTCATGCAGGCCTCGCGGTGCCCCAGGGTATTCCGCCCACCACACTCTATTTCAAACTGATTCCTTTTATTGTCCTTATTTGGTTTATCACTTTTTCAGCGGCTGGATTTTATCGACGAACAGGAAAGCACCGCTCCGCCTTTACGGAAGCGCTCGACATCATTCAATGCAGCTTCCTCGCCGTCTTTGCGTTTATTGCTTTCACATTTTTTTATGAAGAATACCGCTACTCGCGCATTGCGATGGCTATTTTCATGGCGCTGCAGATTGTCCTGGTCATTACAGGGCGAAGTCTCGTGCGGAAATTTAATCGCTTCCAAATCCGACGATCGCCGCGGCGACACACACTTCTTATTGGCAGTGGCGAAAATCTTTCCCATGCCACATCCATCGTCGAAGCACAACGAGGCATGGAGCCCTGTGAAGTGGGAGGAGTGATTCTTGTTGGGAATGAAGCCCATCGCGCCGAGGATAAAGAGTTTTGTCGGAATCGCGGATTTATCGTTCTAGAACAACCAGAAGACTGGGTAAGTTTTTTTACGGAACACGCATTTCAATCTATTTACATCGCTCTTCCGCACGCCGCTTCGCATTTTCTGGAAGAACATCTAAGCACCATCGCTGACCAGGTTTACGACATCAATCTTATTCCTGACCTGCAGCGCTACTCACGTTTCTCCGCCGGCATCGGCATGGTGCGTGGTATGCCCCTCATCACGATGCATCAAAATCGCATGGAGGGTCTTGGCGCCCTGGCAAAAAGAGCCATGGACATTGCCGGCGCTCTCTTTGGATTGATCGTATTGAGCCCCGCGATGCTGGTGATATCCATCTTGGTACCACTCAGTTCTCCTGGGCCGGTTTTATATCGCCAGCAACGCATGGGACTTGATGGCCGCTCCTTCGATTGTTTGAAATTCCGTTCGATGCCGATCGACTCGGAAAGCAATTCGGGTGCTGTTTGGGCTACGGCCGAAGATAATCGCGCGACGTGGCTGGGACGCTTTCTCCGCCGTACAAGCCTTGATGAACTTCCTCAGCTCATTAATGTCTTGCGTGGCGAAATGAGTCTTGTGGGACCACGCCCCGAGAGACCTGTTTTTGTGAACCAATTCCGCAAAAACGTTCCGGGCTATATGCTTCGTCATAAGGTGAAGGCGGGAATGACTGGCTGGGCGCAGGTAAACGGATGGCGTGGAAATACGAGCATTGAAAAGCGCATTGAATGCGATCTCTATTACATCCAAAACTGGACTCTATGGCTGGATATCAAGATCCTCTTCAAAACCGTCGAGGAAGTTGTATTTGGGCGCAATGCGTATTGATGGCTAGGTGCTTTGGAGAAAAGCTCTGACGGCAGCGAAATAAGCATCAAAACGAACATACTCCGCACTCTTGATCACGGGATACATCACGTTATCTTCGTCGTCCACATGAGCCATTTGTAAGCCGTGCCCGACTTCGTGACAAAATAAAAGATAAAGACGATGCCATTCTGGATTAGAAGGAGGGAGACTCAATCTTTCCTCGAAGAAACCAACGTCGAACTCAAGCTCCATGCTGTACGTAATGACTCTCTCGAGAGTCCTACCTTCTAGCCGGCGGAAATCAGGCTCCTGGTACATCTCTGTTTCCCATCGCCCAAATCCAAGCTTCCCTTCGCTCTCCCTCAGCCCACGGGTGAATAAGACCGTGGAATTGGCTTCTTCAGGGGTATCAACAAAATGGAGGACATCGTAACCAACGTCTCGGTTGTAAGTGTGGATAAGACTTTTCACTTCTTTGATAACGCGGGCATCGCGCGTGTCGAAGTACAGGCGGTACTCTTTCACATGGGATTCATGGTAGTTGCCACAGGACAACGATCCAAAAGCCAAGGAAATCATGGCAACTAGAGACAAAAAGGCCCGCATTGGTCCCTCTCTTTAAGAAACCCCTCACTGGGATTTACGTCCGCTTGTTCAAGTCGTTTTCAAATCGGCCCGGATCATACCAATGCAATTAAAAAAATCAACGATATTTTATTAATTCTTAAAATAACTATTAGTATCTATATATAATTACTCACGCCCCTATGAAATCCAACCCAATAAAAACAGTCAGTTATCACGAAGCCAAGAATTTGACGGTTTTGCGAGGACCTCCTTAAGACCGCTACAATTAAAGGGAGACCCTTAACTAGGAGACATCTTTGATAATGCGCCCCGGCTGGCTCAATTTGACCAGGGGTCTATCCGCATTGGCGGCGGCTACCTTATTGTTTTGCGCACCTCTTTTTGCGGAAGTGCGTGTTCATCATTTCCCCGTTCCTCCGACCGTGAGTCAGCAGGCTCGTTTTTGGGAAGCTATCTTTAAGCGTTACCCAGCAAGCTCCATCGTGATCCACGATGCTTTACATCCTCATATCGTGATCGACATCATCGATTTCAAAGTCTTTGCTGATCGTTTTAAAAACGGTCGTCCCTATAACCGCCGAGAAATGGATCTCGTCATTCAGCGCTATATGAAGCGCTATCAAGAGGCGTTGGCGAGGTTGAGAAAGGAAGGCCCGTCCGCAGTTCGCGCCGGAGCCATGGAGAAACGTGTTCATCAGGTCTATAGCGAAGACAAGTCGGCCTTAGCCGATATGCTGGCGGGAAAAGTGCAACTGCGAGCACAACGAGGTCTTGCGGATGATTTCAAAATCGCCGTGACTCGGGCGAAGAAATACCTCCCCTACATGGAAAAAACATTTCGGGAAAAAGGTCTCCCCGTCGATCTTACGCGCATCGTTTTTGTGGAAAGTATGTTCAATGTTAACGCGGTGTCCAAGGTAGGGGCATCGGGAATTTGGCAATTCATGCCGGAGACGGCACACCACTTTCTTGTCCTTAACCCATTTGTCGATGAACGAAACTCTCCCTTCAAAGCCACGCAGGCTGCTGCAAAGCTACTTCAACAAAATTTCGATCTTTTGAAGAATTGGCCTTTGGCGGTCACCGCATACAATCACGGCACAGCTGGCATTCAACGCGCCGTGAAAAATCTAAAGACAAGGGATTTGGATCAGATCATCCGCTCCTTCCGTTCGCCGACGTTTGGCTTCGCCAGTCGTAACTATTACGGTGAATTTATCGCGGCACGCAATGTGTACAACGCCCACTACTATCACTATGAAGATAAATCGGCGAATCCGCTTAACGTTCGACATATCCGTCTGCCAAAACGCATGACCATCTCGCAGGTCATTGAGATGACGAATCTGAGCGCTGACACCATTCAGAAATACAACCAGTGTCTCAAGGCGAGCGCGTTTAGCAAGCATCGCGATACGCCTCTACCAAACAATTTCGTGCTTACTGTTCCGAAGGAGAGCGCTCCCTCTGTTGAGCGAGCCTTCAGTAAAATAAGCTATGCACCAAAACCGCAAAATAAGGGGACGTCGGTGTGGAAACAATAATTCGTCGAAGCATTTATGTGGTCGCTGTTTGCTGCAGCGCGACAGTTTCCGCGGTGGACAAAAATAGCGGCGATACTTCTCAAGCCATTCTAGAACGCTTGGAGCAAAAACTGTTGCGCCGCGAAGAAGGCACTCTCAGCTTTGATAAAGATCCCGTGAAGACATCTTCACCTTCCCAGACAACACGTCTGAATTACGAAGGACAAGAGATAAAAGCGGAAGCGCCTCAGCTCCGTGAACTCGAAGAGCTTGAGAAAGCGATCGTTTCTTTGGAAAAAGAAACAGAAAATCTTTCCAGAGACGTTCAAACAAGTCGCCAGGCCATTCTGCAACAAGCGGCACAAACGGGGCAAGTATTCATCACCACACGATTCAGTCAGGGGAGCGCTTCGTTCCGCACACTGCGTGTAAAGCTCGACGGATTTACCATCTACGAAACAGCGGGCAGTCAAGGTTTTTGGCAAAGCCCCAGCGAATTGCCACTGTTCCAAGGCCCGTTGCAACCAGGAAAACATAAGCTCGAATACGAAGCACGTCTTGTTATGAAACAAGAACAAGCTCCAAAGACTAACAGTGATGCCGCATGGAACTTAGACGAGACCTTTGACTTTGAAGTTCCTGAGGGCAAAAGCCAAAAGAACTGGAGCGTCACGGTTGAGCTACCAGAAGCAGGCCAAGGAAAAGCGCAGGCGAAACTCGAGAATAAATAGAGGCATTTTTTATGCATCGAGCACTATTATTCGGTCTTCTCCTCTTCACTACTCATCTTTGGGCTGAAGAAGCATCGAAGACAGCCGAAACGCCAAAACCAGAACTGACGCAAACTGTTGCGGCGGACAGCCTCATGCCGCCTGAGCGCGAGGTTCAGTACGCCCTCTACCGCCTCGAAAACTTAAAACATAAGTTTAATGGCGATCAGCTATTTCGCTTGGAGACCCCAGGCTCTCAGCCACAGCAGGCGAAACGTCTGCTGCGTTTAGGTGAAGAAAAATTCGCCAAAAAAGAATGGTTCACAACCATTGCTCTGCTTGAACAGTTTTTAGCTGTCTCCCAGGCTGCTAGCGGTGAGGACTATCTCAAAGCACACCGTATTTTAGGTCTTTCTTACGAAGAAGCTGGCGATACGGAGAAAGCGCGTCAGGCCTATCAAAACTTTCTTGCCAGCTACATGACACGACCGGCGGAAAGTGAAACCGAGCTTCTTGACGTTTTAAGACGACTTCTTCCTCTTACAAAAAACAACGACGCTCAGCTTAGCGCGCTTTTAGCTCCTCTGGCCTCATTACGTATCAGTCAGAAACAAAAAGCCGAAGTCTTCTTCTACGCGGGACTAAATCTAGCGAAGGCGGGTCGCAAGGATCTCGCTCTCAATTGGTTCCGCGAAGCGCGCAATCTAACGGAATCACCGCGCCTCAAAGCTGGATCTACTTACCATATAGGTGTTCTCGCGCTGGAAGATAACGACTTTTCAAAGGCTCAGCGTGAATTCGATCAGTGTATTGCCATGAAGGAAGATGAGACCAAAGACTATCGTGACTTGGCTCATATTGGCTTGGGTCGTATCGCCATCGTGGAGAAAAAGCCCGATCTCGCCAAAAAGCATTATGAATCCGTTACGACTGACTCATCCGCGGCGGCAGACGCAATGTTTGAAAATATTTACGTGCACGTCGCGCTCAAGGATTTTGCGAAAGCGAAAGAACTCTCACAAGCTTTCACGCAAAAATACCCACGGCATCCTCAACTCCACTTGATTAATACCATCAAGGGATATCTAGACATCAAAGCGGGAGAATGGGGTAAAGCAAAAGAAACCATTGCCGTGGGAGACAAAGACTTAGGTCGTCTTGAGGAATGGGTACGACAAAAATTCAAAAAACCTCAGGAGCCGCACTATCGCGATCTCGTCGAGCTAGCGGAAAGAACGGAAGGACAACTTGTCCAGCCTCCGGTGGTCACTCGCTCCCTTCAGCTATTTAATCGACTGGCGCAGCTAGAAGATCGTCTTGGGCGCGTGCGTAACGACAGCCGCTCGCTGCTTTACGGAGTGGGCGCCGCACATATCCGTGACTTGCAACCCGCGGAGCTAGCCCGCTTTGCACAATTAGAAGAATACCTGGAAGAAGGACTTGATGTGGGGCACCGCTTGGCGGCTCTTGAGTTCCAACTTTTCCAAGAGAAACTCTCCGAGAAGGAAAAGGCCGAGCTGGTTGCATCTCAGAAGCGCCGGCAAATGCTTTTTTCTCCCGCGGCTAAACTTCGGGCCACACGCGGTGACTGGCAGTCTTACGCACGTCTTGCCGAGCTCCAAGGGAAAATGAGCTCCAGTATGGAAAAGCTACTTATGGCAAAAGCTGAAGTCGCGGGTCTCATGAACGAGGTTCTCGTTCGCCAACCAGCGGAAGCCAAGGCCAAGCTCGACAGTCTTAGAAAGCTACAACAGGACTTAGCATTGCGTCTCGAACAAGCCTCCCGCGCCATGGAACTGGTACGCGCGCAGCAGATCCAAACAATGGCTGAATTCGGGCCGCAGCGCCCTCTCATGCGCCGTGTTCGACAATATGCAACAAGCCTTTTTGAAGAAAGCGCCATTACGGGAGCTTATCGTAATCGAGTGAAAAACCCGCAAAGCCGCTTTATGATGGAAGACCTGCACAAAACTTGGGAACAGTGGGAGTTCGTCCTAAAGGGGCTCTATGAGCAACTCGCCCAGGAAGACAAGGTCCTCAACAAGAAGCTTAAGATGATGGCGACCTCCACGGAGGGTCACATTATGCGCTACGATCAGCTAGCCACACGAATGTTTGCCCTGAATCGTCAGGTCGGCTCGACTCTCAGCATTAACGCCGAAGGAATCGTTGCTTACTACCAAGATCAGATTGAGGAACGCATTGCCCGCCACAAAAAATGGCAAGCGGACCTAGAATGGTTGGCATACGACAAAGAAAATGCGAAAAAAGGAGAAGTCGATCGTAAATATGAGCTCGAACAGCAAATGCTGCAGGATAACCTGAGAAACCTGCAACAGGGAGCGTCATTACCATGGCAAAATTAGCTCGCATCGCACTTATTGTTTCTCTTTCGACTTCATCTTTTGCCCTCGCGACAGAAGATCAAGCCATGCGTGCATTTCGTCAATACTGGCAAAACTTCGATGCCTATGAAAAGAAAACCTTCGCGGATCAAAGTGACAAATTCCAACAATCTTGGAAATCACTCAGCGAGCAGCATGACAAAAGCCAAAAAGAGCTCGATGCATCTCAACTTGCTTTATTGAAAGAAACAGAGAAGCGGTACATCGACATTTTGGCTGAGCACGGTAACACCAACCAATCTCCTTATGTCTATCTCAACGTCATACATGTTAAAATTCGGCTCGCTGATCACTATGCGGTCAAAGATGAATCGCTCGCGCAGGAAACGAGAGACGCGGCCATTACCCTTTTTGAACAATTCGCGGAAAAACATACCGACTTCGCCAATCGAGACGAAGCTCTCTATCTGCAAGCTTATCTTCTAGGACAATTGGGTCGTCAGGATCAAGCGAACCGCATTTGGGCCAAACTCGCGAAACAGACAAAAAACACAATGTACGGGGTGCATGCGGCGCTGGCCGTCGGCGATGTGCATTTCCGTCAGGACGAAGCAAAGGAGGCGCTGAGCTTCTATCAGAAGGCTTTGCGTGTCCTAAATAACGTCGATATTCCACAAAAAGACTACGAAAAGCTTCGCATCCAATACCGCGTTGCCTGGGCCGCATACCGTGCCGCTGACCTAAAAACGGCCACGGAAACCGCCTTACAAATTCTGACACCGGGTCGTCAGAATCTCAATCTCTCCGAACGTCAGAAGATGGACGAAGACGCGATCGATCTCTTGGCAAATGCCCTCTATGAGAATGACAACATCCAGCAGACTCTCGTTGTCCTAAAGAGAAAAGAACTCATTTATGCCGGTCCAAGCGTGGCTCTCAGAATCATGCGACGCTATTCGAGCGTTGATGCTCGCGAAAAAATGATTGCTGTTGGCAAGACTGCGGCGGAAACATACCCAACAAATCGCGAAACGCCATTAGTGCTTTCAGCCCTCGCGGACGCATACGGCGACGAGCGGGACGAACCGCGACTCGCGGCGCTCGAAAAACTCGCCCTCATGCTTCCCCCGAAAAGCTTATGGCGCACGCGCCATCATGAGGATTTCGCGGCGATAAAGACCATGGAGGAGACATCTCTTCCCGCAGCGGAAAAAACCGCTGATTTCTATTACCAGAAAGGTCTCGCGACAGGAAACGTTCCAAGCTACATCGCGGCGTCTTCCTTTTATGATCTTCTCTTGCAGCATGACCCCACAGGCGCCAAAGCTAATGAACAACGCATGCGCATTGCTCACTGCTACTTTTTCGCTGATAAGCTCGAGCTTGCGGAAACTCATTACCGCCAATTGATGACGGATCAAAAGTTGAATGAAGACATGCTTCGTATGTCTTCCTACCAGCTTGCTTTAACGCGAGAAAAAAGATGGCGCTATGTATTCTCGCAGACTGTTTCCGCCGGGAAAGACCCATCTCAGGACGGCATTACCGTGGAGCGACTGCGATTTCTCGAGGAAAGTGTTGAAGAGTACGCCAACCGCTTTCCAAAGGGGAACGAGGACGAATCCGCACGCACTGTGGACCTTCTCTTAATCGCCGCGGCCGCCAATCGCGACCACGAGAGCTACTCTCAGGCAAGTCGCTTTTGGGAAAGAGCGCTCGTCTCTCAACCAACAAGAACTCAACGCGCGATTGCCATCCGCGGTCTCGTTCTTTCCACCGTGAAAACAGGAAAGCCTGCTGACGTGGTCGCCATCACCGGCCGATTCCTTAGCAATGAAGCGACCAACGATTGGGAACCTGGCCTTAGCAGCGAGCTAAAAGCCATTCTCGCTAAAGGTCTTGTGGACGAAAGCGAACGCCTTAATCAACTCGGTGACGTTGAAGGCGCTGCCAATATTCTTGTTGAGAATACCGAACGTTTTAAAGATCTCCCCGATTGGGATCGTCTCAACCGCGATGGCGCCTATCTCCTTGCCATAGCTGGGAATTGGTCACGAGCGGAAAAGACGGCGCAAAACTATCTCGAAGCAAAAAGAAGTGCCGTCGCGGGAGACATGGCCTACTTGTTGGCGAGATCGTCCGAGTATCAACTACGCTTTGGTGAAGCCGCTCAGCGCTATCTGAGCATGGGCACAAAAAACCCCAGTCACCCCAAAGCGCAGTTAAGCCTTGAGCGAGCGGAAAAACTTTCTGACGCGGAAAACAATTGGCTTAACGCCGCGAAAGCCGCGCAGCTTCAGGCAGAACGCACGGACAAATCGGAACTCAAAGTTGCCGCTTATGCCCGAGCTGTTGACTACTACGAGCGAGCAAAACGTCCTGACCTCGCCCAAGCAATGGCAAAAGATCGCATGCACCATAGCCGCGAGCTCGCACAGCGCCTTGACTCAGAACTACTGCTAGCTCGAGCGCAGTTCGCATCCGGAAATGAGAAGGGCGCATTGCAGCTCTTTGCGGAAATAGGACGTCGCGCGGAAGATGGTAAGGACAAATTGTCCCAAGACGACTATTCACGGATCGCCGGCGAAACAAGTTTTCAGGTTGGTGAAGAGAAACGCGAAGCTTTTGAGGACTATTCCTTGGCGGAGCGGCGCGGCAAGATGGATGAAAAACTTCTCACGAAGATGAAGATGTTTGAATCCATGAGCCAATTGTATGACAAAGCCACAAAGAGCCTTGACCCTGAATGGTCCGCACGAAGCAGATATACCTTAGGCGAAGCAGCGGAGAAGTTCGCTAACGAAATCACCGCGATTGCTCGCCAAGAGCAGTGGGACATGTCGTTCCAACAGCGAAAGGAATGGGAACAGACTGCTAACACGCTACAGGCTATCGCCAAGAAATCCCATTCCACAAATGTCTTGAATGCGAACGTTGCGGACAAACGCCTTCGCGATAATGTCTGGGTTAAGAAATCAAACTTGAAGCTAACAGGACTCACGGGAACCTCGACCTCAACATCCAGTGAACCGCTACCGCCCGCGACAGGTCAGTATCTCCCTAATCAATGGAGCCTATAATGCAACAGTCTCAATGGATGCTCCTATTCTTTGTGATATGTGGCGTTTCATGCGCGACAACAAAAACAAATCCGCAAAAGCTCGATATCGACCTTAAAAAGGATTCGAACACAGAAAGCTCTCAAGCAAAGAATGATTCTCCAGAATGGCAGACGCTTTTTAAGCCAACACCAAACACGGCTGAGCGACAGAAAATCGCCGCACAGCTGACATTCTGGAAAGACAGTGAAAGCCCTGAAGTTCTTTTGAAGAAAGCTCGGGCGGAAACGGCATTAGGATTACTAAAAGATGCTGAAGCGAGTTATCGCGCCCTTCTACGCCGTGACGAGAACAACGTTGATGGAATCATGGAACTATCGCAACTTTATCTACGCATGCATCGCCCGGAGCGATCCATTGAGTATCTAGCTTCCGCACGCGATAAGATTGTCGCCCAAGCAGAACCAAAAGAAGGTGTTCGCTACCAGTTTAAGTACACCCTCGCACTAGCGATGCTCGCCACGGGAGATAACGAGAAGGCGCATGAGATCCTCAGCGAGCTCGTTGCTGCTGATAAGAATTTCTCTCCCGCATACGCGGCCCTTGCAAACAGCTATCTCAATCAAGGAAACTCGGAAGCAGCGGTGTTTATCCTTCAACGAGGCATTGACCGCGGCCAAGAAGATCCACGCCTTTTCAATCTCCTTGGCGTCGCATCGGAACAGCGCAAACAATTTGATGATGCGAAGTCCTGGTACGAGAAGGCTCTCGCGATTGGCCCGACGTTCTTTCCGGCTCTGATTAATCGCGGAAATCTAAGTCTGCAGCAAGGTGATATTCAACAAGCGAAAGTGGACTTGGAGCGTGCCGCTTCTCTTGCTCCTGATAGCGTCGAAGCTCAAGTCTCCCTTGGCATCCTATTGAAACAGCAGAAACAGTTTTCCGAAGCGGAACAACATCTTGCTCGCGCCATCGAGATCAATCCCGAAAACGGCTATGCCAGGTATAATCTAGCGCTTCTGCTAGCTGAAAAAGCTGAACGTTCCAATGAAGCCCTACGTCTCTTTCACGAAGTGATTCAAGCCAAGGAAGGCAATGAAGAATTACGCGGTCTCGCCAAGCTGCAGATTGAGACTTTAAAGGATGCCATGGCTAAGTCCATGTAAAAACAAAGCTAAGGGCAGCGTTTTTTCCCATCCATAAAGACGCCCGCCTTCAGGTTACTTGCTTTTCAGCCGATAGAGTTGAGACCGTAAAAAAGAATCGAGGCTGTCATGTCGAACCCAACAGTGACCTACGATCGAACAACTTACATTCTCGTCATCGACGATGATGAGACCTTGTTGAAGTTTTTCAAGATACATCTCAACAAGTTCTTCTCTCGCATCATCGTGGTTAAAAACGCCAAAGAGGCGATTCAAACACTCGCGGAGAAAAGCATCGACCTGGTCATTAGCGACATTCGCATGCCCCGCATGGATGGCATTCAGCTGTTGAAGAAGGTTCGCGCCCATGATCCTTCAATCCCCGTGTTCTTGGTCAGCGGCGCTCTTTTGGATGAGGGTCAAACCGAAGCCGTGGAAACCAAAGCCGATGGTTTCCTCAAGAAGCCATTTTCCATTGATGAGCTCCATGGCTTTGTTGCATCGGGATTGCGTTACCGCGATATTTACAAGGAATTAATTAAGATCCAGCCGGATCGAAAGAAGTTTCTACAACTCATCAAAGATGAAAAACCAAACCTTCGTCAATTCAAAGATGAAGCCGTGCGTGATCGCGTTGAACAGCTTCTCACCCAACTCCGTCAGCCGGCAAATCAAGGGGCCGCATAAGTTTTTGCGCCCCACCCTTTTTTAATCGCAACATTTCTTCCAAACCCTCTTTTGTCATGGCCCCATGCCATGACAAAATTTTTCCGTCGATCCACCAAGCCTCCGGCATTTCCATCCATTCCTTCTTCAAGAAGGCGACATCTCGTTTGCGAAACGGATATGGCTCGCTTGAAAAGAACACCTGATCGACAGAAGAAGGCACACCCTGAGTGAAATCCAATGTTGGATAACGCTCGGTTGTTTCCAACACATTCTCCCAGCCACAAGCCTCAAGAAATCGGGAAATGTAAGTGTCTTTCCCAACGGCCATCCACGGCTGTCGCCAAATCAAATAGAGAAAACGTTTTTTCTTCGTGGATGTCTGCGCTGTCACATCGCGCCATAGGTCTCGAATTTCACGCGCCATTGTGTTCGCCACCTGACCGACAGCCAATAAAGCACCGGTCGCTTCCAACATGGCCGGCACATCCGCGGGCGAGCGCGGGAAATCCACCACGGTTTTCGCGATCTTCTTACAGGACTCAATGTCGGGATAACGATTTTCTTCATGGTTGGTGAAAATAACGTCTGGCTTCAGAGCACTGATTTTCTCAAGGTCTGGATCTTTGGTGCCGCCAATGATTGTCGCTTGTCGGTGCAAACCTGGCGGGTCCACACAGAACTGCGTGCACCCGACCAACCAATCTCCCCTGCCCAGAGCACAGATCGTATGCGTCGTGCTAGGCACAAGACTAACGACACGCATCCCTAACCTCTCTTCAACAGTCGCAATGCAACACCAGTGCAGTGAGCTACCAGGCTGAGCAGTGCGAGCGAAAGAAGAAGGCCAATGACTAAACTCAAACTATCCGTCGTCGCGCTGGGTCCAGCTAAGGCCTTCACAAACATGAGGGGGCCCATGGCAACAACACCGCAAAACAAGCCGATCGTCTGCAAACGTTTCGCCATCTCCGGTAATGCGCTGTACATCAGCGTCAGCCCGAAAAAAATGTGCAGGAAGCCAAAAAGACTTGTATGTCCGTGAGCGCTGTTAGAGAGAACTTGCTCCCAACTGCCGAGCATCGCTTGATCACGCAGAAAGCCCTCAGTCATGGACTGCGCATTGAAGACACCAGCAAAAGCGGCTATCACAACAACCGAAAAACCAATCAATATATTGATAAGCCCCAACCTTGGCATCTTAACCCTCCTTTAGACCGATGCTCTTTAACCCATCACGATAAGCATCGCGTTTAAACGGAACGATGAGTGGAAGAACATCTTCAAGCTTTAACCACTGCACCGCCTGAAATTCACCATCACTCTTTTCAAGCTGAGGGCCAAATCCTGGACGAAAACGAACAAGGAACCATTTTTGTGTCTGTCCGCGAAAATGTGCGGCGATGGGAACGTCTAAATCCGGTGGGAAATCGTAGGTCACATCAGATTGACCTTCTCGCAAAATCTCAACCTCACCACATCCAACCTCTTCCGCGAGTTCTCGCAAAAGGCCTTCGCGATGCGTTTCTTGGTCCTCCACACCACCCTGAGGAAACTGCCAAGCTCCCGGCTGACGTGTTCTTTCTCCTACTAAAAAGCGACCTTTTTCATCTGTGACCACAGCAACTACGCAACGTCGGTAAGGTTTGCCCACTTCAGCCCCCTGACAAATGACCCGATGAATCTTATGTTATACTAGGGGAATCCCCCCTAAAGCTCATTCTATAAAACTCCATCCAGGAGCAACTCACACTATGGTTTTAACATTCGCAAAAACCCGTGGGCTATTCTACCAAATCCTGATGGTTGCGGCAGCCTTGCTGCCGGGTAAGGCGCTCGCTGGGTTCAGTCTCGATCTATCCGGTTCCGGCTCTAACAGCTCCGCTGGACTTGTCGCGCAGCAGGACAACGCGGTGACAGCATCCGTTGGCATGGATCTTGGTGAGCATTTTCAATTGGGTCTGAGTCACCGTATCTCCGACAAAACGCAAAAGGGCCTCCGCGAAGTCACCCTGATGAACGGAACTCGGGCTTACACGAAATTCGAGAGCGATACGCGAGCAACGATCAACTCTCTCAACCTAGCCATTATTTTGTATAACGGCGTCCTTTCGCCTTATGTTTTCGGCGGTGCCGCACGTCACCAGTACTATCTGCGCATCAACGTGGACGGCGAGGTTTCCGAGGATAAACAAGTGATCCCCCTGCTCCCCAACTATGGCGTCGGTGTCGCCATCTATCTCAATCAAAACTTCAGCCTAAAAATATCACAAACGTTCTCACCAGGAATCAAAGTGGTCTTGGACGACAAGGGCGAGGAAAAAGCCGAAGTCTCTCGTGATTCCTACTTAGAGGTTGGCATACGCTACAGACTCTAAGACTTTCCTCCACTTTCTCGCAAGTTGCCGAAAGGGATTGGGCCAAAGAGCTCAATCCTTTTTTAATTTTTCTGGAATCCTTCCGAAAAGCTAGCTGATGGAAACTATCCTTACATATTGGGGCATGGTGCCTGTAGCATGGCACCCTTATCTCGCAGGCGGACTCGTCTTGCTCGCTGGCGCTATTTTCATTTGGGCGCGATCATCAAAGGGTAATTTTAATACCTCCTCACGCCGCTCTGACCACGATGCTCTTTCTGGTAATCGTAAACACATCTTCAACCAAGCACAAAACATGATCCGCGGTGGAAATGTGATTGGTGGCGCTAAGCTTTTGGAATCCATCGGCTGCCACCGCGAAGCGATTTCGTATCTCGAGAAAGAAGGATTCATCAAAGAAGCCTGCAATATTCTTTTGCGTCTTCATCGCCCTAACCGCGCGGCTCATCTATACGCCCAGCACGGACAATACAAAAGCGCCGCCGACTGTTTTGAGCTGGCGAAGATGCCCCTTGAAGTTGCACGATGCGCCCGTGAATACGGAGACTGGCAGCGTGCGGCGCAAAACTTCATCGCCGCAAGCCAAAACGCGGAAGCCGCCGCTTGTTTTGAAAAACTAAATAACTCACGTCTCGCTGCACGCCACTACGCATTGGCGGGTGACGATGATAACGCCATTCGCTGTTACCGCGATCTATTGAGACATAACGCGGAAATCGACATGCTCAAGCTGGATGAAATCGAAATGGCGGCTTTACGCCGCTATTTGAGTGAAGCCCGCCTTGACGCCCAATCCGTGGATCGACTGCTTGGACAAACCAATATCCTCGATATGCTCGTCGAGATGGTGAAACAAGACAAGACACGTGAAGCCGCGGATCTTTATCTTCGCTGTACAACAGACGTCGGACCACAGCTTCTAGCGAAACAAGATTTTTCGCGAGTGGAGAGCCTCAACTTAGCGAATCTATTCAACGCGGTATCACACTACGAATATTCAGGCGTGGTTTATGAACGCCTCGGTGAATACGAAAAAAGCGGTGAGGCATTTGCTCGCAGTGAGGATTTCGAGCGAGCGCTTTACTGTTTTGAACGTGGCAATTTGGATGCCCGGGTCGAAGAAATGCGCGCGAAATTGCAGAATAACAAACGTGTTCGCAACACCGCAAAAGCACCTAACGGTAAGGCCGCCACAAAAGTCGAGCGCGTGAACCCATTTGTCATGAACGAAACAAATGTTGCCGCCGTCGCCATGCACCAAGGCGACTTCCCCACCGATGAAGCCACCGTCGTAATGGACGGTGATTTTGGGCTCAGCACCGTGAATCCGGCCACGGGTATTTGGGAACTTGCACCCCTTCATGCGGATGAAAACCGCGTTCCCTTTCACAAGGCCAGTTTCCTTGAGGACCTAGACTACCGCCAAAAAAATCAGATCTGGGAAATCGGCACTTCAAGACACTACGATGCGGGCAACACCATTCTTGATTTTAAAGCGGATCCCGAGGGAGTGTACTTTATCCTTTCCGGAAAGGTCGCCTGCCATAAGTTCGTGCAGAATAAAGATACAAAGGTCGATGCCATGAATCCCCCAGCGACTTTTGGCGAATTCTGGCTTCTAGTGGATTACCCGTCCCAGGTAAAATTCGTGGCAGAGACGTCCTGCGAACTACTCGTCGTGGAACGTGATCGATTCAACAAGCTGCTGGACAAAAACGGGACAATTGCACGCAAACTGTATAAACGCTTTACACAACGCCTCCTGGATAAGATGCTAACCCCTCAATCATCCGACCAAAACCGTAAGGTTTCCTAGCCCCTTTTCGTGGCATGGCCCATGCATCATCAAAGGCAGTTCAAGCTGCACCGCTGATTTTTTTGCAAGGGGAACCGGAATATGGGCAACAACGTCGTTTGTCTGAGGCATCCGCAGTATAAAAAAGAAAATCCACCTGATCTCTCATGTAAAGTCTGCTGCAGAAAGTACGTTGATAACATCCTAGAGAAGCAAGCAACACTGAGAGAGAATAAAGGCTTCAACGCCTACAAGTGGTTAGAGGAAAAAACAAAACGACAAGACAACGTCTCTCCTTAGTGGAAACAAAAGAGACAAAAAAAAGCCGAGGATCTTGTCCTCGGCTTTTGTCGTCTGAATAATAGAGAGATCCTTCACTTCGTTCAGGATGACGTTGGTGTCATCATCATCCTGGCCGTCATCATCCTGGCCGTCATCATCCTGGCCGTCATCGTCCTGGCCGTCGTCATCCTGGCCGTCATCATCCTGGCCGTCATCGTCCTGGCCGTCGTCATCCTGAGCAACGCGAAGGATCTTAAAGCATCTCTACAATCACGCCGCTCGCTTCACCACCACCAATGCACAGTGTTGCAAGACCACGCTTTTGACCGCGCTGCTGCAAAGCATTGAGCAATGTGACAAGCACGCGCGCACCGCTTGCACCAATCGGATGACCCAACGAAATGGCGCCACCATTGACGTTTACCTTTGCATGGTCAAGATTGAGAGTCTTAATCGCGGCCATCGCCACAACAGCGAACGCTTCGTTAACTTCAAAGAGATCGATGTCTTTTGCGCTCAGGCCAGTCTTTTCGAAGAGCTTCTTAATGCAACCAATCGGCGCCGTGGTGAACATGGTTGGCTCCTGAGCATGAGATGCTTGAGCGACGATTTTCGCAATCGGCTTCAAACCTTTTTTCTTCGCTGTTTCCATGTTTGTAACAACAACCATGGCAGCGCCGTCATTGATACTTGAAGCGTTAGCAGCCGTCACAGTGCCGTCTTTATCAAACGCGGGGCGTAAAGAAGGAATGCGATCGAGATCAACGGCGAAAGGACCTTCATCGATTTCCACCATCGAAGCACCTTTACGTGTTTTTACTTCGACCGGAACGATTTCTTTTTGGAACACGCCAGATTCAATGGCCTTACGCGCACGCTGATAACTTTCAATGGCATAGTCGTCCTGCGCTTGGCGGCTGAAGTTATATTCCTTCGCGCAGATTTCACCGCAGTTACCCATCGCCATGTTATTGTAGGGATCCCACAAGCCATCAAATTGCATGTGGTCCTTCATCTCGACGGGACCGAATTTATATCCCGAACGAGAGTTCATCAAAAGATGGGGCGCTAGCGTCATGTTTTCCATACCGCCAGCGAAGATGATGTTGGCATCACCGAGACGAATGGCTTGATCCGCAAGCATGATGGATTTCAGACCGCTACCGCACACGCGACCTACAGTTGTCGCACATACGGATTTTGGAAGACCGCCGTAAATGGCTGCTTGACGCGCGGGTGCTTGACCGACACCAGCAGTCAAAACGTTGCCCATAATAATTTCGTCAACGTCGTCACCCTTAATGCCTGTTTTTTCCAAGGCATCTTTCACAAGGGCTGCACCGAGGCGTGGCGCGGGGGTATCAGCAAACATTCCACTCATTTTGCCGATGGCCGTGCGGCCGGCATAAACGATGACGGTTTCATTCTTGCTCATAAACTCATCTCCTGTAGGTACTTTTCGCGCCCATAAGGCTGGCGCGAGGGCCTCTAACATAGCGGAATTTCATGGTAGATGCCATGCCTCCCTTCACAGGAAAGGCGTTGACAATCCCCGCCCAAATCTCTATACCAGACACCTTCTAACGAATGGCGAGGTAGCTCAGCTGGTTAGAGCGCATGATTCATAATCATGAGGTCGGGAGTTCAAGTCTCGCTCTCGCCACCATTTTTCTTAAGAATTTGCACATAGTTGCAAGCCAAGTCGGTTTTATCTAACCACACTGTCGATTTTATCAGCCCAAAAATTTAAGTCACATAAGATGCCAGGACATGGTGCAATCTTTTGATATTCTTTTAGGAGTCCTTGGGGAGAGCAGAATACCTGGTCAGGATTTTGCTGCTGAACCGGCAATCACTTGACGATAGATTCCTAAAACAGTCTCCCACGAATACTGCTTCACAACCCAATCATGGGTTTTGTTTAAAGCATCATTCCACGAAGCATCTTCGTTCAAACAAACATCCAAACTTTGACAAAAAGAAGCAAAGTCATGGAACCCCTTCACGGAGGGAAGGCGAGATTCATAGTCAGCGAACACCGCACAACGCGTGTTGAGCAAAAGAGGCTTTCGTAGCGCCATGCCTTCGAGCGCGAGAAGGCTGAGACTTTCAAATTCTGATGGATTCACAATGCACGCGGCATTGCGAAGAAGAGACAATTTCTCCTCACCACTCACAAAGCCACGAAAACGAACACCATCCATCTTTGGCAAAACAAACCCGTGATCGATTCCACCAGCGAGAACCAGTTCAAGATCCGTACGCCCCGACTTTTCTCGGTAACGAGAGAAATAGTCGAGGAGCCGATCGATCCCTTTTGCACGGCCAACACGCCCCAAATAGAGCAAAAAAGGTCGTTCTGACTTGTGACTCTGGTCACCCGCCGCACGCAGATACTTTTCATCAAGCCCCATGCCGGCCACAAGAACCTTGGGCTTCGTTTCAGGCGCGACCTGCAGGAGCAATTTCTTTTCCGCTTCCGTATTAGCGAGGATTACTCCAACCGCATCCAACAAAGATCGGGTATGAGAAAAATAAAATGCCGGCTCGTCATGAGCCGTCGGAACGAGAATGGCCTTATCCTTGAAAGCCACTCCTCCCTTTTGCGTTGGCGCGTAGAGATACGTAAAGAAGAGAATGCGATCAAATTCGCCGCTCCTCTTTTTTAACTGCTCCAACAAACGAGGCACATAAGGTCCCTGCAAAAGAAACCACAGGTTCTCTAGCCCCCGATTCAACGGTCGCAAAAATGGGATACAACGAAGGAACTTGAGTACCGGGCGACTCAAGAAATTGAAGCCGCGAAAGATAAACATATTACGCGCGAACCGCACATGAAAACGCTCAACTTCCACACCACGCAAAAGTTCACGTCCTTCCGCATAATGAGGCTGCCACGTATAATGGTCCTTCGCTGTTGTGGTAAAGACGCTTACCTTAAAGCCGAGATCACGCACCAAACGCTCCGCAATCTCGCGCGCATGCGCTTCCGCGCCGCCAATGATATCCTCACCGTAACGTTGGACAACAAGCGCTACTTTTTTCATAACTTGAGACCGCGCAACGACCACATACGAAGAATGGCTTCAAATACGATGCGGCTAGACATCTTTGAATAACCAGCGCGACGATCCACAAAAATGATGGGGAATTCTTCGAGGTGGAAGCCCTTTTTCAGAGCGCGGTATTTCAATTCCACCTGAAAGGCGTAGCCTTCACTCTGAATGGCATCGATATTGATGTTTTCCAAAACGCGACGGTGCCAGCCGTTAAAACCACCGGTCAAATCACGCACCCTGAGACCAAGGACAAGTCTTGAATAGAGTGAGCCACCGCGGCTAATGAGCTTTCTGATCCAGCTCCAATTTTTTGTTCCACCACCAGGCACATAGCGACTGCCAATAACCCCATCAACGCGCGTTAAGCATGCCAACATATCCGTGAGATAGACGGGATTGTGAGAGAGGTCGGCATCCATTTCGACAAAAACATCAAAATCACGCGCCAGACCCCAACGAAACCCCGCGACGTAAGCCGTCCCCAAACCCAACTTTCCAGACCGCGCGAGAAGGTGAATTTTTCCAGGAAAGCGAGCACTCATCTTAGCTATTTCATCGCGCGTACCGTCCTGACTGTTGTCATCCACAAACAAAATCTGGAAATCCGAAGAAACCTGAAAGGTAAGCGCGGTAATGGCTTGTACGTTCTCCACCTCGTTGTAGGTGGGAATGATGATAAGTGTCTTCAAGCTAAAATCCTTGGTTAGCGGCGGAACTTCGCGAGTATTCACCGACAGCGCATGCGAAGCAAGTATTTTCGCTTATGATAACACATTGATTTCATGAGCATTTAGCAGGTGATTTTAAAGTTTCACCAAAACCAACCGAACTCTCCTCCGGGCTTCAACAGCCCGACTCTCAACCTTAGAGGATTCCTCATGCCCATGCAGGACTTAACATCGTCGCCTCAGGCGCAGTTCCGCTCCATTATTACCATGCTCCAATCCATGGACGAGTTCATCGATGCAAAGAAAACAGGCCGTGAAGCAACGATATCCCAAGGGGCAACTCCTGGTTCGGCGATACAAGCTCCCAAAGGACAAGCGCCTCGCACGACAAATCAAAAACGCACCGTGCGCAAAGGTCCATCTCCTCGCTTTCGCATGAAAGCAAAAATCGTCATCCATAAAAATGACCGCTACATAAAAGGGCGCGTCGTCAACATATCGAAGAGCGGATTGTTTGTGTGTTCGGACCGTAAGATTTTTGGCGACAACGAAATCGTGCGCATCTCAATCAAGCCCTTAGGTATGTCTAAATATTATAAAGCAATAGCGCGGGTGGTGCGTTTTAACACCGACCAGCGCTATTTAAAAGGATACGGATTACAGTTCATCAATCCAGAGCGCGTGCTCCGTTACTGACAAGATGTTTCAAGATTGAGTGCCTGACCTGTTACTTTCTTGTAAACAGAGAGGGCACCTTTTAATTCTCTCTTTCTCGATACAATAAGCGCTTCGCGAGAAGCGCGCGCATCCGCACTCTCACTCGGACTCGCCTTTGCTTCCGCCGCTTTGATTAGCCCGTTAAGTTCGCAGGCCATCTGCTGCAACTCTGTTGGATTCTGCTCATAGGTATCACCTGGTGTTGACGTCGGAACGCCCCCCGGCTGAGATTCTAACCCAGGAGCTGGCGCCGCGGCTTCCTGCTGAGAAGCAGTTGCTGGTGCCTGCTGCGGCTGCGCCGCCGCTGGCTGAGGCGTCTTTTGTTTAGAGACGGCCGGTGCCTTCTTTTTTTCTGTCTTTACTGGAGTCTTGGTTGGCGCTGGCTGTTGTGCAAAAGCCACACCACTCATTAAACAAATACCAACAAGAACTTCTCTTACGAACCGCATGACAAAAACCCCTCAATGATCATGTCTCGCTAAAAACAGGTCCGCGTTCAACTTTGTCGCCTTTTTTACAAACGACGCGGATCTGAAAACCTTTTGCGGGATTGATTCTAACATTCGAACAGGAGTGAAACGAACCGTTACCGTCGTTACACTCAAAACTAACTTCGTCGAGGCAATCGGTCGCTTTTTCCATTTGATAATGAGTGAAGCCTTGGACTTCACGTTTCGCGACACTGCGAGGTTGGTATTTTTCGCCCACTCCAAACCAAAAAAGCTCAACGACGTTGGTGTCGAAATTGTTTGTGGAGCAATTGGCTTTAACAAGCAGCTTTTGAAAACCCTGGGCTAACTCCCGCTCTTCCAAGGTAACCACGGAATTACCATCCGTGTTGCAGAGCCACCAAATATCTTGCCCATAACTGCACCAATACTGCGGCACGCAGTTCTGATTGCTATCGAGAGTAAAATCAAAAGTAAGAGGCTTATTGCGCGGCACAGCGCTATGGTTCGTGAACTTCTCTGTCGTTGGGCCCGGCTTCAATTGAAAGCGAATGTCCTGCGCGCCGATAGGGTCCGCGGGCTGCCCTGGGTTTTTCGGGGGATTTTTTGTGACGACACCGTGATAGTATTGGCCATCAAGAATCGAAAACTGATGCGAGCGGACAAGGCCTTCCTTCGGCGTCGCAATAGTCATCGTCAGTAGGTATAGGCCATCTTTCAATGGGGGAAGAACGAGCCCTTGAGCACAGTCCACTTCAGCACTATCGTTGATTTTACAACGCACGCTCGTGGCATCCGCGGGAACGTTTTTCAAAGAAACACGAAACCCGGTAGCCTGAGCTTCAAACTGAGTCTCAACATTGCCAGATGAAGTTTCGACTTGGCCGGGTTGCGAAGGATTATCGGTAGACTCGTCTAAATTTTTCTTATCGCCCTTCTTGCAGCCACATAATACGGTCGTGAGCCATATTGATGAAACGATAGTGGCTTTCACCCATCGGTTCGGTTGTGATCTCTTCGGCAAACTCATAACCGGATAAATCCAATGCAGCGTTTCTATCGCCCGTCTTATCCGACGGCACCTTCAGCACGAACCCGCGTGGAAGGAGACCTCCGCGCACGATGTGGCGGCGTTCGATATCAGGGTTTAGTTGGGCAATTTCATCTATAGATAGATTAAACTTTTTTCTAAGATGCGCAATGGATAAAGCGCTAGGCAGGCGATATTCCTGATAGTCAATTGGCTTGGAAATCTGCACACCCGGGAAGTATTTCTCACGACTTTCCATCGTGGAAAGAATTGCCAAGAAACTCGTGTAAAAGTTCTTTGACGCAAAACCGAACATACCGCCAGAGTGGTTATAGACGAGATGCACAAGATCGCTGCTGCCAGCTTTTTTAGCAGCTCTAAGAATACCGTAAGGGCCATGGTTATACGCCGTAACCGCCAGAGGCCAGCTTTTAAGAATGCGATGGTTGGTTAAAAACAATTTTGCCGCCGCGGCTCCGGATTTGATCGGGTCACGACGTTCGTCGATATTGTCATCGATGCGCAGGTAGGGCTTTGCGGTAAAGTTCATGAATTGATAGACACCAGAGGCACCCACCTTCGATACCGCGTTGATATTGAATGAAGATTCCACGAAGGCAATCTTAGCCAACTCAACAGGAGCGCCCTGTTTAAGGAATTCACTTTCAATAAGAGGCAGATAACGCGATGCGTGTTCAATACCACGAGCAATGTATTCGCGCTGACCACGTTGCACACGAAGACTATTGGCGACAATACGGAACTTATTCGGGTCTTTAATATGCGCCATCTGACGCGCCAGACGTTGCATCACGGGATCAAAGCTAAAACTGCCAACATTGCGATTGAAGTGCATCGCTAATAACAGGTCACGATAATGACGTTCGCGGTCACGAAGAACGCGCTTCACATTCGCCGCCGCGGTTACCTCACGAGCTGGTTCCGCGTAGCGACCAATCTCCAAAACAACTTCAGGAAATTCAGAAGAGTGCAGCACATAGTCATTGATGGAATACATCGTGTAAACGCGACGCCAGAAATGGACGCGACGAGCCAGTCCTTCTGGGATGCTAAAATCTTTCGTTATTTCTTCAGGCTCACCATCGCGCGCGAGAGCCTCATCGGAACAGTGAAGGTAAGAAATATCGACCTTTCGGTCGTTAGCAACGAGAACCTGCGAGCACTCTCCCGTATTTGGAAGCTCAGCGGTGCGTTCGTAGTAGGTATTTCCTTCTCTATAGAAAAAACCTTTATTGGAAAGATTGTCTTGCTTGGAAGGCGCCCCCTTCCATTTTGCCGCGAGCCCAAACTGCGATTGCATTGCTGTGGCGGCAGCATTTTCAGTCAGTGCAAAGAGCCCAGAAAGAGAAATTAGGAAAACGAACGTCTTCGGGCGATAGGATTGAGGCAGCATGAAGAGACCTTTTGGCATCGCGGGAGATTCAACAGTTAACAACAACAGCAGCAAGGACGACAGGTCCGCGGACCTCCCAGAGCAAGCGACATTCCAAACGTAAGATTTTCGCCAAGTCGCTAAATCAATTTATGATTTGTTTTTGCGCCCCTGTGCATAGGTACGTGACAGCGTCAAAAACTTTGACACCCGTCCAATGATTGTCTGGATGAAGTGCGCCTTTTTTGGTTAACGTCATTAGGCGAGGGATTTGTATGTTGCGGAAAGTATTTTCTTATCTAGTTCTCATGGGAACCGTATTGTGGTGCGGAAGCGCTCACGCGGGAACTTGGCTTCTTGTTGATATCGACCTGATTGGTCCGGCATCGGCTGAGATTCTCAACGGCGCTCTCCACCGGGTGGAAGAAGAGAAGCTGGACGGACTCGTCATCCAACTCGATACGCCGGGCGGATTACTGGATTCAACGCGAGGAATGGTACAAGCCATTCTAGCATCTCCAAAACCAGTGGCCGTCTGGGTCGGTCCCTCGGGGGCTCATGCGGGAAGTGCCGGCGCATTCATCACACTTGCCGCCAACATCGCGTCGATGGCTCCAGGAACAAATATGGGCGCAGCCCATCCCGTGGGTCTTGGAGGAAGGGATTTACCTGGTGACAAGATAAGCGAAAAAGTCATCAACGATGCCGTTGCGCTCATGGAATCCATCGCGGAGATGCGCCATCGTAATGCTGAGATGGCCGTTTCTTTTGTCAGAAATTCAGCGTCATTATCAGCTGAGGAAGCATACCGCCATAAGGTCATAGATCTGATCGCGCATGATCCGACTGAGATGCTACGGAAGCTCAATCGCCAGCAAATTCAAACAGCAAGTTCCACAGTGACTCTTGACACAAGCGCTCCGGCGTTTGTTTCGTATGAGAAAACTTTGCGCCAACGCTTCTTGGAAGTATTAAGCAACCCAAACATTTTCTATTTATTGTTCATCGGTGGACTTATCGGCATAGGCTTTGAGCTAACCCACCCGGGAGTTTTAGCTCCAGGAGTACTCGGAGGCCTCTCCTTAATTCTCGCCCTTATTGCGAGCGCCAATCTTCCTGTGAATTTCGGGGCTATGTTAATTTTGGCCGCTAGCATTGCCTTTATGGTGGCGGAACTCTTCCTACCAAGCTTCGGCATTCTTGGCATCGGAGGCATCATAGGCTTTCTCATTGGCTCCATATTGTTGGTGGACCCGAACAACGTTCAGGGACTTCGTGTGGCCTGGAGCGCGGTGGTTCCGGCTGTCGCCACGGTCGGAGTTTTTATCGCATGCGTCTTTTTTCTCGTGATTCGCTCGACCCACTCAAAACGTCAAAGCGGCGTTGAAGCCATGGTGGGCAAACATGCAACCGTCCTCGTTGACTTCATCAACGGTGAGGGACGCGTCACGATTTGGGGAGAAAATTGGGCGGCTCGCGCCAAAAACGGTGAAAACTACGTTAAAAAGGACATTGTCGAGATCGATGCTGTAGACGGGCTAACCCTTGTGGTAAAACCGAAGTCATAGTTTTTTTAGTGAGGCGTTTATGAGTTTGATCGGCTTAATTCCTTTTATTGTTATCATTGGCTTCATCATTTTCACTTCCGTGAGAGTCATTCCGGAGTATGAACGCGCGATTGTTTTTCGATTTGGACGAGCTCTTCCTCAACCCAAAGGGCCAGGCCTATTCTTCCTCATTCCTATTGTCGACAAAATTGAAGCACGCGTCTCGACGCGTGTTATTACGATGGATATCGAACCCCAGGATGTAATCACACTCGATAACATCAGCCTGAAGGTGAACGCGGTCCTTTATTTTAAAGTTGTTGATCCCATGAAAGCGATCATCAACGTTGAGAACTATCTTTACGCAACCTCCCAGTTAGCGCAGACACATCTCCGTTCCGTGTTGGGCGAGCATTCACTCGATCAACTCCTAACAGCACGTGAGAAAATCAATGCGGAGCTCCAAAACATCCTTGACCACAATACTGATCCATGGGGCATCAAGGTCGTCGCCGTTGAGGTTAAGCACATTGACCTACCGCCCGATCAACAAAGATCCATGGCGCGCCAGGCCGAAGCCGAACGCGAGCGACGGGCGAAAGTTATTGCTGCCGAGGGCGAACTCCAAGCCGCAACAACCCTTAAAGAAGCTGCTGATAAGATGGGAGAAAACCCCATGACGGTCACCTTGCGATACCTTCAGACTATGAGTGATATCTCGACCGAACATAACTCGAAGGTTATTGTGCTCCCAATTCCCATTGACCTTCTCCAGGCCTTCAAGAAACTAGGCGGCGAGAAAGACTCATAATAGGCTTGCCAATATAACAGCCTTCTTTAAGATGACGGGGTATGTCCATGGATAACATGCCCCTAAAGCTGGTGAAATGAATACAAACTCGCTGCAAAGTCTCGACTTTGGCAATACGGCTATCGCCTTTCAGAATCTCTCCACGTCTCGCTTGCGGCAATCATACCGGCTATTCAAATTATTTCAAAAATCCTGGCTCGTGAAGTTGGCGCCGTTTGTCGCCGACTTTACCTTGAAGACGGGAATCCCTATTGGACAACTTTTTTCACGCAGTGTTTTTCGTCATTTTTGCGGTGGTGAAACCATCAATGACTGTGTACGGCGCATTGATGAATTGAAACGCTTCGGCATCGGGACAATTCTTGATTTTGCCACTGAGCGCCTTGTGCGCGAAGAGGACTTCGACGCTACGGTCGCGGAAAATGTTCGCAACATAGAATTTGCAAGCCATCATCCGGAAATTCCCTTTTGTGTTTTTAAACCCACCGGCGTCATGCGTTTTGAGTTACTCGAAAAGATCAGCGCAAAAAAGTCCCTGAGCGAAGCGGAGAAAGCTGAATTCGAACGAGGCAAGGCACGCTTTGCAAAAGTATGCGCCACGGCTGAACATCACAAGGTGCGACTCTTTGTGGACGCGGAAGAATCATGGATCCAAGACGCCATCGATACCCTCGTTGAAGACATGATGCTTAAGCATAACCGTTCGATGCCCATCGTCTTTAATACGGTGCAGATGTATCGCACGGACCGTCTGAGCTATGTGGAATCCATTATTGCGAAAGCAAAGGCCCATTCGTGTTTTGTTGGATTTAAGATTGTTCGTGGCGCCTACATGGAAAAAGAACGCACGCGAGCGGAACGACTGGGATACCCTTCGCCGATTTACCCTGATAAAGACGCGACAGATGAGGCCTATAACGCCGCGTTGAAATTCTGCGCGGAAAACTGGCAACATGTTTCCATCTGTGCGGGCACACACAATGAGTATTCAACACGACTCCTCACACAAATCATTGTTGAAAAGAATCTGTCGCGACAGGACCCGAGAGCGAGTTTCGCCCAACTTTTTGGAATGAGTGATCATCTCACTTTTAATCTCGCCCATCACAATTTTAACGTTGCCAAGTACATGCCATACGGGCGGTTAAAAAACCTTCTCCCCTACCTCGCTCGACGCGCTCAAGAAAACTCAGCCATTCAGGGTCAGACAGCTCGCGAGCTCCTTCTTATAGAGAAAGAACTAAAGCGCCGCAGCCATGGCTAAGGAGCCACCAGGAGTAAAAATTCAACCTAACTCCCTTATCCGTGAGAGATATTTCCTGATTTTCACCAAAAGGAAATAAGGAGCCTTACGAAATCTATACATGAAACTTTGCCGAGCAGAATTTACCCGCTAGAAACCCCAAAATTCCTGATAGAATCAATACAGCCCAAACCCCCTCAATGACTATTGAAATCTACCCTTTCGCGCCACTTCCATTTGTGCAGTTACAGGGCAAACTAATTTTCTCGGCAACATCACCGAATAAACCATTATCGTCTGAGTCTGTTTATTCGGCTCCGATAACTTAGAGGAATATCACCATGCAAAAACCAAGAAGTTTGTCGAAATTCTTACTGCTCTCTGCCGTGATGTTCTTTGTATCTCCTTCAAAGGGTTTTGCACTCGACCTGAAACCTTCCGAGATCCGCGGCGATACGCGCAAGAACCCTGTGTCGGTTCTTCAGAATCGTTATTTTCTTAAAGCTTGGCGTCCAGAGATTGGTTTTACGACGGGTTCATTCTTGAATGAATCCTATACCGACACGACCTCTGTCGGCGTACGTGGAGCACTCTTTTTTAACGAGTGGTTAGGTCTTGAAATACAACACTCAACAACATCCATTAAAGATTCCGACGACCGCAAGGCGTTGAACAACCTCGAATACAAGCGCATCGAAGACGACAAGATTGTTTCACCCGATCCTGAAATCAATCCCATTCATAAAATCACGGAAGTGAATGCCATCTACGCCCCGTTCTACGGAAAACTGAATCTTATGGATGCGTTGATTGTTTATTCAGACATGTATCTAACCGGTGGCGTCGCGCAAGTGAACACCGACCAAGGCGACTTGAACGCACTCATCGTTGGTGCGGGGCAGCGCTTTTATTGGGGGCAATCTCTTTCGTTCCGCATTGATTTTCGTGACCGAATTTTCAACGAAAAGCGTGCGGGGCAAGACAACCGTAAGAACTCGTACGCCTTTGACGTCGGCATGAGCTATTTCTTTTTATAAGAGACTTTCTACTCACAGATGAGAAGATATATGAAGCGTCTCACACTATGCGTCGCCTTATTGGCGGCTGGAGCGAACCTAGAGGCAGCTCCAAAAACAACGAAAGCAAAACAGTTCGACCCGAATCAAGAGTTGGGTCGCCTGTATCAGCTTTATACCATGAGAGCCATGGGTAAACAGGCTGTGTGGGAATCTATTGAGGAGCTAAGTCGCTACGAAGGCAGCATGACCGCCAATAAACAAACCGGTCTTGCGCAAATGAAATCCGACCTACTCAATGACGCGGGCTATCCCGTCATCGCTGCTACCTATGCGGCGGACGCGATTAAACGCGAAAAAGATCCACTTAATAAATACATGCGCAGCACATGGCAGTTGCTTTGGAAGGTTTCGCGCACGAAGCCCATTCAATTTATCTTGGAAGATATTGCACGCACCACCAATCTTCCGACAAATCCGCCGTTCTTCGGTAACGACTGGAACTATATTACCGCCAATGCTTACGCGGCGGATGGCAAAGACAAGCTCGCTCTCGAATACTATAAAAAAATTCGCCTCGGTGATCGTTATTTCATGCCCGCCCAATATCAGATCGCAATGATCTCCCTTGCGGGTAAGGAAGACCAAAAAGCCGAGCTCGCACTCAAGTCCATTCTTTATCAAAACACGCGCGATGCTTCTCCCCTCGCTTACGCGGATAAAGTGGAGATGTGGAACTACGCGAATATGGCTCTCGGACGACTGTATTATCAAAACCGCCAATTCTTGCGCGCGACACAGCACTATCGCAAAGTCACACGTAATAGCCCTCTGTTCTACGATGCCTTATTTGAGCAATCCTGGTCGCTATTCATGGGCGGTCATCCTCTGCATTCACTCGGAACTCTCTATGGCGTGGCCAGCCCGCAGTTTAAAGAGAACTTCAATCCCGAATCAAAAGTCCTAGAAGCCATCAACTACTATTGGATGTGCCGGTATGAAGACAGCCGCAACGCCTTGGCGGACTTTGCGGACACATACACAAAGGTCATGGAAGGACTTGACAGCTATTTGGAGCGTCAACAGCTCACCCCTGATACGACCTATCAATTGTTCGAACACTACGTGGCCGATGTTTCAAGCGAATCACTTGGTCTCCCACGCAATGTGATCGCAACGGTCGCATCACGAGACACCCTCCTCCTTTTACGAGATCAACTTGCCACCGTTATGGAAGAACAAGATCGTTTAAGCGACAAGGGTGTTTTTGGCAGCAAAAAAGGTGACGCGGTTCCGGCACAGCGCATTGAAAACATCGCCGGCCGCATCAAAAACGCGCTCGGCACACAGCTCATTGTCGAACTCAAAGCCGAGAAAGAACACTACGACGATCTCTACTCACAGTCCCAGTTCCTCTACGTGGAACTTCTGATGAGTGAGAAGGAACAGCTATTAGGTCGGGAACTGCACTCTTCGACAAAACTCACAAAAGGTTTGTCCGACAATATCCGCGGATGGGCCCGAAACACTCAGTCCTGGAAGAGTGGGAGTGGCGAAGAGTTTTGGTCGGATGAGATTGGCTACCACATCATCAACGTGGAGCCAAAGTGCAACAAAAAGTAGAGAAAGACTCGAAGATGCATATTGGGGGACGAGGTCATGTTTAGAGAAAACGAAAATCAACGAAACTGGAGCGTCAGCCTTGCGCTGATCCTTTTCTGCACGATCGGTGCGGAAACAGCCTGGGCTCAATCACTGCGTCATCATGCCGAGAAAACAAAGCTCGCGGCGCCTACCCAGGAAGATCATGCGGCTTATTTCTCAACGCTTGAAACAGCTAAGCCTGAACAGATGAAACAGGCGGATAAGCTGCGTCAGAAAACAATTTCGTCTGTCGATAGGCTTCTTAACGACAAGAAGACTAATTCGGCGCGTGCCTTCGAACTTTATCTGCGTTTGGGCGAACTTCACGCGGAGCGCAGTGACTACTTACGCGAAGTCGAGATCGACGAGTGGGAAGCGAAGCACGACGAGTGGAAGAAAGGCGGCATGAAGGGTAAAGAGCCGCAACTCGATAACAAGAGCTCACAGGCGGAACTCTTGAAAAGTACCGCGGCATTCCGCAAGCTCGTGACAACCTATCCCAATGATAGCCGCACCGACGCAGCGTTGTTCGCCCTTGCGAAGACCTTAGGTCGCATGGGCAATGACAATGCCGTGTTGTACTTCAACCAGCTGATTAAAAATCACCCGAACTCCCGTTTTATTCCAAGCGCCTACTTGGCTCTTGGTGAGTTCTACTTCGACCAGCACAACGTCCCAATGGCGATGCAGAACTATAAAGCCGCGATGAAGTTCAAAGATGACCGCGTGTATCCATATGCTGTGTACAAACTCGGCTGGTCACATTTTAACTCCGCGGTTAAAGACGACAAGCAGTTCGCGGAAAACACGGAAAAAGCCCTTGCCGCTTTCAAATTGGTCGTTCGCCTAACCGAATCAAAGGGTGCCAACCAAGAGTTCGGCCGCATGAACCTCAAACAAGAGGCCATCAAAGATCTCGTCATGGTTTGGGCGGAAACAGAGCGTATTCAAGAAGCATGGGAATATTTTAGCCGCCGTAACGAAAAAGAAGCTTTCTACGACGTTCTTGAACGCCTTGGTAATATCTATGTGGAGCAAGGCAAGAACAAGAACGCCGATGATATCTATTCACGCCTTCTTCGTGAAGCCCCCACACGTCCGAACAATCCGAACATTTACGTGAAACTCATCAAGCTTCACGACGAAGAAGGGAATGTTACCGCTGTTGTTGAAGATTTAACGGCCATGAACCGCCTCTTTGCAAAAACCAGCAACTGGACGACGGCAAACGCGAAGGATCAAGAAACTGTTAAATCCGCGGCAGAAACAACTGAACGCAATACGCACCGCTACGGCGCTCTCTTCCATTCTCGCGGTCAGAAACAAAAGAAAGACGACTATCTAAAAGCATCGGCTAAAGTCTATCAGATTTATTTAGCATCATTTCCAAAGAACGAGAACGTCTACGAGATCCGTTACTATCTCGCGGATATCCTCTACTACTTCAAACAATATGAAGAGGCATCCACCGAGTACACGAAAGTGGCAAACGAGCGCCCGAAGGATGGCAAGTATCTTAAGGACGCGGCTTTGAATGCCGTGGTCGCGATGAACGACCTTGATGGCGCCCAAAAGTATCCAAAACTTCCTGCGGCAGGCAAAGCAGAGAAGTCTATCGAGCTTCCACGCATCAAACAAAAACTCGTGGGTGTTATCGATAATTTTGTACGCCTTCTGCCGAAGGACACCGCTGGCCACCCCATGCGTTTTACAGCGGCACAGACTTATTTTGAATACGGTCATTATGATGAAGCCATTAAGCGCTTCGAAAAAATTGGTTACGAGATTCCCGAAACAAAACAAGGAAAGCTCGCGATCAAGATCATCCTCACCTACCATGCTGAGAAGAAGAACTGGGATGCCGTGGTTTCATCAAGCCGCCGCTACCTACAGTCTGAAAAGCTCATTGCTGGTGGCTTAAAAGAAACCATCGCGGACGCTCTTAAAAATGGCGTATTCCAACGAGCGATCGAACTTGAAAAGAACAAGCAACACGACAAGGCAGCGCAAATGTTCTTGGCTTATCAGAAGGAATTCCCTGATGATAAGAACAGCGATCGCGCGCTTTTCAATGCTTCTCTCAATTTCTACAAGATCGCAAAAGTTGACGAGGCGTTGGATGCCGGCAATTTACTCCTCAAGACCTATCAAAAATCCGAGCTTATTCCAAACGTAGCTCTCAACATGGCTCAGACTTATGAGTCTCTAGCTGATTTCGAAAACGCGGCAAAATACTATCGTGATTTTGCCACACGATACCCAGAAGACAAAAATGCTTCCGGTGCACTATTCAATGCCGCGACACTTTTCAAAGGTCTCAACAAATTTGATGCCTCGGAAAAACTCTACGAGCGTTTCGTGGCTAGCTACCCAAAGCATGAAGCTTATCCGGATGCACTGCGAGAACTCGCCCTTCTTAACGAGCGTAAGAAGAACTACAACGAAGCCGTTCGTTATTGGGATCGTTACGCGCAAGCTACATCAAACAATGTGGATCAGAACCTTCTTGCCAAGGCAAAAGTCGCACAGATTCACTACACCTATGGCGACAAGAACCGCGGTGACAAGGAAGTCCGCAGCCTCCAGCGACTGCTGATGGCGAAGAATGGCCCCAGTGCTTTTGAAGCACGCCGCATCATGGCGGAACTTATGTTTAACGACATTGAGGTGGGCTATAGCAAGTTCCGTGAACTCAAAGTGAAGAGCGCCGATTCGATTCAGAAAGACGTTAAGAACAAACAAGGACGCCTTGTTGACCTTGCCGGTCAGTATGAACATCTGATCGAGATCGGTAACGGTGAATTCACTGTTGCCGCACTTTACCGCCTGGGCGAGATGCATGAAAACTTCGCCAATGAACTTTTCAATGCGCCCGCGCCACAAAAAGCAAATCAAGTGGAGCTCGATCAATATCGTAGCTCAATCGAAAAGGTCGCCTTCCCCCTGAAGGAAGAGTCAATGAAGTTCTATGAAGCGGCCTACAAGCGTTCGATTGAAGTCCAAACATTCAGTGAATGGACAAAACGCGCGTATGACAAAATGAATGAAATCAGCCCGGAAAAACATCCGAATGTGATCGAAAAATCCACCGACCCCGCTTACATGTCGCACAAAATGGAGTGGGAAGACTCAATCAAGAACCTAACTGAGTAATCCGGGTTAGAAAAAGGAGACAACACCATGTGTGCCAATATAATGAAAACAACAACCGTTCTGGGATTGATCGCCGCGCTTAGCGCCTGCGCAAGCGGTGGCTCCATTGCCAAAGTAGACCCTTTACGCAAGAAGGTCGAACTTCAGTCGTCCTCCGACTCGCGTTCGGCCATGCCTGATCTACGCAATGAAAAAAGCATTAATGCAAGCATTGATAAATTGAAAGCGAGTCTTGTCAGCGAGCCGCACCGCGTCAGCACGTTGCTTAACATTGCGCAGCTTTATCTCATCCAGAATCAATTTAAAGCGGCAGAGGAATACTGCCGTCGCGCCCTCCGCGTTGATCTAAAGAATGAAGAAGCCCGTAAGATCCTTGCGCAGATCTATTTCCGCAAAGGTAACTATGAAATGGCTTCTATTATTTTGAACAACCTAGGCGGCATGCGTTCAAAAGACAGTAAGGTACTCAACCTTCTTGGCATGATTGCCATCCGCGAAGGCCGTAACGCGGAAGCCATGGAGTACTTCAACACGGCACTCAAGGTAAATTCCTCTGATATCGCCGTACGCATGAACTTGGGCGTTCTTTATGTGAAGTACCGCCAACTCGCGAATGCCTCTGTTGAATTTGAACGAGTGCTCAAATTGATGCCAGATCACAACGACGCCAAGTTGCACCTGGCCATCATCAAAACGGCTCGCGGCGATTACAAAACAGCTGAGTCGATCTACAGCGACATTCTAGACCGTCGCAAGGATAACCCACTTGCTTTGTATAACCTTGCCGTGCTTGAAAAGAATCGCAAGAACTACAATCATGCCGTGGACGTTCTAAAGAAGTATCTATCCACAGGATATGCACGCAAGGCTAAGAACTCGGAAGTGTTTGCGTTGATTGAAGATATTCGTCGCAATCAGTCCAGCAGCCAGTCACGTGTTTCCGACGCCGAAATCCAGCAGATGGCTGATAAAGCCGTTGATTCCGGCGACTCTTCCGCCGTTGAAGAAGATAACTCTGAGCCGGCACAGGCCGCTCCAGCACCAACACGCAAGGCAAAAGACGAAGAGATCTCTGATCTCGAACGTCTATTGCAGTAGAGGAGGAATTTCACATGGTCCGTTTTGTCGTGATTCTTCTGTTTGCCATGACGGGAAACAGTCTTATGGCTCAAGATGCGCCACGTGAAAGCCTTAACGACCCGGAGGGGAAGGTTGTCTACTCGACAAAGATCGACTTTGATTCAACGCTGATCGATGGGCAAATGAAGGCGCCTCAAGGCTTCTTCTTGCAGGGTCGTAACAAACAAAGCTTGTCGAATATGGTCAATCTTCGCTCAGGCTTCAAACAGGAACTACGCAATTCACGCTCAGCCGTGAAGGCGATGGTACGTTAAGCGTCCCCAAATTAAAGGCGGACGGTGAGTACTCACCGTCCGTTTTCTATTTTTCCCGTCAGAATGACTTCTCACCATCAACCCTCTATTTGTTCCTGGCATAACTAGTGCATCCCCCACTCCGAAATTGATCTCATTTTGGAGGCAGGATCATGATGTGTCGTAATGCGATATTGGTTATTTTAACGTTGTTGACTTCGACTTCAATTTTTGCGCAACAGCTGGAAACAGAACGACGTGCCCTGCGTCCTCTCGCTCAAGAAGGAAGTGTCACAAGCGGCGTTAAATTGGGTTTCGCTGATATCAGAGATCTCGGCAACCCAGTCCTTACCGTGGGTGCCTATGGCGAGACCGCGGTTGTGGATAATGTATTGGTGGGACTCGCTCTCGACTATTGGAGCAAGTCGACGGGCTCGTTAACATCAGACAATGTAAACCTCGACAACCTCTCTCTCGGCGCCACGGGAAAATATCTTTTCTATACAGAGAGAATGGTCGTTTACCCCTACGCCTTGGCAGGACTCGCGCTGCATCGTTTTGCAAAGGAAGAAAAAAGAACTTCGGAAACAGGCATCAAAAAGACTCATGCAACGGTTGGACGCTTCGGTCTCGATTACGGTGGCGGGGTACGCTATCCCCTTCAAAAACAATTGGATGTAAATGCGGAAGTACGCATGCGTAACATTATTAGCAGCACAGATAAATATGACCATGTCACAGTCGCCGGCGGTCTTGCTTACCAAATGTAAGAATAAAAAAACGCCTCCCGGCCAGGGAGGCGTTTCTGTTTGTAGAATTATGGACAGCCCCCGCCGCCCATAGGACATCCTTCATCATCCCAGGAGTCTTCATCATCACCACTGGATGGAGGGCAGTTGCTGCCACCATTCGGGCAATTTTCATCTCCTGAATCCTCATCATCCCAGCTGTCATCGCCGCTGGATGGAGGACAGTTGCTGCCGCCGTTCGGGCAGTTTTCATCTCCTGAATCCTCATCATCCCAACTGCCATCGCCGCTGGATGGAGGACAGTTGCTGCCGCCGTTCGGGCAGTTTTCTCCTGATTTTTTGGAGCTGCTGGAGCCGTTAGGGCAGTTTGATTTGCGGAGCTTACTTTGATCTTTTTCACACGCCTCTGCGCTTGGCTTTGTCAGGGTGCCCACATGAGTTGTGGCATCAGAGCTCTTAACACTTCGATTTGCTTTTGGTGTTGGTGCAGCATTATTACACCCAACCAAAAATGCTAAAGCGCACGCTGCAAAAATAAGGCGCATGAAAGGCTCTCCGAGTAAGGGTTTTGAGATCCTAAAAAAGGCACGTTTGCCGGTAAGTATGAATTAGCAAATTCTAAGCCAATGCGCTGACACCAAAAAAATATTACATAACAGTGTCTTACATTTCTCAGAGTTCGCTGAAATTGGCTAAAACAAAGGCGGTGACTGTCAGTCAGGCGTTAAACCATGCTCGGTTTTGCGGAGCTGATGCAAGAGGATAGGCCACTGCCCGAGGATCAACAGCACGCAATTCAAGTCATCGAAAAGAATGGCAAGCGACTTCTAAATGCTGACCTGCATTGGCCTCAAGAACCGACTCAGCCCGGTAAGAGACCTATAGACATTCATATTCTGTAATGGACAAAGAAAGGAAAATTTTAGGGGGCATTAGGGTACAAAGCAGAAAAAATAAAATCGGAGCGACTGGATTCGAACCAGCGACCCCTGTCCCCCCAGAACAGTGCGCTACCAGGCTGCGCCACGCTCCGATGAAAAGAAAACCTATTGATTACAATAAGCAATCCGGACCCTTTTATTATCCCGGAATAACCTCACCGACAACAGAAAAATCCCGCAATCCTGCCTTTGCCGTTTCTATTTCGACACAAACTCGATCCCACGGTCTATTTCAAGAAATCTTATCGATTCTTCAACCTTGAGATTCTGACAATTTCTTACTTCCTTTTGTCACAAGGCGGATTTCGGTAAAAATTTTTTCATCAAATAAAACAAGCGCTTACAAATATTACCGAAGTTTTTTCACCCATATTTCTCAACGAAAACTAAGGACATGCCCCGCACCGCCGAAAACTAAGGAGTGTGTAGTGGAAACGAACCATAGTTGGGGTAAACAATGTTAGAGAATCGCCAAGAACAGTACACAATCACTCTAGACGATGATCCAATGGTACACCGCATTGTCGAGCAAGCCACTCGCATGCGCACCATCACCTTCTCCGATCCTCAAACGCTTATGCGCACTGCGGATCAACACCAACCAGTGGCGGCGTTTGTAGATATCCACTTAGGTGAAGGCAAGTCGGGTGGCCTCGACGTCATTCCTTACCTGCGTAAGCAATGGCCGTTCTGCCCCATCCTCGTCATCACATCAAGCCCGGCGGAGAACATCATTTCTCAAGCCCTAGCTTCAGGAGCTGATGACTTTGTTCGCAAGCCCCTCATTCCAGAAGAGCTCATGGCACGCCTCAAGCTCCGCATGGAAGACTCCGCACAAAAAGCGGCAAAGAAAGTGATCGAGTTTGGTGACATCAAGATCGATTCAAGTCACCGCACGGTTTCAGGCCCTAAGGGCAAACGTTACGCATCGCCCATTGAGATCTCCCTTTTGACAACGCTTGCTCATATGGAAGGCGCGATCGTTGAGAAAGATGCTCTCAAAGTACGCTGCTGGGGTCAGATTAAAGTAACCGATAACGCGCTCCACAGAAAACTTCATGCAGTGCGTCAGTTGCTGAAGGATGTATCTGATCGCGTTGCCATTCAAACAAAGTACGGTGTTGGTTTTGCCCTGAAAGTTGAAGCCGAATATCGCGCAGCATCTTAAGTCCCAGGTCTTGATGGTTCGTTGAATAAAGATAAAGTGGTGGTGCATAAGCACCACCCGTTCTTATAAGCGGAGCGCGGTTTTTTCCATGGTCGATTTCCATCGCTTAGATCCTGAAGTTCTCGATATCAATCTACTCCAAACCTGGCACAAGTTATCACGTCCCGGCGACCCCCGTGGTCAGGGAACTTGCCGCATAGAAAATCCAGAAAATAATTCGTAGCA
>CAYOJQ010000022.1:0-58474 GCA_964404325.1 uncultured Oligoflexales bacterium
GTCCTGATGGAGGAACTGGCGGCAAGGGTGGAAGATGCGGCGATAAAGGTGATGGTACCAACACAGGTACTGGAACAAATACCGGCGGCACCGATACAACGACAGGTACGGGTGGTGGCACGCACACACTCACCACAACAGATTTCGCCTTTGTTGCCGAAGGGGAGAATGATTACGAATAAATAGAAAATCTCGATGATCCGCGGGGGGATCATCGAGATTGTTAGTGGTCGTATGGTTTCCTTTAGGACTGCCGCTTTGTGCGGCAGTCTATTTGGATTATCTTAGCCAAGCGTCATTGATCACCCAAGCACAGCGTTCGTAGGTGTCACCGTTACAGTCCACCGTCTTCACTTCTTTGATCGGAGCGTCAGCAAGGTTTGTCACGTTTGCCGAAGCCAGAGTACAGGATGGCGATGCGTTGCGATAACGTGTAAAGGCCACGGCTCCACACAAGTGGGCGGTGCGCCGTCAATCGCCAACATCTCGGTACAAATTCCGCCATTGAATGTTCCCACGGCGATCCCACCGTTTGCTTTCAACTTAAGTGATTACTTAAAAGATCTAAAAGTTCGTATCGATCTTCCTGCGGAAGCGTCACCAGAAATTCTTGCGAGTTTGAAGGGGCGCGTTGAGCGTTTTCTCGAAGTTGAAAGCTTAGGAGGAGCGGCTGCCGCGGATTGGATTCAAATAAGTCAGCTGCCTCCATTGCCACCGGAAATTCTCAATCCCGAGGCGGCTCGCCTTGAGGCGTTAAAAGCAACGGCTGAACCTGTAAAAGTGGAAACACCCGCGGATCAAGTCGGCGCTACCAACACAACGAACACAACCAATACGACCAGCAACACGACGACGAACTCATCGACAACCTCAACGACATCGAATACCACCAAAGAAGGTGATGAAACGGTTGTTGCGGGTGCCGCGCCAACAACAAAAGCGGAAGCAAAAAGTTTTATCGACATGCCCATGAGTTTATTGGGAGTCGGTCTTTTGCTCACGTTGGCATTTCTTGTGGCGGCGTTTCTTATCTCCCGCGGCATTTCTGGCGTGGGGATGCATATCGGCGCTCTGAAAGCGGAGCCCGTGGCAGCAGGTGGTGGGTCTGTTGAACAAACAATCCTTGCGGGACCTGGACCAGCGATGTCATCCGATATGGCTCTTAAGGTGACGCGTAACGACCATTCACTTGCAATGGCTAGTCAGGGCGAGCAGCTGGCGAAGGATTTCGGTGAGATAGTCGCTGAATATCCAGAAACCGCGGCGGAATCTCTTGTGGACCTTCTCTACACAAACACCGGCCTCGTCGATGTGCGCGACCTGATCGCATTCGTGGGTTATGACGGTATTGCACCCGCCATCGAACATTTACCACCGAGTGCGGCGGAAGTGATCCGGCTAGCGATCGAAGATTTAGGCGATGCGGATATCCTAAACGGTCTTCGCCACGCACGTATGATCCATGGCAAAACAGCCGCCAAACGCCACGATGATAAGGTGCTGCCCGAGCGCGTTTCGCAGCTTAAGTCACGTCTTACAGCTGCTTCGGATGGAGCCCTTAAGAGCATATTTAAGAGCGGAACCCCCGAGGAGTTAGCGCTGGTTCTGCAGCAGATCAGCATGGATCGCGGTCTCAACTTTTTGGGTGAGGCCGCGGTTGCGGAAGTGAAAGATAGCTTTCAGTTATTGGATCAAGAAATCCCGAACATTCATGCTGTATGTGATCGCATCACCGCGAAGCTCGATAATTTTCAAGAGGTGCGGCTCGCTGCAACACCGCGACAGAAGCGCTATTTCTTGCGCCTTGCATCGCGCGCCACGTTGGATAAAGAAGATTCCGTGGCGGAAATTTTCCCAGGAACCGATTGGGATCTGCGTATCGAATGGGTTCGCAAGCATCTCTTTTTACGCGATGCGTTTTATCTTCGCCCAGGATTTCTTTACGATACGCTTCGCACGCTGCCGTTAAATAAACAGGTGCAGGTTATCGCTGTTTGTTCGGATAACCTAAAAGCGGCTATCTTTCTGGCGATTCCGGAAGGTCGATCTCAGGAGATGATCACGGAAGAGTTGGCGACGGTTGAAGGCAACCCGGAAACAATGGCGGAACTAAAGAACAAGCGGAAAGAGATTTTGGAAGATTACCGCAACCGCCTGCGTCATCATATGACGGATGCCGAGGTTGATTTTGCGGTGGTTAATGAATGCCAGATTCGAAAGATTGAGCCACCGGAGCATTTAAAAGCAACGGTCGCCCTTGTGACGTCCTCAACTACGACGCTGGCGTCTTAATCCCGGGTGATGCGAAATGTTTTAATTTCGGGTCGCGTCACCGACATATGTGTGCTTTTCTCATGGGACTCGGATTCAACGGATTTTCGATTCGTTGGTAGAGTCAATCCTCGTTCACGCTCTTCTAGTTTCAGATCAAGAATCGACAAAACATTCAGCATGACATCGGTGCGAACATTCGCTGGAACTTCCGGTGTGGGTGTCTTGGCTGCTTTGCGTTGAAGCACTTTGTGCTGCATCACAAGCTGCGACATGATCCCCGTCGGCAGTGGCGGTAACGTTTCTGGAATGTTTAGAGTCTCTAGTAGATCACGAGACCAGAATGATTGTGTCATGGGACGCTCGCGCAGGCGCGGCTGCTCTTTAAGAAAGCGCAGTGCGAGGCCTTCCGGTGAACCCTTTAAACAAGCTTCGACCTGCGAACGCATAGGAAGAGGCATGTGTTGAAACAATGTCCACATATCCGCCAACGTGAACTTATTGAGAGAACGGCGGAATTGACTGATGAAGTAACGGCTCCACGTCGTCATGACTTTGAGCTCCTATCAAGAACATAATTGATTCTCGAGTGTTACTTCGGCGGAAACGTCCGAAACTTTAGGCGCTTAGGTTTTGTGGGTAAGTTGCAAAATGTATTGAGGAGATTGGTGTTTCTTTGGATGGCTTACAATTTTTGTTTGAGCTCTTTCCAGATATGTAGACGCCAATGATGGTTAACGGCGTTTTGGAAATAAGCAAGGGCCAGCGGCGGGAAAATCGCTAGGAGACAGCCAAGCCACGGCTTTGTTTGGCTGTAATGGTTTTGCTTTTCCATGGAGCGAATATGAACGCCCAATGCATAGAAGCCGAGAAAATTGCCGAAGGGCATTTTTAGCCATGCATCCGCGACAGGGAGCTTCTCCCAAACGTGATTTTCAATTTCGAGCGAGAGGGCATCCAGCCAACGCCAGCACAGCCAGCGCCCCGTAAATAGAAATTCAGCGCATGTTTTTACCACCGGACGACTTTCACCCAGGCGCAACGCGACTCTAATTTCACGAATTTTCTGTGGATCCGCGGCAGGAGTCGATACTTTCTGGGGGATCGCCGGGAACTCCCACAGGTCTGATCGTTTTGTGGACTTCGGGGTTAGATCGGTTTTGACGACTTCAGGCTGATGGGTCTTGGGGCTAAGGGTTTCAATAAAATGCCACAAGTCCTTCATGTCATCGGCACGATACCATTGGTGGAAACCGTCGCAGGTAATCAGCGACTCGGGACGCAAGTCCTTACGGCTCAAGAGCTGAGCCACGGGAACCGGGCCTTCGATTTCACCGTGCGCGAAAACGTACCACGAACCACTCATCTGTTCAGATAAGGGGGCCTGAGCTTCGCTAGGGGGTTTGTTTTCAGTGTTGGATTTCATGGTTACTATCAGAATATCACATAATCTCTAAAGACCAAGAGGGGGCTAGGATTCAAGGAGTCGTTTTAGAAAATTGTCAAAAAAAAATTTGCGGACTTCCGGTTCTTTGTTTGCACTTAGAAACTTCTTAGTTTTTCCATTTTCCTCCGCCCCGCCAATATGGTAGAAGACCCCCATAAATAAATCGATTGCAGCTCTTACTCTTACTGCGAGAGTGTTTGCGTGTCTGAGGCCATACTTCTTTTCTTTGTGTCGGTCTTATTCTTCGAGCGTTGGCGCCTCACCAGGCACCGTGCCCGGATTCCGGTTCGCATCCATGTGAACGGTAGCCGTGGGAAGTCCTCGACAACGCGTCTGATAGCCTCTTCGCTTAGAGGTAACGGTGTTCTTGCGGTTGGCAAAACCACGGGGACATTGCCACGCGTTATTTTTGAGGACGGTCACGAAGAGCCAATCGTCCGCAGCGGTCCCACAAACATCAACGAACAAATCAAAGTATTCAAATGGCTTTCCCGGAAAAAGGTGGATGCGCTTGTTATTGAGTGCATGGCGCTTAAGCCGGACTATCAGGCCATCTGTGAACGCCAGATCATTCAGTCAAGCATTGGTGTCATCACCAACATCCGCGCCGATCACCTTGATGTGATGGGGCCGACGGAAAACGATGTTGCGCTCGCACTTGGTGCAACCATCCCCCAAAACGGTTACCTCGTGACCGCGGAAAAAACTTATCTGAAGACCCTCGAAGAGTGCTGTAAGGCGCATAACTCAAAACTCCTCGCCGTAACGCAAGAAGATATCAACGCCATCTCCAACGACGAGATGAATAACTTTGTCTATTACGAGCACAAAGAAAACGTTGCCGTTGCTTTAAAGGTGGCGGAGATTCTTGGCTTAAGTCGTCAGCAAGCTCTACAAGGCATGTGGTCAGCCACACCCGATCCTGGTGCGTTGCGTGCGTTAGCCGTTTCGGGTGAAAAAGACATTTATTTTGTAAACGGTTTTGCCGCCAACGATCCCACGAGCAGTGAGTTGATCTGGCGTTTGGCGCTGCAATCCTTCACACCGGTGGGCAGACCCGTGCGCCGTTGTGTGCTTTTAAATCTTCGTTGTGATCGCGTGGATCGCACGCAGCAGTTGCTTGAATGCGTCACGAATTGGCCCATGGTGGATGACGTCTACATCATGGGTACCGCCGGCGCGCTCGTGGGACAAATTCTCAAGAAATCCAAGTTGAATATAAATATCCGTCAAGATTTTGGTCAGAAATCGGCGCGAGAAATCTATCAGCTCCTGTCCATGGACTCTGTCGAAGGTCGCAGCATTGTGATCGGTATCGGCAACGTCGCGGGAGAGGGCTTAAACCTGGTGGATGAATTCGCGCTCTATGGTCGTTCGGTCAGTTGCAATGAATTTGTAAAAGAGATTGCTCCGATGCGGCCCATGCCTGTGGTCCCTTCGCTTGAGCATCAACCAGAACCAGCGCTTATTCATTAGTCTTTAGGAGGCTAACTGTGCTTGCGGAATATCTCATGGCCTCGATTGGGCTGGGGTTGTTTGTCAATTTTACCCTTTATGAATTTATCGGCTTGGCGGCCGGTGGTCTCGTTGTGCCGGGGTATTTGGCACTTTCGCTCAACCAACCGGTGCATGTGCTGGTGACTTTTTTGATCGCCGCACTTTCCTGGGGATTCGTTGAGATCGTTTCAAAGTATGCGATTCTCTACGGCCGGCGCAAAATTGCCCTGTATATCCTCAGTTCGTTTGTTTTGCAGGGTTTTGTGCATTTCATTCACATCCCTGGTGTCACGGATACAAACGAAGTCATTCGCTCCGTGGGCTATATCATCCCTGGTCTGATTGCGATCGGCTTTGATCGCCAAGGGATTGCGGACACCATTGCGACACTTACGATCACAACGATCGCGACACGTTTGCTTCTCGTCCTCGTTTATGGCTGGAGCATCCTTTCATGGTAAAAAATTTGTTTTGGACACCGCTCAAAATAAAAACTAGGTCCTTGGTGATCATCGCGTCCCTGTCTTGCGTGGTTTATGGTCTCGCTTTTAGCGGCATGTTTATAAAACCATCGAGCAGTGATCCGCGCCTGAAGGCCGCTGAGACGACTGCGAAAGCGTTCGAGTTGATTCGTCGGGCGCATCCCGCCCCGAACGCCAAAGTGGACCCCTTGGGTAGTGGCATCATTGGTATCAAGGAAAGCCCGATTACCAGTAAATGGGGCTTTCTCGCCGCGAAGCAGACAACCATCAACCCCAACTGGGCCGCGGTTTTTGTGGATCTTTATCGCGAAAGCGGGTTCCGCCCGGGTGATGCCATCATTCTCGGTGTCAGTGGTTCTTTCCCGGCTTTGAACATTGCGTCGATCATCGCGGCGGAAACCATGAACTTGCATCCTGTCGTGATCTCGTCGGTGATGTCATCACAGTGGGGCGCGAACGACGAGAATTTCACCTGGCTCGACATGGAGAAAACTTTGGCCGACGCCGGTGTGATTAAGACGCGGTCCGTGGCGGCGTCGTTGGGCGGTCGAGGCGACCAGGCTCTTGGTATGCCAGCGGGAACAGTTGAACTCATTAAAAAGATCATTGATCGCAACGGCATTCCTGAAGTGGATGAAGCCAACATTCAGGAAGCGGTGAATCGCCGTCTTGATTTGATTAAACACTCGGTTGGAACCGCTAGCATTAAAGCGTACGTCAACATCGGTGGTGGCCAAGCCTCTCTCGGTGGAAAGCGCAGTCGCAAAGTTTTTCATCCAGGTGTGAACGCTGGCGTGAACGGCGACGTTCTTGAGGACATGGCTGTGCCGCCAAGCGTGGCGCAATCCCTGATCATCGATGGCGCGACGTTTATCAACATCACGGGAATTCGTGAATTGGCAAAGCGCTATGATTTACCTTGGCAGCCGCAGATAATGCCTTTGCCCGGTGAAGGCGGCATTTTTGCGGAAGAGTCGCCGCGTTGGTACGCGGCGGGGATCTTGTTGATGATGATGGTGATGTTGGTGTTTGCTCGCCTTCGCTTCGAGCTAAGTAAGAAAGCTCATATCGCCGCGAGCATGCCAGTGGCTCTGGAGCCAGAAAAAATCATCCGCCAAGGAGCGACGGCTTCAGACCTTAATCTTGTAACCAGTCTTAAAAATGAGCCACACCAAGCCCATGCAGAAGGCCATGAACAAGGCGGTCATGCAGAGGCTTACGCCAACGCTCACATCCGAGACGCCGTAAAAGCTCCAGCGAAATCCACTCACTAGGTAGACGACCGGATTAAAGAGCGTCACTTTTTGCCACACGGGCGGCAGCATACTAATGGAATAAAAGCTGCCGCCTAAAAACGCCAGCGGCGTGATGATCAGCATGGGAACGATCTGTAGTTTCTCGAAGCCGTCCGCCCACACGCCAATAATAAAACCAAACAGACTAAACGTGACCGACGTCAGCACAAGGAAGGCCACCATCCACAGCGGATGGTCGATGGAAAAATCAACAAAGAGACGTGCCGTGGCCAAAATAATCGTGCCCAGGATCACCGATTTCGTCGCCGCGGCTCCCACAAAGCCCAGCAAAATTTCAAAAGCGGAGATGGGAGCGGAGAGAACTTCGTAAATGGTGCCGGAGAATTTCGGCATGTATATTCCAAAGGACCCGTTAGAAACACTTTCCGTCAAAACCGACAGCATGATCAGACCCGGAACAATAAACGCACCGTAACTCACGTTATCGATCTGCACCATGCGCGAACCAATCGCCGAACCAAAGACGATAAAGTAAAGAGACGTGGAGATTACGGGTGAGGCGATACTCTGCAGAAGGGTGCGCCAGGTGCGCGCCAGTTCGAATTTATAGATGGATCTGACCGCGTGAACGTTCATGAATGCGTCCCCACTAAATTAACAAAAATATCCTCGAGCGAACTTTCCGACGTTTGGATGTCTTTAAAATCAATGCCGTGCTCATTGAGTTTTCTCAGCAAGCCGGCGATCCCCGTCTCGTCGCCCTGTGTGTCAAAGGTGTAGATAAGCTGCGCTCCATCCGCTGAAAGCTGTAGCTCATGGCGCGCGAGGCTGGGTGGAATCGCTTCTATGTGATTCTGTAGCTGCAATATCAGCTGTTTTTTACCCAGCTTGCGCATTAAGGCTTTTTTCTCTTCGACGAGAATAATTTTGCCTTTGTTGATGACGCCAATTCTGTCCGCCATATCTTCCGCTTCTTCGATGTAATGTGTGGTGAGAATGATCGTCACGCCACTATCTCTCAGGCGCCGCACCATCTCCCACATGTCGCGGCGCAGCTCCACGTCCACGCCCGCCGTTGGCTCGTCGAGGAAAAGAATTTTGGGTTCGTGGGAGAGGGCTTTGGCAATCAAAACACGACGTTTCATGCCACCGGAAAGGGTGATGATCTTATTGTCGCGTTTTTCCCAGAGAGAAAGGTCCTTCAGGATCTTTTCGATATAGGCTGGATTCTTTGCTTTCCCAAAAAGCCCACGGCTAAACGTCACCGTGTCCCACACCGTTTCGAACATGCTGACGGAAAGCTCTTGGGGCACCAGCCCAATCAGGGAGCGTGTTACGCGATAATCGCGAAGGATGTCGTAACCATCCGCCAGCACCGTGCCGCTCGTAGGATTCACGATGCCGCAGATGGTGCTGATGAGCGTTGTTTTGCCAGCGCCGTTTGGACCTAAAAGAGCGAAGATTTCTCCGTGCTTTATTTCAAGATTGATATCTTTAAGAGCACTAAACCCGCCGCTGTAGACCTTATTAAGGTTGGTGATGGCGATGGCTGCGTCCGTCTGAGTTTTCGTCATTGCGCACCTGGTTGATTGTGGGGCGCCGCCTTATCGCAGCTAGGAAGCTTTAAGCAGTGCTCGTAGATGCGTCGGCATATGGGGAATTCATTTAGATCCACATTAAACCGCATGGCGTTGTACACCTGAGGAATAAGACAAAGATCCGCCATTGTCACTTCCCCACCCACGGAGAATGTACCCGCTGTCTGACGAAGCCGTTGTTCCACAGCTCGCAGCCCTTGTGTGATCCAGTGCCTTGCCCAGCGATCGCGTTCTTTTTGATCGGCGGAATGAAACTGCATCACCTTCAGATTTTGAATCGGTTGAATGCCCGATGCGATGATCTGCATGAGTTCTCGCACCGTGGCGCGTGTCATAGGATCAGATGGCAATAAGGCTGGTTTCGGGTACGTTTCCTCAATCCACTCCATCATGGCGATGGATTCCGTGAGTGGCTTCCCGTCGATCTCCATCATGGGGACATTTTGCGTCGGGCTTTTTTCTGTGTAAGCCGCGGAGCGCTGTTCGCTTTGGAGAAGATTGACTGGAATGGATTCGTATTTGATGCCTTTGTATTCCAAAGCCCAACGCACGCGCCAGGAGCAAGAAGAACGCCAGTAATGATAAAGTTTGAGTTGCTTCATAAAGCCGTCCTTTAGTTGTTAGTTAAGGTCATGCCAGTGGAGCGCAACGGGCGCGCCGACACCAATGCCTTCTAAAGTTGTTCGTGATCTGTAAATGAGGATTTCGACCCCAGCGTGCTGAGCGGTCACGAGGCCCCGTGCGTAAGCGGGATCGATATCATGGGCGACGGAAAACGTGTCCCCCTCGGGGCGGTTAACAAAGAAAAACATCACGGCGCGTTTTTTCTGCTGTGTGAGCAGAGAAAGCTCTTCGAGATGTTTAAGGCCACGCGATGTCACCGCGTCAGGGAATTGAATCTGTCCCTCCCGAAAGAGGGTGACGTTTTTTATCTCAACGTAGCAATCGGGTTTTTCACCATTTGCGTCTGACAGAAGAACGTCGATCTTTGAATTCCGCCCGTATTTAACTTCTCGTCGGAACGTATCGTAGCCCGCGAGCTCGGGAATCTCTCCCGATTCAATCGCCAGGCTGACAACCTGGTTGGGGCGTGCGGTGTTAACGCCAATAAAACCCCCGTGGGTTTCCGTCAGCTCCCAGGTGAACGCGAGTTTTCGTTTGGGATCATTGTGCTCAAGGAGATAGACGGTGCTGCCAGGCTCCGCGCAGGATTTCATGCTGCCTGTGTTGGGGCAGTGACTCACCACAACACGGCCGTCCGGGAGTTCCACATCCGCGAAGAAACGTTTGTAACGTTGCTTAAGCGTGCCCTTTTGCAGATGACTTGAGAACCTCAGCATAACGATCTTCCAACTCCTTGAGTTTCTGCGGCGAGCGGAGATTGAAGCCGTAGCGACTCATCTTGACTGAATAGACGTTATAGCGCTCCCGTAGTCGCACTAATGTGCCACGATAAGCCTTTTCAATCAATTGGGTCCGGATGCGATAGCGCATCGGTGATCCTGACATAAGGCGGGCGCTTTCCTCGTCCGGCTGGAGAACGATAAAGTCGATGTCGGGATAAGTTGCGTTTAAATGCTGCAGCGATTGCTCAAAGCGCGTGGATACGAGCGCCTTGATGGTCTGAATGGTGCCAAACATGCCACCGTATTCATCGATGGTGCCTGCCTGGGCTGTCGTTGTGGGTTTAAGGGGGTCAACGACAAAGATTAAGCGTGCGCCCCGCTCAGCAACGATTTCGAGGTTACAGCTTTTTGTCACCTGCCCATCAATGTAGCGCCGACCGCTGATGGCTTTCGGTGTGAAGATGGGGGGGAAAGCGCAGGAGGCGCGCAGCGCTTCGCTGATCGCCATCTTGTCCCATGGTTTGATACCAAACGTCACATGCTCGTAGGAATCCTGATCCGTCGCGCCCACGTAAAATTCTTTGAAAAGCTTATCGAACTCATCATGTCCCGCCGATGCTAGCATCACCTCCCGCATAAATTTTTCAAGGAGCTCACCCTTGAAAAACCCCGTGGGCACGCTGCGCAGGACTTTTGTTGGCCAGCGCGTGGGGTTGATGCCCCAGGAAATCAATTCCTTCACTATGCGACGAACGATGTTTGAGCCAGCAATGTCGAACATCATCTGGGAAGAGAAGTCAGGATAGAGAGACCCCTTGCCATGGAAGCTGCGAATCAGTTCCCCAAGGTTCGCGTTGGCGGCAAGGGTGCTTCCCGATAGGGCGCCGCTGCTCACGCCGGCAATGATATCGGCATCCACGAGAGTGCGACCGCCGCGCATCGCGCGCTCGAGTGCGTGGAGCGTGCCCAACTGCCAAAGAAATCCTTCAAGACCGCCGCCGCTCAATGCGACGCCGACGCGGTTTTCACGGGCGATGCCGCGCTCGATCACATCCTTGATCCAACGCAGAACCTGTGCGGTTGAGCGTGGTTCCACAAGAAGATCGCGCACACCGAGGCGACCGAGGCTGAATGTTCTTTCGGATTGGTGGCTCGCGCCTTTTAGAATGGCGACCGCGCGTGTCATGGGGAAATAAAAATCAGGTCCCCACTGATCGCCGAGCTGGCGCATGTCGTGTTTGATGTGGCTCATGGCTTCAAGGGCATCGCGCCAGTTCTCGCCACGCTCATCAAAGATAAGAAGGTCGACGGGATTGTGACGCATGTGAATCGAGATGTACTCGAGATCGGAAAGAAGAGTCACAACGAGCGCCATCGACCCGATAAGAGGATGCTTTACTTCAAAGCTCTCGGTCTTTGGCGTGGATGACGGAATTTCTTTCGCGTCAAGCCGGCTCATGGCCGCTTTGGTTTTTTCCTTCTCGCCCGGGGCGACGACATACATCAAATACTGGCGCATCATTGGCCCTTAAATGCTTCCATTTCCTGAAGCAATTTTTGCGCGCTGGCATAGCCAACGATTTTCTTCATTTTGCCAAGATCGCCATCAGGCGGCAAGAGTACAAGCGTGGGAAGTCCCTGCATGCCGAAGCGCTGCGCGAGCGCGTCGTTCTGCTCATTCATCTCGGTCAGATCGAGTTTTACAACATTCCAGCCTGATTGCAGTGTCTGACGCACCGTGGGATCTTGAAAAGTCGAGGCGTCCATTTTTTTGCACGCCTCACACCATTCCGCCCAACCATCAATCAGAATGGGTTTTTTATTTTGCTGCGCCACAACCAACCCTTCCTCGAAAGTTTTGTGCGTGGTGAGGGGCGTCTCGGCGGATGAAGAAGCGGACGTGAGCCATTGTGAGCCGGCAAATAACCAAACACCAAGAATCAATGTCGCTAAAACTTGCCAGCCTTTTTTCGTGGAGCGTGGGCCCGTCACCGCCAACCAGGCGACGATGGAGCCGATCATGAAGGCACCGATGCTGATACTTTGCCAGTAAGGGGCCAGAGCTTTCATGGCGTTATAGAGGGGCACTCGTAGATAGTAGAACGACAGGCCAAACATTATGGCCGCGAAGGCCAATTTCACGCCGTTCTGCACGGTCGCCGAAACTTTAATCTTGGCGATTTTCTGCGAACTCATTCCCAGGAAAACATAGGGAAGAGCGAATCCGGCGCTATACACAAAAAATTGCCAGCCCACATGGGAGTTGGGGTTTTTCGCCGAGAAGGCGAGCAGTGCGCCGAGAATCGGGCCCGTGCATGGAGCCGCGACGAGGCCCGCACCCGCGCCCATCATTAAAGTATTCCAGTTGGACTGTTTGTGAGTGCCGAAGCGTGTGCCGAGCTCCTGCAATTTCGCGAGATTCACAAAGCCCAACATACTGAGGGCGAGGGCGAAGAATAACACCGCGAAGATAAGATTGAAGGCCGTGCTCGCCATCAACGCACCGAACATGCCACCGGTAAGAGCGACCACGATCCCCAGAAGGCTGTACGATGCGACGATACCGAGCGCATACATCACCGACGACACGATGGGTTTATGCCCCTGCGCGCCGAGAATGCGAACGGTGATGGGGATCATCGGAAACACGCATGGCGTGAGATTCGTCGCCATGCCGCCGAGGAACAACACCGCAAGCAGGAGCATGAGGGGGAGTTCGCCGCTTGCGACTTTTGTCGCGAGTTCTTGTTGCAGATCGTCGCTGGTGCTTCCGGTTGTGCCACCCGCTTCTTGGGCGGCTTTTTCGCTGACATGCTGTTCCGCTATCGAGCCAGGAGTGCTCGTCGGCGCCACCGCGCTGCTAAGCTCCAATTCAAAATTCTGAGTGTAAGGGAAGAGGCAGAGGCGTGATGTGCAACCGAGAAAGGTAATGCTCATGGGGAACTTGTTGCCTTGAAAGGCTTCGAACCCCATAAACTTAAGAATGAAATCGCCGCCATCATAAACTTCGACTTGTCCCTCACCGAGGGGGTCTTCGATCTTTTTTGTGGGGGGGGCCTCGATGGACTGGAGTTCAAATCCGGCGGGGCCGGTGAATTTCGCGTTCTTCTTATAGATGGAGAAGTTTTGCTTCGTCTGCAGGCGCAGACCGACCGAAATGCCTCCATCCGCCTCTCGCGTGGCGCCCACAGGTTCCCAAATGATGACGTCCGTGGGATGGAGGTCGAGTTTTTCCAGCTTTTGTGAACCAGGTTCGTCGCCGATTTGGGCGTGGAGGGCGGTGCCGCCGAGAGAAAGACAGAATAAGAAAAGACTAAGTTTTTTCAACACCCGCATACCCTTATCCTTCTGAAAATCTTACGACAATTCCCCACTAGCTTCGCAAAATACATAAGTCCCGTCTATCACCAAGCTGCACCTCTTTCGACATCTATGCTTGACTTGGTGAGGTGGATTCATTAGTAAATTGACCTTCCTACGTTAAAGGATCCAAAGTTTCGGCTTAAATAACATCACGAAAACGGACGCGGGACATGCAACAGAGAACAAAATATCAAGAAAAATGCCGCCTTAAGAAAGGCGACGAAGTTATGGTCATGGTTGGTAAGTCAAAAGGCGAGACCGGCAAAGTTGATCGCGTTGAACGTAAAACCAACCGCGTATTTGTCTCTGGTTTGAACGTCTACAAGCGTCACACCCGTCCCACCAATATGAATGAGCAAGGTGGAATCTTGGACAAAGTTATGTCCATCCACTGGAGCAACGTTCAGATCGTTGACGGCAAAGGCAAGAAGCCCACACGCATCGGCTTCAAAGTTGAAGGTGAGAAAAAAGCACGCGTTGCGAAAGCAAGCGGCGCTACTCTGAACTAACCTGTTTTCAGGCGATTGTTCTTATACAACCCGGGTTTTATCGCCCGGGTTTTTTATTTGGATCGCCCACAGAGGCGACTATACGTCGTTATCTTCCTCGCTCCGGTCCGCGTTATTCGTTCAAATCGCGGATGGGGGAAGTGAGGCTGCGCATAAATGCCTTCAGCGCTTCGAGGTCCTTCTTGCCCAGGTAAAGTGGCTGCAAGCTCTCTTCGCGGTGACCTACCGCGGGATCGGTCGTCAACAAATTGTAGTGACGCATCACCTCGTCCAAATCCTTGAATCGCCCGTCATGCATGTAGGGAGCGGTCTCCGCCACGTTGCGCAGGGTGGGGGTTTTTTGCGCGCCCACATATTCAAAGTTTTTCGTGTTGATATAAGCCAGCTCAAGACAGCTTTCTTGGTGCGTCTCAGGAAGAATGCCGCCGTGGCAATTAAAGGGACTGTGAGCCGCGAAGAGAACCCCGCGCGCGCGCCCAAGTTCCAAGGCGTCTCCGCGCTGCGGAAGGCCGATATTGTGGAACTGCTGATCGGTGAAATTGGGGCCGCTATGACAATTGGTGCAGCCCTTATTTAAAAAGATCGAGAGGCCATGCAATTCCGGTGGGCCAAATCCATCCGTGAAAGCATCCTCGATGGTTTTTGTCTCTTTTAGTCGCGCCGCGAAACGATCAAACGGGCTATCAATCGCCACGATGCCATTTTCATAAGCCGCCAAAGCCTCACCAAAACGCGCGAAAACTTGATTCAGCTCCGCCTGGGCTTCAGGTGTCATTGAGTTATATTGATTGATCCATTCCAGATTCCCTGGCTCCGCCTCCATGGCCTGACGGGCCAAGCGTCTCTGTGGCGCCTCATGCGCCGCGAAAGCCTGCGTGATAAGTTGTCTCTGAATGCGGGACGTATCAATGGTCGCGACGATGTAAGCGGATTGTTCAACGGCAAGCTCAAGACGAGGAGCGGCTGGGATTGCGTGAAATTCTTCGGAAGCTTTTTCTTGCAGCATCGTGGCGAGACGCGCGGGAAAGGGGCCGTAGATCTTTTCATACGCGGCGCGATGATTTTGCCAAAGGAGTTGCGCGACGCGCCCTCGATCGATGCCGTGTTCTTTAGGATTCTCAACGGGACCCAAAGCCTGACTGGCTAACGAATCCGCGCGACCGTCCCAAAAAAACCAGGTGTTCGCAAAAGAGTTGATAATGGTTGGCGCGTTTTTTGTGGTGATGGCGATGCCGTCCGCTACTTCTTCTCCATCCGTGAAGGATTTCGCCGGTTGATGGCAACTGGCGCAGGCAATCTGACCATTCGCGGAAAAGCGGGTGTCGAAGAAAAGAGCGCGCCCCAATTCCGCCTGCTCGCGTTTTTTTGGCGCGGGACGCTCCGCGAATATGAGAGGGGAGGTTGCTATTCGTAACGCGTTAAGCTCGATCTTCTCGCGATCGTAGGACGAGCGTGCGAAGGCGTCCCACCAAAATTGCAACAATGCATCTTCATGGCGCCAAATTACACCGCCAAGAGTGAGTAGAATCACGATCGCAATCAGTTTAGTTCGAGTCATGGCTATCGTGTGTCCAAAATAGCACTTTTGTTCTTGCTAACTAGGATTCAGACCAGTATCTATCTATCTGCTCTCTCTGGTCATTGTAGGAGTTTGTTGCTCGAGATGCGTTTTCGATTGCTGCTACATATCACCCTTGTTGCGCTCGTTACAACTACTTCAGCCTCAGCCGAAAAGGTGGGTGAGTATCCCGTTGGGAAAGCTGGAACATTGATGCGCGTAGAGACGACAAACCCAAAACAATCCTCTAATAAGTCAGCCCCAACGCTACAGTCTCGACAAATGACAAGCCTTCGCGTCTCTTTCGCCGACGCGACCGGCAAGCCCGTCGATATTCAGGATGTCCAGTTTGAGGCCACCATGCCAACACACAAACACGGCATGAACGTGACGCCAAAAACAACGAGCGAGCAGCGCGGGATTTTTCGCATCGACGGCATTAAATTGCACATGCCGGGAGAGTGGAAGTTGACCTTCAAAGTAAAGCACGACGGTCGAGATGAATTGATCGAAGTGCCTCTTACAATTTGATATTTTAGGTAAATTATTCCATAGTGTTTTATACCTTTTTTATTTTTTAAGCCTTACTGGCTGCTCATTCTGAGAGTGGGGTAGTTCGCATCCATGAAACGCGTATTGAGTTGGCTGAATCTCGTACTTTTGAGCGGAGCTGCCTTAGCTCTGTCAGGCTGTTTTAGCGTACAGCCGATGTCCACAACCCACATGTTGACCCAATGGGGACAGGACATTAACTACGTTTACCTTGTCACGACCATTATCTGCGCGTTCGTTTTTATCTTCGTCGCCGCGCCCTTGGTCTGGGTACTTTACAAGTACCGTGAAAAGGAAGGCGAGACGCACATTCCCAAGCAAATTAAGGGCAACCACAAGCTTGAAATCGCTTGGACACTGATTCCTGTTATCCTTTTGATCTTTATCTTCATCCCCACTGTCGAAGTGATCTTTAAGACGGCTGAAGAGCCAAAAGATGCTTTCAAGATTGAAGCGATCGGCCATCAGTGGTGGTGGGAATTTAAATACCCCGAATTGAACATCACGACCGCCAACGAACTTCACTTGCCAGAAAACCGCCCCGTTCATATCGTTTTGAAATCAGCGGACGTCCTCCACTCCTTCTGGATTCCACGTTTCGGTGGAAAGCTCGATACGGTTCCAGGCCAAGACAACAACATGTACTTTGTCACTCCCGCCGCTGAAAAAGATGGTGGAGACTACTACCAGGGACAGTGCGTTGAGCTTTGTGGTCTTTCCCATGCTCTCATGCGGTTCCAGGCAGTCGTGCATAAGGGTGATGAATTTGACCGTTGGGCACGCGCCATCTCACAGAAGCCCGTTGTTGCCACGGCGACTGAAAAAGAAGGTGAAAAACTTTTCACCGATAAGATCTGTATGACCTGTCACACAATCGGCGGCACTGATTTCGCCGGTATCGTGGGACCGAACTTGAGTGACTTTGGAAGCCGCCGCACCCTCGGTGCCGGTACGTTGCCCAACGATAAGCAAAATCTCTACAAGTGGCTGAAAGATCCTCCATCCATCAAGCCTGGCTCATTGATGCCAAACTTGAATTTGACGGATGCGGAAATTGAAGCGCTCTCCGCTTATCTGCAGCACTCCACAGCGAAGAAATATTGATTGGGCCGAGGAAGGATGACATCCCATGGGTAGCAGCAAAGCATACGCAAAAACTGGAATCTTGAGCTGGATCATGACCGTCGATCATAAACGGATCGGCGTTATGTACGCGCTCGCAGCTTTATTCTTTTTAATTCTTGGTGGAACTGAGGCGATGTTGATTCGCAGTCAGTTGATCGTTCCCAATAACGATCTTCTTTCCGCGCAGACGTTCAACTCCATGACGACCATGCACGGCACCACGATGATCTTCTTGTTCATGATGCCACTGAGTGCCGCCTTCTTTAACTTTCTTATTCCCCTGATGATCGGCGCGCGCGACGTTGCCTTTCCTCGCTTGAATTCACTCAGTTTCTGGGTCTTCCTCTTCGGCGGCCTGTTGCTGAACTTCGGTTTCGTTGTGAACCAAGTTCCCCGTGGCGGCTGGTTCGGCTATGCGAACTTGAGCAGCTTGCAATACACTCCTGATCTTTCGACGGATTTCTGGGCGATGGGTTTGCAGGTTATCGGCCTTGCTTCTTTGATCGCATCGGTGAACTTCATCGTAACGATCTTGAACATGCGCTGCAAAGGGATGACGTTGCTGAAGATGCCTATCTTCGTATGGACTTCATTCGTAACCAACGTTCTCTTGTTGCTGTCTCTTCCTGTTATCACTATCGCGTTGGTGATGATTACATTTGATCGTCACTTCGGTACTGGTTTCTTCAACCCAGGTGCTGGCGGGTCCGTTATCCTCTGGCAACACTTGTTCTGGATCTTCGGTCACCCTGAGGTTTACATCCTTATTCTCCCAGCGATGGGTATCGTTTCCGAAGTTCTTCCAACCTTTTCCAAGAAGCCCCTCTTTGGCTACTCGGTTATGGTGTATTCAACTTGCGCGATTGGCTTTCTTGGTTTCGCGGTTTGGGCTCACCACATGTTCACCACAGGTATGGGGCCGTGGGCGGTTACCTTCTTCTCCGCCGCGACCATGCTCATTGCTGTTCCAACGGGCGTTAAGATCTTTAACTGGATTTCAACCCTTTACGGTGGCCGGATCCGCTTCACCACCGCTAGCTTGTTCGCTATTAGCTTTGTGGCAATGTTTACAATCGGCGGCCTTTCAGGGGTCATGCACGCCTCAGCTCCTATTGACTCATTGCACCAAGATACTTACTTCGTTGTGGCCCACTTCCACTACGTCCTCTACGGCGGTGCGGTTATGGCTCTCTTCGGCGGTATCTACTTCTGGTTTCCGAAAGTCACTGGTAAGTACATGAACGAAGGCATCGGTAAGCTGCAGTTCTGGCTCTACATGATCGGCTTCAACCTTACATTCTTCCCGATGCACTTCTTGGGTGTTCAGGGGATGCCTCGTCGTATCTTCACATACGCGAACGACCAAGGTTGGAACCTGTGGAACTTTGTCGTGACGATGGGCGCTTACTTAACCGCGATTGGTGGAGTCGTCTTCTTCATCAACTTGGCTATAAGTCTGCGCAGTGGCAAAAAAGCTCCAGCGGACGCATGGGATGGTCGTACTCTTGAGTGGACGATTCCATCGCCACCACCTGAATATAACTTCGGTGTTGAGCCGGAAGTGAAGCACTTGGATGACTTCTGGCATACCAAGTATGATGAAAGTGGCGCGAAGAAAACAGTTCCCGCGGCGCCATCGTATGACGCAAGCAAGATTCATTTGCCAAACCCGTCCTTCTGGCCTCTGTTCTTGGCGGCAGGCATTACGGTGAGTGCGGCAGGCTTCTTCCTCAAAGGCATCGGTCTTTACGTTAGCCTTTCAGGTGTGGCCATCATGTTGATCAGCGTTTACGGCTGGGCATACGAAGAAGCATAAAGGACACGGAGGATATCATGTCGGATCATAGCCACGCGCACGCTACAGTTTCTGGAGTCGACAACCGCAAGTTCGGCATGTGGACCCTTATCGCCTCCGAATGTTTTCTATTCGGAACGATGATTGCGAACTATCTTATCAATCGTAACAGATCGGTGTCTGGACCAACCGGAACTCAGATCTTTGACATCAACCTCACCACACTTTCGACATTCGACCTTCTGATGTCTTCCGTGGCGATGGTTCTCGCCCTCCATGCCTGTAAAGAAAACCAACTGAAGAAGTTCTGGTTCTGGATGGGCATCGTTATTCTCGGTGGCGTGATCTTCTTAGGATTCCAATACTACGAATTCTCGCACTTTGTGCATTCCGGACTCGGTCTGAGCACAAACGTATTTGGCTCCGCTTTCTATATGCTTACGGGCTGTCACGGGGCGCACGTTGCTGTTGGTGTGCTCTGGATCTCATCTCTTTTGATCACATCCATTAAGCGTGGGAAGGTTCTTGATGCGGACCTCATCGAAACAGCCGGCTTGTATTGGCACTTTGTCGACGTGGTTTGGATCATCATCTTCACCGTCGTTTACTTGTTTGTTTACGTCTAAGGAGTCCAGGGATCATGGGACAAGATACTCATAAGCACAGCGGCGTAAAACTTTACTGGATCTTTGCTGTAATCCTTTGTGTGATTACATTCTGCGAATGGCTCATCTTTGAAAAGCGTGAGCCATGGGGCATCACCAACCAGATTTTGGTGCCTTCGCTTACGACTATGTCACTTGTTAAGTTCGTGATGGTTGTTGGTTGGTACATGCACCTGCGCCACGATCCAAAAATTCTGAAGCAGATCTTTATCGCTTCTTTCATTGTGGTAGCTGTGTTATTCAGCGGCCTGTACGTTTTGATGGCATAAAAAAGGGGACGGAGCCCTCCGTCCCTTTCCGGGACAAAGGGTTCCGTCCCCTTTCTTTGAGGTTCACGTGGGAATAGCATACGCCCATGGGCTTTACGATCGACCACCCGAAGGTATCTTCCAGTTAAAATGGGATTGGGATCCGACTCTTCTTTTCTTCGCGGTTATTGCTCTCCTTTACATTCGTGGTCTCAAGAAATTTAAGAACAAGTCCCCTGTCGAAGGTTGGCAGAAGTGGATGTTCTTCACCGGCATCGCCACGCTGATTGTCGCGCTCTTACCACCCATTGATCCCTTGTCTGACCAATTATTCTTCATGCACATGGTGCAGCATCTCTTGATCACCCTTGTGGGTGTTCCGCTGATGATTTTTGGTGTGCCATTCTTTGTGATTATGCGCGGCGCTCCTAACTGGTTTCGCCGGCACGTTTACTTTCCCATTCTTCGCAATAAACCGCTCGCCGCGATTCAACGGACCTGGACAAGGCCACTCGTGGCGCTGATCGTGTACGAATGTGTGTTCTGGTTTTGGCATTTGCCGTTGTTCTACAACATGGCTCTCCTCAACGACGCCTGGCACTTGTTGGAACACGGATCTTTTGCTTTAGCGGCCATGTTCCTGTGGCGTAACGTGATTGATCCTCATCCCATGAAGCCGGCTCCTCTGCCTCTTCCGGCGCGCATGCTGCTCGTGTCGGCGGTGATGCTTGCGGATATCCTTCTGAGTGCTTTTCTCACCTTCGCGGACGATATCTGGTACGCCTACGACGGTATTCCTCTGCCAGACTGGTGGGAGAAGTGGGGGCATCTCGAAGATCAGAAACTCGGTGGTCTTATCATGTGGATTCCGGGTGGAACGATTTATCTCATCGCCATGACCGCATTGTTTTTCGTGTGGGTTCATCGCGAGGAAAAGAAAGAAGAGGCTCGCTTAAGAACTAACGAAAGTAACGTGACGCCAAAAGAACCGGTCCTGTCGCCTCAAGTCTAAACACGCCTGAGCGCGCACTAAGCGACTGCTTCTTGTGAACCTTCTCGCCACTTCATTTCTAGTTCCAGCTCTCTTTTGTCGCCGTCTTTTTCATATTCAATCACGATGGCGGCTTTTGCGAATGCATCCGGCGAAACATGGATGTTCTGACCGCGGATATTTACTTGCAGCTCTTGACTTTTTTCGACTGCATCGGCCCAAGATCTTAAGAATTGTGTTAGCTCGGCGCCCTTAATCCGTTCTTTGAGTTTTTCTTTCTTCTCTTTATCCGATTCCATAATAAGGCCTCCTCGTTGCAGTGTTTAGTTTGCAAGGACTCTGCCACAAGACCGTTGCGGGCTCTGAGGCCTGGCTTAGAGGCATGCGCATTGCTTGTCCTTAAGTGTGGTCACTTCAAAAGAGGTGCGTCATGGCGAGACGATCAGCGGCTTCATTGATGCATATGGGTACTTCCGGATGGGCTTATAGCTCCTGGCGAAAGGATTTTTATCCTAAAGACCTGCGGCAAGGGAATTTTCTGTCGTATGCAAGCCGCGTTTTTAACTCCATCGAAATCGACGGAACGTTTTACGGTCTGAAGCCCGTGTCGAGTTACCAGCAGTGGTATGAGGCGACGCCTGAAGGTTTTCTTTTTAGCATCAAAGGAAGCCGTTACATCACGCACATGCTGAAGTTGCAAGACTGTGCCGCGGCGCTGGGAAACTTTTACGCTTCCGGTGTCTTGGCGCTTAAAGAGAAGGTGGGGCCTTTTCTTTGGCAATTTGCCGCCACCATGCCGTTTGACTTTGATCGCTTTGAAACGTTTGCCAAGACGCTGCCGCATGATTTTAATGAGGCGCGAGAGTTAGGCCTCCGGCATGACAAGAAGCTGCGTCGAACGCCCTATTTGGAAGTTGAAGAGAACTATCCGCTGCAGCACGCGTTTGAACTGCGCAGCGAGAGGTTTTTTAACAAAGACTTTCTCGCGATGTTGCGCGAATACAATATCGCGACGGTGATGGCGTCATCCGCGAAGCGGTGGCCATTGTTCACGGATGTGACCGCGGATTTTATTTACATTCGCATGCATGGTGAGCATCACCTTTACACCGGCTCTTACGATCAACCGACTTTGGATAAATGGAAGTATCGCATCTCTTACTGGCAGAAGGGGCGCTCCGCACCGGACTTACCGCATTATCTTCCAGCCGATCCGAATCGAGGGCTCCGTCCCCTTTACATGTATTTCGATAATACGGAAAAAGCGCAGGCACCCGTTGATGCCTTGCGCTTTATGAAAATGATGGATGTTAAGTGGCGTCCTGAACGTGAAGAGCGGGTGGCGTGAAGGTTACTTCACGCACAAAACTCGCTCGGTGCTGCCTTTTGAAATGGTGGCTCCCAAGCCAGTGCTGACGGTGGTGTAAATCGCAAACGTCGTATTGACTGTTGAAGTCGTGGAGGTCCAGTAATTGTAACTGTCGAGACTCATCTTGCTCGTATCTTTCAGGCCCCAAATCCCGTTGGTATAAGCTTGCATCATTTCCTTTTGCGTCGGAAGGCGCCAGCCTGTGTAACCACCGTAGCTTAAATTATTGCACTGGGTGATAGCGTCTTCCCATGTGTACACTGCCCCAGCGTCTTTCGACCATATCAACCCAGTGAATCGATCTTTAAAGACACACGCTTCCGCGCCGTCACATATACCGTTGCTGTTGCTGTCATTTGTGGAATCCATAATCCAATTCCCGCCTGTGCTTTGATTCCAGCCGGTGGGATTCGCGATCGGGAAGGCGCCGTTGTTGTTGTAGTCCTCAATCGTATCGTAAATATCCGCGACGGTGATTGATGCGTTGGCCGCGGTCCCCGAATCACGGTTGAATGTCGATAAGGTCGCCATGTTTTTGGGAAAGAAAATTTCACCTGAGATTCCAACGACGCTTACGCCCTTACGAATATCCCAGGCAGAAATGCCGGATGGGTTGATAGCTTTGTATGGGGCTATGGCGAGACAGTTTTGCTGACCGTCCGCTGTGCAAGAGGGCCCATATGTTCCCGGGATGCCACCGATGGTAACGCCACTTTTAATGTTGGTCGCCTGCAGAAAGTTTTTGTCAGCGGCGACGAAGGCGACTGAAGAGATACAACCGGTGCTTCCGTCGGCGGAACAGTTGACGTGGCTTTCAAGTGTTGCATTTCCAGTAAGGCCAGCAATGCTGATGCCTGTTTTTATGTCGGCTGCGGTGAAGTTCGCGAGCTGTGCCGCCTTATAGAGCGATCCATCCACGAGGCATGAAGAGTCACCGTCGAGGGAACAAAGTGGGCCGTAGCTACCCATCACGCCACCGATGCTTGCACCGCTTTTGATCATTCCAGGGCTTAAAGACGAAGCCGACACCGCTTTGAATGTGGGGCCTTGCACATAACATCCACTGTCACCATCGGCACAGTTGTCTAAAGTACCAGCAATACCGGCGATTAAAATACCGATCTTTACATCAGCCGCTGCGAAGTTGGAGAGCTTTGCGGCCTTGTAGATGGAGCCGTCCACGATACAGTTGGAGGCGCCATCCGCAGTACAGTTTACGTGGCTTTCTCCCACACCTGTTCCGATGACGCCGGCAACGGTGATGCCTGTTGCGATATTGGAGGCGTTAAAGTTGGAGAGCTTTGCGGCCTTGTAGATTGTTCCATCCACGAGACAAGCCGAACCGCCGTCTGTTGTACAAGCTGGGGCGTAGCTACCTGCCACACCAGCAATGGTTATGCCTGAGCGAATATTCACCGCTGTGGCCTGGGAGAGATCCGCCGCTTTAAAGGAAGCATTGGTCAAACATCCCATTTCGCCGTTACTGGAGCAAGCAGGCGTGCTCGAAGGTGTCGAAGTGCAATTGCGTGTGCCTTGTTTGCTCTTACCGTTTAAATCAAAGTAGGTCACGTCACTGCATACTTGATCCGCTGAGAAGGATCCAATGAGGGTATTGCCATCTCCTTGGAAAACCATGGACACCGAGCTCTCGCTTCCCTCTTGGGTAATATTGAGTGCGGTGAGACCCATCGCGGCCTCCGTCGGCGCAACAAAGCTCACCACGGAATCACTGACGTATTTCAATTTGTTAATGGTGGTGCCATTCCATGCCAGAGTCATTGTTGGGCGAAAATTTTTTCCGCTTAAAGTGATGGTGTCGCCTTTTTTTACAACAACAGGCTGGCGGGCTAGGACCTCAAGAGGAGGTAAGCTTTTTTCCTCGCGCTTCATTTGTAAAGGCTGACTGACACTGGCTTCCAATCGCGTTTCGACGAGAGATTCCATAAGAACCGCTTGGTACACACCGAAGTATAAAGTTTCGATGTTGACGAACCCGTTGGTGACAGTGAGTTCTTGGCGAGGAATGATGCCTGCTTTTATCTCACCTGTTGCGGCCACTTTCACTTTATAAACCACCACGAGTTTTTCGAGAGGATCCACTAGATGCAAGGTTGTTGTCGGAACCGATAATGCGATTGTAAACGGCTTTACGGCATCGGCATTGACGTTCGATGTGACGCCAACCGCGACTCCCGCGCCGCGAAAGCTGTTGTTGAGATCGAATTGGCCAACGGTTGCCGCCGTTGCAATGGATGATGCTTCTTCCAGGGAAACCTTCATTGCGATATTGATGGTGCCCGGAGGAAATGTTGCTTTTGCCGTTTCCACGGCACTACCTGATGCGCCCACAATGGCTTGAGTGATCTTGGCATCCGGGTTCATCACGCGAGTGACAACGCCTTGTTCTTCTACCAATGTGGAAATGGCACTATTTTTTCGCCGGTCGATTTTTTCCGCATCAGGAAAACAAGCGGTGAGGCTTGTTGCGAGTGCGCCGAGGGCCACCAGGTTTTGGAAAGCGTGGTTCATAAAAAATCTCTTTAATAGACGGAAACGACAGTCTTACTTCTTGTTTATATCGTTCAAATGGCGGGAAAATTGAGGGGTGGCGCTAAGTAATTGTTTTTTCTTCGGTACTGGAATTATTTCGTGGCGTAAGAATCAGAATAAATTTTGCGTTTTGAGGCGTTATCTTCGCGAGGGAAAGATTTGTGAAACGCGCTATGTGTCTGCTTTTAAGATTCTAGAATCGCTTTTAATTTGCTTAAATCTTTCAAAATCTGCATCGCGTCCCGTTGAAACTCATCATCTGTCATCTTTGGCATTCGATAGAGCGTGAACAGGACTTCGCTTCCCTGTTGATTTTCTACAACACGAAAGGGGTTGTGGTTCTTTTCTCCTGACGGAAGCGTGACGTCGTGATCCATGACTCCGAACTCATTCGTCGGTGCGAATTTCACCTTCACTTTCCCCATAGGCGAGTCGCAGATCCATTCATCATTCAACTGAGTGATCGACGAGGAGCTTAATCCTTCGGCCCATTTGGGTAGATTCATCGGATTAGATGTAAAACGATAAACATCAGACGGTGAACGACGGATGGAAATACTGAGATGCCGTGAGGGAAACATAATCGGTTCCTCCCATATAGGTGCAAGAACTGGCCTTAAATCAAAGTATCAGATATTCTCCCCCAAAATAAGTTCAAAAAAAACATCGAGGAGGACTTCATGCGCCGATTCCTTTTATTTCCAGTCATTGTAGGAATGGCTTGTTATTTAACTGCTTGTGGAAGTTCATCGAGCGGCAAGGTCGTTCCGAAGTCAAGCGCGCCAGGGTTAGAGCTGGTTTATAAAGATCAGGCCGACACGGTGCACTATGCGAGTGGGGTTGAAACAAAAAATGGCTATGTGTATGTGATCGGAAATAAGCCGCTGCTAACGGTCTACGATGCGCGAACTCCTGGACAAATGACTAAGGTTGCGGAGATCGATGAGTATATCGGCGTTGATATTAATGTGCGGCGTTCGGTTAATGTGTCTTTTCTGAGTGATGACGTCTTGTTCATTCATGGCGCGCAGGGATTTGTGGCCGTGAGTGTTAAAACTCCCGAAAAACCAGCTCTTCTTTCTGTCACGAAGAATCTTTGGGAAGAAGAGAAAGAAGCTCTGACGGTTGATGGAAAGAGTGCGTATCTAGCGTCTCTTAGCGGGTTGACGGTTGTTGATGTCGCTAATCCCGCGATGCCGCGAAAGCTCTATGAAAAAGCGGATCTCTTTAATGTGGTGCGTGATATGGCAGTCATCGGCACAACTCTTTACGTTCTCGATGCCACCAGATTGCATGCATTTGATATCAGCAACCCCAAGAGCCCGACGCCGCTTGAAATCTCCACCCCCGAAACGAATTTGACCTTGGCGCGTATGACGCGTGTGGGTGATCTTTTGTACGTGATGGCCACCGCCGGCACTCTGAGTGTTATTGACGCCGCTAAGCCCGAGGCGCTGACCTTGCAGGCTAAATACGAGCTTTATTCCTACTCCGAGGCCTATCAGATTCAGGATGTGAAGGTGATTGACGGCAGATTTTATTTCGCCAATGAGCGGGATCTATTTGTTTTTGCGCTCACCGATGCGATGAAGCCTAAATTTTTGGCTCAGATGAGCAATGTAGGACCCATCAATGCCATTGAAGTGGATGACAAAGCTGTTTACGTCGCCGCTGATTACCAAAACCTCGTGGTGTTGACGAATAAGCCGCGCTAGAAAATCAAAAAAGCGGGCCAAAAGGCCCGCTTCCCATTAGATATAGTTTCCACTATATCTTAGTGTTTGTGAGCGTCGCCGCCTTCAGCTGGAGCTGCGGTTGCGCTTTCGTCACCTTTTGACCAGGTGCCGCCCTTCTTCTTGCACTCTTTCTCGTTCTTTACTTCGATTTCTGTTACTTTGCCGTCTTTTTCTTTCTTTTCGCAGTGTGGCTTCTTGTTGTCGCTGTGGGCGAAAGCAGAACCAGAGAGAGCGCACGCGAGAGAAAGAACCGCTAGATAACGAAGCTTCATCACGAACTCCTAAAAAAAATTCATAACCTGTAGAGTACCATAAATAGTCAGAAGTGAATAATTTTGTCGAAAAAAATCGCAGTGCTTTCGGAAAGAGAAAGTGGCGCCTAGGCGATTTCGTTTTGTAAACGAAGGCGAATAAAGAGCGGATCCCGCTCTGCCTGCGGAATTGGATAGGTTTGGATGCCTAGAGTCGTGATGGCTTTCGCCAGGGGGAGCGCCTCCGCTTGCCAGAACTCCAGGAGCGCGTCCAAGTGCTTTTGGACCTCGTCTTTGTTGGATCGAGCGCCCGCGTTTTCAAGGAGGCGCAGCATCAGATCTTCTGGGGCCGTTCGCGAGACGCCGCGAAAAAAATCCGTCCAAAGCACATCCCAAGCCGCAGGTAGTTGGCGGAAGGTCTGAATGTAAGTGTATTTCGCCCGCCCCATGCGATCGGCTTTTGTCTCCGTGGAGCGATGGCCAATGTAGTGGAGCAGAGCCACTAAAGCAAAAAAAGCGCTGCCGGTTATCTCTCTCGATCGATAGGCGCCGAAGAGAGTAAATTCCTCCAGCTGATCCGGGAGGGTGGTGAAAGCAAAGCTCAATTCTCCATGGCGCTGCCGTATCCCGATGTAAGGGTAGAGAAAGCTATAGGAAGAAGCGATATTCCACTTCGGTTGAAGCTCTTGGATGAGTTTAACTTCTAATAGACAAGCTTCCAGATGAGATGGACAGATCTCGAATTCCAGAAAAGACGCATCCTTTACAATGCGGCGCATGCGACGGTGCTTTTTGTGGGGGCTAGCGAGACGGTATTGACTGAGGCGACGCCGCAAAGATTTTGCCTTACCAACATAAATAACTTCCCCGGCGGCATTCTTATAGCGATACACCCCCGCGTCATGGGGGATGGTGCTCAGAAATTCCGGTCCAAATTTTTTATCGAAGGAGCTCATACGGCATAGAATATAGCATTAACGCCGGCGGGATGCGATCATGGAACGACCCGATTCTAAACAGACGCTGGGAGGGAACTATGCGGGTTGGGAGTTTGATGTGGGCTATCTTATTGTTGCCGTCCTGTAAGACAACATCCAGCTCTTTGCAAGGGACCCTTCCACTCCCCAGCTATAATGTTCAGAAGGCGAATGAGGTCATAAAAGTGGATGGTGCATTGTCTGAGAAAGCGTGGTCGCGTGCCGGCGAAATTCCGTTTGTCTTTCCCTGGGCGACAGGTGAGGTGACGGAATCTTCGATTGCGAAGATTCTTTGGGACGATCAGAACCTTTACGTTGGCTACGACAACGTTGACCACTACATTCAGTCAACCATCAAAGAGTTCGACGGGCCAGTCTTCAAAGATGACTGCGTTGAAATATTTGTTGCTCCTGATGCCGCCGATGTCTCTCGGTACATGGGCTTTGAGATGAACGTTTTGGGAACGCTGTTGGACTACACGGCGGCGAAAGCGGGCGATGGTGCCACAAAATCTTTTGACTATCCGTGGAATAGCGACGGTGTTGAGATCAAAACTTCACTCAAGGAAAAATCCACCCTCAATAACAACAGCGATGTGGATAAGGGCTGGGTGCTGGAAATGAAAATCCCGCTAAAAAACTTTGCATCGCTCCAGAAGACGGCGAACGAAAAGCCTAAAACCTGGCGTGCGAATTTAAACCGTTGCAAGGGCTCCGAGCGAGGCGAGTATGGAACCTGGTCGAACACGCACGTGGAAAAGCCCAACTTTCATGTTTCCCAGTACTTTGGTTATCTTCATTTTGTGGAGTAGGCGTAAAAAAGCCCGCTTTCGCGGGCTTCCGTTTTCGCGGGCTTCCGTGGTTAAGCTTGTTTGGTGTAGCTTGCTTCCTTGCCTTTTCGATCGGTCATCTTAAAGGCGATGCCGTGTTTTTTGAGCCAACTCATGTCCAATTTCCATTCATGACGACTGCGTTCGCCCCAAATTTCAAACTGTTCCTTGATGTAGGTTTTGGCCTGTGACTGAGACCAGCCATTCACCTTCGCAAGGTGTGCTTCGGCAAGCTTGCCGCGGTTGTTAACATTGGCGAGACCGATGTGTTTTACCTCATGGCATGAAGGACACAGTGCGATTAGACCTTCAAGGGTTTGGAGGCGTTTCTTGTCGTTGTAATACCAGATCTCATGGCACTCCACGGGGTGTTTGGGCCCCACGCCACCGCAGATTTCACAGCGATGCCCTGCTTTCTTTGCGATCACCTTACGAATGCGGTCCCAGTCTTCGTTTGAAATATTTGAGCGGACATTTGAGACCCAGCAGGTTTCCGGCACGAGTTCGATGCTGAGTCGAGGAGCATCCGGTTTCTGTTCGGAGGAGAACAGTTTTTCAAAGAGGCGCTTGATAAAATGAGTCACGGGTATTCCATAAGTGGATGGCGATGATTTAATTTTAGAAGAAAGCTTGCCTATCGGCAATGAACCCGGATATGACGTCGCGGTGGAGCGGCTAATGAGGCTTCGTAGCGATATCCGTTTTTGGCAAATACCATTAATGATAGATTCAATTAGGAATACTTTGCATGGAGTCTCGTGTGCCGACTTATCTGTCATCGATCCGTTCTCGGATTGTTTTGTGTTTTGCGGCAATCTACGTCATCTGGGGCTCCACTTATCTCGCGATCGCTCACGCCATTGAATCCATCCCGCCGTTTCTGATGTCGGGAACACGGATGTTGCTCGCGGCGGCGATCTTGTTTGCCGTCGGCCTCTTTAAGAAAGAAGAACTGCCCGCGCGTGCGGTGCGTCGCATCGCGCATGGAAGTGGAACGCTGCTGGTACTCGCGAACGCATTGGTTTGTCTTGCGGAGAAATGGGTATCGACGGGACGAGCTTCCGTGATCGTTGGTACGGTTCCCGTATGGATCATTGTTTTTCAATGGCTGTTTTTCAAGGGATTGCGCCCAACCGGAAAGCAGATCATTGGTGTGACAGCGGCGCTTTTGGGGGTCCTGCTACTCACGTCGGATGCGACCGCGGCCTCGCCGGCTGAAAATCTTGGCATGGCCGTGCTGTTCAGCTCCGTGATCATCTGGTCCTTTGGCACACTCGTTCAGCGCAAAGCGCCAAAGGGTTTTGGTCTTTTTACGTTTACAAGCCTGCAGCTGTCTTGTGGTGGGTTGTTTGTTTTTATCCTTGGGCTCATTTTTGAAAAGCCCCAATTAAATATGTTCACGACCATGCAATGGGAAGCGGTTGTTGCCCTTCTTTATCTCGTCATTTTCGGTTCTGTCATCGCCTTCTCCGCTTATCTTTGGTTGAGCATGCATGTCGAAGCATCCAAAGTCGCGACGTACGCGCTTGTAAACCCCTTGGTGGCGGTGTGGTTGGGGTGGCTCTTCAACAGCGAGTCGGTTTACATGACGATGGTGTTTTCATCACTTCTGATTGTCGCGGGGCTTTATTTTGTTCTTTTCAAGAAGGAGTCGGCGCCGACGCTAGCGCGTGAAGGATCGGTTTCCTTGAACAAATAATTCCTGGGTGCATCTCATCAAAGAATCTGAACGCGCACCTGGCGCACGCCACTCTGTCCTTCAAGGTGCCTGATAAATTTATCAGCACCCGTCTTGACGGGAATATGGGCTTCGAATTTGACGATAATTTTCTTCTCATCTATTTGTCGTTCATAATCAAAATCAGACACGCGAACCCCAAGTTCACTCACCGTTCCAAGAAGGCGAGCGGTCCCATCAGGCTCATCTGAAATCACAATCGAAACCTTGCGATGAATAAATTTCTCACGTTTTTCCTCGAAACGACGGAGAAACGAAAGGGTGCCCACACCAATGGCGGTGACGACAGTCGCTTCTAAGGGCATTCCAGCACCGGCAGCTAAACCTACGGAAGAAGCTAGCCAGAGACTGGATGCGGTTGTGAGGCCTTGGACAGTGACTCCCGTTTTTAGAATCACGCCACCCGCAAGAAAGCCGATACCAGAGACGACGGATGCGGCGATGCGCGATCCATCGATCTCAACCGGGTGATTGCCATAGTTCTGAAAGAGAGCGAAGTAGGCTGAGATAACCATGAACGTTGCTGAGGCTAGTCCAACGATGATGTGCGTGCGGAGAACCAAGTGTCTGCTATGAAGGTTTCGTTCCAGTCCAATCAACGCTCCCAAAGCGGCGCCTAAAAATATTCTTCCTAGTAACTCCCAGTGTGATGGCACTTAAACCTCCGATACAAACTCTGTCACTTTTTTCGTGAGGATAAACCACAGCCAAAAAATAGTGCTGTCGATGACAAGGCCCATTCCGAAAGCTGAAGCTTTTGTCATCCAAACCATAATGGTTGCAAAGTATGGAAAAAGCTAGCAAGGGGGGTATCTTAAACCCATGCAAAGAGGGGCGTCAAATCGGAGGGGTTTCTAAGATTCGAATTCGTCCCGCTTGCCCTCCTGGAAATTCCAGGGTTAACACAAGGGGCTACATTCTTCGGGGTGTGAGTAAAACGGAATAACTCCGTTGCTATACTTTCTTAACAAATTCTGATTTTAGATTCATGGCGCCGAAGCCTTCGATCCTACAGGAGATGTTATGACCGTCGTCGGAATCGAGGAGGCGAATGTCTCTCACCTTTGTTCCTACCTTGACCACCGATGATGAGCCTTTGATTTTGAGGTCTTTAATAACGGAAACCGAATCGCCATCCTTCAGCACGTTACCGTGAGCATCGCGCACCACAAGCTCATCCGATTCCATTTTGTCTTCCACCGCATGCATGCTCCATTCGTGAGCGCATTCTGGGCAAATCCAGAGGCTTCCGTCCTGGTAGATATGTTCGGAGTTGCATTTCGGGCAGTGTGACGCGTTCATAAAACTTCCTGGCTGTGAATGAGCATCTTTTCTAGCCTAATAAGCCAGCGCTGACAACCTTAAGCCAGAGCAAGCACCAACGAACCGGCGGCAATCAAGAACCCGCCGACCACCACTTGCCAGCTGAGAGGTTCTCCCAGAAAAATAAACGCGATGATGATGACAAAAACGACGCTCAGCTTATCAACGGGAGCAACCTTGGAAGCGGGGCCTAGCTGCAATGCCCGGTAGTAACAAAGCCAAGAGAGACCAGTGGCCACGCCGGAGAGAATGAGAAACGTGAGAGACTTTTTATTCAGTACGCCGGGGCTTTCCCATTCGCCGCGCAGGGTGACAATCGCCGCGGTGATGGCCATGATGACGAGCGTGCGGATGAATGTTGCGAAGTTCGAGTTGATGTCGGATACGCCTACTTTTGCGAATATCGCTGTAAGCCCAGCAAAAAAAGCAGACGCTACCGCGTACAGTTGCCATTGATTCATGAGGAGAGCTCTCAACGGTGTGTGAGTGTTTACCGGCATCATATCATGCCTCGATGAGAATAAATCGTTTTGGACGGCAAAGCGCGTGACGTCCCGATGGATTTTCCAGGTTTTCAAGCGCTGTCGAAAGTCCACCCATAACGGCCTTTTGCGTGTCGCTTTGACCGTCTTGACGGCGCCTGTTATGAGGATAAGTGTAAGGATGAGGAGGGTGATATGGTTAAGATCAAACGAGCCTATGAACCCGCAAATAGTGGCGATGGCTATCGCATCTTGATTGATAGGTTGTGGCCTCGCGGCGTTTCTAAGAAAGAGGCGCATCTCGATGCTTGGGCGAAAGAATTGGCCCCTAGCGATGAGCTGCGGAAATCCTTTGGGCACGAAGAGGAAAAATTCCCCGAATTTCGTCGCCGTTACCTGGAGGAGCTGGAAGAACCTGAACGGAAAGCATGGTTAAAGGAAATCCGCCGGCTGTCGCGAGAGGGGGCTGTCACGCTTGTGTATGGTGCAAAGAGTCACAAATACAATCAAGCCGTCGTCGTTATGGAGGCTCTGAAGGGGCGTAAGAAGAGCCATAAGAAAGCGGCTTGATTTCCAATCGTCGAAACAGCAGCGCCCATGCTTCGTTCAAATGTGTTTACAACAAGCAGGTTCTCGGGCTCACGTCCTATGTTTTCGAAGTTCGAGCCTTATGGCCAACCATGGAACAAAGAAGAAGATCAAAACCATCATTTTCATTATTCCCATGCCTCCGTAGCTCAAGATGGAGCATTCGTAGTGATCAAAATCGAACCAGCGTCCATGAACGTCACATAGTAAGCCGCTCATATAGCCAAAGAACCAGAGTGTCACTAGTAACAAACCAAAAACTGTATTCCAGCCTAAGATGCGACTAAATGTCTCTAAGGTTTCTTTCCGCATTGCATGCCCTTTCGCAGTGTCTGAGGATTTCTATTGCAAATACACCTTGCGACCTTGCCACCCAGGATAACGCATCCGCGCCAGCAAGGCTGGCAGAATATTTCCGATAATTCTGGCAAGGTGCGGAAAGGCCTCGCTACGGAGGGAAGCAATGTTTTCTTTCTTGATTGCGTTTGTTCACTTTTTTCGAGTGTTGATACGACTTTTTAGAGACAAAGAAATACGCGCGGGAATGATCCTTCTTGGATTTGTTCTCTTACTTGGAACAGTGTTTTATCACAATATTGAAGGGTGGAGTGTTCTTGATTCTTTGTATTTTTGTGTCGTAACTCTCGCGACGATCGGTTTTGGTGACCTTACACCTCAAACCGATCTCGGAAAAATATTCACCATCATCTTCATATTTCTTGGTATGGGGCTTCTTGTAGGTATTCTCAATATCGTGGCAAAGAAGAGTCTACCAAAGCATGACACGTAATCTCGATCACCTTCACATGGTTATGACGAGACTGCCTCTTTTTCTTCCAGAATCAGCGATCACATAGGCCTCGCGAATTCTATCGAGTGGATACTTTTGGTCCATAACAGGTTTTAGTTTCCCGTTCGTGGCGAGATCCGCAAGAAAATAGAGATCCTCGGCTCGTTCGCTCGCAGGGCCGGCGATCACCTTCGCTGTATTTGTCATGTTCAATAAGGGGGCGGTGAGTATGTCGGGAAGACTTGCCGCAATAAGAAGGAGGCGCCCATTCTTGGTTAATGAGTTCTTGCAGTTTGCAAAAGAAGCGTGGCCAACGGTGTCGAGAATAACGTCGTATGTTTCACCATTCTGAGTGAAATCTTTTTTTGTGTAATCAATCACATGGTCGGCGCCGATGGATTTAACGAGTTCCATGTTCGTTGTGCTACAGACCCCTGTAACAACAGCACCCATGTGCTTTGCTATTTGAATAGCTGCCGTGCCGACACTTCCGGATGCTCCCACAACGAGAACCTTCTCTCCTGGTTGAACCTTTGCTTTATCTCTTAAGAATGTAACGGCCGTTGTTCCTCCGAATGGAATGGTGACGGCCTCTTCATAACTCATGCTGGAAGGAATGTGAGCGAGTGCAGCATCTTCACGCAGGCACTTATATTCGGCATGGCAGCCAAAACTCATACCGCTGAGACCAAACACACGGTCACCCTTCTTAAATTGCGTCACGTCTTTACCCACATCAGCAACTTCACCCGCAAAGTCGGTGCCCAAGACAGGATTTCTTGGCCGCGATATTCCGAATGCTAAGCGACCAAGGAGGCCAAATCCCCGCGGCATCTTAAGACTGCGAGCGCGGCAATCAGCGGAAGCCACCGTCGTTGCGTGAATTCTGATGAGAACTTCATTGGGCTTTGGAGTTGGGCGCTCGAGTTCCTTGATCTGGATAACATCAGGTGATCCGTATTCTGTGTAGACGGCAGCTTTCATGGTATCCTCCGAGTTCATTGAATCGAGTTTACCAAGCTTCGCTTGATGTGGACAACAACCGCAATCAGAACTATTTTGTTCCAATGAGCGATCCTATACAAACATCCGAGCTATTCGTCGACGTCCCCGGCGGCGAAGTCTATGTGAAACAATGGACTCCTAAAAGCGTTCGCAAGGAAGTTCCGATTGTTCTTTTGCATGACTCATTGGGGTGTGTGGCCATGTGGCGCGATTTTCCGTCCATGCTGTGTGAAAGCACAGGGCGCATGGTTATTGCCTATGATCGGCTGGGTTTTGGTCAGTCTTCCCCGCGACAGGAATTGCCATCCGTTCGTTTTGTGAGTGAAGAGGCGGAGACCTACCTTGAGCCTCTATTAAAGGGTCTTGGTGTAGAAAAATTCTCTCTTTTTGGTCACAGCGTCGGCGGTGCCATGGCTGTTTTATGCGCTGGGAAATTCGACAAGAGGTGTGAGGCTGTCATCACGGAGTCTGCGCAGGCATTTGTGGAAGAGCGCACGCGCCAAGGGATTATTCAGGCAAAAGCTGATTTCCAGAACCCAAAAGTTTTCGAGAAGCTGCAAAAGTACCACGGTGATAAAACCCAGTGGGTTCTTGATGCATGGATCAAGATCTGGCTATCCAAGGAGTTCGCCGATTGGACTTTAAAGTTTGATCTCCCCAAAATGAAATGTCCGGTGCTTGCCATTCATGGTGACAAAGACGAGTACGGTTCAGTTAGTTTTCCTGAAATGATCTGTAAGTTCGCGGGTGGTCGCGCGGAGAAGCAGATTATTTTGGACTGTGGACATGTTCCCCACCGGGAAAAGCAGGAATTGATTTTGAATTTAGCGCGTCGCTTTCTGGGGGAAAAAGGTTTGCAATGAATGAGATACGTCTCGGGCTTAGAGAAAATATCCTTCAGTTTACAATTCTCATAATTGTAAACGCGTTTGTCGGCGCCATGGTGGGGATGGAGCGCAGCATCCTTCCCCAGATCGCCGAGCAGGAATTTCATCTCCTTGCGAAAACAGCAATACTTTCATTTATCGTTGTTTTTGGTATCACCAAGGCCTTCACGAATTATTTCGCCGGTCGTCTCTCCGATCGTTACGGACGAAAGCTCATCCTCATAGGGGGATGGCTTGTAGCCGCGCCGGTTCCCTTTCTCCTTATGTGGGCTCCTAGCTGGGAGTGGATTCTGATCGCCAACGCCTTCTTAGGCGTGAGCCAGGGACTCACCTGGTCAACGACGGTTATCATGAAAATTGATCTCGTTGGCGCGAAGAACCGTGGCTTGGCGATGGGGCTGAATGAGTTTGCGGGATATCTCGCCGTAGCGGGAAGCGCGTTAGCCACCGGATGGTTAGCGACAAAGTATGGCCTCCGCCCGCAGCCATTTTACCTCGGTGTTGCATTCGTCATTCTTGGGCTTGGACTTTCGGTGTTCTTGGTACGTGAAACCAAACATCATGTCTCCGCGGAGTCAAAACTCCATCAACAAACGGAACACCAGCTTGTGAGCCAGCGTCAAGTGTTCTGGATGACGACGTTGTCCGATAAAAATCTTTCGAGTGTGAGCCAAGCGGGGCTGGTAAACAATCTGAACGATGGAATGGCTTGGGGGCTTTTTCCCCTTCTTTTTGCCGCGGCCAGCATGAGTTTGGAACAAATTGGAACGTTGGCGGCGATCTACCCGGCGACATGGGGCATGGCGCAACTTTTCACTGGTGGATGGTCAGATCGTGTGGGGAGGAAGTGGCTCATCGCGTCAGGAATGTGGGTGCAAGCGGCGGGGATTTGCGTCGTTACGATGTCGTCTCAGTTCAGCGGTTTTGCTTTTGGAGCTGTGCTCCTTGGTCTTGGAACGGCGATGGTTTATCCAACTCTCCTCGCGGCGATTGGCGACGTCGCTCATCCGTCTTGGCGCGCATCCTCTGTTGGTATTTATCGATTTTGGCGCGACTTGGGCTATGCGATCGGTGCGGTTCTAGCAGGCATTGCCGCGGATGCTTTTGGGTTATCAGTGGCCATGGGAATCGTTGCAGCCATTACTTTTATGTCGGGCCTGATTGTTGCTGTTCGCATGACGGAGACTCTCAAGAAATAGTAGGTACATGATACGGTGTTTGTTTCATCGAAAAGAAAACCCTGGAATATTTGTTCCAGGGTTTCTTTTTAGAGTGGTAGGAGCGGGCGCAGCCGTCCTCTTAAAAGTTACTGAAGAAGTCGAAATTTGGTTCCCACACGGTTTTCTTACAAAAGTATCGATCGTTGGAATCGCGATAGCTTATGGATGGTGGTTGTCCCTTGGGCGTGTTGAGACAAGCCTTCACAAACTGCTTGATGTAGTTGCGGCGCAGGCCGACGTCGATTTCCTCATAGTTGCGGTGACTCGTGACGAAATTCAACGTCTTGTGGACCGCCGGCCAATCGCAATCATTAAAACCGACTATACCGTTGACCGCGAGCATGCGATCCAAATACCAAAAATCCATCAACGTGTAATCAAACGTGTGCCAGCCGTCAATGTAGCCAAACTCAATCGTAGTGCCTTTCTTTACAAGCTCGGGCAATGCCAGATAGCTGGGTTCCTCGATGAGTTCGTGGAGGTGCTGCAAATCACCACGTTTTACCGCTTCAAGTCCGCAATTGCCCCAATCCCGTGCTTGATAGGGATCAATGGAAATTAACTTTCGTTCGCCTCCGAGATCTCTGAGCGCGGTAAGGATGGCGAGCGAAGAGACTCCGTATGCCATGCCGACTTCGATCACGACTTTCGGAGCTAATGCAAAAACATTTTCATAGAGTGCCTGAGCAAAGGCTAGTTTGATCTCAGAGTGGACTTTTATGAGATTGCCGGCCGGATCGCGTGTGAATCCCGAAGTAAATATGTCATTGAGTACGGCGCTACGTTCTGTGACTTTCAATGTTTTGCTTCCTAATTTAGTCGTGAATAGTTAGTTCCAAAAGCTGGGACGTGGTGACTTCTTTCCATCCAAGACCCAACGAAAAATTTCCAAAGTTTTGTCGGCTTTTGCGCTCCAAGTAAATCGTGGCAGCACGTAGTCCTTAGCTGACTGTCCGAGGCTTTTTAGGCGCTCGCGATCATGAACCAACATTTCAAGTTGCTCGATAAATTGAGTGGTCATGTCGTTGATGGATCCCACCGGCACCTTGATACCGGTGGACTCTTTAATCAAAGTTGAAGGGGCGCCGTAATCAAGTGCCACACAAGCCATGCCTGAGGCCATTCCTTCCAGCAAAGCCCCAGCACCTAAATCTTTAATGGAGGGGAACAAGAAGATGTCGGCGTTACGCATCATCTCGCCCACTTTTGCCTGGGATTGCCAGCCCAACATCTCGACATTGGACTCGAGATTTTCCGCGACAATCATCTGTTCCATTTTTTCTTTCTCAGGCCCATCGCCGACGATGATTAACTTGTGATTGCGAAGAACTTTGCTTTTCGCAAATGCGCCGATGACCACTTCCGGCAATTTGCATGGCACCAGTCGGCTCGCAAATAAGACTTTAAGTGGTGCTCTGTCGTCGTCGCTAAGCTGAGGCAGATTTGGAGCAAAGAACAAGTTAGGATCGAGACCCACTTCAGGGAAGTCGATGATCTTCGAACTAGCCGCGGCAGGGAGATCATTGATGGTGTGATCAAACGACGAGAGGATGCATGAGGCTTTTGCCATCGTTGTGTGGTGGTATGGCATGTACTTGTAAGCCTGGCGCAATGGTCGCAACCATTCTTTTTCCTGTTTTTGAATATGACCAAACGGTTTAGGCCAAGGTAAGCCACCGTTCAACGGACCAATCACAAATGGAACCTTGCTCCATTTCGCCATCGGACTCGGCAGTGTTGGCGTCATCGGAGTAGAGCGATGAATGATATCGAACACGCCGCGCGCCAGAGCCTTACGGTATCGGCGCCACACAGCGAGCTCGAAGGCTAGGTAGATCGGATAATTGAAGGCAACTTGGGTCGTCCAACCGAGTCCGTTCCCTCCTCTAATCCAACCAGCAATCCTATCGAGCGGTTTAGCGATGTAGTCCACATCGATGTATTCAACTTTTAGTCGACCTCGTCCCGCCTTTTCGATGTTCTCTTTATTCTTCTTTAGAGTCACTAGCGTCACGTCCGCCTTTTCGGCCATAGCTACAGCGTACTTGTAAGCAACCGCGGGGAGTGACGGCCATTCGGGATTACATTCAAAAGCTAAAGTTAATATTTTCATAACAATCCTATTAACCCACGCAGATGTTGGTCGGACGAGGGTGGCGACTTTTTAACAAGATTCGTTCCCAGTTCATGGACGATGAAATGATCGTATCGAGATCGTTATAACGAGGTTGCCATTGCGTTTTGGTCCTTATCTTCGTTGTGTCGGCAATCATAACCGGAATGTCACCTGTGCGCCCTGGCGCTACTTCGATTTCGAAATCATTCTGAGCAGTGGCTTTGACGCGTGAAATAACCTCTTTCACGGAATAACCTTCACCATAGCCACAGTTAAACGTGTCGCTTTGCCGACCTTGCTGCAAATAGTCCAGAGCTTTGATGTGAGCATCCGCCAAATCTTCCACATGAATGAAGTCGCGAACGCAGGAACCGTCTGGAGTTCGATACTGCGTGCCAAAAATTTGCATTTTGTTTCTTTGGCCCGTTGCGGCCTCACAGGCGACTTTAATGAGATGAGTTGCGTTAGGTGTGCGTTGCCCGATTCTGGATTGAAAGTCGGCACCAGCTACGTTGAAATACCTTAAGATGACGAACCGCAAATCGCTGACAGCGGCGACGTCTTTCAGAATCCGTTCGTTCATGGCTTTCGAGGCCGCATAGGGGTTAGTCGGGTTAATAGGGGATTCTTCCATGGCGGGGACAAAATCAGTTTCACCATAAACCGCGGCTGTGGAAGAGAAGATGAAGTTTTTGATGTTGTGCGACACGCATTGCTTAAGAAGCTTAATGGTGTTGCCGGTGTTGTTTTCGTAATAGTCGAGTGGGCGCGCCACCGAATCGGGAACAACCACGGAAGCTGCTAAGTGAAAAACGGTTTCAAAGTTCCCTGTGGAGAAAATTTGTTTTAACAATTTTTCGTCGGCAAGATCGCCGACAATGAGTTTCTCTCCATGGAGAAGCGCGTCGCCAAACCCTGTGGAAAGGTTGTCAAGAACGGTGACTTGGTAACCCTGTTCACTGAGTTGGCGAACGACATGACTGCCGATATAGCCGCAGCCGCCAGTAACTATGACTTTATGCATAAAAGAAGGTCTTTCTTCTTTAGGGGCACATCTGTGGTTTAACTCAGGACCTCGAGTGAATGTTTGCTTCCCTCGTCGAAGTAAGCATCGGCGGCTTTGCCCGTAACTCTCTTAATGGGGCGAGCGGGTACTCCAGCCATCACGGTAAACGGCGGTACATCCTTGGTCACGGCGCTGCCGCTTGCGATCACGCTGCCCTTGCCGATACAAACGCCGGGGAGAATGGTGGCGCGTGTTCCAATCCAAACGTCATCTTCGATGACCACCGCTTTGGATTCCGGCGGGGAATGCCGGTACTCAATTTCCAGCCTATGCATGGCGCTATCAAGGATAACGGCGTAGTAGCCTAAGTGGCAACGAGCACCAATTTTTATGGATTTGGAGGCATTGATGATGCACCCATAGTTCAACATAGTGGAGTCACCGATTTCGATTCGCGCGCCCGTGTGTGCCGTGAGTTCCGTTGGTACCGGCCCCAACCAAAAACAGACAAGCTTACCGATTTTGATGACCCCTTGGTTGCGCACAAATGCCTTGCCTTTTACGCGAACGCGCGCACCTAATGAAGTCACATGCCTTAGATGCCAGTAACCGCGGAGAATGCTCCAGAGGTTCTCAATACTTTTAAAGGACATTAAGAAGAGCATACCGGGCCTTTCGCTGTTGCTCAGGTGTCGCCAATGTGGCGCCGATAAAGCACAGAGTGTGCCAACAGTCGAAAGGTGGGTGAGCTAAAGCGAAATCAATTTCTGGCGTATTTTACGCTCTGTTCAGCCTCGTTTTTGTATCGCCTTGTGACGACCATCGTATGAATTTAAGGTCAAGGCGGCAAGATTGGCGGGCTCTCGAGGGTTCAGAGATTGAAGCTACGGATCAAGGTAATCAGCCCCAGATAGCGTCATATTGATAAAGATCACGTGGATATTCGTACCATGCGACGGGTTTGCCGTTTTCGAAACGCCAGACATGCGCCGTTCTAATCTGGATTTCCTCGCCTTTGCGGGTGACGAAAACGCTCGCGAGAGCCACCGCGTGACGGTCACTCGCAAGAATGTCATGTGCTTCTACTTTCATGGTGTTTCCTGACATCTCCATAAGCTTGGAGACAAAATCGGAAGCGAAATTTGCTTTCGTGTACTTCCCAGCGACCTTACTTTTTCCTGCCACTTGAAAAGTCATGTTATCGGCGCAAGCTGAGAGCACGGCGGCAAGATCACCCTTGGAAAAGTTCTCGTAAAGTTTTTCCAGAAGTTGTGCGTTTGGATGCTTCATCGTGTCACTCCGTGCTATTTTGGTGTCAGGTGTTTGTGAACGACTTTATGTGCAGATGTTCGCTCTGTAAAGCTTTTAGGCATACATTTCCCTTAAAAAATATGGATTCACTCGATGTGGAAATTTGTTTTTATTCTGATACCGCTTTGTCTTATGGGATGCGAAAAACCTTCATCTCATCACGCCTTCCGCTTAAAACCCGGACAGGACCTAAAAATAGCGCTCGATCAATACGTGCGTGAGCATCATATTAAGGCAGCGGCGATTGTGACGACCGTTGGCAGCTTATCAACAGTCTCCATGCGCTATGCCAACCAATCCGACAATACAGTCCTGAATGGTTTCTTTGAGATTGTCTCCCTAACCGGTACGCTGGGCGAAAAATCTGGCTCCCACATTCATATGGCCGTGGCCGATAGTAAGGGGCAGACTTATGGGGGCCATCTTAAGGAAGGAAGCCAAATATTTACGACAGCGGAAATTGTCCTGGTGAACTTAAAGAATCTTGAGTTTGACCGTGAAATTGACAGTGCAACCGGCTTTAAAGAACTCACCATTCATGAGCTATGACCCTCGACGTGCTTACTAACCTCCGAGCCATGGGGCTAAGTATTACAATAGGTTATGAGACTTTGTAAGATAGAGTATGCTTTTTTGTCACATTTTATATCGATCATCCGTCATTGGTTTGGCGAGTCAAAAAGGCGATGTCACAACCCAGATCGATGGTGAGATCAAAATGGAAAAAAAGGACTGGCTGGCAAAACACTTTGAAGAAACGCGTAAGCATTTGAAGGCGGTGGCCTATCGTATGCTCGGTTCAGTTGGCGAAGCTGAAGATGCGGTTCAAGAGGCTTGGATCAGACTTAGTAGATCTGAGTCAGAAAAAGTGGAGAACCTCAGCGGATGGCTCACGACCGTTGTCGCGAGAGTTTGTCTTGATATGCTCCGTTCGCGAAAATCCCGACGTGAAGAATCGCTTGATAAAATCAACGACAATATCTCTAGGGAAGACTCTCGGGATCCAGAAGCGGACTTTCTGTTAGCGGACTCGGTTGGATCAGCTTTGCTTGTGGTTCTTGATACACTTACTCCCGCTGAACGGATCGCATTTGTTCTTCACGATCTTTTCGATTTATCGTTTGAGGAAATTGCTCCCATTATCGATCGCACAGAAGCCGCTACGAGACAGCTTGCCAGCCGTGCGCGTCGCCGAATCAAAGGCGCAACGATTCCCCAAGAATACACCAAGCGGCAACAGCAGATGGTGTCCGCGTTTTTAGCCGCGTCCAGAGATGGAAACTTTGAGGCGCTGCTAACGATTCTTCATCCCGATATTGTTCTGCGAGTCGATGAGACAGCGGTTAAGGTTTCCGAAGCGAACAAGTCTCGTGGAGCGCCGAATTTTAGGCCTGAAATTAAGGGTGCAAAGAATGTGTTCGAGACCTTCAAGGGCAAAGCAGAAGAGGCGCAGCTAGCTCTCATAGATGGTCTCGCTGGGGCGACCTGGGCGCCGGGAGGCAGGCCCGTTGTCGCGTTCTGCTTTTCTTTCACGGGTGGAAAGATTACGGCAATCGATATTGTTATGGACCCAAAAAAATTACGAGAAATCGATATTGAGATCGTTGCTTCGGATAATGCTTCGCATGTTTGAAGATATTTTGAATCAAAGCCTTTATGGGGGTAACGAATGAACATTTTCTTGTGGGTACTTCAAATCCTTCTTGCTCTGCATACAGCTATTGGCGCGGTGTGGAAGCTTTCCAATTCCGAGCAAACAGTTCCCTCGCTGAGTGCGATTCCTCATGGAATCTGGCAGGCGATGAGTGTTATTGAGGTTCTCTGTGCCATTGGCTTGATTCTTCCTGTGATGAATAAGTCACTGGGCATGCTCGTTCCTATCTCGGCACTTATCATTGCCGCTGAGATGTTGATTTTTTCCGGCGTGCATCTTTACTCCGGTGATGTAAATCACGGACCGATGATCTATTGGCTCGTGGTCGCCGTGATCTGTGGATTTATTGCCTACGGAAGATTTATACTTAAGCCTCTATAAGAAGCGCCGGGAAGAACGCTCCCTAAACTGAGGAGAGATGGGCATGAAAAAAGTCGGAACGAAAAGCGAGACTCCCTCCCAGCAGATAGATGCGAGAATTAAGGAGCTAGATGATTGGCGAGGCGAGATGCTCGCTCGGATTCGTGCGTTGCTCAAAGAAGCCGATCCAGATGTAGTCGAGGAGTGGAAGTGGCGGGGAGTTCCCGTTTGGTCGCATGATGGAATCATCTGCACCGGTGAGACCTACAAGAACGCCGTGAAGATGACCTTTGCCAAGGGTGCATCCTTGGATGATCCCGCAAGCCTTTTTAACTCCAGTCTCGAAGGCAACACGAGGCGAGCCATCGATTTTCATGAAGGCGACAAGATTAACGCGAAGGCGTTAAAGACGCTCATTCGTGCGGCCGTGGCGCTGAATACATCTTCGGCTACTAAAAAGGCAACTAAGTCGAAGCCTCGTAAAGGTGCGAAGCCAGTTCTGCTTTCGGGTGGAAATCCCCAGATCGCCAAAGGTGATGGTGATGCTCCCGTGCAAGCATACATCGCGGCGATGCCGGGCTGGAAAAGCGCTATTGGCCGTCTCCTTGATGAACTTATTGTGGATGCCGTCCCCAAAGTGCGCAAGGCGGTGAAGTGGAACTCGCCTTTTTATGGCGTTGAGGGCAAAGGCTGGTTTCTTAGCTATCATTGCTTCACAAGATACATCAAAGTCACTTTCTTCCGCGGCTCATCACTCCGTCCTCTCCCACCTGGCGAATCCAAACACAAAGAGGTTCGTTATCTCGATATTTACGAAGACGCGTTTGACGAGGCTCAATTCGTCCGTTGGGTAAAGCAAGCGAGTAAAGTGCAGGGATGGGAGCCTTGATGGATAGCATTGTGATAAATGCGGCGGTGAGTTCGACAGTCGATGGCATCACCCCGCATGCGCCGGAAGACGATAGGCATCGCTCCCCAATCAAAATCTTAATTCGCCATAGGTTTGCGGTCGGCGCCTAAGCCTTGGTGAACTTGGGCGAAAGCCTGTAGATTTATAATAAAACCAACCCCACGCGACCACACCCAGATCCTCCCTCACCCTTTTTACCTAACCCGTTGGACGGATTGTGACCTTAGAGGTCAAACCCCTAAAATCTGAGGGTATTTGCAAAAATTGTCCAAGGACTAATCTTTTAGGAAGCCATATCCATGAGAACTCGCTTGAGAACGCTGTCTTTTAGGCAGGTAGCCAGTGCGTTATCCTTCGCCCTGCTTCTACTGAGTTGCAGCTATTCATACAAAGAGAACTACAATTTTTCGAAGGAGAATACCGTTCTCCTAGATAGAGCTGGCCATAGCTCCTACGTTGCTCTTCTTGGGGATGATCGTATCAAAGTCATTCTCGACGGGAGCAACGCAAGTGAAAAAAAATCCCTCCAAGATCTTTTGGATCACTTGAACTCCTTTCAAGGCCAAGTCAATGGAGCTGCATACGCCATCTTGATTGAAGGTGTTTTAGGAAACGGCGACATCACACAAAGCAATATACAGAAAAACCTCGCTACGGTTGTGACGATGTTAGAAAGCATGCTTAAGCATGACAACCCGACGGCGGTCGCAGGGTTAATGAAGGACGGTGACGAGGCGAATGCCGTAAGAGCAGCGTTATCCGCATATGCGCAAGATCGCAGCTCGCAAAACATCTCTGCTATGATCGGGAAATTGTATGATGCAACGATCAAACAATATCCGAATCTCTTAACGTCAACTCCCATGGCTTCAGCCATCATATTTGCCGCAAGCTCACAGGCGACAGAGGGTAGCGACAATATCGAATCTACAATCGCGAATCTGGCGCATGTAGGGGGCAGCACCGTCGGCGATTCCGCCACCGAGGCACAAAAGTCTGGGGTGCAACTCATCGCGTTGCTGATTGAGCAAATGACTGAAACCATATCCGCGATGAAAGACGGCAACATCAAAACGGAGGATCAGCAAGATCTTCTCTTGGCCACGGCAAGGAGCATCCATGCCGCCGGATCAGGAGTGACACAAATGGCGATGGTCACGTCGTCTCGCCTTGAACGCAACATGCTGGTCGCCGGTGGTTCAAAGGACAAGCTCATTGAAGCCTTGAACAAGCTAAACTCTGCCTTGGAGCGGCGCCAAGCCATTGCAACGAGAGCAAGATCAGTCGCTGCGAGTCAGAGCGACAAAACGTTGTCAAATAAGATCTTTGGGGAAATTGCTTATCTAAACCAGCTCTTCTCATTTGTGAGCATCGAAAGGGAAATCGCCCCCCTCGATACAACGACCACCGTCCTTGTTAAAGATATCGCGGATGCGGTCGGCGATGATCTCGTCAATAAACTACACACGAGCAACTCAACTCTTGCTCAAGGCGTTCGCGCCAACGACAACCCAAAAGATCCAGACAATTCAGGGAATCAACAAGATCCGGGGAATCAACCAGATCCAGGTCCATCTTACAAACGCATCTACGTAACTCAGGGCACATTTGATGGTGATCTTATGAGCGCGGCAACGACAGCAGGGGGAACCGTTGCCAATGGTATTCAGGCTGCCGACTACTTATGCATGCATGATAGTAACTACCCAAGTAGTGGAACCTTCAAAGCTCTCATTATCGACGCAGTGAATCGGGTTGCATGTACGACTGTCAATTGTAGTGGTGGTGTATCAGAACATGTTGATTGGGTTCTCGCCGCAGACACCGAGTATGGTAGATCCGCGGAAAATTTAACTATTGGCACCACGAATGCCCATGGAATTTTCGATTTCAGCACAGATCTAGAAAACTCAATAGGCAGCAGCGGGGCTGCTTGGACCGGCATGATGGGTAACTGGACGAGTCGTGGTTACAACTGCGGCGGCTGGAACGGTTCTGGCACGGAGGGTGATCACAATCAAATGGATTCGACCAGCTCAGGATCTGTTGGATTTACTTGGGACTTCTGTCTTAATAGCGCAGCTTACCCATTAATATGCGTCGAACAATAGCTAACAAGGAGACCATTTCACTCAGGCAGATCACATCACGCATCTGAATATGTACGTATTTTAGAGCGAAATGGTTCGCAGAATTCGTCGTCCTGTATTGTCGCCCAAACTTTCGGATGTGCCTTATATCGAGCCCACATGTCCCCCGCGGAGGATTCATTGGTAAAGGAAGCCGTTCCAAAATGACTTCCTCCACGTTCCTCAACTGAGTATTTGACCTCATGACAATCGTTATCGTTTGACATTTTGAGGAGCAAATCCAGGAGAAAGTCCTTATCCGACGAGACAAAACACACTTTCTTTTTACAAGTGCTCTTCATTCCACGGGCTTGTGCTAACCCGACGCGACACATATATGTGCCGATTCGCTCAAATGAGTTATCCATGACAATCTCCTTAAAGTTCCAGAAAATCGGAACTTAAACCTACACTCCATCATTCATTGATTAGTCAGAAAAGGTGAGGGGAGGGAGTAAACTCATCCTTAGCTTGAGTTAAATGCAGCCTACCACTTAACTGAGCATTTACACCATAGCTCTTTTTTAACGCGATCTGTGCTTCTAAGTAAGATTTAAGTGACCATTTTGGCACCCTCTCATCTCAACCAAAGCCTATGTGGGCCGATAAATGCCGCACAGGCCCTTCCATGAGGCTCTAATCCGAAGCATATAGGTGTCTAGTTGAATAGCGTTGACTTGGAGTTCGTGGGGGTTTTTCTTCAGGAAGCACGAGATGTTCTAGCTGACTGGGAGCGTCATTGCATTGATCTTGAAAAAGAGTTTACCCAAGAAAAAATAGATGCCTTATTCAGAGCCGCGCATAATCTTAAGGGATCCGCGCGATCCGTCGGACTCGAAAGTTTCGCCAGCTTCATTCATAGAGCTGAGGACGTTATCACCGCCGTTCGCTCTTCTTCACTAACCTTTTCCGTGCCCGTTGCTCAGATTCTTCTCGCTGCACAAAGTCTCCTGCTAGAGTGGTTAGATGATCTTGTTATGGACGTGTCATTTGTTCCGACGGATCGAGTCACGCAGCTAACGCATGATTTAGCGGCGGTTGTTTCTTCTTCTTCTTCCACTTCTCCGCATGCGGCCCCATCTCCCGCGGCTTCCAATGACGACAATGCGTTCATGGGTTTCTTCGACGACGCTCCCACCCAAATCGAGGCGCCGAGAGAACCAACGAAAACAGCTGCGATCAAAAGCGTGGCGCCAAAATCCGTGAATAAGTCATCGTTGGAAACAATTCGTATTCCCGCGTCGAAGATTGATGCACTCCTCCAATTGAGTGGAGAGATAGCGACACAGCAGGCCATCATTGCTCATGCTTTAAAGGTTAATGCTTTACAGCAACCTGGATGTCGCAACGCGATTCAGATCGTGACCAAACTTACGAAGGAACTACAAACACAAACAATGAGTCTGCGTATGCAGGATCTCTCAGGCTTATTTCAGCGCCTTGAACGTGCGGCTATCGATGTAAGCCGCACGCTAGGAAAGTCTATTCAGGTGATTTTAAGCGGAAAGGACGTCGAGCTGGATAAGACTGTTATCGAACGCATTGTCGATCCTCTCGTCCATCTCGTGCGAAATGCTGTAGATCACGGCATCGAGGGTGATGAAAGTCGAGCCGCGACGGGAAAGCCAAGAGAAGGCCGCATACGGATCGAAGCCAAACTCGTGCCGAATGGAGCTTCGTTGCAGATTTCAGATGATGGCAAGGGCATCGACGCCCAGAAAGTTTTGGCTAAAGCGATTGCCAAAGGGCTTATGAATGAAACGGAAGCTAAAGAAATAAAAAACCCTTTTGATTTGCTCTTTCTTCCTGGTTTTTCAACGGCCGAAAAGGTTACCGAGGTTTCAGGGAGAGGCGTCGGCTTAGACGTTGTGCGACGAGGCGTGGAAGAACTCGGCGGAAGTCTCAACTTGTCCAGTCAGCCGGGCATTGGATCTACATTCGACATAACGTTACCCACCAATTTAAGCATCATCGACGCATTGATCGTTGCGGTGGAAGGCGAAGCATACGTTGTTCCCGTACTGGAGATAGCAGAAGTTATTGACATTACCAACCTTGATTCAGTCTCGCTCTCAAAGCGTTCGAACGTCGTTAAACTTCGCGAGCGCACGGTGCCAATAAAAAAACTGGTGAGTTATCTTTCCGCCGCTAACACCAAAACGCCGGTACCAAAATCTACCCACGAGAAAAAAGACGCTGACCGCTTGCCTGCGCTGGTGATCGACGTTTCAGGTTCACAGGTTGCGTTCGTTTTCGATGCGATTCTGGGAAAACAATCGGTCGTTGTTCGCAAGCTAACCGGTAAGCTTCAGACACTGCCGGGCTTCATAGGAAGTACGATTCTCCCCAGCGGTGAACCGGCAATGATCCTGAGTCCGCGAGAATTCGCGGAACAATACTTTCGAAAAGTGGAGGTCGCATGAGTGCCGCGCTAGAAGAACACAATGAACCAGAACGCTACCTCATATTTCGTATTGAAAACGAGATCTTTGGAACCCCTCTGCTTGGCGTTCGGGAAGTCGTTCAATATCAGGAACCTAAAGTTATTCCAAACACTGCCAAATCCTATTTGGGCGTGATTAACATTCGTGGTGAGATCGTTGGCGTTTTCGATCTACGCATTCGCTTCGATTTCAAGCCCCAGACGAACCATGGCGCGGCCCTCATGGTATTCGACACGGATGCCGGGCCGATCGCCGCCGTATCCGATGGCATGGAGGGCGTGATTACCATCGACGAAGCTCACATTGATCGCAAGTCACGCTTTGAATCCACGCTGCCCCTTAATTTTTTACTGGGGATAGCCAACATAGACGGAAAACTCGTAACACTCATAGATCTAGCTCGCGTGCTCGATGCCGCGGATGTAACCGCGATTCGCAACGGACAAAAAGCTTCTTAATTATTGCTTTCGGAGAAAGGGCACAGACTTTATGAAACTCTCAAAAATGCACCTCAAAGTGTCGTTGCGTACTAAGATCATTGCTATGGTATTTGGCATGATTTCCGTGCTCTGTGGCATGAGCATCGTTCAGATGCAAGACGTCGCGCAAAAAGAGGAACTAAAGTCCCTCAAAAACTTCCAAGGGTATGCAAAGCTTTTCGCACGCGCCATCTCATCTCAATTTTTGGAACGCTATAACGACGCAAAGAATTTCGCGAAGAATCCGGCATTTCTTTCCACAAACGAAGAAGAGATGATCGACGTCCTCAACGGGTTCGTTACTCATAGTGCCAGCTACGATCTCGCGCTCATTGTGAACGCTAATGGAGACTATATTGCAAGTAGTAACCGTTCTCGTGACGGTAAGGCTTTGGATACATCCAAGCTTAAAGGTGTCAACTTTGCAAAAAAAACGTGGTTCCAGGACACAATCGAGGGAAAATTTACCGAAAACGCACGCCATAACATAACCGGAGTCGTGTTTGGCGATGCCGCCCTCGATGAAATCAGCGGCCTCGTGTACGGAGATGGCCGATACGGAACCAGCTTCACGACCCGAATTCAAGATAAGAGCGGTAAAATTGTCGCCGTCTTAACACTCCGCGCGGATTTTTCCTGGGTTGAGTCAGAAGTGGAGTATATCAATAATATCTTTGTGGCTAACGGTTGGCGATCCACGGAGATGGCGATTATCAACAAAAAAGGCGATCTTATTCTTGACTATGATCCCGATGAAACCAAAAACGATACCGCCGTCAAACGTGACTTTAACGTTCTACTGAAACTGAATCTCGCAGAAAATGGCGTCGCAGCCGCTAAAGAACTTGTAGAGGGAAGATCGGGTATCACCTTCGCGACCCATGTTAGGAAGAAGGTGGAACAAGCGGCGGCATATGAACTCATCGATGATAACAAATTCGTACGCGGCATTGGTTGGGGCGTGCTTATCCGCGATGTTCGCGAAGACCTTTTGGCAAACATCGATTCCATGCGGCGGACTTTTTTAATCGCCACCACCATCTGTCTGATTCTTTTCTTCACGATCAGCTGGTTCTTGACGCAAATATTGAGCCGCACCTTTATTGAGGTTTCCGAACACCTCAAGGATGCCGCCGATTCTATGAATAGCACTGCGAAGGATCTCGAATCAGCATCTCAGATCGTATCGGATGCTGGCGCCGAGCAGGCATCCGCGGTTCAAGAAACAGTCTCATCCATGAGCGAAATTTCCAGCATGATCGGCCAAACAGTACAGAACGTGCGCGAATGTAACAGTCTCGCGGAACGTGTCGGCGAAAAAACCGAGAACGGCAATCAGATCATGCAGCGTCTCGCGTCCACGATGTCTTCGGTGCAATCAGCCAATGATCAACTGCAGCATATCGCCAATATCATTTCTGAGGTGAGCGCTAAAACAATGGTTATCAATGACATTGTTTTCAAGACTCAGCTTCTCTCCATCAACGCCTCTATCGAGGCGGCGCGTGCCGGTCAGCATGGCAAAGGCTTTTCCGTGGTTGCGGAAGAGGTTGGAAATCTAGCCCAAATGAGCGGGCTTGCCGCGAAAGAAGTGCAAGCTCTCATTCACGATAGCCAAAAACAAGTGGCGGAAATTATCGCATCGACGCAGTCACGGGTTAAAGATGGACAGAATGTGAGTGCCGAGGCGCTAGAGGCCTTTGGAGAGATTGCGCGTGACATACGCGGCATGAACGATCGCATTCAGAGCATCGTCAACGCGGCAAAGGAACAGGAAGCGGGCGTGCAGCAGGTATCCACCGCGATGGATCAAATCGATGCTTCCACGCAGCAAAATAGCGCGGCCTCCCGCAATGCCAACAAACTCGCAAAAGAGCTTGCGACTCAAAGCGCTCGTATTGACCGGATTATGCTGGCCATTCGTACTCTGGTATTGGGCAGCTTAAGAGCAAACAAGAAGAATCTTGAGGGCAAGAGCGATTTAATCGCGGATATTGTCGGTGAGAACAGAAGTTCGATCAAGGGAAACCAGTCCTTCCAGGGAACCTCAGATCATCAAGAGATGACTGATGTAAAACAAGCGGCAGCGAATCTTTTAAAACGAGGAATCAACGCACTGCCTCAGGATGAGCGACTCGCGGCAGGTGGCTCTCATGGTGAACAAGCCAACGCAATGGCGGATGTGACGTCAGATGATCCGTCTTTTGAAAAGGCCGCCTAAGCATGGTCTCAGCTTTAAAGGTCGCTCTCTCATCAGAAGAGATTCAGGTCATCTATGAACTTGCGGAAAAGCTCACGGGTTCGATTCAATCGGGAAACCGTCGCAAATCGGTGCTTGTGCAGAACGTTATGCGCCGTATGCAGCTATTGGAGATCAGATCTCTCCCACAATATTTGTCGGTGGCCAACAGATCGGTCGAGGAGTTCGCGCATCTCATTTCCGCTTTAACCATCCACACGACGAGCTGGTTCAGAGAAGTGGACCATTTCTCGGCTATTGAAGCCGAGTTACTTGGCAACGCAGGTTCACAGCGAAAGATAAGGGTTTTGAGCGTAGCGTGCTCGACGGGTAAGGAGGTCTATTCGCTAGCCTTGCACTTTGAACTTCTCAAGGAGAAGTTTCCGAGCTTTGACTACGAGATCATCGGGATCGATATTGATCCGGTATCCATCGCGGAAGCACAAAGAGCGATCTATCGTGTCGATGAACTTTCTAAAATTCCTCGTCAATATCATCGCCATATCCTTGTGGGGAAAGACCGGACAAAAGGTCTATTCACATTTTCAAAAACAATACGCGATCGATGTTCATTTCAGGCATCCGATCTCAGAGACGTGCGGGGTACATTTCTACGACCCGGTTTTCTTCCCTTCGATCTTATCGTCTGCCGCAACGTATTGATCTACTTCTCAGAACAGGCCGTCCAGAAGATCATTGCTGATCTGGCTTCTTTGCTGGCGCCGCAAGCGATTCTATGTCTCGGACATAGTGAAGTTATCGATGGCTCCGCCCACGGATTGACGGGGCTACAGCATGCGCTCTATCGGAAAAACAATAGATCGTCGCAGCCACAGCGAGAAGCTTCGGTGCGACAGCGAGAAGCTTTGGTGGTGGATGATTCACCCACAGCTCGCACGGTCATGACAGCACTTTTGCGCGAAGCCGGTTTCTCCGCTTCGTCCGTGGAATCGGCGGCCGAAGCCACAACTTTCCTAAAGAGTTCCACTGTGGATTTCTGTACGCTTGATCTCAACATGCCCGGCATGGATGGAACTACCTGGCTAAAGAGTCAACGCGCCTTGGGCTGGCGTGTGCCGGTTGTTATCGTGAGCGATTGCTCCATCAATGATGCGCCTGTGGTTTTGGGGGCCCTTGAAACGGGGGCGCAGGATTACATTGAGAAGCAGGATATCCATAAGAACAGACAGGATGTGATAGACCGCATTAAGGCGATTGGAGACAAGGCATTCCCTAAGCCAGGTCAATCAGCATCAATAGCTATGAAGCATCAGAAATGTTCTCCCGCGACACCTGATTTGATTGTGATTGGCGCTAGCACGGGTGGTACTGAAGCCGTCACAAAGCTTTTGCGACACATGCCCTCTTCGACGCCGCCCGTGATGGTTGTTCAACACATCACTCCCCATTTCGCAGAGGCTTTCGCCGAGAGGATCGCGGAGACTTCCACCTTGATACTCGGCAAGTCCGAAAACAATACTGAACTGATGCCTGGGCACGTCTATATGGCTTTAGGTGATTATCACATCTCAGTTCGTAAACAGGGCGCAAAGCTTGTTTTCTATCGTTCCTATGATGGACCGGTAAATCGCCATCGCCCCAGCGTTGACTTTCTTTTTCAGTCCGCGGTCAACCTGGGCATTAAGGTAGCCGCCATTCTTCTTACAGGAATGGGACAAGATGGCGCGAGAGGGCTTTTAAGCTTAAAGAACATCGGTGCCTGCACGATGGCTCAAAATGAAGAATCATCTGTTGTATTTGGCATGCCTAAGGAAGCCATTCGCCTTGGCGCGGCCACCTTCATTGGCAATATCGATGAGATCCGTGCAGAGCTCGAACGCATAACGGGCTCGGGGATATTGATGAGAAAGAACGTCGTTGGCATGTAGTCATGAGAGCGCCGCGATTCCTACCACTAAGGGCGCGGAACCCCATAGTCTATCAACTCGCTTTGAAATTCTTGTCAGCTCCGCGGGATTCGTCACGCTCAATAGCGTCACGTGATTTAAAGCGCAGCGGCTTCTCAAGAAACTTCATCATCTTGTCGTCGGCTTTTTGATCAATGAATATCATATAGCAACCGATCTCGCCGCGGCGAATCTCGAGCGCAGCCCGGGCGGAACCCTCTTTCCATTGAGCAGCAATTTCTTGATCCGAAAGTCCCGCGCTGGCGATGATTTCCGCAGGCTTGCTTTCAGTGTGAATGGCGATTGGTTGACCTGAAGTAATCGACTGATCCACTTTTGCGAGAAGGGATTTTGACTTCTTTAGTACCTTGAATTGACTGATTTTCTCAAGTTCTTGCTTCGCTTCTGTGAGCTTGCCCACGCGTGCATAGGCAAGAGCCAGGTTATAGGTCACGATGGCTTTCGTTTCGCCGTGATCGTCGGGGATAGAGCTGATGGTTTTCGTGTATTGCTCGATGCCTTTGTCGATATTGCCAGAGCGCGCGAAAGTCACGGCCTGATTGTTCATGTATGAGACAACGTTATCGAGGGCTTCAAGTTGGCCGAGAAGCTTCTTCGCCGTTTCTGTGTTGCCTGCGTTCAATTCGACTTTGGCCTCGGCTTCCGTGACGCGTGGATTCTCTTCGTCAATTTTCTTAGCGTCTCCGATTACCTCACGAGCTTTATCGAAGTCTCCTATCTCGGATTGAACTTCTGCCATGATGCAAAGGCGCTCGATATTCATAGGTGCAATTGTCTGCGCTTTTTCAAAGCACTTTAGCGCTGAGCCAAAGTCGCGCAGGCGCACGAACACCTTGCCCAGAAGATTCAAGACCATAATAGAGTCGCCGGCTCTTCTTAATGCATCAATGGCAAAGATCTTCGCCTTTTCGTAATGGCGCTCAAAGTAAGCGATCTCTGCTTCCAGCATAGCCTTGGCGGCAAGGGGAATCTTTGGATCAGCCAGGTATTGCAGTTTCAGCTCGTTGGCTGCATTCAGGTTTTTTTCTTTGAGATGCCGACGGATTTTACGCTCCATCGCGCTTTGCTCGCTCGGCAGGCGGTCCTGTTGCACGGCCCAAGCTAAGCTTTTCAAAAGTTGATGGCGCTCGAACGGCTTCTCCACCACGTCAACAGCGCCCATCTCTTTAAGAAGAGGAAGGTCATCTTTCTGCACCAATGAGCTTACAACGATGTAAATGGCTGAAGGAGCTCCCCCCATCTTTGCCCGTTGAATGAAAAGTGGGCCGGTCACCTTAGGAATGCGCCATTCCTGAATGATAACGTCGGGGTTTGGATTGGCCTTAATATGCTCAAGAGCCGCTTCGCCATCAGCAAAACAATGTACGTTCGTCACGCCGATACCAGCGAGCAATTCCTTCACATTGTTATGAAGGTTGCTGTCAGAATCAACGTATACAACGTTCTCAATGTTCAAAAAATTAAACTTCTCTTTCTTATCATCTGGATCGATGGCATCACCGTGAAACAGCGAGTCCCGTGTTTGCTTCACGACATCCTTTAGATCCGGTTGAATGATTTCTACTTGTTTTAGCGTTGCAGCTGCCTCGGCGAGTTTGCTGGCGCCTTTATATGCCTTCGCAAGGTTAATGAGTAGTTCTGTGCGCGAAGGATACAAATTGATCAAGCTTTTCTCAAGTTCGACGAGATCATTGAAACGTTGCGTTACATGCAGTGCGCTGCGCAAGTATTCCGCTGAAATCAATGTTGAATGCCAGTCCGCTGCTTCGCAGCGAGTGATGAAAGTTTTCATCTCGGCAGTCAGAGATTCTTTGGTGAAGGGTTTCTTATGGCAAGAGAAAAGACCCCATTGGAAGGCTAGGGGAAGTGTTGGAGTTTCCGCATCTTCCACCAGCAGTGATATACGCAGATTTCTGAGTTCTGGAATCAGCGTGGCTAAGCGCAAGAATTGAAGCGCGTTCTCCTCGCCGCCCGTGGTTAAACCGGAAATCAACCAATCTACTTTTTCGGATTCCAAAACGCCAATCGCATCCTGCAAGTTAGGAACACCAGTCACATCATTGAAACCTATCGAACGCACGATCTCCGAAATGAGAGCGCGGTTAGTGGCGACTCCTTCAACAACGACAACTTTGGCCCTTTTGTCCGCGAAAATTTGATCTTTAAGCACTGGGAAGCCCTCCGAAAGAATTTATCGGAGAGTCTTGGGCGCGCTTGATGAGTCTTATTGTAAGCCATTAAATTGATTATATTTTTTGTTGTTTGGTGAACAGAAATCCGGGGAGGGGCGCTGTCCGGTGATGGGCTTTATGAAGTTTTTGTCAGATTGTTGTTTATCCTCCGGTTTCAGTGGAGTCGCATCCACCATTGGAGCACTCCTTGCAACAGGACGATAATTCTGTTGCTAACAAGGAGAGGTGTGGTGAAAGGTGTTCGCGGTCTCTGGATTTGGCTTACCGTTGTCATCGTGCTGTCGTTTGCTGTTCTCGGCTACTACGGTTTCGAGATTTATCGTGAAGCTCCACCTGTCCCCACTCGGATTGTTACGGCCGACGGCCAAGTTGTCTTCTCAGAGAAGGACGTCAATAGTGGCCGAGCTGTTTGGCAAACGACTGGTGGTCATGAGCTTGGCTCCATCTGGGGGCACGGTGCTTACAATGCGCCGGATTGGTCGGCAGATTGGTTGCACCGAGAAGCCGTCGTCATGCTCGATCACTGGGCCAGAACTGAGCAGCAAAAATCCTTCGCTCAGCTAGACGAGGATCAACAGGTTTTACTTCAAGCCAGACTTGCGCGCGAGCTACGCAAAAATACATACGACGCATCGACTGGTGAAATTACCATCTCGCCGTTAAGAGCCGCCGCAATTGCGGAGGTGGGGCGGCACTACACCGCGCTGTTTTCTGGTGATCCTGCCCTGGCGGACCTTCGCGAGGCCTACGCCATGAAAAAGGTGACGGTTGGTGATCCCGAACGACTGCGGCAACTCAATGCCTTCTTTTTTTGGGCTTCGTGGGCTTGCGTGACCAACCGCCCCACTGGCGCTGTGACCTATACCAACAACTGGCCACCAGAGAAGCTGGTCGGCAACGAGCCAAGTTCATCGCTGCTTCTTTGGACTGGATTCAGTGTGATTCTGCTCCTGGCCGGTATTGGCGCTTTGGCTGCTTACTATGCCGGCAGACCCGAGGAAAGACTCGATGTGAAGAAACTGCCGGCGCAAGATCCTCTCTTGTCTTTGAATCCAACCCCCTCCATGCGTGCAACGATTAAGTATTTTTGGGTCGTCATGGCTCTCATCGTTGTCCAGGTCTTGCTTGGCGTTGTGACGGCGCACTATGGTGTTGAAGGCACGATGTTCTATGGCATTCCGCTGGCTGACGTTCTTCCTTACTCGGTGACGCGGACGTGGCATTTGCAGTTAGCAATTTTCTGGATTGCGACATCATGGCTAGCCACTGGTCTTTACGTGGCACCTGCTGTCTCCGGCCATGAGCCGAAAGGGCAACGCCTTGGTGTGAACTTTCTTTTTTTCGCACTACTCGTCATCGTCGTCGGATCACTGGCTGGTCAGTGGTTGGCCGTCATGCAGCGACTCGATCTGGACGTCAACTTCTGGTTTGGTCATCAAGGTTATGAATACGTTGACCTCGGGCGTTTCTGGCAAGCCTTCCTACTGGTCGGCCTTTTCCTGTGGCTGTTCCTGATGACGCGCGCCATGTGGCCCGCGTTTAAGAAAGATGTGGAAGGCCGACACCTTCTTGCATTGTTTCTTCTCTCATCAGCGGCGATCGCGCTCTTCTACACCGCTGGCCTCATGTGGGGACAGACCACTAACCTGGCGATGGTTGAATACTGGCGCTGGTGGGTGGTGCATCTGTGGGTGGAAGGATTTTTTGAGGTGTTTGCGACCGTTGTGATTGCTTTCTTGTTCGTGCGCATGGGTCTTCTTGAGGTTCGCTTGGCAACAACGGCGGTGCTGTTCTCGACAATCATCTTCCTTGCTGGCGGTATCCTAGGCACCTTCCATCATCTTTATTTTGCAGGAACGCCAACGGCCGTGTTGGCGATCGGTGCTTCATTCAGCGCGCTCGAGGTTGTTCCTCTCGTCTTGATTGGCTTCGAGGCGTATCACAATGTCAGGTTGGGTCGCTCCAAGGACTGGGTGCGTGCCTATAAGTGGTCGATCTATTGTTTCGTATCTGTGGCGTTCTGGAACTTAGTTGGTGCGGGCATTTTTGGCTTCCTAATTAATCCTCCAATCGCTCTCTATTACATGCAGGGGCTTAACACGACGCCGGTTCATGGTCACACGGCACTGTTCGGCGTTTATGGAATGCTCGGTATCGGTTTGATGTTGTTTGTATTGAAGACCGTGGCAGCGCGGCAGGTGTGGAAGGATAAACTTATTCGATTTTCGCTGTGGTCGATTAATATCGGGCTGGCGCTTATGGTTCTGCTGAGCATCTTGCCGTTAGGTTTCTTGCAGACGTTAGCAAGTTTTGAGCACGGCTACTGGTATGCCCGCTCAGCCGAATTCATGCAGACACCGAACCTCGACGTGCTGCGTTGGCTTCGCGTTGTGGGTGACACAATCTTCGCGATCGGCACAATCGGATTGGGTTGGTTCGTACTCGGCCTCAAATTCGGCTGGTCAACACTTCCAGAGCAGGATCTGCCGACTAAATCGGGCCCCGTTTGAAGCATCCATCATAGTTAGCATTCACATTCACTCTCATCCTCACTCTCAGCGCTGAGAGTGAAGATGAGAAAAACAAAAAACCCCGGAACTTTCGTTCCAGGGTCTTTTTTTCAAGAGTGGCGGGACCTCCGTGTAACCGGTAGACCGCTATTATCCTTTAACTTCCTACCCTGCCTGGTAGGTACCAGTAGGAAACTCCCACTGTCCTACGTCGGAAACTGAAAAACTTTTGCGTCTTGCAACCGGGGTAGGTTAATCCCCAGAGCTTCCGTGGCTCCCTTAAGCTCAAGACCAGCCAGGCGCAAGTAGCCTTGCGTCGTCTTGATCTCTGAATGACCGACGATGGCCATCACATGAGCCAGTGAGACTCCTTTGGAAAGCATCTGGGTGATAAAGGTGGCCCTTAGATCGTGAAAGCGAACCGGGGTGATCCCGATGCCATCACAAAAATCCCTGAGCACCTGTGCCTGATTGCCGCGATCCCATTCCGCCAATCTCGGGAGCACGAACTTCTCTGGGCTTTCATGCTTCAGCTTCAACTCGGTTAAGAACTGACGCAGCTCATCAGAAATCGGTACGACGCGGCTTCTTGAGTTTTTCGTCGTGCCAAAGCCGTTCTTTGAAGTCCAGCTCCGTTGCACCCAGACCATGCCTTGCTCGAAGTTAACATCATCACGTTCCAAAGCGTAAAGATCCCCGGACCGCATGCCGGTCAGAATCGCCATGACCCAAATCTCGTAAAAACGG
>CAYOJQ010000023.1:0-58233 GCA_964404325.1 uncultured Oligoflexales bacterium
TCAACACGCGAACTAACCTGGCGCTGGTTTACACAAAATAATTTACGCTCTCTCGGAGCCGCGCCAATCTTTACTGTGTATTTCGCTGTTGCCGACACTTTATTAGCATCGGTGGCCATTACTTCAATTGGCCACTCCGATTTTTCATTCGTAGCTTCCACACCACTTCCCGTGGTCATGAGAGCACCATCGCTGCCAAGTGTTAGCTTCTGCGGCAACGCTCCACTCACGGAAAACTTCACAGGATCAACAGCACCCTGAACACTCAGTTTCATAGCAAAAGAAATGCCCGGGGTTATCGTCGGCAATGAATCGGGAGCGATGGAAAAGGAATAGTCGGCGGCGTGGATTTTGTAGCTTTGTTCGGCTTTCAGACCAGATGAATCATTCACTTCGAGGGAAAAATTCATTTGCTTGGCGATCATGGCCTTGCTGATTTGACCGGAGATAACCCCTGTCGCCGCATCAAGACTTAAGCCTTCCAACAATTCACCGTGGGTAATTCTGAAAGTAAACGGGGCCTGGCCACCGTCTACGGCAATAATCTCTTTATATGGAATCTCGAGCGAAACAGGTAAGAGCTCCTGCGCCGGAAGCACTAACGGCTTCGCCGCCCCAAATGTTATTCCCGCCTGCTCCGACAAGTTTGTAACCTTGCCGCATCCACTAACGAGAATGGCGCCAGCGAGCACTAAATTCTTACTCAAATTGTACCGCATAGTATTTCCAAATAAGTAAGACTTGGATTCATCAGAGGGGTCGGAGAGGTAAGAACTTTTCTTTAGGAAATTGTCACTCAAAATTTCCAGCGCTAAGCCGATGGATAGAATTATTACAATTTGCTTTAGGAAGATTAACGATGATGGTGAGGACCAACCAATTATTTCTCTTGGGTTATGTGGTCGCTATCTCTGTGGCGTCCGTCATAGGACCTGATCACTTCCTTACCATCTATTACGCGGCGTCCATGACACTGGCGGTCTATATTTCCATAAACGCTCTTGGTGAATCTCCCCAGGAAGTACCAATTAAAAACCCCGCTAAACACAAAAAAACGGATGCTCCGTGGAGCATCCGCCTCTTTACGTGGATACTAGAAAAGTTGTCCTATGAGACGCGAACAACCTCCTAGAGCTCTACTTATTCCATTCCTTGTGAGCTTCTGGTTGATACACGATTTCCGCGATCGTGAGATTTCTCTTCGCTCCATCGTGACCTCGCCATTCAACTTTTTCACCCACACGCGATCCGAGTAGCGCAACACCAAGCGGCGCCAACACCGAGATACGTCCTTCTTCGATCACCGCATCCGATGGATAAACAATCGTTAGCGTCTCGCTACCGTGATAACTTTCTTCTTCGTTACCACTGGTGCAACGCGCTTTTGTATTCATCGTCACCAAATCCGCGGGTGTTTCGTATTGATCAACAATACGCGCATGGAGCAGCTTTATTTCCAAAAGCTCCACCTGCTCTTTTCCTTGATACATCTCAATCAACTTAGCTAAACGCTCGAGATCCGCGTCAGTGACTGTTGAATTCCTTGCCATGTCAATCTCCTTTGTTACTTTTGTGAGCGAAGGAGGATTGGGACGACGATCGCATTGTAAGAAAAGCTGACTCCGCTACAAAGGGATAGATCTCAGCGTAATTGCGAATGACGCCATCGTTTCCTCGTCTCCAAATATGTTCTGGTTTTAATTCCGATGTATGCGCGACACCCATGGCTCCCATGAGACCAGACACCGATTTTAATGTCTTCTCGTGGAAACTAGCGATGCGCGCAGCCTTCTCGTCCACGACAATTCCTGACATCAGACCTGGATCTTGTGTCGCAATCCCTGTCGGACATTTATTGGAATCACATCGCAACGCTTGAATGCATCCTAATGCAAGCATCATGCCGCGAGCGGAAGCACACACATCCGCGCCAAGTGCCATGGCTTTAACCACGTCATACCCTGTCGCAATCTTGCCACTGCAGAAGATACGAATGTTTTGCTTCAATCCAAAACCAACGAGGATATTGCGGACCTGAACCAGGCCTTCCATCAGCGGGAAACCAACATGGTTGGAGAACTCCACAGGAGCAGCTCCCGTTCCACCTTCCGCACCATCCACAGTCACAAAATCAGGAGCAATGCCCTCTTCGAGCATTGTTCTGCAGAGGTCCATAAACTCAGTCGGGTTTCCTAAGCAAAACTTGATGCCTACTGGTTTTCCACCACTCAGGTGACGCAATTTATCAATAAAATGCAGCAGTCCCTTGTGATCCTGGAATGCCGAATGTCTTGCTGGAGAAACCGAATCCTTTCCCATGGGGATGCCGCGCGTCTTTGCGATCTCTTCTGTAACCTTCGCTGCCGGCAATAATCCGCCCAACCCAGGCTTCGCACCCTGAGAGAGTTTCAATTCAATCATCTTAATTTGCGAAAGCTGCGCCACCTCCGTGAAAAGAGTTTCATCAAACGTTCCATCCCCTTTCCGACAGCCGAAATAACCTGTCCCTATCTGCCAAGTTAGATCGCCTCCTGAGCTGAGATGGTAACTGCTCGCGCCGCCCTCACCCGTATTCATGGCAAAGCCGCCAAGCTTCGCACCGAGACTCATCGCTTCCACAGCGCGAGCGCTGAGCGCGCCGAAGCTCATGGCGGAGATCATAAAGACGCTCGCGTCGTATGGCTTCAGGCAGGCTGGCCCCCCCACGCGCACTCTGAGACATGATGGATCCAACTTCGTTGGGAACATGGAGTGCTGGAGGAACTCAGAGCCTTCTTCGTATAAGTTATGACGTGTGCCGAAGGGCAATGAGTCCCGTTGATTCTTGGCTCGCTGATAAATGACGGAGCGTGTTTCTCGGTTGAACGGCGCCCCGTCAATATTAGACTCAATAAAATATTGGTTAATCTCAGGTCGGATCGACTCAAAAATGTAACGAAAGTGCCCAAAAATTGGAAAATTGCGTCGAATTGCATGACGCTTCTGCCGCATATCGTTCATACCAACGATGATCAACATCAACGCGGCAATATGAAACCACCCAATCTCCCGCCCATAAGTGGAGAACAGAACCAATGCAAAAGCTACGATGAAAAATGCCCAAATGGCCTGCCGTCGCACGGTGGCGCTCCTAAAAAAATGTACGCTAAAAAAAAAGCGCCCGGGAGATCCCCAGGCGCTGAGCTCGATCTAGGTTATCCTATAAAATCAAGTGCCTGGGGTGAAGATGCGTGAAGGGGTTTTAGCGCTACCAACGCAAGTCAGTGTTCCAAAAACAGACAAGACATGTAGGCACGTTTGGCGTGACACATGACGTGATTTTCTAATGTTTGTGGAAAATGAAAGCACGACAGAACCTTCAATAAAGGTGTTGTTTCTAACTAAACATATCGGTTTTCGAAAGTCAATCGAAGCAATTTTTGCCGAGAGAACCTTCCGTCAAAACTTACACATTAGTTTTTTCGGGTAAAAATTCCGGCGAAGCCCTCTTGGTTTAAAAACTTACGCCGATAACTCCTTATCAGCTCACTCATGAGGAGTTTTCGTGCGACGCCTGCGCTTCACGGTTTTTGTCATTTCGCTTTTGTTTGCCTATCCCAGCTATGGGGGCAGCAAAAATTTTGACGAAATCGATCGCGATGCGGAAAATGGCTCTGCCGAAAGCACGGACCCGGAACAGGGTGACATCGTTCTTCCGGATCCAAATAGAACAGAATCCGAAGAAGATCCGGGAACGGAAGAAGGCGCTTTTCCTTATCCTCCCTTCCCACACCCCGAAAGCAGCGACGACTTCGTCCCAGGGCGCTTCTATTATGGATCAGAACGATTGATCCAATACCGTGCGGGAAATCTCCCTATCATTATCGTGGCCCCGCACGGTGGGAAGATTAAACCAACGGATGTCATCGACCGTACTTCGGGGGTGCTAACAACCGACCTCAATACATATGAAACAGCTTCAGCGCTCTACTACGCCATCTATCGTCGGACCGGCCGCTTTCCCCACTTTATAAGCTGTAAAATCGCGCGCATAAAATTGGACTGCAATCGCGCCTTGGAAGAAGCCACTCTTGGTGACGTAAAAGCCACGAAGGTTTGGAAAGAGCTCCATGGCTTTATAGGTGTCGCCCGCAAGACGGTGCTGCGCGACTACGGCCGTGGCATCTACATCGAGCTTCACGGCCACGGGCATCCCATCCAGCGCCTTGAGCTTGGCTACCAACTCGGCAACGAACACCTGATGGTCTCCGATAATGAACTCGACACCCTACCCTACATCAATCGCAGCACCATCCGCGAAATCGCTATCCGCACAGGCATCCCCTTTTCAAAGATTGTGCGTGGCCCCCAAAGTTTCGGTAGCGCTTTGGAAGATCTCGGGGTTGCGGCTGTACCGAGCCATCGTCAGCCAAACTCAGGTGATCAGACTCTATTCAATGGTGGCTATAATGTTGTTCGCTATGGGTCTCGGGATGGTGGCAGCATCAGTGCCATTCAGATTGAATCCCAGTACTACGGGATTCGTGACTCCATCAATAGTCGCCACATTTTTGCGGAGAAGCTAACTTCGGTCTTGCAGCAGTATGTAATGAACTTCTTCGACATATCTCTATGAAACGCGAAAGGCATCACGGTGCCTTTACTCACCCTTTTCCCACTTCTTTTTTGTTCCAAAGGAAAAACTTACGTTTGAGCATTCGGAAGATGCAACCGAAACAAAGTCGTAAGTCACCCCACTCCACGGCCCTTGATCCCAGTTAAATCGAGAATGACAAAGAGTAAAATTGCTTTGCGTTAACAATTGCCGAAAGGTGAGTTCCATCGAATAGTTGAGGCGGACGAACGATGATGTTGACTGATCCATGAACTCAGTGCCGTATTCGGCCGCGACGCTGTGACACTCATCACGGTTATGCCAAGTAATACGGTCTGTCCCATCCGCAAAATCCAAAGCACTGTCGTAAGCAGTCGTATTCCAAGAAAACTCCACTCTCACTCTTTCAGATGCGGCCTCGGCCACGGAATTCTCAACCGAACGCGCAACGGCGGCCATTTGACCGCAATCACCCGCAAACGCCAAATTGGATGAGAGGAAGAGAATAAAAGCTGTTAACCAGTGCTTCATGACAGACCACCTCGCCATGTCTTCGGTTTCGCCTTAACGACCGCGCAGTCTACCACCCGGCAAATATTTTTCTAGAAAAAACTCTAACAGACTGAAATTTTTTAACTTTACCTAAAATACGGCGACAATGCCCCTGGTACGCTAGACGAAAAGCAAAAAGCCCTGCGGTGTTGTTCCGCAGGGCTTTCCGGTTACTCGAAGAGATCAGATGGTGTCGTAATAGTCCATCGTCAATTTGGTTGGTGCGAAGATAGCCGCGTTAGTCATTTCCGTGCCAAAAAACTTTTGTGGATTTGAAGGCGTGAATTTACCGCCTGATTCTTTCTTCTTGATGCAAGCTTCGATGTCAGTTTGCAAACCTGCCCATGTTGTTGCCTTGGGGAACAAGTCGATAAAACATGTATCCCAGTACACGTAGGTTTCTTCAGAACTGCAGCCAAATGATGTGCGATCTTTTTGGGCCGCGGTCAGAATGATGCGGTTTGGTTTACTGGATTCTGGCGTGATGTTAATACCAGAATAACAAGCCGAAACGAGAAGAACTGTTGGCTTCGTGCCACAGGTGCGATCCAAAATACCACTGAGCTGTGTTGGCGATAAGCTGGACTTACCCAATACGAAGGCTGTTTTAGAGCCATGTGATGTCATATGGATAAAACATGCTGAATTCGCGTCAGCGGTCAGCGACTTCAAAGCGTTCTCAAAGTTTGTCGCGGTACTTGCGGCAACACCACCCGTCTGCTGACTTGCCATCGCGGAAAGGTGCTTAATATTTTCAGGTTTGATGCCGCGCGCCGTGATCTGCTCGGCAATCTTCTTACGCGCGTTATCGAAAGCGTTGATGCTGTCATCACCAGTCATCAAAACAGCTTTCCATACAAGTGAAGTGCCACCGGATGGAGTTCCGCCGGTGTTATCAGGAACCGTTCCTGTTCCACCCGTGTTTCCGGTGTTTCCAGTGTTCCCTGTATTGCCGGTATTCCCCGTGTTGGAGCCGTTGTTACCACTTGGGAAGGCGTTTGAATCGTTAGGAAACTGATCATCGGTGCCCGCATTAGTGTCTTTTGTTTTACCGATGACTCTTCTTTGCGGGCTCTGCTCTTCTTGACCACAGGAAATAACGAACAACGCAATAAAGAGCGGCGCAAAGATAGATGTTCTTAAAGAACGAACCATTTGGTTTTTCCTTTACCCTTGGCCACAAGCCCTTGCTGGCGGAGCGGCATTTTTACACCTTTATAGCCTTTATATTTCAAGATTCATGCCTTTATGGCAGAGCCGATTTTCCTGAATAGATTCGGGTGGTACAAATGGTAAGAATTTCGATTCTGTAAAATCGTTAGACAGACAATGTCGAAGTGGCTTTCATTTACTAAAACCCATTTTCTTCCGCACAGACAGATTTCACTAGGTCGATGAGCCGTTCTTTACTCTTCTCATAAACATGCATATGTTGTGTGTGAACTTGGATTAAGGATTTAGACGTGAAATATTTGTTGGTTTTAACAGTTTTTCTCGCGTGCATTGCTTGCGGTTCCAAATCGGAAACCGCATCAACCGTACAAGAGCGTCCTGTTTTGAATCACATTATTGCCTGCAAACTGGATCAAACCGCCGACTATAGTGACGCCTTTTCCAAACTCAACTACGCCATCACTGGAATTGAAATGGATGTGAATGGGAAGGGAGCAAACGTTAAGATAAACCGTTCTGACGTTAAATACCGTGATCACGCGCTATCGAGTCATTACCTCGATCACGGTTCTCTTTCGCAGAAGGGATCCAATACGAACGCGGTGTGGAATGACGACTACAAAATGGAAATTCAGAAAGCTTCCCACGGCTACAAAGGCAGCGTCACGATCAAAGGCATGCCCTTTGATATTTCCTGCCAGGACAGTGTCTCAAAACCTGTCCGCGAAACTTACCAATGCGCGCCCGTGAGTGAGCGAAGAACTTTTTCTGAAGATGGTCGCGAACACATCGCTCGTCGCTTTGATGTCAGCGTTTACGATGACAATGACATCGCCATGCGCATCGTGACGGAAGAGAATTCCTCACCGGTTTCTTATCTTGTTGAACAAGGCTTTCGCCAAATGCGCCGCAACAAGCTGCACTTCTCTTGGCTTGATCATGACACGGGAATTTCACTCAATACCAAACATCCGAAATACCGCGGCGAGATCCATCTCTTTGAAGACTATGGCTTCACGGTGGAATGCGTGCGTCGCTTGTAAAAATACCCCCTCCTCCTTGACATCCCAAAAACGAACCTTACCTTTCACATAGGCGGCGGAAAAGCCGCTTACAAGAACACCTTATGTGAAGGGCCATTTTATGATGCATCTTCCTACTCTATTGAAAACTTGGGATGATTTTCTAACAGATGAAGTCAATCGTCGTGGATTCATTCCTCCAACAGACATCAAGGAAACAGAGAACTCGTACGTTCTAAGCATCGATGTTCCTGGCGTTCCGAAACAAAATATTGAAATTGAACTACGCGGAAGACATCTGCAAATCCGTGGTGAAAGAAAAGATGAGCGTTCCGAAGAGAGCGCGAAAATTCATTATCTCGAGCGTCGCTATGGGCACTTTGAACGCAACATTACTTTGCCGGAAGGGATTCAAGGAGACGAAGCCCAAGGCCATTACGAGAACGGAGTTTTGACACTCACGATTCCCAAGGCAGCGGCGACAAAAGCTAAAAAAATTAGGATCGCTGACGATCCGCCCATCCTGAAACATGACCCCATCGGCGCCACACAAAAAGAAGATGGCGCTCACGCCTAAACCGATATGATCGGATACCTGGGACGGAGACCTCCGTCCCCGTCCGGTTCAAGAAGCCTTCGCCGTGCGCATGTTTTTTTCACGAGATTGATCGATTTGATTCTTGAGTTCGACAAGCAACGAACTAATAAATTTTTTTGTGGTCTCGTCTGTCAGCACACCCTTCTCGTCAAATTTTTTATCCGCCTGAGCGATCATCACTTCGGGACGATTGAGCACGTGGCTATTTAGATAAACAAACATCTGTCGCAGATGATATTGGGCCCGACCTGTCCCCAGCATGGAAGGACTCGCTCCCATGATGGCAATAATTTTTTCATCGAAAGGCTGCGAGGGGGGACGAGACGCCCAGTCGATCGCGTTCTTTAACACCCCGGACGTGGAATAGTTGTATTCAGGCGTAACGATGAGCACGCCATCCGCTTCACGCAGTCGTTGGCGAAATTCTTCCACATGGATGGGATATCCCTTCGCGCGAACGTCTTCGTTGTAGAGAGGAAAGTTGCCGATGTCCACGGTCTCGATGACCATTCCTTCCGGCGCCAGTTCTTGCGCGGCGCGAAGTGCCGCCGTGTTGAAAGAACCATTTCTCAAGCTTCCTGAGATTCCCAAAACTTTTATTTTGTCAGCCACTTTACTCTCCCTTTAAGAATCTCTCTCCCTCACTGCAAAAATGATTCCTTGTAGTCCTATGAACGAAAGTCCGCGGTTTCCACAGCCACGACTTCAAAGAAACTAAACTAAGCGTTTCCTTTTAGGTGTTTACCTTTCCGGCCAAATAGGGCACAAAAATTAGAAATCATTTAGACAATCTATCTTTTTATTCTTTCGGCGAGGAGCAGTATGGAGATCTTGCGGCATTTCCAAGAGGGCGGCATTTTCATGTACGTCATTTTAGCGATGGGCGTCTTTGCCTTGTATTTCTTGATAGAAAGAACCTTCGCTCTTTTCCTCAAAGCAAAAGAGGCACCTCAGGCGTTTAACGCACAAATCCTCAGTTTCATCAAAAATGGCGACCTCAAAGGCGCTCGTGACTTTGCAAAAAACAACCACAACGAGCTTCTCTCTCCTATCGTTGAGCTTGCTTGTGAACTTCGCGAACAAGGCGCTGGCGATGACGAGCTTCAAGCACGTATCGATGAAGCCCTGACACATCGCATCCACAAACTTGACAAAGGTACCAGCTATCTCGCCGTTATCGGTAACGTTGCGACTCTCGTTGGTCTTCTCGGAACCATCGCCGGTATGATCACAAGCTTCTCCGCTGTGAGTAGCGCCTCCGCCACAGACCGCGCAGCGATGCTTTCCAAAGGTATCTCTGAAGCAATGAACTGTACGGCATTTGGTCTGCTCGTCGCGATTCCCGCGCTGTTGGGTTACGCCTTCTTCCAAAGCAAAACAGAACGCCTTGTAGGTGGCCTAACTGAAACAGTCGCCAAGCTTTACAACGATATGATCTATATCTACGAAGCGAAAACAAGCCGCGCTAACAATCGTTAATTCTTTCTAACGAAATTCAGCGAGGTTTGCTTGTATGGCGCAGGTTCAAGAAAATAACAAAGGCGGAAAACGCAATCTCAATGCGGAACTAAACTTGGTTCCGTTTATTGACCTTCTTTCTGTCTGTATTTGCTTTCTTTTGATGGCAGCTGTTTGGCTGCAAATAGGCACCGTGCGGGTGAAGCAAGCTTTGGGTGAAGACGCTCCCACGCCTCCGAAAGAGGCGTACGAGCTCGCCATCCAGCTTACAGACGCTAACAGTGTCACGCTTGAACTAAAAAAAGGCCAAAAAAGCTCCGGTAAAGTTGAAGTGGCGGGATCAGATAAAGCTGATCTCACCGCGAAACTCTTTACCGAAGTGGAGAAGCGAGTGGCCGAGGTGCAAGCAAAGCAGGACGAAAACGGACCGATGAAAATTGAATCCGCGACTGTCGTTCCAAACGAGAAGGTTAACTACGGCAGCATGATTGCCGTCATGGACGTTCTTAGAAAACGAGAGATCGTGAACATCGCTGTTATGCCCCGCATGTAATTACCAGTAAGAGGTTTGTGTGGCTTATTTACAGACATTAAAGAACACATCCAATTTGGGGACATGGCTTACACGTCGTAAGCAAGCCCAAAAGCGGATGATTGTAGCATCGCTTATGCTAACCCCGATGGTTGATATGTTCAGCCTTCTGGTTATCTTCTTGCTGCAATTTTTCTCTTCGTCCCCAGAATTCCTGCCGGTGGCTGATGTGCAGCTGCCTGCATCTATTTCCGCTGCGGAAATCGCCGAGGCCGTGACTGTCTCCGTCTCCATGGAAGATGTCTACGTGTCACACGAAAAAATCGGGCCACTTGTTGAAGTTCTGAAAAACCCCTCGGCATTTAGCGATGCGCTTTTGAAAGCGCGCGAAAAATGGGCCACAGACCATCCCGGTAAAGAATTTACAGGCGATGTGAATCTTGAGGCACACCAGGACGTACCAAGCACCTCCGTGGCAACGATCATGACCATCCTTAACGGTCATCACTTTGGCTCCATCAATCTTCTCGCATTGGGAGGCGAGTCGTAATGATAAATCGACCGTTTGTTGTTTCTCTTTGGTTCGCAGCCTTGAGTGGGCTGGCAGTGAGCGCCGTTGCGCCCGCAAGCCAACTTCTCATCGAAGAAGCGGAAAAACTACGCAACTCTTTGCCACGCAAAGAGAAGCAACAGCGCCGAACATTTACGATTCGGCTGGCTAACCTTTATTACAGCGAAGCCATCAAGCTTTCTGTTGATAAGCCAGACGACGTCAAAGCACAGGAAAAAGTGAAGAAGTATCGTCAGCGCGCTCTTTCATTCTACAAAGAGTATCTCAGCGGCGATAACGGTGAGTACGAAAAAGCCAGCGGAGAACAAAAAGCGGCCGCGGAATTCAATATGGCTCGTCTGTACGCAGACAACGGCGATGTTGAGTCAGCGCGAAAGCTTTGGGAAAGCCTCGCCAAGGAAGGAGAGGAATACCCTAAAATTGCCTCTGAATCAGCTCTATCACTTGCCGAGCTATTAGAAGCAAAAGACCCTGCTAGCAAAGCGGCCTTCGAATATTACGGCAAGGCTCTCGCTGGAGAAGCGAAGCACGATACGCGCATTTACATTCACTATCGCCGCGCGTGGATCCAACGCAACCAAGAGAAAATCACTCCTGCCATCGCCGAACTTAAAGAAGCGATGTACGACAGCAAGGGACAGCTGAAAGACGAAGTCGTCAGCGATCTTATCGTTTTTCACACCATGAGTGACATTAACCCTAAAGACGCCATCGAATACTTTGAATCTTTAGGTGATCGCATCCAACAGGATGATCTCGTTAAGCGCCTCGGTGACGCCTATCTCGCTGCGGGTAAAAAAGACGCGGCCATTACGGTTCTCGCCAACGCGAACGGCAAGAAGGCGGATCTTCTAACACAAGCGAAGCTTTTGGAAGAGACCTACGGCATGAGAAACTGGGAGATGTACGAGGAAACACTCGAAGGCATCAAGTTCCCAGATACAAAATCTTTAGATGACAAGGCGCAAAAGAAGGTTAACGCCATCTTAAAACGCCTTATCGTGCAGCTGGATTCAGAGCGTAAAACGACTCCTGACACCCTTCCGCACTATATCACAACGGCGAATTTGTTTTTACGCTTCTACCCTCAAGACGAAACATCATTCAAGGTGGTGAGCAGTCTCGCGGGAGCTCATAAAGAGCCGGAAGCACGCATTACTTTCATTAAGGAAACGCTCGCATCACCGACATTCAAACTGAATGCCGAGCAGAAGCTCAGCTTGAAAGAGCAGTTGGTCGGTCTTTATCAAAAGCTTGGGCAGCATGACGCCGCGGCTGGCGAAGCGAAATCTCTCGCCGCTGTTACGGGCAAGAAAGAGGACAAGCGCCGCTTTATGTTTGTCGAAGCCTCTGAGCTTTTCGACGGCGGAAAGGTTGAGGCCGCGCTTCCTCTTTTCGCAAAGATCGCTCAAGAAAACGGCATGGATGATATGGGACGTAAGAGTCTCATGATCGTTGTTCGCGAAAAAGGTAAAGCGAAGGACTACCAGGGTGCTGTGAAAATGGCGAAACCGTGGTTAGCGCAAGCTGATAAGTCGGAAGACGTTAAGAAATCGACCGAGTACAAGGCCGTTCAAGAAGTTTATCAAAGTTCTGAATTTGAATGGGCGACAAGTATCGGTGATAAACCGGAAGCTCTCGCTGTTTTCAACCGTTACTGCAACGCGAAACAATTCGTTCCTCAATCCTGTAACAATGCTAAAGGCATTGCGGCTCGAATCAAAGACTACGATTCTCTGATGGCCCTTCTCAAAGCCGAAAACGCGGCGGATGAGCTAGCGACCATTTATGAAGAGAATGGCTTTTTTGCCGACGCCGCTAAGTACTACGATGGAAAAATTCTTTCCAAAGCAGACGCGGCCACAACGGACTTCTTAAAAGTGTCTTTGTTCTATGAGATCGCGGGCGACCTCGAATCTCGTCAGAAAGTCCTCAACAAGCTCGCAAACAAGTTGAAAAAGGCTTCTTTTGCTTCTGAGCAAGAAGAGGCCCTCGTTCTGCAAACATTCAAGGACGCGGGCATGATGACCGCGGCGATCCTTCCCCTCCCCTGGTCCGAAGGCAATAAGTGCACCATGATGGACCAGCTGGTGATGCAAGGCGGGAACGATGGTCTTAAGAAGTCCATCCTTGCTTGTAAAGAAGCGACCGGTCCTGCTTGGAGTCAAATTGTTCTGAGCGAAGTGAACGGCCTCGCGGCAGCGCAGGAAAAGATTAAATTCCACGGCAAGAACTCTGAGGCGAACTTTAAACGCCGCCTCAATGCCATTAAGAAACTCGATGCATCCATCACGAAATATCTCAAAGTCGCTGATCAAGAGACGTATCAGACTCTTGTAACAAAAGGTCAGCAGGCTTACGAGAAGCTCAGCGCCGACATCATGGCGACGCCGATTCCTAAAGAGACACCTACGGAACAGCTGCCGCAGATTCAACAAGCTCTGACGGAAATGGCTGCTCCGTTTCAGGAGAAAGCATCCGCGTACGCGGGACTGGTAGCAAAACAAACTCAGGAAACCACTGTTGCGGAAAAGACTGAAGCACCCGCAAGCGAAAAACAACCTGAGAAAGTACCGCAAGATCAGGTTCAAGCACTGGTAAAAGTTTTGAACAAAGATCCTGAAAATCGCGAAGCCATTCGCCGCTTGTATGAACTTTACAAGTCTAAGGAACAGAAACGTATTGCCGCCTACTTCGAAGGCCGCTTGAACCGGTTGGAAGGGAGTCTCTAAAGATGCGTTTACGCCATCAGATCACAGTTCTTTTGACCGCAGCAACGTTGGGTCTTTCTGGATTGGCTCATGCAGCTGAGAAAGAAGACGCAAAAACCAACACCGAAGAGAACGCGGATAAAAACGTTAAGATTAAGTACAAGAAGCGCACCCAAGTTGATTTTGGCGCTCAGAACATCGAAGGCAAATTACGCCGCCCGGAAACCGCGCTGATTGAAGCCTCAGAAAGCGTTAACGACCAAGGCGTTTTACGCTTGCGTGAAAACTTTTTGGACAAAATCGCGTCTTTTAGCGGAGAAGATGTCAAGTGATTGCCATTGTAAACAAATCTGATGAATTGGTGCGTCTTTGCGATATCAACAACGGTGAAAGCTATGGTTTTCATCGTCGCTTTGGTTTCGTGTCGGATGCAACCGCGAAAGAGCGTCGTAAATTAGGTCGCCGTAACCTTGCTGGTCACCCAGCGGCTCTCGGCCTGCGTGACGAATGGTCCTTTCGCTTTGCAAAAGCAGCCAACGGATTTCAAGCGCAAGAAGGCTGCCGCATTGAAAAGCTCAGTGATGAGCGTTGGCGCCTTTCTTCGGAGCAGGGTGATTTTTTCATCCTCACGACAGTGCCTCAAACTGCCATCGACGTGACGGCTATCGAAGCTTCCCGCTCGCGCAACTTCATTCCCGCTGGAATCGTCGCCCTGCTTATCGCCGTTGTGACGGGCGTGGTGATGTTCCCATCGCAGCATGAAGAGACGGACGCGGAGAAACTGGAAAAGGCGCTTGCGGAACAAAAAACGATCGTCGTTCCCAAAGTAACCGTTGTTCAACCACCGAAAGAAGTCAAACAGGTGGCGAACAAGTCGATTCAAAAGAATGCCAAGCAAACTGGCGCGGCATCACAGAATCTCGGCTTCTTAAAGCTTCTCGGTAAAAAGGAACTCACCAAAGCCGTTGGCGGCATGCCGACCGCAGCGCCTGAACGCAGCGCTGGCGTTGGTAAGGGTGGGACACAGGGAAGCGGTGGTGAGCTTCTCACGGGTTTAGGCCAAGGCATTAAGAAAACAACCGTGGGTAACACGGGTGTGGCTGGCCTAGGTGGTATCGGCAACGCGGGTGCCGGTGGTGGACAAGGCGGATTCGGAACCGCGTACGTAAGCTCAGGCGGATCCGGTGGCGGCAAAGTACTTTCTGAAGGCGAACTCGGTAAAGAGATGGAACTCGACGGCGGATTGGATCGTGTTGTGATTCAAGCCACCATCGCGAAGTACCTCAACCAAGTACGCGCTTGTTATGAAAAAGGTCTACGCAAAAACCCAGGATTGGCTGGCCAAGTATTGATGGACTTTGAGATCGCGGCGAGCGGAAAGCTCAACTACACCAAAGTTCGCAAAACATCTCTAGCCAATCAAGAGGTCGAAAATTGTGTCGCGACGGTGATGAGGAACTGGCAGTTCCCAAAACCGGTGGGCGGCACAATGGTGAAAGTTTCTTATCCCTTTACCTTTAAACCATCAAACTACATGTAGAGGTTGCGCATGAAAGCTTATTTAACTGGTATCGCTTTATTTTTGATGGTGGGATGTGGCTCATCGTCGGCTGAAGATAAACTCGACACAAAACCATCGGCGAAAGAATATCCTGAATTTGCCTTCGCACCCTCTTTCCCGGATGTGATGGAGTTCGATCAGGGTGATTCGCACAGTTACGATCTCGCTAAGGAAGTAAAAGTTCCCGAAGGCGAGCCTATCATGACCATTGAGAACCTTCCCGCCAACGCAAACTTTGACGGCAAGGTTTTGGAATGGGCGCCCTCATGCACCATGCCTGACGACTTTTTTCACTACGGCTACGGTCTGCACCACATCCGATTGACGGTGCGAAGTTCCGTTAACCCAAATCAATACGTACAGCGTCGTGCTGTTTTGTTTGTGCGCGAATTCGTAGCAGCTCCGAATCAAAAATGTGGCCAAAAAAAATAGTGATCCGTGGAGAAAAACATGTTGAACCTCAGCGTTAAGAAAATTTCCCTATCGTGTGTCGCGGGCGCTCTTCTGTTCGGCAATTTCGCTGCAGCGGCCCCCAAAAAAGCGCGCCGCATTGCTTCAGCGGCAGCGGCGGCGGATCTGCAAGGTGAACTCACCGACCTTAGTCGCGGTGGTTTCGCGGAAGCCCCTCAAGAAAAGCTGTATGTTGTTCAAGATCGTCACGTCGATCTCACCAACAGCTGGCAGTTCGCCATGGGCATTGGTACAAACTTAAATTCCAACATCTATCTTGATACAAACGAGACGTCTCTCGCCGTTCGTTACAACATTAACAACATGTTCTTCGCCCAACTTGACGGCGCGAAAGTTAACAGTAACCTCACGGAATCGGGCGAACGCATTTGGCGCAATGACGGCATCTATCCCGACACGTCTTTCGTAAAAAGCCGCTATGGTGCCGGCATGGGTCTAAACCTGATGTACGGTAAGGTGCGCGTTACTAGAGACTTCGTATTCTACTTCGATCAATTCTTCACTTTGGGCTTTGGCTCTATCGAGCAAAGCAATGGCGTCGTAACGACCAAAACCCCAACCATTACGGGTGAGGCCGGTGTATCCATCGGTCTTGGCAACACCATGTCTCTGATCGTTGGCATGCGTGACAACTACTTTGAAGAAAGGCGTCGTAACAGCTCCAGCAAAATCCACCAAATGGTGGCTTACTCTGGTATCGGCGTGCTCCTCGGAGGTAAGACTCTATGAAATTGTTGCACGGGCTAACAATTTGCCTCGGACTTTTTTGCGGCGGTAACGCCGCTTTTGCCGCTGGGCTAAAAGATCTGACACTTTCTTCTTCGACGCAATCAACGTTGAAGAACGCGCGCGCCAAAGAAAAAACACCGTATGACGTCAAGCAATGGATTGACGCTGTTTTAAAAGGCGACAATGAGGGTGCGGCCCACCTCTGGGGTCATATCCAAAATCAAATGCCAAAAGATATTCGCCAGGAGGCTAATGCGGCCTTTTTGGTTCAACTCGCACGCCTTGATCTCAACCAAACGTTCGTGGACCAACTTATTACGTTCCTCGGCCAGAAGAACTTCACCCGCTCGGGAGCCTGGAAAGAGCTTAAAGTTCAACTTCAGCCACAACTCGCTTCAACTCTTATGGATGAAGCCATCTCCATCCGTCCGGAGCAGATGAACGTCGTTGAACGCATGCCGGATGACGAACTCAGCCGCGCCATGAAAGTTTGGGGCAATCGTGACCAGCTCACGACAAACGGCCTCAAAATGCTCCCAGAAGACCACGTGATGCGGTCTTTCTTCGTGCCCAAGCGAGTCAACTATTTGGCACATAACAGCCAGGTCGATCAGGCGATTGATCTTGTGGAAGAAGAACTATCTTCCCCGAATCTCTCGGATGACGTTAAGGGCATGTATAACCTGCTCCTTGCTCGCCTCTACTTCCAGACAGCGGATTTGGACAAAGCGGAGGCCGCTTATCTTGCGGTTGGCGAGAAAACCCCAAGCATCAACGAAGCCCGCGAGGAAATCCTCTGGGTATGGCTTCGTAAAAACGACCACTCCCGCCTTCGCGGTGGGGTCAGCTCGATGCAACTTGGTAAATATGAAAACGCGTTTTTCCCCGAATTGTTTGTGGTGCGGGCAATTTCCAATTTGAAGCTTTGCCGCTTTGATGATGCCAAGGAAGACTTTGGTACATTCATCACTTACAATAAAGACTGGGCCAATAAGATCGAAGCAGCTCTAAAAACGGACAAAACGCCTCAGCCACCTTCCGTCGATGTTTACACACGGCAGATTGAAACCGCTGAAGCGAAGCGACGTGCCGAGCTCGCGACGATTAAGACGATCCGCGAAAACAGTGTTGCTGCAAAAACCCCAGCGGTGGGAGTGCAAAAGCACTGGAAAGAAGCTGAATCGAGTCTCTTTGGTCAAGCGAACCGTCTCGAGCAAAATAAACTTGCTGAATACCGTCGCATTTGGCGCAACCAATCCGTGATGCTCCAAGAAGCGATTCGTAAGATGAAGTTTGTGAAGGTTGAGCTCTTGAGTCAGCTGGCTCAAGGCAATACGCCAAAACCTGATTCCGAAGCTGCTCGCAAGAGCGCGGAAGAAGTTAAGACTCAGGTCGAGCAAGCGGGAAGTGGTCGCTTTGTTTATCCGTTTGATGGCGTAGCGTGGCCAGATGAAGTGTTCGCGGCACGCTCCACAGCCAATAACATTTGTCTCTAGACTAAGGGGAATGCCATGCGGCTTTCAAAGGTTCTTTACGCGCTTGGTCTGATGAGTTTGATCAGTGGTCTCGCGTCTTGTGGACGTGATACGGGCTATCTTTATGAAGAAAAGCCCGTGCAACACGATGAACCCATGGGACATACGACTCTTCGCGACCCGTATAAGCAGTTTATTTGGCAGTTTAACTGTCCTACAAGCCCAACTCCTTTGCCAACGCCTCAGGCAGGTCCCGGCGAAATCATTTTTGGCGGAACAGGTCCACACACCATTGAACGTTTCCGCCTACAAAATACGGCGATGAAGGTTCAAGGTCAGATCTGTCCTCCCATTGACTCGCAGCGTGACGTGGTAATGGTGTTTGACGCTTCAGGCTCAAACTCAACCACCGACCCACGTGATAGAACCAATAAGACTTGTGGTCGTCTCCAAGCTTTCAACGCGGTTCTTGATACGATCAACTGGAAGTCGACCAAAGTGGGCGCTTTGACCTTTAGCGGCAGCGTTCTTGCGAATTCCGCCGAATTATTCGATTCGCGCGATGCTCTCGTGACTAAGCTCACAAACAACGGCAAGAAAGATATCTTCGACGTTATTTGTGATGAAGACGGTTCCACGGAGTATAACGATGCGCTGAAAGAAGCTGCTCGCATGCTCGGGAAAGGCCGCGAGAATACATCAAAAGAGTTGTTCTTCGTCTCTGACGGTGAGCCATTCGATCGCTTTGAAGCGGAAGGCACAGCGGACAAGTTGCGTAACACCGGCGTTCGCATCAATGGCCGAAACTACCCCATCACAATCGCGACGGTATTTCTCGGCACCGATACGAAAGCCAGCAGCTATCTGCGTGACAACTACGCATCCATGGATATGAACAACGATCCGATTCACGCCAATGCTTCCGATGCCTCTCGTCTTGCGGACATCTTGGCAAAGATGAACAGTGAGAATATCTTGGCGGGCAGCCTGTTAAAGCACGGACCAAAAGGTGGGACGGTTCAGCAGTCCATCGATATCATGCCGTACGTGCACAACTACCTCTTCGAGCTCCCCGCGTTCTACCTGGACGCAAGTCAGATCAACGACAACTACGAGTTGACGTTTGAGTACTGGGACTCCCATATGAATAAGTTTTCCATCACGGGCAATCTTATTCTGAAGAAGTAATCACACCGCAAAAAGAAAAAGTCCTTCCACCTGGAAGGACTTTTTTTTATGTGCAACGGGGACGTGTGCAACGGGGACAAGCCCAAAGTTGCAACGGGGACGGAGCCGGGCTCCGTCCCCATTATGATTCGGCTACGTTGGCTCCAAAACCCAAGTTGATAATCTGATTCACGATCTCCTGAGGATTGACGGCGCCTTCCACCGTTGCGTACTTGCCTTCCAAGTTCACCTGTACGGCCTTAACGCTGCTATTTTTTTTCAGAGCATTTTCAATGCTGCGAGCGCAACCGCCGCACGTCATACCTTCGATTTGTACCTTCAACATGTTTATCTCCTAAGAGAGTTAAGCCGACATCAGCCGGCCTATGATTGGATTTTGACGAACTTCAGCCGGATCGCATTCGTTACCACGAAAAGACTCGACATAGCCATAGCCCCAGCGGCCAGCATGGGAGACAGCTTTCCAAAAGCCGCCGCGGGGATCAGCAGAATGTTATAGATAAACGCCCAGAATAAGTTTTGTTTGATGTTACGGAACGTCTTTTGTGACAGGACAATGGCCTTCACCAAATCGGCAATGGAATTGTCACGGAGCGTTACACCCGCCGTCTGCATGGCGACATCCGTCCCCCCGCCCATGGCAATACCAACGTCAGCGGCCGCCAACGCGGGCGCGTCATTGATACCGTCTCCCGCCATGGCGACAATGCGGCTCGCATCCCGCAGGCGCGTTATAAGCGCCGCTTTATCAGCGGGACTCTGCCGCGCAAAGAATTCAATACCAAGCTCGTGTGCAATGGGCGCGGCCGCCGCTTCACTATCTCCCGTGGCCATAATCGGCTGGATATTCATTTCTTTTAGATTCTGGATGCTCGCGGCCGCTTCCACACGAAGCGTGTCTCTTAACGTGAATAAGGCCGTTACCTCGTCGTGTTGTAAAAAGGCCACAAAACTTTTTCCACCCGTGCCACGACTCGCTATTTCCTTTTTCAAAGCGGAAAGGTTTTTGGCATGACTAACATGATCGAGATTGCCGATAAAAACGGTTTCCCCCCCGCTCTTTAGCCGCGCATAGACTCCCTGCCCGGCCTTTTCATGAACGTTTTCCAGCGGAACCTCACATATCCTTCCATTCAACTCCGCCAACGCATACTGTACGACCGCTTTTGCGACAGGATGGTTTGATCCCCCCTCAAGCTTCGCGACGATGCTCAAGATCTCATCCTTATTTGTCGCACCGTTCGCAAACCATGCCTCCTCGACCTGAGGTTTTCCAACCGTCAGAGTTCCTGTCTTATCAAAGACCGCGGCATTGATTTTATGCATCGTCTCGAGGGCCGTGGCGTCGCGAAATAAGATACCCATTTTTGCGGCGCGCCCCGTTCCCGCCATAATAGCGGTAGGCGTCGCGAGTCCAAGCGCGCAAGGACAAGCGACCACGAGCACCGCGATAGCCGCCGTCAGCGACATCTCCAGTCCAACCCCACTAAAGAACCAAACGAGAAAGGTGATAAGGGCGATGACGAGAGCGACGGGCACAAAGACGCCGGAAATCTTATCCGCCAGCTTTTGCACGGGAGCTTTCGTTCCTTGCGCCGTCTCCACCATCTTAACAATGCGGGCGAGTTCCGTATTCGCCCCGACCCCTTCGACAGTCACAACGATAGGACTGCTGATGTTAAGCGTGCCCGCCACCACTTTTGATCCCGCCGTGATATCCACGGGAAGACTTTCCCCGGTCAACATCGATTCATCGACGGAAGATGCGCCTTCCGCCACGACCCCATCCACCGGCATACGATCCCCTGGGCGCACAAGAATCTTTGCGCCAACGGGAAGTGATTGGACGGCGACAGCACGTTCTTCGTGATTTTGTTCGCCGGGAAGCGCGAGGAGCAAGGCCTGCTGAGGCTGAAGCTGCATGAGGCCACGGATTGCCGCGGAAATGCTTTGGCGCGCTCGTTCTTCAAGAAACTTTCCGAGCAGGATCAACGTAATGATCACGGTTGCGGATTCAAAGTAGAGATGGGTATGCCCCAGGAACATCAAATAGATGGAATAAATGTAGGCCGAGGCTGTTCCCAACGCGACGAGTGTATCCATACTCGACTGACCATGACGGGCCAACTTTGCCGCCTTTATAAAGAAGCCCCGACCTGGCCAAACGAGAACAATCGTCGTTAAGATAAGCTGTAACCAAGACGAACCCGGAAACGTGATTTCAAACATTCCGAGAATGAACACCGGGATGGTGAGAATTGCGGCAGCAATCAGATTTTGGCGCGCCGTCGCAATGTGTTCCGCCTCTCGCTGAGCGAGTTCATCGGCAGCCGCCGGATCGAGCGCCGTGTAACCGATGGATTCCACCGCGGCCTTGATTTCAGGCCATGTGTGGCTGCTCTTGAGTATCCCACTCTGAGTGGCGAAATTGATGGCGACGTCTTTATTCGCATGGTCTTTGGCGAGCACCTTCTCAATACGCGCCGCGCACGAAGAGCACGTCATGCCCTCTATACCAAACTGGTAACTCTTCAATTGGTCCGTCATTCCCCCTCCTCTTACCGCCCCTCGGTTTTAATCGAGAATTTTCGAAATTTTAATATTTGTTTTCATCTGACCTGCGGTAAAATGAGCTTTAGCAAATCCACCTAACGTAATTTACGCGGATCACGGGCTCAACGAAAGCGAGGCCAAGGATGCTTCCATTGCGGCTGTTCATCATCCTATCGTCTTCTTTGTACATTTTGACGGCCTGCGGCGAAAAGGCCACGTCCGAATTGACACCCCGGGACCAAAAGACCCTATATGGGGAACCTTCTCAACCCCACATCATAATAAAGTCTCTCGTCCCCCAACAGATTCAACTCCCTCAGAACGCGACTATATTGACTGAGACTCTACCACGCGGATGTCAATATGAGCCTTCGACCCACTCCCTGCTCTGGCTACCGCATCAGAATCAAGTTGGGTCTCACTCCTTTCGTGTGCGAACACAAGACCAACAAGATCTGACCTTCACCATACAAGTGGAAGCTCATCCTGAAGAAACTCTACGCCTCGGTCCTCCCAGCAAGTACAAAGATAGCGACGTCGGCTATGTCTATATACATGGCATGGCGATGGAAGACTATTGCACCAATGAGAACAAAGGTTGGAGCGTATGGAAATGGACAGCGGATGTGCTTTCCCCGGATGTCGATAACCGCGCGGCGGTGTGTTACGACGGCCGCGGGCGCATCGACTTCCAAGCTGCGGCCGTCGCGCGGCAAATTCTCGACGCTCCCTGTGGCATTTTTGAAAAATGCATTGTCGTCACCCACAGCATGGGTGGTTTGATGATGGAATACATTCTCCTTCATGCTCGTGAAGGCAGCAAGGTCACCGCATGGGAGCGAGAGCTGTTCCGTCAGGTACAAGAGAAAACGCTGTTCGTATTGGAATTTGCCTCCGCGTCCGGCGGCGCCGAACTCGCCAATGTCGTGAAATATCCCGAACGTTACCCCAAGCTGAAGCATCTGATAGGACGTATTGGCAAACTTGTTCCAAGTCAGGATGCGATTGATGTTCTCGCTCTTGATTTCGCAACGCAGGAAGGCGCCCCCCTAAACGAAGACCCTGGTGTGCCAATCTTTATGGTTCCAGGATATTCGCGCGTGATCCTTGCGCGGGAACACGGCGAGGGCAACATGAAAGATGCTTTTAACGGGCGCCTTGATCTGGCCGCACTTGATCGCAGCATGACGCTAAATTCTCGCAGCGATGGAGTCGTGACTTTCCGCAGTTCCTGCGGCATCGCCAGTGACGATGAAAAAGATGGCCCTGGTTATCAGGCACCTCTTGATCAACAATTCTCTTACTGCTTTTTTGCCCCAAAAAAGCCGCGCCATTACGTGTGGTTTACCATGAACTTGAACCACTTCTTGATTTACTCGCCATTCTCGCAATGCAAAGAAAATCCATCCGCATGCCAGACTCATAGCCTTGATGCTCAAGGCAGCATTGTGGAACGTGACGATTTACGCGGCATGGACGGCATCACGGCTATCCGACACATGCTTGCGCTTGCACCCGATGCGTCTTGAGAACTTCTAGATTAAAATAGGATGAGAAGGACACCTGCCCTTTGGGCAGGTTTTTTTAACTTTACGTGGGTGCGTTCTATGAAGCTGTGGTTGAAGATTCCTCTTGGTTTTGTCGCGGTTTTTGGCGTGGCAGTGGTTGGCGGCGCCGCCTTTGTTCATTCCTCTTTCAACAAAAAACTCAACATTCACTACGACACGGCGGTCGCGTCATTCCCCCTCCCCACTGATCCAGCTCGGATCGAAAACGGCGCGCGTTTAGCTAAAGTTAAGGGCTGCGGTGACTGCCATGGAGAGGGTCTCGGCGGAAAAGTTTTTATTGATGATCCAGGTATGGGGCGTCTTGTGGCGCCAAACTTAACTCGTGGCAAAAAGGGAATAGGCGCGACGTACGCTCAAGATGAAGACTGGATTCGCACGATGCGTTACGGTGTCACGCCACAAGGTCTTTCCGTAAAATTCATGCCCTCGCATGAATACTCCCCCATGAGCAACGAGGATCTGGGCGATCTGATTGCCTATGTCAAAAGCATTCCCCCGATTGATCGCGACTTACCGGAAACAAATCTCGGATTTCTGGTGAAGCTCCTCTACACCACCGGACAGATGCCGTCTTTTTTTCCAGCTGAGTTGATTGATCGTTCAAAGCCATCACCCGAAAAAGTAGTGGCTGAGGCTACAGCAACATATGGTGCGTACATGGCCGCGGCGTGTGTGAGCTGTCATAATCCACAATTCACCGGCGGCAAAATCCCAGGCGTTCCTCCTGCATGGCCCGCCTCTACGGATTTGACGTCAAAAGGCCGTGTTGGAAAATGGACTCTGGATGAATTTAAAAGCACCCTTCGAACCGGTGTGACTCCTGAAGGCCTAAAACTCAATCCCGTGTACATGCCATGGCCCGCGGCAGCCGCGATGAATGACATCGAGTTGGAGGCGTTGTACATATTCTTTAAAAGTCTGCCAAAAACCTAATCCGAACTATTTCATGCGGGCAGCCTCACTAATGGCTGCTCGCATAACCAAATAAAGCGCCACGCCATTCCCCGTATGCCACAAAAAGTGTGTCCCAAGAGGAAATGCATCACAAACTTCCATGTCCAATGCGCGCGCGGTTATGGACAGAATGAAAACAAAGCCAGCGAGTAAATAATGTCGTGCTTCGGGGATCCTTGCCTTCCACGCAAAATAGTACAGAACAAAAAGAAACACCAAGGTACCAAAATAATTCTGCGAACGATTAACCAGCTGCGGATCAACCGCCAAACTGAACACAAGAGTCAGGACAATAAATCCCGCGTAAGCCAAGCCAACCTGCGCCCACGATCTTTCCAATAAGACGCGGAAGAATAGACCTATGTAAAAAAGGATAAAGAGCCCAATAGGAACGACATCAGCCAACTCTGCCCAACGCACCGCAAAACTATGGAAAAGGCTACTTCCAAGTCCCACTAAAACGCACAACGCCAACATAATCTTCAAAGGCCGCTGTTTCTGCGGTGCAACTTCCGCCAATCCACGGCTAGCCAGAAAGGCTGCTACGAAAAAAGCCGCGTTCGAGAAAAGATTCAAGGGTTCTGACAAAAACGATGCATCTGTTCGTTCGCAATAGTTGTCTATAGCCGTCCACATCACGCTATTCTCCACTTCAACTCACATTTTGACGCCTTATTTTAAGTTAGCATAAGGACACGAACAGTGGCACCTCACTTGCACCCCTCAACCCGCGTTACGCACATTTCATTTTGGAATAATCAACGACAAAACGAGGAGAACAATCATGTCATTTCTAAAAAAAATCATCGGCGCCACCTTGGCTCTTGGCCTTGCATCATCTCCAGTAGCTTTCGCTAATGCTGGTCAAGCTCAAGGCCAAGGCAAAATCAAACAACTCAAGCACAAAGTTTTAAAAGTTCGCGTTGTAAAAGCAAAACAAGCGAAACAAGCAAAACAAAAACTATTCATCAAAAAAATCCAAAAGCCAGTTCAGCAAAAACAATTGAAACAAATGCTGAAGCAAAAGCTTTCACAAAAAAAAGACTAATCAGTTACTAGTAGTCCGCCGCCTTAAGGCGGTGGACTTTTTGTACTAGATTTGTAAAAGTCAATACATGACTTCGCCTTTCACGATAACGCGAAAAGATTGCGAAAATACCGCTATTTGCAGAGCTAAATCACAATCCTCTCGACTCATTGAAAATTGTAAAAAAAATCTCCATGACTTCCCCCATTTTTTCTTCAGACATAACAGATGAAAAATACAGCCGCAAATGACGCGCTATGCTCACGCTTATAAATTTTCCACAGTTTGCAAGGCGAAGCGCCGATTGAAAAGTGAGAGGCGAAGCGTCGCTCGTTGACGAAACCCTGCCGCCAGCTCATTGATCAGGAAACCCTAAATTCAGCCGTCCTCTTTCTGCTTATGCAGAAAGATTTTGTGTCGTTTTGTCCAATCCGCACTTGGAGGAAAAGGATGCGAATTCCATGTCTTCGGTGGCTATGTTACGCCGCCATCCCAGCTATCGTCCTTGTCTGGGCGTCCCATGCGCTCGCTGGTCCGCGAGAGCAATGTTATCGCATGTACAACCGTATCGTAGGAGTTCCACCAAATACAGACGAACTGAACTCATGCGCCGCAAGCATCAGCGCCGGGCGCACGGAAGACGCCGCTCTCCAAATCACGGAGCACGAATTTTTTCTTTCTGACACCCTTCGCGCCGTCTTTACACCGTGGACAAACAAGACTGGTGAAGTCCTTTTTCCGCTGAGTGACTTCACGGCCACGGCCATTGGTTTAGCTCGTGACAATCAAGACTTCCGGCTTCTTTTGACGGGTGACATCGTTTACTCATGCGAGGGGCAAACAGGTCTGCCAGCGCCAGCTCTCAATAGCAACACGCACTACGAGGCTTGTAGCAAAAGCGTTCCTTTAAAGAGTGCCCTTACACCGAAGAAGCAAAGTGAGATTGACCCTCAATTGGCCAACAAACAAAATGTTCCAGCGGGCATTTTAACCACACGCGGCTTTGCTTCCACCTACTACCTTGCCGGCACAAATCGCGCCGCGACCCGCATGATGCTGCTGAATTTTCTTTGTGAGGACATTAACTCCTTCCACGACACATCCGTAGCGGACTACCGTGTTCGCCAAGACGTCGAACGAGTTCCTGGCGGATCTACAAAAACCTATGTCAATGAATGCAAAGGCTGTCACGCGGGTATGGATGGCTTAAGCGGCGCATTCGCTCATGCGGACTTTGATGGCGGCGCGCTTGTCTACGACGAAACAAAAATCCCAAACAAATATTTTCGCGGCCAAAACACATTTCCGGAGGGCTATCGAACCACGGACGATTCATGGCTCAATCTTTGGAACCGCAACGGCAATGCCCGCGTGAATTGGGGTGCCGAAGCCGGCACCATCATAAGCGGTGCGGGCATACGATCCCTCGGCGAAATGTTCGCCAACACCGAGCAGTTTTCCCAGTGCATGGCACAACATGCGGTGAAACGCGTTTGTCTTACGGAAGCGGATCTTCGCAGCGAACGGATTAAAACGCTCGCTCGTTCTTTCCGCGACAACGGTTACAAGCTCAAAGCTCTATTCGCTAAGGCCGCCCAAGGCTGTATGGGGGAATAAGTCATGCGTCGTGAATTATGGCAACTTACCAGCATTATCGTTTGTGTTCTGTTTCTTATTCAATGTGCTCAAACAGAACGTCTTATGGGAAGACGTGGCAATCGGCACAGTTCCGATGCGATACCCCAAAAAAACGACACTATTTTAGAGGAAGCGGATCCCGAGAAAATAGATCCATTGATTACTTTTGAACCGGATATGGGATTCAAAAGTGGGCAGCAGATCGTTAACACTTATCTCACGGTGACAGGCATCTCCGATAAAACAAGAGTCAAAAACCTTTTTGACACACTTGAATCGTCCCTGCCGGTGCACCAAAAAATGCAGGCTTTTGAGGCTGGCAAGCAGAGCGCCATCATAAAGCTCGCGGTGCAAGCGTGCAGCGATCTTGTTGATGATACGACGGCGCGGGAAAATTTCTTCCCAGGTTTTAATTTTTCCATGCAGGTCGCTCAGTACAACAACGCGGCAAAGAGCACCATCGCCAAAAATCTCATCAATCGTTTCTGGGGAGAAAATCTAAACAATGGCATTGATGCCGCGACGCAAGAACAAGCGTTGATTCAACTCCAAACCAGTCTCGTGGATGGAGGCGCCAGCATCGCCAATACCGTGAAAGGCACATGCGCGGCGGTCGCCGCTAGTTATCCGAGCGTTATGCTGTAACCAAAAGCCGTCATTGTCTTAACTGTTCCTAGAGGAGAACCGTCATGTCGCGCACACGTAAAAAAAATGAAACGCATAAAGAGGCTTTGCAAAAAAAGCTGGGACCTGATCATAAGATGCCGAGTAGCCGGCGCGATTTTCTCGCGCACGGCCTTCTTGGAATGACCGGCGCAATCTTGATGCCGAGTATTTTTTCATTGATGGGTGAGCGAAGCCCACTCTTTGTGGGTGAAGCGAGTGCGCTTGCCGCCGGTTCTTGTGCCAGCGGCGGTCTAACCAATGTTATGACGCCCTTCCTTATCTACGACTTGGCGGGCGGTGCGAATATCCCATACGGCAATGTGCTCGTGGGTAAAACAAACCCAAGCGGTGCACAAACGGATTTTTTGGATGATACCGCATCTCTGAGGCTGGGCACGCCCGCCGCGCTCAATCCAAAGAACAATCCGCAGATGGTGGATAACGAGCTCGGGTTGCTATTTCATACCAACAGCGCGTTCCTTGCCGGCCTTCGATCCTCCACCTCGCCAGAAACGCGCGTTCTTATGGACGGCATGATTTTTTGCACACGGTCCATGGACGACACTTCATCCAACCCATTGAATCCGGCTTACTGGCTAGCCGCGGCGGGAGCAAAGGGAGCACTCGTGGACATAGTCGGAAACGGCAACGCTTCCGCAAAAGGCAACTCCACGGTGCCAGCGGAGTCATTGAGCGTTTCAACAACGGCAAACGTAAACAGCGCGCGTTCCGCGCTCGCTCTCGTGAACCGTGGTTTGTTGGGTGACATCCTGCCAAAGCAGGAAGAAAAAATTCTCAAGGCCGCTCAATCCATGAGTGAATCGCGTCTGCGTCGTTTCAACCAACAGGCGTTGCCGGACCAGCTCCGTGAACTCGTGGAATGCGGGTATATGAAATCAGTGGAAAACATGACGCTCTATACGGATCAAGCCATTGACTCACGCGCTGATCAAGCCGCCACCGCGGCGAAAGCCGTGAACAATATCGGCGTTGACAATCGCATTCCCACAGCCTTCGCACCCGTTAACAATGACGCCGAACTCGTGACAACCATGGCAAAGCTTGTGCTCGATGGCTATGCGGGTGTCGGCACTATTCAAGCGGGTGGTTATGACTACCACGGCGATAGCCGTCAGAATCAGAGCATCAAGGATTTCCGCGCGGGTCGCAATGCCGGCTTCTGCTTTGAAATGGCTCGACTAAAGGGAAAGCCGCTAGCGATGACATTTATCACGGATGGAGGTGTCGGTGCTGGCGGTGGCAATGCGGATAACTCTCCGGAAGCGGCCGGTCGTCTCCAATTTACGAGTGATGACGGCACGAAAAGCGCCGCGTTTATGCTGGTGTTCCACCCAACAACGCGACCCGAGTCAACCGGCATTCGTCAGGTGGGTGGCTTTCTCGACAATAGTGGATCCGTCGATCAAGCCACACCCATTGGTAATAGTCCGGTAAATCTCACAAAGGCTATCGCTCTCAATTACCTTGCACTCCATGGCAAAGAAGGCACGTTTGACGCCACGGTAAAAGGCAATCCTTTCGGCGCCGACCTAAGCCGGTTCATTGGTTTTACGAAACTTAAAGCCTAAGGAGCAGGTATGGGAACGTTGGAAGTGCTGATGCTGTTGTGCATCTTGTTCACAACAGCGTGCCAGGGTGGTGAAAAATATCGCAAGGACGCAATCGCATCGAGTGAGGACGCCACACCGAAAACAGACGAGAATGCGAGCAAAGATTCCGTCGATGCTTTTCAAACCCATGTGCTTCCCATCGTGACAGCCCACTGCGGCGCCTGTCATGGGAAGTTTCAAGCGCCGTTGTTCGCGGTTGGCGATGCGGCAACGGCTCACATTAATCTCATGGAGAGTGCGAAGGTTGACTTGATGCAGCCGGAACGCTCCCGCCTTGTGGCGCGTCTGAGAGATGACCGTCATAATTGCTGGAGCGACTGCGCCGCGGATGCTCAGACCATGGAAGATGTTATCACGCAATGGGCGGCCGCTCTTGGCCCACCGCCCGTCGCGGATGCGGCGATGACGACGTCTGAACTCACGCTGACGCAAGCGACCGATCAATTGCCACGCAACACGGATACACGAACCATTGTTTTAGAGGCTGAAGCACTGACCCGGGAGGGCGTTTTCCAAGCCGAACCATCAGCCGGCGCGAGCGATGGTCTTGCGGTAGGCGTTTCCAATAATGGCGCGAACCCGGAAAAGTTTGACACTTTCGACGTCTCCACAGACATCATACGCACCAAAGTGACGGTGCCTGCTGATGGCAACTATCAACTGTGGTTGCGAGGCAAGGCTCCCACCGCCAACGATGACAAATTGTTTTATCGCTTCGCGGACGAGACGCTCACTTTGATGCTGCTTCGACGCACCAACGGGGAGGCTTGGGCCTGGACGGCTGTGAACGCCAACAACGCGGGCGCTCCCGCGGCGGTCAAGGCTTTAACGGCGGGAGAGCATGAAATTGAATTCCGTCGCAGCGAGGCTGGTGTTTACATCGATATGATTGCCGTCACGCCAGATACGAACTTTCGCAACACACCTCTCGGGGCGCAGCGGCTTGTTAAAACACTTGTTTATGACCTGAGCGCCCTGTGTAAAGTCCCTGGAGTCACCTTAGAGATTGAGATCACGGACTTCAATGCGGAGGCCTATAAGTTCCTTCTACCGCGTGTGCGCGCGGCCACCAAACCTGTACACATAAGAGGTCTGGATATCGTCGTGAACGGCGCCACCAATCCGCAGTATGCCACTTACCGTCTTGTCGATCGGACGGTAAAGCCCAGTGATTACGCGAGCCAACTGCTTTCTGGTGGAGCTCTTTTAGTACTAAAAGAGAACGGACCAGAGGCCGACAAATTTGCGTTTACTTTGGGGAGTTGCCAAGCGGAATAAAGAAGGCTAAAGCCTCTTGGGTCAGAACGAACACCCCCGGAGGCAATGATGCGTTTAATCTATGTTTTGATGTGCATGCTAGGTCTTCAAGCTGGAACCGCTTTTGGTAATTCTTTCTGTAACTTCACACCCCCAGCGGGCGCGAAGGTTAATCTCGTTCAGGCCTTCGCCACGGCTGCCAAATACTACGGCCAAGCTAAAGATGTGGATCTTATTTTTATTGGCTGCCGCAATGAGGAAGTAAGCTCAAAAGATACGACATACGGCCTATTGGCGAAAAATGGCCTTCCGGAAGAAAGAGTTGAAAATGTAGGTTTTCTGTTCATCTTCTTCACAGGCGTCAAAGACAACATGTATCAATTTTCTCTCGATACAACCGATGATCCCTGGATGGATGGTTATGCGACCGCTGATCTAGTAACAAAAGATGTGAATCCCAAATACGACTTTGACCGCTAGAACAATTTATTCATGAAACAAAACAAAAACGCCCATCAAATGATGGGCGTTTTTTCGTCGATAAAAAGTGCGCGCCACGAAACAGCTAAAAAAGCATACCCACTTGCAATAGCAGGATGTGAAAGCGCATCGCCGACTTCACCTGCTTTTTAACTTCAGCATCCAACTGATCGGAGTAATCGGCGGGGTTGATTTCCGCCGGAGGAGCACCCGTGGCATCTGTTAAATTAACGGCATTCGCCGTGACATTCATGCCCATCGGGATCGAGAGAGCGAGCCAATCAACACCGACGACCCAGCTGCCAAACGTCCACTGATTACCCACACCAAAAGTCATCATCATCGAGTTACCCGTGATGTCCGAGTAGTAGTAAAGCGAACCGAGGGGACTCACGAGTTCCAATTCATAAGGTCCAGAGAATGATGAACGGGCAAAGGCTCCACTCACATAAAGCGTGTTCCAGACGAAGTAGCGCGCCTTAAGGCCAATGGTGGTCTGCTGCATCTCGGCCTGAAGCCTGATGGTGCCGTCGCTGTTCTCGCCCTTCAGAATCTTGGTAAATGTAGAAAGGTATTGGCCGCCCACCTGCATTTGGCCGCCCATCATGTTGTACCAACCCTCCAAACCCATCCCCATACCGTAGAAGATGTGCCCGGTGTTGAAGGCCGCGCCGAAGTTGTGCTTATTGCCCGTTTCCGAGGAGGCGGCGGTGGCTTCTTCCCTGGCTTTCTTCTTTTTCTTTTTTTTCTTTTTCTTCTTCTTGGCAGCCGCCAAGAAATAGGATGCATCCGGCACAAGCTGAGCTTCCGCCTCTTGCGCTAAGGCATGCTCCGCGTGGCAGAAAGCAATAGCTCCCGCAACAAGCAAAATCACTAAACGTGGCATAACGAGTGCTTTCATAGCGCCCCGCGAACTTCAATTGAATCTGTTAACTCTTTCAGAATGTTAGCAGATAGTTACCGAGGAGGGAATTCCTGGAGCATGGAGGCAAAGCTGTTAGTCACTTGCATGGTCATCGACTGGGATTCATCGGGTTGGTACTCGTCAAACCATCCAATCCCTTCTTGGAATAGAGACACAACGCATTCGTAGGCCCCATCTTCCGCCGGGAGCTGAACCGCCACCAACACTTCAACGACTTCACCCGGAGCGATATCACGGGGTAACGAGCTAAAAAGAGGCATCAGCGTAACACGCTCACCGTCCTTATTGCGCCACCGGCATGCGATGCGCACTGGCTGTTGACCTTGCGCGGACCAAACCTCCGCCCCTCTGTTGGTGAGTTGGAGCTGCAACTGAGAGATACCCCGAGATTGCAGCCTTCCCGAGTGTTTGAGCCAATTCACCTGATAACGCGGGTGTAGCACCAACTCGCGACCAAAACGCCGTCGTAGCCGATCTTGATAGGCTGAAAGCGAACTCGTCCGCGCCTTTAATGGGTATGTGGCGCAGATCAGAGTCTCTTGTCCCGAACCGTCCCGTAAAAGCCCGAGCCAATCACGGTAATCACCAATGGAAGCAACGCTGATTTGTGTTCCCTCATCCACGAGAACACTGAGGTGCGAATAATGTGTCTTGAGAAATAAAAATAGCTGTTCGGAGTAGTCTTGGGGCGATTTTCGCGCCCGCAGAGCATCATAGTGAATCACAACAACAGGGCGCGATTCACTGACAATACGTCGGGCTCCCTGAAGTATCTGCCATTCGCGTCCCGGTTCGTGGAGGTGCAGTAGGTCCACCCTATGGAGAAAACGACGCCGGGCCCAGTGATCCAATTCAGTAACGCCGGCATTTTTGCTTTCGTGGGGGACGATCCCTTTGATTCCAATGCGCCCCTGAATCGGACGCGTGTTACGCAGCCGGTTCAGCCCGATATTATATTGCAGAAATCCAAACTCATTCGGATCAGATTCAAATGCATAAACTTTCCCATGCTTGGCGAGTGCCGCGAGCACGCTCGCTGAATAGCCACGCCCGGTTCCAATATCAACCGCCATGGCGCTCGGTTTACACACAACCTTTAGAAGTTCGCGGAGGGCAAACAAACTCGCGGATGATCGGTATTGCATTTGATGGGGAAGATAACCGATGAGCTGAAGAGGAGGCTCCTCGGAAAAAAGCGAAAATTCCGTTTTTATCTCTTTATCCAACGAGCGCGCGAGATTCAGCTGCCGGCGCCTTGTTAAAAATTGAAACAGCAATCGCACCTCCCCAACGAGTTCTGCAAGCATTCTCTCGAAAGTTTGGACGCGCAGGGAGTTATTTTTTTCTAGACTTCACGGGAGTCTTTGCAACACAGAGCTTTGCGACTAGGGCTTTAGCTTGAAGGTTTTATAGAGATAGAACAACCCAGGAAAAATCAGCAGGGAGCCCACACAAAGGGCGATCACCATGGTGCGCACTGTCGCTCCCCCCGCCATCGCATCATACATGGTGATGGCCCCACGATCCGTCATGAGAATGGTGGGATACTGATGCCATAACCAACCAGCCAATACACAAACGATTTGAACCGCGGCTATCACACGGATGAGTTGCACTTTCTCGTGACGAATCCCCCAAAAGAGTGGCCAAAATAATGTGGTGGCAATGAGAAATGCCGACAGCGAGCCCACATCGCGAAAGAATTCTTGCCACAATGTGTGCCGGGAAAGCGCCAAAACAATAAATACAAGAAGCCCACTTAAAACCACCGCACCGCTTGTCCCACGCACGTATTTGGCAAAATGCGCGCGAAGAGACGGTACCTGCGTTTCGCCAATCAAAAACACAGCGGCGAGATGCGCGAAAATGGTCATGACAAAAAGACCCAGAGTAAAACCGTAGAGGCTAAACCAAGGCAGCACATAGGCATCGAAAAAGGAGCCATGCGTGTTTAAAGCGCCGCTGGTCATGCCCGCGAGAATCCATCCCATGCTCAATGGACAAAGAATACTCGAGGCAACAAAGAGGCGGGTATAAAGGCGGTGCGACTCGTCCTTAAAAGGATCGTAGAAACGAAAGGTGAAAGCACAACCACGAAAGATGATGCCGATCAGCATGATTGTCAGGGGAATGTGAAAATAGGTCGTGATAGCGGCAAACGCTACCGGAAAACCTGTAAATAAAATCACCACCGCCACGATCAGCCACACATGGTTCGCCTCCCAAACCGGAGCCAGAGCGCGGTTTATAGTTAACCGTCGCTCTCGGTGCAGCGGAGAAGGAAATAACTCAAGAATGCCGGCGCCAAAATCAGCGCCACCAAACACCACGTACAAAACAAGGCTGGCGGCCAGAAAGAAAAGTAATAAGAGCTCCATCCTCACGCCCCCTCGTTGTGCAGAGCGCGGATCTGGCGACGCATCAACCAAACAACCACCGCACTCAACAAAAGGTAGAGTAACGTAAACGTAATAAACGGAACGATGAGTCCAGGCATCGGCGTGACGGCCTCCGCCGTTTTCATAATTCCGTAGATAATCCAAGGCTGCCGCCCCACTTCGGTCACCGTCCAACCGGCCTCGATAGCAATGAACCCCAGCGGGGTGGCCCAAGCCAGGGCCCGCAAGAAATGACTATGGTCAATCCATTCGGGGCGTCGCCATAACGCGTAAAAGAACATAAGCGTGAGGGCGATCATCACCATTCCGGCGGCCACCATAATTTGAAATGCGAAATGGACGACGGTGACGGGCGGCCAAAGATCACGATCGAAGGCATCAAGGCCTTTGACTTCGGCATTCACGTCGCCATACGCAAGAAAACTCAGCAGATAAGGAACCCGGATACCAAAACGCACTTCCCCCTTATCAAGATCGGGAAGACCGCCAATCATAAAACCGGCACCACGCTCTGTTGCAAATTGTGCTTCCATGGCCGCCAATTTCAGTGGCTGACGCTGCGCCACGTTTTTTGCAAGCAAGTCACCGCTGATGGGCTGCAGAATCGCCGCGATACCACCTACGATCAGCGCGATGCGCAATGCCTTGCCATGTAATTCGTGCCCGGGATTTTTTAAAAGAAGGATGGCATGCAATCCAGCAACCGCAAAACCGACGGCGGCGAAACCGGCAATAACCATATGAATGCCTTGCTGCAGCGCAACCGGATTGAACATGGCTGCGACGGGGTCGATGTTGATGGCTTTGCCGTCCACCCAATCAAACCCTGTCGGCGTATTCATCCAACCGTTAGCACAGATGACAAAGAAAGCGGATGTGACACCACTGATACCAACCACAACGCCCGTGAACCAATGGATCTTCTCGGGCAATCGATCCCAGCCATAGAGGAAGAGCCCCAGTGCGATCGCTTCCACAAAAAAAGCCGTTCCCTCCCAAGAGAACGGCAACCCAATAATCGGCCCCGCGTGTCGCATAAATTCGGGCCAGAGAAGTCCCAACTCAAATGAAAGCGCGGTTCCTGATACCGCCCCCACGGCGAAGAAGATCGCCACCCCTTTCGACCAAGCTTTTGTAAGCTTTAGATAAACCGGATCTCGTTTCCTTAACCAGAGACTGTGGGCCGTGGCCATGAGCCAAGGCATCGCCATACCAATGGCCGCAAAGACAATATGGAATCCTAATGAAACAGCCATTTGGGAACGGGCAGCAAACAGATCAGTCATAAATGCCCTCAAAAGTGACCGTATTTTTTTCAATTTATTCAGCGAATTACGAGAAAAAAATTGTAATCAGCCAAACATATGCTATAGGTCGCGAGCCTTCCTTTTTAGGAATTAAACCGATGACATTGCGAATTTCTAACATCGACATCCCAGTGGGTGCTGTCCCAGCTGACGATCAGCTCCGGGAGGCAGTTGCCGCGCGCCTCAATGTAAGCCAGGATACAATCACCGGCATCAAGATTCGCAAAAAATCTCTCGATGCTCGGCGCAAAGCGCGCATTCTCTACCACTACCAAGTGGACGTAGACTTCGAAGATGAAGCGGCCATTTATGCGCGCAATCAAAGTGTCGCTGATATTGCTCCTCCCGAGGTGCATCATGATCCTTTGGACGGTCTCGACCTAAAAAGTATTCAGTTCCGTCATCGCCCCATCATTATCGGCAGTGGACCCGCGGGAACATTCGCGGCCCTTGTTATGGCGCGCGCGGGAAAGCCATGCATCGTGCTTGAGCGCGGTGAATCGGTTGAGCAGCGTCTACGCACGGTAAACCGTCTGCGCCGTGACGGCGCTTTTACCGCCGAGAGTAACTACTGCTTTGGCGAGGGTGGCGCCGGTACGTTTAGCGACGGAAAACTCACCTGTGGGCGCAATCACCCACTCGTAAAATTCTTGTTTCAACAGTGGGTGGCTCATGGCGGACCGGAAGAGATCCTCTACGACGCGCACCCACACATTGGTACCGACTATCTCATGCGCATCACCAAGCGCATGCGCGAGTACGTGGAAAGCATTGGCACCACGTACATGTTCAATACGCGCTTTGTGGATTTGGAGACAAAGCGCACGGATGCACGCTTTGGCGTGAAACTTCACACGGGCGAAACCATTCCGACGGACCACGTGCTTTTAGCTATTGGCCACTCCGCGCGTGACACTTACAAAATGCTGCTCGATCGTGGTGTTTCGATTCAGCCAAAGCCATTCGCTATTGGCGCCCGGTTTGAACATCCACAGGATTTGATCAATAAAATCCAATTCGGTAGCTGCAAGCTACCCAATGCGGCTGAGTACAAGCTCGTAACGCAATCCGGTGATCGTGGCATTTGGACATTCTGCATGTGTCCCGGCGGTCATCTTCTCCCCACAAGCGCGCAAGAAGGCCATCTCGCGATCAACGGCATGAGTTACCACGCCCGTCAAAGCGGATTCGCCAATGCGGCGGTGGTTGTGAACGTGCGACGCGAAGACTTCTTCAAAGGTCATCCTCTCGACGGCATGGTTTTCCAGGAAAATATCGAAAAAGCAGCCTATGCCGCAGGTGGTGGTGGTTACTTCACACCCGCGCAGCGCCTTGCTGACTTTGTCGCTGGTCGTGAAAGCCGTGGTGAATTGCCTTCAACTTACAAGCCAGGTGTTACCTCGGCTCGTCTCGATAAGGTTCTTCCCACATTTGTTGTGGATGCTCTGCGTTCCGCATTGGTGGACTACAATAAAAAGATGAATGGCTATCTCGATACTTCAGGTATCGTGGCTGGCGTTGAAACAAAAACATCATCGCCGATTGTGATGATGCGCGATAAATCCTTGCAGTCAATCAGCCATCCGGGGTTCTTCCCCTGCGGTGAGGGCGCTGGCTTCGCGGGTGGCATCGTCAGTGCGGCGCTTGATGGCGTGCGTGTGGCACGCGCGGTGCTTGAAGACGCGGTGCAAACCATTCATTGATTGGATTGGAAGTGAGCGAATACTTCACTTTTGCGGTTGTGCTAGAGCAGAAAAACAGACGAGCATAGTCATAATCCGGATTGCCAATTTTCGGCTGAACGCTCGATAAAACGCTCAGGAAAATATTTCTCGGCGGCAAAGAAATTATGGGCCTGGCAGAGGAGTCTTACTTTCACCGGTGGGGAGTTTCCGGGACACTGGTCCCTACGGGCCGAATGACGTCACGCTTTGGTTTCGTCGGCGAAAAGCTTGCTACAACTCTTTCCACCTCACGCTTCGACGCCCCGACAATTTTTTGCAAAAGGCCTTGGTGATTTGCTTCGGAGAGATGAGGAGCAACCAGCGCCAATGATGTTAACGTAACGCGCTGCTCACGAATCATGCCGAGAATGACGGGAAACTTCACCGCGGCTCGCGTCACCGCAACACGCCGAGAAGCCGTAGCCTCAGAGCACTTCAGGAAATTAAAGACAAACTCAAAAAGAGATCTGTAGGCCTTCTTTAGATGGAGACTGCGGCGCTCAACTTCGACAAGATGAGCAATAATATCACTTTCCGCATCAGCTTGTTTTTGCGAAAGGGCGGAAAGACACGCGAGAAGTTCGTTATCAGTCATCATCTTAAAACCTCCATCGTTCGGTGACGGGAGTGTTATACATCTGGTTTTTTTGGCTCGCGTTTTGGTACCCTGTCTCGCCCTTTTAAGGGCAAATGCGGTTTTTTAGGCATAAAGAAAGAAACAAAGTACTATTGGCGATTTAGATGACTTTGGCGCAGAATTTGAAGCAAGTCTTGCTGTCAACCGAGGTACTCTTTGGAAAACCCCAGGTAGTTTTTAAAGACTGGTGAGTTCAAGCTCTCCCAAAAACGTCCAACCACCGTTGGCCAATTCAATCTCAAAACTTTTGCAGGTGAAGGTGAATGGCACTTCATTAGCGAAAACAAATTCGTGTTTCGCGGCACTTTGCTTAAGCGTTCGTTTTACATTTTCCCGCGCCACCTGCGTTTTATTCTCATCAAAACAAGTGACGTTCATTTCGGAAGGAACAAAAATACCGTCTTTCTCATAAGCAAAAGTTTGCAACGCCACATAGCTTAATTTTGTCGGTGCAGCGAGTTCGACCCGAAGCTTCGCGGCCCCTTCCACGGCGGCCCAACTTTTGTGTTTATAATCTGTCGGGTCCGCGGCTTGTTGGTCGATGAGCTCTCTCCCTTGGTCAGGGTATTTCGCGGCCGGAGGCGTTAGCCACTGATAAGAAAGAGGCTGAATGATGGAGCCGGAAATTCCTTGCGAAGCTCTATAAGCAGCACCGAGACGAGGTCCGTCCTTGTAATGATCATCAACAACAGAGCCCATGTGAACCTGCGGAAGCCAAATCACGCGCTTACTCACAAACTCTGAACGACTTTGATAAAGCTGCTCTCTTAAGCGCGTCATGGGTGCTGGACCGTAGGTTGTTCCATCAAACGGAGGCACACAGCAGGTAAACACTTCATTATCGGACCAGAGATTCTCGCGCCCAATCGCCTTCGAAATCTCTCGATAATATGTTTCGACATTTCCAGCACCATGCCCCCAAGACAGGTCATTACCCGTGGCGCCGACGCTATCCTGCCAGATTTGAATGATGGGACGTCCCGCGTCATCTTTTGTGGCGTTTAAAAAACCTTTTGCAAATGCCGCTACAAGCTTTGGTCCAACAATTTTATGGGCGCTTGCTAGATAAGGCGCGAGGGAAATGGGCTTTTGAGAATGAGCACGAATGGCCTTCGAAATACTTTTATAGAAAGGATAAACAACAGGCGGTTCGATATTCGGTTCATCGGGAATGTACCAGCCACGAAAGGCAGGATGAGAGCCAAACTTTGTTTCCAGCTCCCTCACCATCAACTCGATATCAGCACCAATCCTCTTTCCTTGCAGAAATCGCTCAACCGAACCGCAGGCTTCAGCAATCTGCGTCACACCAACATAAAGTTCCATCCCACGCTTTTGCGCTTCATCCAGCAATGGACCTAGTTTTTCAGGGAACTGGTAGCCCCACTTAAATGTTCCGGTCTTACATTCACCTGTAAGCGTGCGCACGCCGGAAAACAAAATCGTCCTCATGCGCATGCCGTTGAGTTCATCGAGTAACGGCGCTATTTTTTCAGGGGGCACGCGGGTGCTGTCTGGTGTCCCCAGATAAATAAAGGCTCCATCAATCGCAGGAGTCGTTTGAGTTGTGGATTTCAGTTCTTCAAAACTTGTGTCGCGTCGCTGCATGCAGCCGGACAGGTTGAAAAACGCCAATAAACAAATGAAAAACCCCTTCATGATGAATCCTTTGTGCACCTTCATCGATTAATCGTTCATTTTTCTTGTGTGCCTATAGGCTACCATAAAAAAGATGGGCCGCTGTTAAACTTGTGTTACAAAAAAAGGCGCTCGTTTGAGCGCCTTCCTTTTATCTACCGTAATTAAATCTTACAGTTTGCATACTCGACTTGAACTTCTTTCATCGTTGGTTTCGTTGTCCCATCGCCCCAAATAACCTCACGAACTTTTGTTTTGCCCACGGGCTTATCGAGACTGCACTTGTGAAGCTTATCAACGATGTCTTCACGGAACTCACCAGCCGTGGCCTTGCTACCATTCGGGTAGTACCAGATGAAATCGGGTGGCTCATCCCCAGTAGCCGCGGATGCCTCATTGTTCTCATTGCTTGGGAAAGGAATGGGTCCCCACTCACCACCGATGAGCTTCTTATCCTTATCAAACTCAAGAGTGTATGCGAGAGTGATCATACTGTTTTCGTCGTCGGATTTTGCTGGATCACGATCAAAGTCCACAAATGGACCGTTCTCCATGCCGTACCAAATCTTCGTCTGCAGGTGCGCTAAATACTTCGTTCCCTCGGCGCGGTATTCCTTGAACGGATCATCCACCAAATCTACGTCAGCAAGCTCGCCAGCTTTAGCGACCTTGGAGCCATCAGGCGCCGCCGCTTTGAGCTGAACCGGGAGGTAGGACGCTTCATACTTGTAAGTGGGCTGATTCCATACTTCGGAGGAACGTGTCACGTCCAAAACAAATCCCGTCTTCTTCTCTTTGATGAGCTTGATCAACGCCAAATGCAACGTCATGGGGTTCACATCGCGGCATCCGACAGTAAGATGCATGATCGCTGCTGTGGACTTGTCACCTTTCTTTTCTTTGAAGGCGGTGAAGTCAGCCATATTCGCGAATACTTTCATGCGATAGTTTTCATCGCCCAACTCATCCACGAGCATCGCCACTTTCACATCCGTAGACAGGCGCTGCTCGCTGTAAGTGACGATGCCTCGTTCGATCAAATTGTTCTTTACGTAAATAACTTTGCCACTGTTCTTGTCACACTTTCCGTCAGAATTGTCCGCGCAGACCGTCCCGTCTAAAACACGTCCGATTTCATCGTAGTCAATCTTGGAGGCATTGCAGCGACGCGCGCCAAAGAATACGGAGTTATCTGGAGCTTGGTGCGACCAGATTTTTGTAACCAAACCGCGAATATCACCTTCGGTAAAAAGAATCTTTTTGCCGTTGTGATCCACCATGACGGCATGTTTTGGTTTTTGCGTGACGAGGGCGGCCGGCGCCCAACCATGGCAGTGTCCCATCCACGCAAGATCTTCAACATCAGACTGATCATAGTCAGCCCAGACTTGCCATGCCTCGCCCAACATAGGTAGGTGAGCACGCATCTCTTTCGCAAGTTCCATCTGCTCGCGATTAAAAGGAGCCGTCACGCTACGACGCTGCATAGCCAGAGCGTCCATCTCTTTGTCGATGTTGTCGATCTCAGTGCCGACACCTTCGGCTTCCTTCTTCATCCCCTGAATCTTTGTATGCAGGTCAGTGGCGAGCGTTTCGTTTTTCTCCGCTTTTGCTTTGTTATAGTCGGCAACAAGCGCCGTTAAATTTTTACGCAACGCTTCAAACTTTTCCCAGCCCTTCTGTCTCAGCTCAGATTGAGCTTCAATCTTTGCTTGAATATCTTTCACTTTGGGACGGTAGTTTTTGTCGTAGTCGAGTTGTTTGTCCTGCAACTTCTTCAGGACGTCCAGAGGAACCTTGGTGGTGGAGGATACGAGAAGGTCATATTTCTCACCGGGTGAAAGCAACGCCAAATCCGGCGACTTATTCGCCGTTTCAAGGGCTTTCATTTCTTGATACTGCTCATAAAGCGTCGCCGGACTCTCACTCAATTTCGTCAGTGACTGATACGTGTTCCAACGATTCACCAAACCTTTTTCCATCAAGGGCCAATACGTATCCGACCAAGGATGAATGACTTCTCCTTTGGTGGCGTCCTTGATCTGGTCCCATGTGACCTTCCCGTCGATTCCTAATGTCTCGGGAATGTTCGCGGCATCAGGAGCTTCAGATGTTTTCGAATCGCGTCCAGCACGAAGCTTACAGCCAGTCGCCCCAATCAGAACACACAGCAGGATATAGTGCTTCACGCAGAGTTCCTTTCGTGTCGATGATTCATGGAATCCATTTTACCCGAGCTCTGAGGCGATTAGCCAGTCAGAGCTCGAACTATGAGGAGAGTTACTTTGTAGGGGCGAGGGACTTTGGCGCAACTTTCTTAGCCTTCATACCTTCTAGATAGGCCACGATGGAGCGAATGGTTTTCGCGCGATCCGGAAGGGATGGGTTCAGGGCAGGCATGAGCGTGCCGTAGCGAATGCTTGCGGGATTATCGATCCACCGCACGAGAAACTCTTTGCGGAAGTACTCCGTGACGTTCACGGGATAGTTCAATTCAACCGCTTTCTCAGCTCCCTCGCCATTGATGCGGTGGCAATTGAGACAATGTTTGCGAAATTCCAAAAACCCATGCTTCACTTCGGACGAAGCTTTTTCCGGTGGCGACAGCGCCGGAAATCGATCGGCAAAGCGAATCAAATCCATGGCGACAACTTGATAAGGCCAGCCGTTCGCTCCCTCCGCTTGGAGCGCTTTGTCCTTTAAATTGTCCCAAACTAGGTAAAAGGGCCCTAAAGGAACCTTTTCGTTATTCTGCAGCTTGTTTGTAACCATAAACTTCGGATCATCGGTGCGACTAAAAACAAGGTAGGCGTCGTATTTGAGAAATTGCGCCATGGGAATGGATGGCTGATAGCCGTCCACACAAGTGAAAAGGATTTCCTCCATCTTTTGCCAATCAGATTTGTACACTGACTGTAATAAATCACGCATGGCAATCCCCTTATACGTGACCTCGCGCATTTCATGCGGTTCATAAACTTTGACTTCTTTGACAGAAAACTGCTGACGGATGTTTTCAAGACTAAGCTTCTGAAGTTGGTAATTTTTGTTTTTGAAAGTGAGTTCTTGGGCATTTGCCTGAAACGCCACGAAAGAAAAAAGAATCAAAAGAAGGGAACGCATGAGCAGACCTTTCTGTTCGTTGAGTATGTTTTTGAAAAAAAAATTTTACCAGCTTTTCACAAAAATAACTTTATATTTGCCAGGGTTTAGCCGACCATGAACGGTAGAAACCCTGATCATGTGAGGCTACCGTGGGCAAATTTTCAGTTCTTCTTGTAGATGGCACTCAGGACACACTCGCTGCGTTGAACGACGCGTTGATAAGCGCGGATATGAAAGTGCGCACGTCGAGTGACGGCAGTCATGCGGCGGGACTTATTCGCTCCGAGAAGTTTGACGCCATTATTTTGGACACGAAGCTGCCAAACATGAACGGCTTGCAAGTCGCGTCCATTGCCCGCTCATCCGAATTGAATCGCAAGGCACTCCTCTGGATCATTTCCTCGAACATGGATGACGCGGCCCGCGATCGCGCGCAAAAGATTGGCGTTCACGATATTCGCTTAAAACCAGTCAATCCCAATGAAGTTGCGGATCAACTCAAGAAGCGTCTTGAAAGCATCCACCGTCCGTTGAAGTACGATGTGAAGGTGATCAATGCCTTTGTGAAAGCGGCGACGGATGTTTTTGAATACTATTTCCAAAAGAAACCCGAGATGGGCAAGCCTGGGGTGCGCGACTTTAAGGCGACACGCCCCCATGCTTACGTGACAGGCCTTATTTCCCTTCAAGGCGCTGGATTCGTAGGATCGATGGGACTTAGCGTGGACGCGGCTTTTGTACGCAATCTGGCCGCGAAGATCTTTCAAGGGCAAGACGTTAAACTCGACAATGAACTGATCTCTGATATCACCGGAGAGATGTGTAACCAAATCCTAGGTAAGGTGAAGTTCAATTTCTCCGAACTTGGCGTTAAGATCACCATCGGCCTTCCTGAAGTGATCATTGGCGAGAACCACCAAGTGATTCACAAAGTTAAAAACCCCGTTCTGGTGATTCCCGTCCGCATTGAAAAACTGGGGTGCGAGATGGAATTCTGCCTCGATCAGACAGATATTCAGGTGGATGAAAGCAAAGCGGAAGCCGCGCCGACAGAGAGCGTCATGCTCTGGGATTAGAATATACCGCATAAATTTTTCGTTTAGCATTCTCTCAGCCACTTTTGGCCCATCCATTGCACAAGGGTCGCTGCTTTCCATGAAAAGGAAAGCGCGACCATTACGAATCCAGTTGCCACTCTTCCCGAAGCCTTCGAATTCTTTACAGTTCGTGATGGTCCCTTAAAATGACGCCTCCCCATGGATGGCGTCCCGGACATTTTTTCGCGCGACACAAATACATACATTGTGAACGCGATAAGCGACACTTCACCCCATACGAAGGACTCATGTTGCGCCCTCATGCTGCATACGACCGCTGTTTAGACGGAAAGCATATTCTAGTTGTTGAGGATGCGGAGGAAAATCGCGTCATCTTGCAGGTGCTCCTTGAGCACGAAGGCGCCATTGTTGCCACCGCGGAAGATGGATTCGCGGCCTTGGCTCGCGTGCGCGAGCAAAAAATTGATATGGTCTTAATGGACATTCAAATGCCAGGTCTCGACGGATTTGAGACACTAGAACTTATCCGTCAGCGCGGTTACGAAGGTCCAGTGTTAGCCGTCACCGCATCTGATGGCAACGAGGATAAACAACGATGTGCGGCTGCCGGTTTCGCAGCACATTTACCCAAGTCCATGAGTCGCGAACAACTTCGTCAGGAAGTTCGTAAGCATATGTCTCTCGTCGAGAAAGGAGTCAGCCCCATGAGTTCACAATCCAAGGAAAACCCTCCCTACGCCGACCCTGAGCTCCGCCCGATCATCGATGGCATCATGAGACGTTTGCCGGAAAGACTTCTCGAAGCACGTCGCGGTATCGAAGGCAAAGACTGGGAAACTGTTTCGATGGTAGCCCATCGCCTTAAAGGAACTTTGGGCGGCTGTGGGTTTCGAGGACTGTCTGACATTGCCGCCGAACTAGAGAACGAAGCGAAAGACCGAGGCTCTTTTCAGAAAGCTGAGGAACTCGTGAATTCACTTGAAAATGCCGCCGCTCAGGTTCGATATTGAGTGACGCTAAATAATTAATATCCATAGAAAATTAATAATTTATAACCAGTTTTATTAAAAAATAACCCAGGTTTTCTTGACATACTTAAAAATTTAATAGAAAAACCACTTTCAGGTTATTGATTTACGGTCATTAACCGGTTTTAAAGATTTCACAAGGAAATTCGCATGGTAGCACTTAGCCCCGCCGCAAGACAAAGCCTCCAAGTCGCCATCATTGAGGACGATCAGGACTACAGCACTTTGCTCGCAACAACACTCCAGCGCCACGCGACTCTTGTGGATGTGATTTCCGATTTAAAAACGCTCCAGGAGCGTATTCATCTTAAGCATTACGATGTGATCATCTTGGATGCCTATTTGGGCCTAGAAGAAGGTCTTTCCGTTATCCCTTATCTCGCGCAGCATTCACCACACACTAAGATTGTCGTTTTAACCGCTTTTGGCTCCATTGACCTTGCCGTCAAAGCAATGAAGCAAGGCGCCACCAACTTTCTCGTCAAGTCGATGGATGTTCGCACGATCGCCTCAAACGTGATGGAACTCGCCACTCTTCCTGATCTATCCGATTGGCGGCATGAAGTTTTTGAAAGCGTCGGCCTCGTCGGCAACAGCTCACGTATGCGCGAAATCAAAAACCTTATTTTTAGCTTGGCAAATATTCATTCAACAGTGTTGCTCACCGGAGAGTCCGGTACCGGTAAGGAGTTGGTGGCGAAATCACTCCATCAACTCTCCAATCGTAAGAATGAACAATTTATCGCGATAAACTGCGGCGCCATCCCTGAACAACTTCTCGAATCAGAACTTTTTGGCCATAAACGCGGCGCCTTTACAGACGCGAAAGAAAACCGCCGCGGTATCTTTGAAATCTGCGCCGAAGGTACAGTCCTCCTCGATGAAATCGGCGAAATGCCGATGCACCTCCAAGTAAAACTTCTTCGTGTGCTCCAGGAAAAAGAAATCACGCCGGTTGGCTCAACCCAAAGCATGAAAATCAACACCCGCATCATCGCCGCCACAAACCGTAACCTCCACGAAGAGGTTCAGCGTGGGCGATTCCGCGAAGATCTTTTTTACCGCTTGAATGTGATTCACATCGATATTCCACCCCTCCGTGAGCGCATCGAAGATGTGCCTCTTTTGGTGGAAAAATTCGTACGCGAATTCACCACGAATTACACAAAGGTTGTCGCAAAGCCAAACGACTCGCTTGTTACACGCCTTCAGTTCCATGACTGGCCAGGAAACATCCGCGAACTGCGAAACGCGATTGAGCGTGGCGTGGTCCTCGCTCGTGGCATCGACTTACAGTATGAAGATATGTTTTATCGCGGCCCACGCCAGCGTGCGGCTTCCACCTTGGAACAGGACCTTGAAGGCTTCTTCGGTTCTGATCTGCCGGAATTTACCGAGGCTCGTCGCTGCTTTGAAAAAGCTTATTTGCGCAAAGTATTAACTTTGGCTCGCGGCAACATTGCCACCGCATCCCGTCTTGCCGGTCGCTATCGCGCCGACATCTATCGCCTCATGAACAAGTATGGCCTCGATCGCGAAGGTCAATTGCTGAACTGATGCCTCGTTTTTTCCAGGCAAAAGGAAAGGACCCCTCCATGTCGCAAGACGCGCGAGGGGCAAATGGGAAAGGAAATATTTGAGCGGATGTTCAGCAGAAAAAAGTGGTGGGCCTTGCGACTCTTTCCCTAAACAGTGACCGTTAGGTTTCTTTAGGTACTTGGCTCACTCAAACGCTTTTCAAACTCTCATCTGAAAAACTCGCGAACCGTTATCGCAAAGCCCTGCGTCTTAAGAGCCCGACTTCTCGAACTACATAAGACATCCTTGTTATTGCATATTGAATGCCAATCGCAGCCGCGATGCGTCGTGACCATTGGCCCTAAAAAACTTAACAATTCCAGCACGCGGGCAGTTCGTCCATGCCATCTATTGCAGGTTTCCCGTTACAAATGATTCACTGATTTGTTGCAGATGCTTTTGATTTGCGCGCGGTTGTTCTACGCAAGATGACGGCAACCACTTGTATCCGACGCAGCGGCATTGCCGCTTAGGAATTGAAGCCATGGATAAAGCGAATGCGCCATGGAGATGGTAGGCGGCGCGATTTATGCAGATAAGAACAACGTAAGGAGGGGCTATGGACGATTTACTTGAGCTTGCTGCCACTCTGGCCGCCAATGATCCTCATCGACGCCATACACATGCGGTTCAAGAATTACTCATGCTTGCATTCACCAATCACATTGAATTCATTCACCCAACCACCCGGCACAACGCCGAGGAGTTTATCGAACTCGTTTTGAAACTGGGATGTGGCATTCATTCTTCATATATTTCGATCGACCACGTCGCCACAGCCTAGATGTTTTCCTAAGTTCGGCGCAACACCCCGCGGCTGGTTCCTCTAAGGAGACACACTAAGTTTTTTGCGTCCGACTTTCCCACATTTTTCGCGCCACCACTGGCATGCGCTTACCCATGTAGAAAAGATCTTTAATGGACGGTCGAGCCGCCCGTAGCAATACCGGCGTCGCCACACGTGCCATGGAAATACCGGGATCAATGCCACGCGCCAGACCTTCAATGGTCAAAAGACTCTTAGCCATCAGTAGTAAGCCATCAGGAATGGGAATGCCCAACTTCTCAGCCGCTTTTAGACATTCATCCAGAAGCTCCTGAAGTCCCAACTTCTGATTCTGCTCTTTCTTTTCCTTTATTTTGTCGGCGAGTTTCTTAAGAGCAGCGCTAATTTCCTCGGGCTCAACGTTTCCGCCTCCTTCTTCGGCTATGGTATGAAGGGCGAGCACCAACTTATCCATGTCAACCGCCAGTAACGCCTTCAAGATGGAGGCGATATGACGTCGATCCGATTCCGTCAGCTCTCCGGCAAGTCCCCAGTCAAACAAACCTATGGTGCCGTCTTCCATGAAGATAAGGTTTCCAGCGTGAGGATCACCGTGAAACAAGCCGACTTCAAACACTTGCACCAGAAGTTCCGCCAGCATCTTGCGCGCCAGCTTTTTGCGCACCTCCTCCGGCACAGCCGCATGGCCGTCAACGATATCAACCATGCTCACACCATGGAACCGCTCGACTGTCAGGACATGCGGCGTTGAGAACTCATCCAAAGTCTCGGGGATGCGCAGGAGCTGCTGCTTACGGTTTTTAAGTTTTTCACGAATGCGATCGATGTTTTTCTTTTCCCGATCGAGAGCCGTTTCCATGCGCAAAGCGGTGCAAAGTTCCGTCAATTCACGCAAGGTTCGACGTCCAACGCGGGACAACGTGATCGGCTGGAGCACGGCGATGATTTGTTCCATCGCGCCCACCGTTTCGTTCAAGCGCTTGGCGGATTGAGGCTTAATCACTTTAATCACCCATTCACGTCCGTCATCATCCTCCGCGCTATGAACCTGGGCCATGGAGGCCACACCGATGGGATAAGGATTCACTTTTAGTTTTGTGTGCCAAGAAGGGATTTCTTGATCCAAAATACTTTCAACTTCACTAAAGGGCATGGCGGGCCAGTCACCGTAAACACGGTTGAGGCGAAACTTTCCGGCCCAATAACGTAAACCAGGACTTAGCCGCGATAGCGTCACCTGCATCGCCTTCCCGTACACCGGCCCGAGATGATCGAAGGTGCTTAAGAGCATCTCCCCGACAAGATCGTAAAGGCGTTCGCTGTGCCACGTTGGTTCTAAGCCAGAATCCTGAAAGACTGCTTTCGTGAGACGCTTGGGAAGATCCAAACCTGCCTTTGCCAGCGCCGTATTGATTTGCACCAGCTCGGTGAGAAGAGATCCTGAAACGGGTTTTGCTGACTGAGTCTTAGCTTTTTTTCGCGTTTGTGTGGTCGCCATGGGGAATGCGTACCTAATGAAAGGGGGAACGTTGGGCTTTGTTAACCGGCATCATAGCACGAATCGAGACGGGGGTCACATCCCGGTGCGATCTTCCGCCAACTTAAAATTCTATCGCCATTTTTTCGCTATTTTTCTAATATAAAGAACAACCTCAAGCAAAAGGCGCATCAATGGCACTGAAAACGAAACTGGATATTGTGAACAATTGGCTGCCACGTTACACGGGAACCCCGCTCGATCAGTTTGGCGAATACATCCTCATCACAAACTTCGGTGAATACGTCAAAAAATTTGCGGCGAAGTTTAACAAGCCCATCATGGGTATCGATCGGCCCATGCAGACGTGCACACATGAAAACATCACCATGATCAACTATGGCATTGGCTCGGCAAACGCGGCGTTGGTGATGGATCTTCTCGTCGCCGTCCGTCCAAAGGCCGTGTTGTTCCTGGGTAAGTGCGGCGGTGTGAAAAAAACGACGGAGATTGGTCACTTTATTCTGCCAATTGCCGCCATTCGTGGTGAGGGAACCTCCGACGACTATCTCCCCAAGGAAGTTCCGGCGATGCCATCGTTCAAGCTGCATAAGTTCGTTTCGGAAAAAATCAGCGAAGCGGGCTACGACTATCGCACGGGCGTTATCTATTCGACAAACCGTCGCGTCTGGGAGCACGACGAAGACTTCAAACAACGGCTCGTTGACCTACGCGCCATAGCCATCGACATGGAGACGGCGACGGTATTTAGCGTTGGCATTCATAATGAAATTTCACGCGGCGCTCTTCTGCTTGTGTCGGATGTCCCCATGACACCTGACGGCGTCAAAACGGAAGAGAGCGACAAAAAGGTCAGTCACGCATATGTGGACATCCACATTGAAATAGGCATAAAGGCGATGATGGAGATCGGACAAAAAGGCGAGCAGATTAAACACTTCCGTTATTGATCCGCTTGACCTGTTTATTAACTTTGAACCGCTCATTTTTCCGCTGAGCAATGGAGTGTCTATGGTCAGTAAATATTTCGCCTTCTTAGGATTTGCATTAGCGGCTATCTCATTGGTGTGGGCCTTTATCGGCCAGAGAAAGGTCGCCAGCCTGCAAGCACTCCTTAACGAAGCGGCAAACCGCTTTCAACTCGGCAAAGAGGCTTACCAGAAACTCCAAGCAGAGCATCAGAAAGGCGCCGAAGAGGAATCCATTCGACGCCAGACGGTAAATAATCTTGAAAAGAATCTTGAAGAAGCGCGTAAGAAGTTCCAAAGCCAAAAGATCGAGAACGAAGCGACCATTCTTTCCCTGCGCGAAGAGATGCGTCGCGTCGAGCTCAAAAAGGAGCATCTTGAGGAAGAAAATCGCGAACTGATGACGCAGATTCGTGAAGCCGAGCAATTGAAAAACGCTTCCATGAAAGAATTGCGCGGCGCCGCTATCGAATCCGATATGAAGTTAAAAGCGGAGACGGCTCATCTGCGTCAACAGTTGGATGAGTGGCGCCAGAAGGCTCATACTCTTGAAAGCGAAAACCGCAAGATGAAGGTGGTTTTTGCGAAGGTTGATCCCGCGGAATCCAATCGAAACCGCGTTAAGGCCAGGGAGATGGAGCGCCTCTTCCAAAGCATGAAGGGTCTCAGGGAGCTGGCGGAAGAGCGTAACAACAACCTCGAGGTTGCGGTGCGCAAACTCTCCGCTTACATCACGCGCAAACCAGAAACATTGGCGGATGGCACCCCGTCACCACTTGGGCCCATGGTGGGAGAGGCTTTGGAAAGTATCGGCGCGCGCCTCGTTGATGACGAGTTCTTGGCATCGTCGGCTCCTGAACTTCCTAGCGCGACTCCATGAATCCTATTTATCCTTCAGACGCCTGGGACCTGTTGAAATCACGGTTGTCGGGCGAGCGGCGGGAACGTATGGAACGCGTTGCCGCCCATCGCACTGAACAACTGCGACTCGTCATCCAAGACGTCCATGATCCTCATAACATCTCCGCGTGCATGCGTTCCGCTGAAGCCTTTGGCCTTATGCATTGTGACGTTGTGAATCTGAAGCATTCGTTCAAAAAGCCAAGTGGCGCGGCTCGCGGCGCCGCGGGCTGGCTCTGTTTAAAGAAATGGAAAAGTGTCTCCGAGTGTGTGCAAGAACTCCGCGCCGAGGGATACAAAATCGCCGCGGGTTATCCTGCTCAGGAAGCGCAGTCCATTCACAGCATGCCGGTTCGTGAAAAAATCGCCGTTATTTTTGGAAATGAGCACGATGGTGTCAGCGGCGAATGGCTGCCCCATATCGACTATAAATTCACCATTCCCATGGTCGGCATGGTGGAGAGCCTCAATATTTCAGTCTCGGCTGCGTTGACGATGTTTGAATTGCGACGACGCTTTTTAGAAAGCATGAGCCCGGAAGCTTTTTATATAAGTCCTTCGCGCCAGAGGCATCTCCTGAACGAGTGGGTCTGCCACAAAATCCCTAGTTATCAATTGGAATTAGAGCGTCTCCGCGACCGTCCGCAGCCTCGTTAAAGATTGCCGGCCCCAAGCAAAGAGGGTTATAACAAACAAAAACATACGTCGTTTTGAGCGAACGGCACGAAGACGAGACCTCGGAAGGACGAACCAGTGAAACAGAAAGTGATTCTTGCAGCCTGGATGCTTGCGACAACCTTCGCGACAGGGTGCGTCCATTCGGAGAAAAACTTACCGACTGGTGTGCAGTCTTCACACGTGGCGTTTGTACCCGCGCGCATTGCGGTATTCCCGTGCGGCGCCTGGCCAACCGAACTTACTTTTGACAACCTTCCACGCGCCAATGTGGATCAAGAACAGATTCAAGAAATCTGCGCGCGTTACGACAAGTTCGTGCTACAGGGCTTTGATGAACAGCCTTATATGCGTGGGCTCACACCGGATGCGGTTAAGGCTTTATTACGCAAGCAGGGACAAGAGAACCTTCTCACGGAATGGCCCGCTCTCTGGAATCGCAAGCCCTCGGACTGCGTGACGTGCCAAAACGTAGGTTCCTATTACCAGGACTCCATCGCCTCACGACCCGAGTGGCAAAACTGGCTCGCCCAGATAAGTCGCTCCGTCCGTAACGCCGATGCCCTCTTAATCCCACAGATTCTTTACGTGCGCGAAGAGAAGAATAATCAACGCGGCGCGTTGGTCTCCACAAGGCGAGCGAAGTTGGCGCTCTTGTTGATTGACACCAATAACGGCGGCCTCATTTGGTTTAGCGAGCGCGATGCTCAGGCTAGCGACCATCTTTTAGCGGACGCCGGAAATAGCGCCCCTCCCCCTCCAGCCTGGTCCGTTCTGTACGGCCGTCTCTTCACCAACGACCTGTGGCGAGACTTCCCCGGTCGACAAAACTACTGAAAAACTTAAACCATTTCGGGCGGTTTTAGGTACGCTCCGAGGCATCGGGACGCCGAACGAACATTATTTTGTTACAATAGGGGTACCAACCCGATTTTTTAAGAGGATCCCATGCAAACCATCACCCGTGTTTTGGGGACGACCCTGGTTGCCATCCTATTTCTTGCATCCTGCGCCGGTGGCGGATCCGGCTTGACCGGTAATACCAATGGCTCAGAACCCCTCAATGAATCAGAAACCCGCCAATACAAGGCGCAGCTGCTGAAATGCTATAAAACGGGCGGTAGTCGCGTGGTAAAAATCGAGGGCCAACTTCGTTGCTATTAGAAGCTCTGCCTTTATAAAATTTTTGATATCATCTGTTAAAAACCCGGCCTTAAAGCCGGGTTTTTTTATGCTCAAATAGCCCGCCAACCTTGCGAAATCCCCTCAAATCAGTATCATCGGGAATCTTGAAGACTTTCTCACAACCGCTACTAAAGGAGTCAGCGTTGGAACAAACCTTTTCCATCATTAAGCCCGACGGCGTAAAACGCAATCTCGTCGGCAAAATCGTTTCTAAATTCGAACAAAACAACATCAAAGTCGCCGCCATGAAAATGAAGTGGCTTTCCAAGCGAGAAGCAGAAGGCTTTTATGCTGTTCATAAAGCGCGCCCGTTCTTTGGCGAGCTTGTTGAATCCATGACTTCTGGTCCGGTTGTTCTTATGGTTCTTGAAGGTGAAGACGTGATTAAGCGTAACCGCGAAATCATGGGCGCCACAAATCCTAAGGACGCGGCAGCAGGCACCATCCGTAAAGAATTCGCGCTGAGCATCGGTGAGAACACTGTCCACGGATCGGACGCTCCTGAAACAGCGAAACAAGAAATCCGCTATTTCTTCGCCGACACGGAAATTGTGACTTAATCATTAAGGAAGATGACGTACTATGAATCTTATTGGAAAAATTGCCACCGAGCAGAATCTCAAAGAGTTTCAAGTCAATAACGCGGTAAAGCTACTATTTGAAGAAGAATGCACCATCCCATTTGTAGCGCGTTACCGTAAAGAAATGACCGACTCCATGGACGAAGTCGTACTACGCAATGTGCGGGATCGTTACGAGTACCTGCAGGAGCTAGAGACCAATAAGGTTAAGTACCTCAAGATCGTCGAAGAACACTGCCAGAAGAAGCCTGAGCTCAAGGACAAATTCCCCGAACTGCAAAAAAAATTCATGGCCTGCGAAACCAAGCAGGAACTTGAAGATCTCTATTTGCCGTTTAAGCCGAAACGCCGCACGCGCGCGCAGATCGCTCGGGAAAAAGGTCTTGAGCCATTGCTACAAAAGATCATGAACGAGAACTCCTCGCTCATCGATCTTGAGGCAGTGGCGAAAGAATTCGTCACACCGGCCGATTCTAATATCGATCCAACACTGAAAGTGGCGGACGTGAAAGAAGCGCTCACCGGTGCGGCTGATATTCTCGCCGAACAGATTTCTGAAAATGCTGAGTACCGCCAATTGGTGCGTGACATCAGTCAAAAAACAGGCGTCCTTCGCTCCAAAAAGCTTGAAGGCGGCGATGAGGCCACTTCAGGTAAAGAAGATGGAGAAGTCGGCGTTAAGGCCAAGAAAAAAGGCGACGCGGCGAAGTATGAAAACTACTTTGATTATGCGGAACCTATTAATAAAACTCTTCCACACCGCATCATGGCGGTCCGTCGCGGCGAAGCCGAGAAGGTTCTCAAAGTCGGCGTGGAAGTTGACACCGCTCAGATCAATGAAAAGCTCAAAGTTGTTGTGATGCAGCCCATGAAACCGACGCAGACAGTGCGCCAGTGGATTGAAGGCACCATCGAAGATGCTTACAAGCGCCTTCTCAGCCCATCGATCGAAACGGAAATTCGCCTGCAATTGAAAAACATGGCTGAAGAAGAGGCCATCAAGGTGTTCTCAACAAACCTTGAAAATCTCCTCCTCCTCCCACCGATCCCCAATAAGATCGTTATGGGCGTGGACCCAGGACTTCGTACCGGTTCAAAACTCGCCGTCGTGTCCGACACGGGTAAAATGCTGGATCACGCGACGATCTACCCAGATCTTGGTGAGCGTGAAACAGGTAAAACAAAACAAGCAAAAGACATCATCGCCGCGCTTATCTTGAAGCACAAAGTTCAGTACCTCGCGATTGGCAATGGAACTGGAAGCCGCGAGATCAGCAAAGTGATCAGCGATGCTCTCAAAGAACACAATATCAAAGACATTAAGCGCCTTGTCGTGAACGAAGCAGGTGCTTCCGTTTATTCCGCGGACGATATCGCGCGCGAAGAGTTTCCTGATCTTGATCCAACCATTCGCAGCGCCATCAGCATCGCGCGTCGTCTCCAAGATCCTCTCGCTGAGCTCGTGAAGATCGATCCACGCTCCATCGGCGTTGGTCAATATCAGCACGATGTGAACGTGACGAAGTTGACACGCAGCCTTGGTGAAGTCGTTGAAAGCTGCGTAAACCGCGTTGGCGTTAACGTGAATACCGCCAGCTACAGTCTTCTTAGCTACGTTTCGGGTATTGGTAAAACTCTCGCGAAGAACATCGTTTCCTTGCGTGACAGCAAAGGTAAATTTGCAACCCGTCAACAACTGATGGATGTAACCGGTTTTGGCGCAAAAGCTTTCCAACAAGCCGCTGGTTTCTTACGCGTTCCTGAATCCGTTAACCCACTCGACAACTCCGGCGTTCACCCTGAGCGTTACACGATCGTCGAGCAGATTGCTAAAGACCAACAAAAATCTCTGAAAGAGATCGTTGGCAATGATGCTGTTGTGAACGGCATCGCCCTTGAAAAATACGTTACGGACTCTGTCGGTATGCCAACCCTCCGCGACATCGCTGGCGAGTTGATCAAGCCAGGTCGTGACCCTCGTGAAGACGGCACGCGTCTTACCTTCTCCGACGAAGTGGCTGAGCTTGAAGACTTGAAAGTGGGAATGGTCCTTCCGGGAACAGTCACCAACGTTACCAACTTTGGCGCCTTCGTGGACATTGGCGTTCATCAGGACGGCCTTGTTCACATCAGTGAACTCACGGACAAGTTTGTGGACGATCCCGCGAAGGTTGTGAGCGTCGGTCAGGTATTGCAGGTTCGCGTTCTTGACGTTGACCTACGCCGCCGTCGTATCAGCCTCAGCTGCCGTCTTGAAGGCGGTGCAAAAAAAGGTGCATCCGCCACACCGAAAGGTGATATGTCCCAGGAAAGCAACCGCGGCCCCATCCGTCCGCGTGATGGCAGTGGACGTCCGGCGGCGCAAAGCAAAGGCGCCTCCAACGTACCGCCACCGAAGAATCAGAAAAACTATACGATGGATGATTTGCTCTCGAAGTTTAACAACAGGAGATAAGCGTGACCGGATATAAAGTGCAGCTCGGTGTGATTGGCGGTTCAGGCGTCTACAAAATGGAAGGTGTGGAAGTGGTTAAACGCCACGATATCGATACCCCATTTGGAAAGCCATCCGATCAGATCATTGAAGGCCGCATCTCCGGGAAGACCGTTTATTTCCTTCCACGGCACGGTGTTGGTCACGTCCATTTACCTTCCGAGGTAAATTACCGGGCCAACATCTACGCCATGAAAACTCTGGGCGTGACGCACCTTGTCGCGGTCAGCGCCGTCGGCATCATGAAAAAAGAAATTCACCCTGGCGACATGGTGGTTCCCGATCAGATTTACGACCGTACGAAAGGCATTCGCCCTTCGACGTTCTTTGGCAACGGCATTGTTGGCCATGTTCCTTTCGCCGATCCATTTAGCGAAGAAATGGTCAATCTCATCGAAAACGCCGCTCGCGCTTGCACAAAAAAAGTTCATCGTGGCGGTGCTTACGTCTGCATGGAGGGCCCACAGTTCTCCACGCGTGCCGAGTCCCATGCCTACCGTGAAAATCTCCGTCCTGCCGTTATCGGCATGACTGCGATCCCGGAAGCCAAACTCGCTCGCGAAGCGGAGATAGCTTACGGCATGCTCGCTCTCGCCACGGACTACGATTGCTGGAACGAAGAGGAAGAAGACGTTTCCGTTACGGCGGTTATGGAAGTGATGAAGGCCAACTCCGAGACGGCCAATAACGTCATCAAAGAAATTGCCCGCATTCTGCCAGAAACATCACAAGATCCATGCTTGGATGCCTCAAAGCACGCCATCATGACGGATAAAAGTAAGATCCCAGCTGAGCGCAAGCGCGATCTTAAGCCGATTTTTGGACGCTATCTTGGTTAACACCACGCAATCCCTTAGCCATGAAATGTCCGTGTACGTTTATTACGAAGACACGGACTTTTCCGGGTTTGTTTATCACGCGAATTATCTGAAGTTCTTTGAACGCGGGCGTGAACACCTGATTGGGATCGAATACCTGCGCGAGCTGTTCGCGATCGGCGTGCATTTTGTCGTCGCCAAGTGCACCGTGGAATTTCATCGCCCGGCGGCGCACGGTGATCAATTGATCATCGCCACGGACTGTCATTTTAGCCGCTCACCGACTCTGCAATTTGATCACAAGGCATATCGTCTTGATAAGGAAGGGAATCGTGAACTTTTGGTAAGCTGCGTGATTCAGGCGGCTTGCTTAAACGCTGAGAATCGCCCGACACGCCTTCCACAAAATGTTATTGGTTACTTTGCTCAGCGTCGTTTTGACAACACGCAGCAAAAATAGGAATATTCCGTGGCTTGGATGTTAGAGCCACCTGAAAAGAAGGATTGAGAAAAATGGTTGATAATCCTATTGGTCTTATTGGTTTTGATTGGATCGAGTTCAGCACTCCCCATGCGGAGAAAATGCACGTCCTGTTTCAGTCAATGGGCTTTTCCCGTTTAAAACGTCACAAAACCAAAAACATCACTTACTACAAACAAAACGACATCCATTTCCTCGTCAACAACGAGCCCGACAGCTTCGCGGTGAACTTTCAAAAAGCTCACGGCCCCTGCGCGTCTTCGACTGGTTGGCGTGTAAAAGACGCAAAGACCGCGTTAGAAGTCGCCGTGAAACGCGGCGCGCAAAAAGCTGACAAAGTCGACTACTACGATGCGGAAGGAAAGCCACTCCCCGCCATCAAGGGCGTTGGTGACAGCCTTATTTACTTCATCGACGATCACAAGGACGCAAAGCGTTTCGAGAAGCTTGGATTCCAAGACCTCGCGAAGCCCGACGTTGTGGACAGCAAAGGCTTTGCGTTGGTGGATCACCTGACGAACAACGTGCCGCAAGGCCAGCTAAAACCCTTGGCTGATTTTTACAAAAACGTCTTTGGCTTCTCTGAAGTTCGTTACTTTGATATTCGCGGCCAAAAAACAGGCCTGAAATCCTACGCGTTGCGCTCACCCTGCGGCAGCTTCTGCATTCCCATCAACGAAGGAACAGAAGCGAAGTCACAGATCAATGAGTACTTGGACGAATACAAAGGCAGCGGCATTCAGCACATTGCGTTGTTAACGTCTGACCTTGTGAATAGCATGGAGAAGATCGATGAGAAGCATATCGATACGCTTGACATCGATGACGACTACTACGACACCGTGTTCGACAAGGTTCCAAATGTGAAGGAAGACCACGCGAAGATCAAGAAATTCAACCTTCTCGTGGACGGTGACGATCACGGCTACCTCGTGCAGATCTTCACCAAGAATTGCATCGGCCCCATTTTCTTTGAGTTCATTCAACGCAAGGATCACATGGGCTTCGGTGACGGAAACTTTGGAGCCCTCTTCCGCGCGATCGAGCGCGACCAAGAAAAACGAGGTTTCCTCTAGAATAGGTGTGACCGCATGAAGTTGACCGACAGCCAAAGACAAAAAGCCGTAGGCCTGTACCAGGACGTTCAGAACCGTTTGTGTGCCGCTTTTGAAGCCGTCGACGGTGAAGCAAAGATCGAACGCAAGAACTGGGATCGTGAAGGCGGCGGCGGTGGTACAATGGCTGTCATCCGCGGCGCTGTCGTGGAAAAGGCTGGCGCCAACTTCAGCGCGGTATCAGGTAAAGAGTATCCCGCCATTGAGGGGCAACATAAGGGCAAACCCTTCTTTGCCTCTGGCGTCTCCACCATCACTCATATGATGAATCCCTACGCTCCCATTGGACACATGAATGTGCGCCTCCTGGAAGTCGGGGATACGTTTTGGATCGGCGGTGGCGCGGATATGACGCCATTTATGAAGTTTGACGAGGACAGCGCTTACTTTCACGAAGAAATGAAAAAAGCATGTCAGATTGTTGGCCCCGATACGTACGATAAATATTCCAAATGGTGCGACGAATATTTCTACATCACGCATCGTAAAGAAATTCGCGGCATCGGCGGCATCTTCTTTGACTATCTTGAAATGGATATCGATAAAGCGGTCGCTTTCCAAAAAGCCGTTACCGACGCTTATCTCAAAGCCTTCATCGACATTCTCAATAAGCGCAAGAATACGCCCTACACCGAAGAAGAAAAAGACGGCCAACTCTACTGGCGTGGACGTTACGCTGAGTTCAACTTGGCTTACGATCGTGGCACGCGTTTCGGCTTGATGACGGGCGGGAACTACGAGGCGATCTTTGTCTCTCTACCGCCTGTTGTGAAGTGGTAGGCCCTTCGCGCTGCTCAGGGTGACGTAACGCGAGCGAAGAATCTTAAGGCTGGCGTCATTCTGAGCGAAGCGAAGAATCTCAAGGCTAGCGTCATTCTGAGCGAAGCGAAGAATCTCAAGGCTAGCGTCATTCTGAGCGAAGC
>CAYOJQ010000024.1:0-56273 GCA_964404325.1 uncultured Oligoflexales bacterium
CGATCACCGCCGGATTTCTCCTCACGGCGACGCAAAATTGGACGGGCATTCGCGGGGTCCATGGCAGAAAACTGATGACGTTGGTCTTTGTCTGGTTGAGCGCCCGCATTCTACCCCTGATCCCTTATGAAGGCGCGACGCTTCCACTCATAGCCTCATTCGTTGACCTAGCGTTTATCCCCTTACTTGCCTTCTTTCTAAAACCGTACCTGGGCATTCCCGAACAAAAGCGCAATCGTATCTTCTTCGTTTGCTTTGCGCTGTTATTGAGCGGCAATCTGCTCGTCCATTTGGATGCGCACGTAGCTTCCTTTTCGGTAGCCCATCAAGGCAATCTCCTTGGGTTGGGCGCCATCATCCTGGCGATCACGATTATTGGTGGACGCGTTCTCCCCTTCTTCACAAAATCAGCGGTGCCCGGCGCGAAGATCTCCGCCACCCCTTGGGTCGAAAAGGTCATCATCCCCATCACCTTGTTGTGGGTCTTCGGCAAAGCATTCAACGATGGTGGCATGATCGCTTCCCTGGCCGCCCTTCTCGCCTTTATCGTGCATTTTAAGCGATGGGTGGGATGGCACAGTTGGCAGGCCCGAGCGGTTCCCATTCTTTGGATTCTTCACGTGGGCTATCTTTGGCTCATTATTGGCTTCGCACTCGATGCGCTGCTTTATTTCAAACTGTTCATTCCTAGCCTTGCGACCCACGCCTACGCCGTTGGCTGTATCGGCATTCTCACATATGGAATGATTTCACGCGTGGCGCTTGGACACACGGGGCGTCCGATCCACGCCGATCCATGGATCGTCACGGGCTACATTCTTTTGAACGCCGCGGCTATCGCGCGCGTCATTGTGCCACTTTTCGACCCATCATTAACATACAAAGCCATTCTCACCGCGGGATGGCTTTGGGTTGCCGCCTTCGTACTCTATTGCGCGCGCTATGGACCACTTTTGCTGCAACCAAGAGCCGATGGGAAAGTTGGTTAATGGACAAGCAAGACGCCAACGCGCTTAATCAGATTTCTAAAACTTGTTCGAAGGGAGACGGCACCGTGCATCTCGATTCTTCAGCTATAGAGCCTTGCAATCCAGACGATATTGCATTGAAAAGTTTTTTTCTCGGGCCCCAGGCCGAGAACGAAGAATGGGTGCGTCGGCTCATTGAATATGTCTTCGAACGTTGGTTTAGCTGGCGGCGTTCGCTTTTCCCCAAAGATGGGCGAGCCATTTCGCCACAAGACCAGCAGCACGAAGAATTTTGCGCCAGCAAGCACAGATTCCATGCCATGCTCAATCAAGCACTGGCGGAATTTGAAAACGAGATGCCGAAATTCTCACCGCGTTACATGGGACACATGGTTTCGGAAATCGCGTTACCAGCGTTGTTTGGGCATATTGTGGCTCTGCTTCACAATCCAAATAATATTTCCGGCGAATCCTCACGTGTCGGCATAAAAATCGAACAAGAAGCCATCCAATCTCTTCTTGAAATGATTGGCTACGATTCTTCAAGTGCCTTCGGGCATTTCACTTCCGGTGGAACCATCGCGAACTTTGAAGCGGCGGTGCGCGCGCGGCATCGATTGGCGTTCTGGTTGGCGCAGGGCATTCATGAAGTTGAGGATCAATTCACCGCGGCTCACATGGGCTGGGAGCATTTCGATAAGCTCCAAGCCTCCATCACCGATGACGCGCAGCGACAGGCTATCGCGCAAACGAACTTCGTGAACTATCCGTGGGAAACCGCGGCCACTGTCAAGCGCCTCACGGGAAAGGACTTTCGCGCCCCGGTGCTTCTCGTTCCGGAGAACAAACACTATTCCTGGCAAAAGACAGTTTCGTTCCTGGGCTTGGGCATCGACGCATTGTGGCCAGTTGCCGTTGATAGTCGTGGCCGCCAGTCAGTGACTCATCTCAATGCATTGATTGAAAAGGCACGCGTCGAACAACGCTCGATCCTTATGGTTGTTTCAGTCGCGGGCAGCACCGAACTGGGAAGTTTTGATCCCATTGATGAAGTGAACGCGCTTCTCACACGATGGCGCGAACAGCACGGCGTTCATATTTGGCATCATGTTGATGCCGCTTACGGAGGGTTTTTCTGCGCGCTGGATCGGAGTCTTCCTTTCTGTGAAGGGCCGCTGACGGCTTCCCTTGACGCGATCGCCGCGACGGACTCGGTCACCCTCGACCCTCATAAATTGGGTTACGTCCCTTATTCCTGTGGAACTATTCTTGTGCGTTCCAAGCGGGACTACAATCTTTCATCCTGGCATCCCCCTTACATTCAATTTCAAAAAAACGATCGCGGGCCATTCACCTTGGAAGGATCGCGCTCCGCCACAGGACCACTCGCAACCTGGATGATCGCCAAGTCCGTGGGATTCAACGCCAAAGGGTATGGACGCATTCTGGCGCGCACCATTCAAATGCGTGAGAAAATCGTTCGAGAGCTGGAAGACTCTCATGCGATCATCCGCATAGCCCCCCACCTCCAGACGAACATCATCGGCTTTCATATCGCTCATAATGGAGAGTCGCTCGCAGCCTCCAACGAGCGCACACAAAAGATTTATCGCGCCTTGTCGCCCGAAACAAACGGGCCCTTCATCGTCTCGAAAACCGAACTAAGTTTGACGTCTTACGAACGATACCTGCAGAACTTTACGACCCAGTGGAGCCCCGTTGTGGATGACAACAAGGTTCTTCTCATACGCATGTGCTTAATGAATGTATTTCTGGATGCGAAAGAGATGGATGTGTCTATTTCGAAAGAGTTTATTGCTTACTTGGGTCATCTTCTTCGTGCCAATTCGGACACACCGCCACCCCCCACTTAGCACAAGCCCCCAATATCCATGGGGAAATTTTTTTTCTCTGCATATTTTTATGGATATTTTAAAGTTGATTTTAAAAGCGTCATAATTTAAAACACCTTCGACGCGTTTTAATACAACTTTAAAAATATGCGGAGATTTTTATGATATATTTTAAGAGAATAGCCATCGCCGCGCTGCTCACCGGGTCAGTCCTTCCCAGCAGTTGCGGCAAGAAGAGTAAGGACGATGCGGCGAAATCCCCTCAACAAGTTGCACCTGACTCATCTCCCGATACCGTTGAATGGCCCAGCATCGTCATAGCGGATGCCGACAAACTCGGCGAAAAAATCCGCGAAGGAAAAGTAACGGTCTCATTCCAAGTGAATGGAAAGAGCAACGGCTTTGACATTCTCTGCCGCCACGGCAAGCAGAAACAAGTTCAAGATGCGCCATTAAAAGCATGCGCCAATACTTATCTCGTGGACGGTATTGAGAACGGTGAAACTTACGCGTTTGAAGTGCACGCCAAAGAACTAAAAAGCAGTAAACAGAAGCTTCTCAGCAGCGCCTTCATTGGCAGTCCCAATCCCCAAAGCCCCATCATCGTGGTTGAGGGAGAGGATGCATTAAAAAAGAAGTTTAACGGATTTATTGAACTCAGTTTCTCCATGAGCAATAAAGTTCCGGCTTTATATAAATGTCTCGTCAAGGGAACGGCCCGTGATGCGGGAACAGTCATCGCCTGTGATTCAGGACGTTTAAGTCTTAATCTTGATCAACTGCAAGGAAAGTACGTCCTTTACGTCGCGGCATTTAATGAAATGCAAATGCAAATCGCGGAAAAAACAATCAACGTCTGCGGCGGCTCATCATGTGCGTTGACACTGCCTCCGGCACCCGTGGGTGTTCCCGGGCCAGGCTATCCGACCGCAACGCCCTCTCCTCTGGGAGGTTTATCCAACGGCCAGCTTCCCGCCAGTGGTTCGATATTTGACATTCCCGTTGCTGGCGGCGTGACACAGGTAAACCTCGGCCGATTCTGGTCGATTCAGTTACCACCCCGTTACCATGTTCTTAGCTATACATCGAATAAGACTTTCGTTGGCGCCAATTCGATTGAACAAACGCAAATTATCGACGATCCCCTCTCTCCGGCACCATTTTGCAGCCCCTTTGATGCGGCGAGTCCTGGTAACGGTCGATTGATAACGCTCCTTGACGGCGACTCTGTTCCGAGAACTTACTGTCAGCGTTACTTCAATCGCTTTGAAGACTTTCAAGCGGCTACTGGATTCGATACGCCAACCAATAGCGTTGAGTTTTCCAGCAACGCCATGGCTTTGGCAACTTATGAACGCTTTGTATTCGCCTCTTATGAGATTCGCGATCCCGATTGGAATGATCGCTTGGTGCAAAATCGCTTTAACGCCTTTTGCAGTGCGAATTTTAGAGAAGAAGAAGTTGACATGAATATCATTAACAACTTCTCGAACAACCCTTACGGCTTCCGCATCACCAAAGTTCGCTGGTGCCAGACGCAGATTGGTGGTGTTTTTGGGGCACCGCTCGAAGTTTGGGTGGCCGGATTCTTTTTTGAAGAAGACAAAGGCGCGTCCGCAAATGCCGCTAAAAATCAGCTTGAAATGACGTACGTTGCCTCCGCGGCGGGATTACCCACTGCATTCAACCCAGCCGTCTTTCTGCGCAACGCTTCTTTCCGTGTCCGTTCCATGGTGGGACAGACCGGTCTAAACGCTCCGTATAACGACTACACACCTTAAAGCTCCTAACGTGTGGTTGATTGGTAGACTTGCCATGGATGTCAAACGACATCCATGGTTTTTTACGCTCTCATGGAACGAAAAATCTCTTACGTTAGGGAAAGAGTTCACCCCAAATCTACCCCGTGAAAGTGCGGGATTTAGCGCTTTCTGGTTCTTTTGGCTTCCCGATCATTTCCAGACATAAATAAATTCGCAAAAATCGAGGACTTTTTTTTTGGCTGCCATCTTGCATTGAACATCGCGCATACGGCATCCTTAACTAATTACTCGCAGAGAAATTGCCGAATAATAACGACGCCTGAGTTTACTCGGGCATCGGTGTTGATATTTCACCTCGAAGGGGAGTTTATGAAAGGTTCTTGGTATCGCGATGTGCTGCAGTGTCTAGCCATCCTTAGTCTGGTTTTGGCGAAAACGTCTTTTGCCGCAGAGCTTCCTGTTGAAAAAGCGATTCTGACAGCGCCCCCCCTCGTCCCTCCGGTGATCAAGCGCACCAGTCCGGCAAAGGTTGTGGTTGAAATGGAAGTTGTCGAGAAAACCATGAAGATTGCCGATGGCGCGGACTACACGTTCTGGACATTCGGCGGCACTGTTCCCGGTAACTTTATTCGCGTGCGTGTGGGAGATACCGTTGAATTCCATCTCGCGAACCATCCCAAAAATAAACTTCCCCATAACATCGACCTTCACGCAGTGACGGGTCCCGGTGGTGGCGCGTCTAGCTCGTTCACCGCTCCTGGACATAAATCACGCTTCACCTTTAAAGCGTTGAACGAGGGGCTCTATATTTACCATTGCGCCACCGCGCCTGTGGGTATGCACATCGCCAACGGCATGTATGGCTTGATTTATGTGCAACCAGAAAAGCCACTGCCCGCCGTGGACAAAGAATATTACGTTGTGCAAGGGGACTTCTACACGGATAAGCCATTCGGCGCGAAGGGTCATCAGCCCTTTTCCATGAAGCGCGCGATTGATGAAAACGCCAGCTACGTCCTTTTCAACGGATCGGCGACCTCATTGGTGGGTGACAAAGCTCTCCCCGCAAAAACGGGTGAGACCGTTCGCTTGTTCGTTGGTAACGGCGGTCCTAACCTTGTCTCTTCATTCCACGTCATTGGTGAGATTTTTGACAGGGTTTATACGGAAGGCGGCAGCAAATTTCAGGAGAACGTTCAGACCACACTCATCCCCGCTGGTGGTTCCGCCATCGTCGAATATAAAGTCGATACGGCGGGTACTTATATTCTCGTCGATCACAGCATTTTCCGCGCCTTCAACAAGGGTGCGCTCGGCATGATGAAAGTTGACGGCGCGGAAAAGAAAGAAATTTATTCCGGTAAAGAAATCGATGAAGTCTATCTTGGTGACGAAGCCGTTGCCTCTTCACTCGCGCCAAACAACAATAAAGATCCCAAGGCTTCTACCGCAAAAACGCTCGCAACGGGACCGGCATTGTACGAGAAAAATTGCGCCATGTGCCATCAAGCCAACGGACAAGGACTTGATCCCGTCTTTCCTCCGCTTGCGAAATCAGACTTCCTGATGCGTATTGCCAATAACAAAGACCGCTCTGAACTGGTCGATATCGTATTGAACGGTAAAACGGGAAAAATCGTCGTCAACGGCAAGGAATACAATGGCGTGATGACTCCGGTGTCTGGCCTCAGTGACGAAGAGATGGCCACACTGTTGACGTATGTCACCAACACATGGGGTAACAAGGCGAAAGCCTTCACTGCCGCGGAAATAAAGTCTATTCGTCCAAAGTTGAAAACCAAGGGTGAGGTCGGTGGTCATCCATAAGGCAAAAATCATCTTGGGCCTCGCGCTGCTATGGGGCAGCGCGGCGCCCACCGCATTAAGCACCCCAGCGAAATGCATCGCAACCATTCCTACCGGAAATGTGACACCGCTCTTTGGACTTCCCAAAGACCAGACTAGCGCAAGCGTTAAAGAGTTTCGCATGGATTGTGATGCCGTGACGTTGCGAGAGTTTGATGCTTTTCTGCAAAGTAACAAAGACTGGCGACGCGACTCCATCCCCTCCCTTTATGGGGATGAGCGTTATCTTTCGGATTTCGCCGCGCGGATAAAGGACAAAAAACAACTTGATCTGCCGGTCGTGTACGTATCGTGGTTTGCCGCTGATGCGTACTGTCAGGCGCAAAAGGGGCGCCTGCCAACAACGTTGGAGTGGGAACGAGTCGCGGCGGCAAACGCGACAAAAGAATCAGCCGCTGATGACGAGACGACGATTCGCGCGGTTCTCGATTGGTACGCGAAGCCAACGTCCGTGGATTTAAACGATCACCGCGGAGCCCTGCACTTCAAGAATTTTTTCGGCGTGCGAGGCCTCCACGGCGTGATCTGGGAATGGACCAGTGACTTTAGCGGATTCCGCATGACGCAAGATAACCGTCAGCAGGGTGATCGGCAGGATGATCTTTTCTGTGGCGCCGCCGCGAACACGGCGAGCAACCGCACCAATTACGCGGCCTTCATGAGGTACGCGCTTCGCTCTAGCCTTGAAGGCAATTATTCACTTCCTAACGTGGGATTTAGGTGTGCTTATGATACTAAAAAATAAATTTCGTACATGGTTGATGCAGACGTTCATGCTAACGTCCTTTCTGATGACTCCGGCCCATGCCAAAGAAGCTAGCCTGTTTGATATAAATGCAAACTGGCAGGCTGATTCTGGAAAAACGGTGCAGCTTAAAGAATTGAAGGGCAAGAAAACACTTCTTACGATGGCCTACACCAACTGCCACTCGGCATGCCCTCTGGTTGTAGATCTCCTTAAAAAACTCGCCGACGAGGCAGCAGCAAAAAAACTCGACGTGCAATTCGCCATCGTTTCCTTAGATCCGGCGCGTGACACGCCCCAGTCTCTAAAACACTTTAAAAGCAGCATGAAGATTGATCGCCCAGGCTGGACAATGATGGTGGGCGATGAAGGTAACACGCGCCGCCTCTCCGTCGCGATAGGTCTTCACTATTCGAAAGTCGCTGAAAGCGATGAAATCATGCATGATAACCTGATTGTTCTTCTCGATGAAGAAGGTCGTATCGTACGCAAAGTGGAAGGGCTCAAGTCGAAACTTTCGGATTTCATCCCCTAGTTTGAGCCTCTGGCGTTTGTTTTGCATGGCCCCTCCTCTGCTTGGAACTCATGCAATACAAACCCTTCACGCGACACAAATTCGCGCTCCGTGTTGGAAATCACGCGCTGAAGAAAACAAAAGGTGCAGCTATGAAAGCGATTTTTGGCATTCTCATCCTATCCTCCTTCCTTGTTTCCTGTGGTAAATCGAACGAAACAAAGAAAACCGCTGACCAGACGATCGAAGAAGCCACGGACGTGACTTTGACGGAGACGTGGGATCATCCCCCCACATCGAACACTGAGAATAATGCCGTCGAGTTGACATTAAATGCCAACGACACGGCGATAGAAGTCACGGATATTGACCCTCAGATGCCGACGCATGGCCATGGAACCGTAAAAACGCATCAGAAAATCACCGTCATCAATCCACAAAATCCAACGACGGTGCGCGTCACCGGACTCTATTTCATTATGCCAGGCCCCTGGGTCATCGATGTGATATTCAAAGCGAATGGAACTTTGAAAAAAACATCGTTTTCGGTGGAGGTTAAATAATGCGAAATTTATTGTTTATCCTTCTTTTGTTGACGGGTATTGCCGCTTCTAACGCCTATGGCTGCCCCTGTGGCTGCGGCTCCATCTCCACGGGAACTTTGGAACCGGGACAGACCGCGAAAGTCATTACTTCAATGGGTACCGAGTTTGGGATTAAAACCATCACGACCACCGGCAAAGAAATCGACGACTATCTCTATGACCGCTCTCGGCGCGCTGATGTCGCTCTTGCCTATGCCTTGGCGCCGCATTGGACTCTCAACTTTGGCACGGGCGCCTATCAAAATATGAAGGAAAGCCGCCATTCACGCATCATGCCGGGCGACGCGCAAGCGAGCCTCGGCTACACGCTTTTACAGGAAGACTTCACGCAGCCATGGCTGCCGCGTGTGGATGGTTTTCTGAGCTATAAAATGCCGCTCGCCAAATCCTTCCAGGATGCGGAAAAAGACCCTTCGCCAGCAAGCTTTCTGGAAGTGGGTGGCAATGGCTTGCGGGAATACGCACTCGACCTGCAGGTGACGCAGACGGTTTTCGATGAGTGGCGCATCGGCTCTAACGGGCGTTACATCATGTTCCCCGATGTTGTGCGAAACGCCGCGGCCGGGCCTAAGAACGCGGGTAAACTATCCGCACAAGTCACAAGAGTTTTTATGGGTCGCGGGGGTGTGACAACGGAGGCTGGTGTTGAGTGGCTTAATGACACATTCAAAGACGGCATAAGATCCGAAGGATCTTCCAGACGGATCGATCACGCGTCTATTGCTGGCAATCTGGTCGTCAAAACACAGCACAGCCTCGGAATTTCCTACGTGCATAAGAATATTTTTGGCCTCACGCGCAATTCCGTGGGAGGGCGTTCCATCACCGTCTCGTACCAGGCATTGATTCTTTAAGGGTCTCTTTGATGAGTATGAGAATCTTTATTGCTGCGCTGATGGCTCTGTTGGCCTCCCCATCGTGGGGGGCGTGCTTTCCGATACCACCTCACATCAAGCCAGACGTCGAGAATTTCACTCAGGCGTTCCCAGACCTACAACCGGGAAATTACACCGTCATTTTTTTTGCGACATGGTGTCCTTCATGCAAAGACACACTTAAACAGCATCAAGGGCCGGATACGATTCTCATTGGAACCTGGGATAAACCTGAAAAGATTGAAAGAGCCCATCTCATGTTCGGCGGTAAAAGCCTTTGTTATTTTGATGCGGAGGGTCTTTGGCTCAAAGTGTTTGGTGGCACTGAAATACCACACACCAGCCGCATCAAAAAAGAAGGTCATAAAATCCATTTCATTAAATAGAAATCCGCTCCCATCATGATCGCTTAAGACCGAGACGCTTCGCCAGACGATAGAAATTGCCTGGATCTAGTGTTAGAAGCCGCGCCGCTTCAGTCCAATTGCCACCGGACATGCGTACGGCTTTCAAAAGCATTTCCTTCTGAAACTGCTTCGTGGCTTCGGACAGAGGCATGAGTTCGATGGCGGCATCGACATGACTGCGGGATGCCGAAGCGGGAGTTAAGCCAAGATCACTCATGTCGATGTAAATATCGTCATCATCATAGCGCGGCGATGTACGGAGAGCCGAGCGTAGCAACAGATGCTCCAATTCGCGCACGTTGCCGGGCCAATCGTAATCTTCCAGCGCGCGTAAAGCGCCCGGAGATAAATGGATCGGAGCACATCCAAGCCGCGCGCGCGCCTTATCAAGAAAGAAACCAGCTAATAACGCGATATCCTCACGCCGCTCTCTAAGAGCTGGCACATGAATAGGAAAAACGGCGAGTCGATGAAAGAGATCCGCGCGAAAACGCCCGGCTTTGACTTCATCGGAAAGGCGCCGATTCGTCGCCGCGATCACACGGGCATCTACCGTCAAGACACGATCCGCCCCCACACGCTGGATTTCTCCGTTCTGCAGGGCGCGTAAGAGCTTCGCCTGAATGTTTAAAGGCAATTCCCCGACTTCATCCAAAAATAGCGTGGCTTCGTCCGCCAACTCAAAACGACCGGCACGATCGCTCACCGCACCGGAAAAGGCCCCCTTCACATGGCCAAACAACTCACTCTCCGCAATCGATTCCGGCAACGCCGCGCAGTTAATTTGCACCATCGCCTGATCCGTTCGATTCGATTTGATATGAAGCGTTCGTGCCACAAGTTCTTTACCAGAGCCGCTTTCCCCCGTGATGAGCACTGGAAGATCAGATACGGCGACCAACTCTATATCGCGCCGCAACGCCAACATCGCGGGGCTATTACCGAGCAACACATCCCCCTCACGCTGCAGGGAATCACGCATGAGTTGCTTGGCAACCAAGCCTTTGCGTTCCGCGGCTTTCTCGAGGCTTTCAATCAAACTTGCGGTGCGCATCGCCGCCGCCACCAAAGCGGCGAAAGTCCCCAACTCCTCATTCTGAATGCGGTCAAAAGCGCCTACTTGGGCCGCGTCAAGAGTAAGAGCCCCCACGAGCTCATTCTCAACGAAGAGTGAACATCCCATGCAGGCATGAACGTGCCCATTTTGCTGATAAGTTGGATCAAGAAATCCTTCATAAGGATCGGGTCGTGGATCATTCGCGGCGAAACGCACTGGTTGGCGACTCTGTAAAATCGCCGCCAAGCGCGGCTGATTCGCAACTTCAAAGCGCCGTCCAAGAATATCTGCGGGCAATCCAGAAATTGCCACCGGCGCTAGCTGTCCGCGATCGAGACGCATGATCGCCGCGGCATCGCACGGGAATGCCTTACGCGCCGCCGTCACAAGACGATCAAAGCGTTCATGCGTGGAGAGACTGCGTGTGAGATCCAATGCGATGTCGAGAAGAATGTTGTCCATGAGCCGGCCTCGGTTTCCTGTTACTTTGTCATAAAGACAACGAATTGTATTTATGACAATAACTTCACGTTGTCAAAAACACAATTTTAACAATGTAACTCATTGATTTTACAATAGTATTTTGTGGCATTTATCTTGCTTTCCAAAACCGAAAAACTAAAGGAAACACCCATGCAAAATCAAACGACACAGAAGTACCCGAGGACTCCTACCGTCAATGATCGCGTTGGTTCTCTCGCGGCAAAAATACCACAAGCTTCACGCGTCTTCGCGCGCCACCATATCGACTATTGCTGTGGTGGCAATCTCAGCCTTGTGGATGCTTGCGCCGCGGCGAATGTTGACGCCGAAAAAGTGCTGCAGGAAATCAAGGATGAACTCGCGCGTGATCACAATGAAATCATCGCCGACGACTTAAGCCTCGAAGACCTGATCAAGCACATTCAAAAAACCTACCACGAGCCGCTGCGGGAAGAACTACCGCGACTCGAAGAAATGGCCCTTAAGGTCGCGCGCGTTCACAAAGAACGTGACGGTGAACGCCTATCCGCGTTGGCGAAAACCGTGACCGAGCTTAAAGAAGAACTCCTTATGCACCTCGACAAAGAGGATCAGATCTTATTTCCCCTCATCAGCACGGGGAACGGCGCCATGGCGCAGATGCCCATCAATCGGATGCAACACGACCACGACGACCATGCCGTGCTTTTACGCCAAGTTCGTAAGCTTACGAATGAATTTAAAGTTCCCGGCGATGCGTGCATGACCTGGCGCGCGCTGTGGCAATCGCTCGCCGAGCTGGAACGATCTCTTCATGAACACATACATCTCGAAAACAATATTCTTTTTCCCAAAACCCTTGCTGGTTGATTTAGGAGTTGAAGTGCATGCGCAATAAAAGATTATGGATTGCCTTGGCGATAACATTTTTCGCCTCATTCGCAGTCCTGGGAATAGTTGGTAGCGACATTTATCGTGAGGCTCCTCCTATTCCGCAGAACGTTATCGCCGATAACGGCGAAATTATTTTTACAGCAACACAAATCAAGGATGGTCAGAACGTTTGGCAATCCGCTGGTGGTCAAGAGTTAGGTTCCATCTGGGGACACGGCGCTTATGTGGCTCCCGATTGGTCCGCGGACTGGTTGCATCGTGAAGCAACAGCCATGCTTGATAGCCTGGCGCAAGAAAACGGCGCGCAAAATTTTGCGAGTCTGCCGGCGGATCAGCAGGCATCTCTCCGCGAACGCATGAAAACAGAGCTTCGCGCCAATACCTACGACCCAACGACGGGCGCTCTCACCGTATCGGCACGACGCGCCACCGTTATCAAAGAGTTGGCCAACTATTACGGCAGACTTTTCGGTAATGATCAAAGTCTTAGAGAACTGCGTAAGGCGTACGCCATGCGAGAAGGAACGGTGCAAGACGAGATTCGTCAACGTGATCTCGGCGCCTTCTTTTTCTGGACATCATGGGCTGCCGTCACAAACCGTCCTGGAAGTGATATCTCTTACCTCAATAACTGGCCCCATGAACCTCTCGTTGATAACTTACCGACAAGCGACGCGTTCTTGTGGACTTTCTTAAGTATTATCTTCCTTCTTTTGGGTATTGGTGCTCTCGCATGGCACACCGCTGTGCATCATAGTAGCGAGCCGCAGATGGCCCCCAAAACTGATCCTCTCGCCAGCTTCAAAGCAACGCCATCCATGAAAGCCACGAAAAAATATTTTTGGACGGTCATGGGTCTCATCTTGTTGCAGGTTGCCTTGGGAGTCATCACCGCACATTACGGGGTCGAAGGACAAGCGCTCTACGGTTACAACATTTCCGAGATCATTCCTTATGCCCTGACACGCACGTGGCATACACAACTCGGCATTTTCTGGATCGCGACGGCTTGGCTCGCGACGGGTCTTTACATCGCCCCTCTTGTGGCGGGACATGAACCCCGTTTTCAAAAACTTGGTGTTAACGTTCTCTGGTTCTGTTTGCTGGTCATCGTTCTCGGTTCCATGGCAGGCCAATGGTTTGGGATTCAACAAAAACTTGGTCATGACATGAACTTTTGGTTTGGTCATCAAGGCTATGAGTACGTCGATCTCGGTCGCTTCTGGCAAATCTTCCTATTCGCTGGACTCTTTATTTGGCTCGCTCTGATGCTTCGCCCCATGATTCCGGCTCTACGTCATCCTTCTGAAAATCGTCAGCTCCTAACTCTGTTCTCTCTTTCAACGTTCGCCATCGCTTTATTCTACGGCGCTGGCTTGATGTGGGGTCAACACACACATCTCGCCGTCGCGGAATACTGGCGCTGGTGGGTGGTGCATCTCTGGGTGGAAGGATTCTTCGAAGTTTTCGCAACCTCCATCATCGCTTATCTTTTTGTGCGCATGGGCTTGCTGCAAGCAGCGCGGGCCACAACAGCAGTGTTATTCGCAACGGTTGTGTTCTTGGCGGGCGGAATTCTCGGTACCTTCCATCACCTCTACTTCGCCGGAACGCCGACATCCGTGCTAGCGCTGGGAGCCTCATTTTCCGCTCTCGAAGTCGTGCCTCTTAGCTTGATTGGTTTTGAAGCATACTCTAACTACAAGTTAAGCCGCGAAACGGGATGGGTGAGCACCTACAAATGGCCGATTCTTTTCTTCGTGGCAGTTGCCTTCTGGAACCTTATCGGTGCCGGCGTGTTCGGATTTCTTATCAATCCACCTCTGTCTCTTTATTACATGCAAGGCCTCAACACGACCCCCGTTCACGGTCACACCGCTCTCTTCGGGGTCTATGGAATGTTAGGCATCGGTCTCATGCTTTTCTGTCTCCGTGGGTTAAGCGTTCGCCGCGCTTGGGATGAGCGCTGGTTGAAGGCCGGCTTCTGGAGTCTCAACGGCGGGCTGGTAGGCATGGTTGTTTTCAGCCTTCTCCCCGTGGGATTGCTCCAGACAATAGCCAGCGTGGAAACAGGCTTGTGGTACGCCCGATCCGCGGAATTTCTAAACACACCGCTAATGACGCTGTTGAAATGGATGCGCGTTCCCGGAGACACGCTCTTTGCGATAGGCATCGGCTGTCTTGCCGTCTTCTTCGTAAAGCTTTGGCTCCCACCGCGACGATTTGCGGTTAAACAACGAAAGACCAGTCGCGCGATGGACACAAATCAAATTCCGGCGGAAGTGATGTCTCGCCAGAAGGTGCGCACTTAGTCGCGGAAGCGATGATTCAGGGTTGAAGATTACGTCACTTTTGAAGGAGATCGATATATGCCCCATCCCTTTCCACACACCTACAAAACGAAACTCCAATGGGTTGGAGATCGTGAAGGGTTTGTCACTGCAGGCGCGGAGCTCGCCCCTTTGCTTGGTGGTCCACCGGTTGAATTTGATGGAAGTCCCAAATGCTGGAGCCCGGAGGCGCTTCTTGTCAGCGCTGTCGAACTGTGCCTGATGACAACGTTTCTCAGCATGGTGGCAAGGAAAAACGTTCCTGTCGCCAACTACAGTAGCCATGCGGAAGGGATTCTAGACAAAACCAAGGACGGTATCGCGTTCACGTCGATCAAGATCTTCGTTACTCTTGAGTCCTCGGAAAATGAACTTGCGAGAGATCTTCTGCTCAAGGCAAAAGAATACTGCATTATTTCCAACTCTCTAAAGGTTCAGACGGAACTCGTTCTGGACTAAAATGACAGGCTTGGCCGCTACCTTCGGGTAGCGGCCATTTACTGATCAACACCAAGGGATTTATGTCAGATTTCGTTGGGCGTCTTCATATTCAGAGGGATGATTGATATTAGCAACCGCCTTGGGATTCATCGGCGATACTTTAACAACATCCAATCCACCCAGTATCTTTCGCGGACACAAGGAACCACGACCCAGCGCTTCCAAAAGAGGCCATCGCGCTTTCGGTTCATAAATGGCGCACAATGGCTCAACCAATCCGTCCTCAAGATTCACAAAACAAGTGGCCGCTTTAAATGGATTACGCGCGCTTAACAAGGCGTGAAGATCTTCCTGTCTGATGTAAGGCATATCGACAGCACTCACGAGAAAAGCCGCCTCCGGGTAAGTTAACATCGCGGAAAGAATGCCCCCCAGTGGGCCAAATCTCACAAGACGGTCGTGCAGAATATGTGAGCGATCCATGAATCGTTTTTCTTCCGAATCTTGCGAAAAATTCCACTGCTCGGGTCGACAGCTTACAAAAACGCGCGCGCACACCGCCTCCATCTCATCATGGATACGCGCAATCTGCGGACGCCCCCCATACCCAAGCCATGCCTTATCCTTTTTCATTCTTTGACTCTGGCCCCCGGCAAGAACCAAACCAAAAAGGGGTGTTCTCTGCAGCATGCTTCCTATTTCATCGATCACAAAGGAAGAGAGACCCTCGACATCATCGCGGTGAAAATAAGGAACTCCGGGATAGATATCGGGCCGCTCGGTGCGTGACCCCACAATGGCCACCACATGTTCCAGGTGACGCACGGATTCCCAATCACCATCGGGGTGCAGTAACACAATCTTCTTACCGGGAAGAGACTTATATCCTTCCACCAACACCACGTCCGCCGCCTGATGGATAAGACCCGTCTCACTCTGAGTAAAGGCACCGCGCACAATAAACGCGCTATGGTCCGCGTCTGAGATGGATACCGAGTTCGCACCGGCCGCCCACAGTGCGTGAGTATCTTTGCCTGGATGATCCATCTCAAAGCGATGGGCATCATGCTTCACATAACCAACAGTAAAATCACGATCCCGTAAAAGACGCGTCATGCGACGAAGAAGAAACGTCTTTCCCGATCCAGAACGTCCGCAAAAGAAAATTTCCTGAGGAGAGAATAGATATTTCATTGCGCGTGAACTCCATGACTGCCGTGAGACTGATAACAAACGGGGACGGTTAACGATGCCGCTTTTGGCGTCGATTCCCAATTCCAAAAAGACCATGCCGACACGTTTTCCGATTCGGACGGAATTTCCAGGAACCCTTGTGTGCCAACAAGCGAAACTAAATCCCCTGACCCATGATGTTCTTTTATGAGACTACACAATCGACCTTCTTGATCCACATAGAGTGATGCGGGCGCAAAATGTGTGCGTTTGTCGCGTTTCAATTCCAAATGAGGTTGAATGTTCCATGAAGAAGAAAAGGGCTCTCGCAATCCTGTGAATACGCCCAGCGAAGGAATCACGTAACGATGCAAGCACACAAGCGCCGAAACGGGGTTTCCAGGCAAACCAAAAACAAGGCAACCGCCCCATATTTTCCCAAACCACATGGGCTTGCCAGGTTTCTGCGCGACGCCATGAAAAACTTTCGCGACGCCACATCGCGCCAAAACTTCTGGAACAAAATCAAAACGCCCTTTCGAAACCCCACCGGTGAAAATGAGATAATCGTTTCTTTCAAGAAGATGAGTGATTGCCCGAAGCATTTTTTGTGGATCATCGGGAAGGTGATGCAAAGAAACGTCATCAAAGCCGTGCAGGGATAGCGCCGCGGCAATGCTATGCACGTTGGATCTTCGGATCTGGTGCGGAAGCGGCAATTCGTTAACGGGCACCAGTTCCGTTCCCGTGCTTATAATGGCTATGCGAGGAAGACGCGAGCATTGAAGGTAGTCTTTCCCCACAGTGGCGGCGACGCCTGAAACGTGACAATCGATGCGGGTTCCCTTCCGCACCAGACAATCGCCCTTTTTGGCGTCCTCACCGCACCGATGAACATTCTCATAAGCGCAGAGGGCATGTCCCATTTTCAACACCGCAACGCGTGATGCCTCGTCCTTGTGTAATACATTCACATTTTCATAAGGAATCACACAATTCGTTCCCGGCGGTAAAACGCCTCCCGTCATCACTTCGAGACAACGATCCTCGCTCTTTAATGGCGGCGGCACGCTCCCGGCTCCCACGACGTCCTGGACAAGATAGGCATCACGTGGAAAACCACTCCTATCGAGGTGGATGGCTATGCCGTCCAACGCCACACGATCGAAGGGTGGAAATGGCCTGTCCGCCACCACCGCCTCGCGAAGCACGCGCCCTGGCGCGAGGGCGAGAGGAACCTTCTCTATTCCACCTCTTCTCGTATGAGAAATAATTTTTTCTTCGGCTTCTTTGACCTTGATCATGAAAAAACCCGGTTATGGTTTAGGAAAAAATATTCCATCGCATTCAACCTCCAATATGCGAGAAACTCGTGTTCATGCCTGTATCCAGTGCTTGTAGGTTATGCCCACTCGGCTTGAGTCGTAAAAGACGGATGATTTCTTCACCCAGTTCTTCCTGATCCCCATCGTTCTGAAGGAGATGGCGAAGAGATGCCTGGCTTTCCCCAAAAAGGCAAAGACGCAGTGCCCCTTGCGCACTGATACGCAGGCGATTGCACTGATCGCAGAAATTTTTTTTATACGGGTTGATAAATCCCAATGTGCCAACATAGTCACTATGTTGCATAACCTCAGCTGGCCCGGAATCGGAAGTGGAAGCCCCCGCACGCCAGCCCTCCCGGATCAGGCGGTCTCGAAATGGACGTAAGGAAACATGATGATCTTGATAATAGCGGCGATCATTACTTGGCATGAGCTCAATAAAGCGAACACTGACGGGACGGTGATGAATATAGTCCAGGAAAAGAGATAGCTGATGATCATTAACGCCACGCAGGGCGACGGTATTGATCTTCACCGCTTCCATCCCTAACTCGAGCGCGCGATCGATTCCTTGCAACACATCACTTAAACTAGCGCGACCGGTTACCTGCCGAAATGTATCAGGCTCCAAACTATCCATGGACACGTTTATGCCATTTAGGCCAGCGCGATGGAAATCGTCTATTCTCTTCGAAAGCCGAAAGCCGTTGGTGGAAAGAAGAACTTTACGGACGCCGCTCACCGATGAAACTCCCCGAATGATCTCAACAATATCAGATCGAACGGTGGGTTCGCCTCCGGTAAGCCGGACCTTATGAAAACCGAGGGAGGCGAATCCTTGGCAAAGGCGTAGGATCTCGTCCACGCGTAAAAATTCAGGACAACCAGAAGCGGCACGATAGCCATGCGGAAGGCAATAGGAGCAGCGGAAGTTACATGCCTCCGTAACAGATAGACGGAGATATGAAAAATGGCGCCCATACGTATCGACCAGCACGGCACATCCTTCACAACCTAAAGTTGTCGATGATCTTTTTTAGTCAGCTAACTAGAACTTGCAATTCGTAGGCCACCGTAAAGCGCCTGAATCAGGCGAATTGCGAGTTAAATCACGCATAAACAAACTCAATCACACGCAGCGCTCAGTGTCAAATCCGACACAAACAAAAATTGTTCGCGCGAAATCGAATACAACGGCAAAAGAATCGTGAAAATTTTTGGTCTCTAAATTGCAACCGATCACGCGGTGATTTTTTCAAAAACACTTCCAAGAAATTTCGAGGTTCATACATGAACCAATCTGATCTTGAAACGACGCCCATTGTCGCGCATGCGAACTTCTCCGTCGCTGATTTCCTCTCCCGCTGGCAACGGGCACGTGTGGCGACTCTGCTAAGCGCAATCCCGGACAGCACCGATCTCTCGGAAAACGCACTTATCCGTTGCGCGGCCACTCGTCCGACTGACATCCGTGATCAGATCCTCAAGGAACTCTTTCGCAACTGCTGGCGTCTCGGTCAGAGCACAAAACGTTTTTTCGCCATGACGTGGGAGCTCGACGACTTCAAGGACATCCTCGCGCACGGAACCATTCCATGCTTCCGTGGTGAATGGATTGGCACAGGAAAACACCTGACTCTAAAACGAACTGGATGCAACGATGGGTCAACCATAGGTTCGTTCGCCTGCGACTACTGGCGAGAAGCCTTGGATGGCATTGTCATGGGATGCGGAGATTCCGCGCGTTATGTTCGTTGGAAGAACAAGGTTCTTGGTGATGACTACTGTGAAGACGTCTATTTTCTTGAATCCGATGCCACCAGCCATCGCTACGCTCCCATTTCACCAAACGTTTTGGCGGCGCTCGCTCCTACCCTCGAGAGCATCGCGCGCCTTAGAATCACGATTAATCTTAAAGGCATCAACGGGGACGACCTGTACTACGAACTTCTTTCACAAGATTCGTTGGGCTGCAGCAGCGTTCCGAGTATCGCGCGAACCATGTTTCAAAAGGCTGTCGCCAAACATTTTCCGCGCCTAAAAATAGTGGATGTATCACCGAGATCTGTTTTGGTTTCGTAGCAGATTCGTAGCGAAGATTTGACGGAAGGAAAAGATCCACATGGTAGATGAAAACAAACAGGGACGCCGAGCGTTCCTCAAAAAGATGGGTGCGGCGACAGTCGTCGCGTTCGCGTCAACCGACGCCCTAAGCTTCCCCCTAAGGTTTCTAAAACCTTTTGATGCGGAAAACCCTCTCGCCGGGTATCCCAATCGGGATTGGGAATCCATCTACCGCAATATCTTTAAACATGATTCAACCTTCGTCTTTCTCTGCGCCCCCAATGACACCCACAATTGCCTTCTCCGCGCTTACGTCAAGAACGGCATCGTCACTCGTATTGGCCCCAGCTACGCCTATCACAAAGCAAAAGACTTGTATGGCAACAAGGCATCTTCCCGTTGGGATCCACGCATTTGTCAGAAAGGCATTGCGCTGGCGCGGCGTTTCTACGGTGATCGCCGGGTTAAAGCCCCGATGGTACGCCGTGGCTTCAAGGATTGGGCGGACGCGGGATTTCCGCGCGATAGCAAGACGAAACGACCCGATCCCAAGTACTTCAAGCGTGCGCAAGACAAGTGGCTTCGAGTCACCTGGGATGAGGCTTACGACCTATCAGCCCGCGCGATTGAAAATATTTCACGCACCTATTCGGGGAAAGACGGAGCGCTAGCACTCAGCGCGCAAGGCTACGATGAATCCATGATTCACGCCATGCATGAAGCGGGAACACAAACCATTAAACTTCGCGGCGGCATGGCGTTTCTCGGCGCGACACGAATTTTTGGTCTCTACAGATTTGGCAATATGCTGGCGTTGCTCGACGCGAAGATTCGCAAAGTGGGAGCGGACAAAGCCTACGGCGCTCGCGGTTGGGACAGCTTCAGTTGGCATACGGATCTTCCTCCCGGCCACCCCATGGTTTCAGGCATGCAATCGAGTGACTTTGAGTTGTCATCGACGGAACATGCTAATGCGATCGTCATCTGGGGCATGAACTGGATCACAACCAAAATGCCTGACAGTCATTGGCTTACCGAAGCTCGTTTGAAAGGCGCCAAAGTGTGCGCGGTTACCGTGGAATACAGCGCCACGGCATCGAAAGCCGACGACGTTCTCATCATTCGTCCTGGCACGGATCCAGCGTTGGCGTTGGGCGTTGCACAGATTCTCATCGCGCAGAAAAAATTCGACCGCGCCTTTGTCAGTGAGAACACGGACCTTCCCATGCTGATCCGCATGGATACTTTGGAGCCACTGCGCCCGCAAGATTATATCAAGGACTACAAGGCGCCAAAGCTCGAAAGCATACAGTTTATTGGCGAAAATGAGACGCCGCCGGCGGATACGGAGCAGAAGAAAACGTTTGCGCCGCAAAAGATGGCTGATGCGTTCCAACCCTATGTCATGCGCGATGCTGGTTCAAAGCAATTAATCCCCGTCACCCGTGACGATTTCGGTAAACATTTTAAGAAGCTCAATATCTCACCTGATATTGAAGCAAAAATGAAAGTCAAACTCCTTGACGGGAAAGAAATTGAAGTACGCACCGTCTTTGATTTGACACGAGAGTATCTCAATAAAAACTTTACGCCGGAAAAAACATCGAGGATCACCACCGCGCCGGTAAAGGGAATTCGCGCCCTCGCCGACTTGATTGCCAATAATCCCGAGAAAACGCTTATTGCCTGCGGCATGGGACCCAATCAATTTTTCAACGCCGACCTTAAGGATCGCGCCATATTCCTCGTGGCCGCTCTCACGCGCAATGTGGGTTTCGTTGGCGGCAATATCGGTAGTTTCTCCGGCAATTATCGCTCCTCAATGATTGGCGGCGAGCCTCTCTATACAACGGAGGATCCATTCAATCTGGCGCTTGGAGCGTCGGATCCGGTGAAGCGCAAAAAATACCTCAAATACGAATCGCTTCATTACTTTAACTACGGTGACCGTCCTCTCCGTTTAGGCAAAACACTTTTCACCGGGGAATCACATCTTCCCACGCCGACAAAGGCCATGTGGTTAAATAATTCCAATTCAGTTATCGGTAACGTGAAATGGCATTACGATGTGGTCAATCGCACACTACCCAAGATCGAGTTTATTGCTTACGCGGACTGGTGGTGGACCGGGTCTTGTGAATACGCTGATATCGTTTACGCCGCGGACAGTTGGGCCGAATTCAAACAACCGGATATGTGCGGCTCCTATACCAATCCGTTCGTGCAAATCTATCCCCGAACGCCGCTGCCACGCATTTTCAACACGCGGTCTGACATAGAAATCATCGCCGAGGTTTCTCGACGCATCGGTAAAAACATTGGCGACTCACGTCTTGAAGATGCGTGGAAGTTCGTCTTTAAAGATCGTGTGGATGTTTACCTGCAAAGAATCATCGATGGCTCCTTCACGTTAAAAGGATACAACTTCGATGACCTGGAGAAAGACGCCAAAGAAGGCATTCCCGCATTGATGAACACCCGTACCTATCCCCGTTATTCATCCGCGGAACAAACGCGATCGGAGATACCTTGGTACACAAAATCTGGTCGCCTTGAATTCTATCGCTTTGAGAAAGAATTTATCGACAACGGCGAAAACATGGTTGTTTATCGGGAGCCTGTTGACTCCACGCCTTACGAGCCGAACGTCATCATCGCTTCCAAGCATGCGGCGATTCGTCCGAAAAAACCGGAAGACCTAGGGCTAAAGACTAGCGATGTTTCCACGGAAAGCCGTCAGGTTCGCAACGTATTGCTAACACCCGAAGAACTGCTGCGCAGCAAGCATCCTCTGCGGAAGCTAAAATTCACGCACGTTTATCACACGCCCAAGTACCGCCACGGCGCCCATACAACTCCTATTGATACCGATGCCAGCGCGATTTGGTTTGGACCGTTCGGCGACGTCTATCGACACGACAAGCGTATGCCATTTGTGACGGAAGGATACGTGGACATCAACCCTCTCGATGCCAAGGAACTCGGCATTAAAGACGGTGATTACGTGTTTATCGACGCTGACCCCAATGATCGTCCATACCGCGATGCAAAACCGGGGGATGCGTTAAAAGTAGCGCGCCTGATGCTACGAGCTCGATATTATCCTGGAACGCCACGCGGCATCGCCCGCACTTGGCACAATATGTATGGCGCGACGCCCGGCAGTGTAAAGGCACACGAAACCCGCGCGGATGGACTCGCCAAGAACGAGGAAACCGGCTATCAGGCAATGTATCGTTACGGCAGCCATCAAAGCGCGACACGTGCTTGGTTGCGTCCCACTCTCATGACGGAATCGCTCACATACAAAGATATGTTTGGTCAGGGCATGGCAAAAGGTTTCACACCTGATATTCATTGTCCTGTCGGGGCGCCGCGTGAAGCTTTTGTCAAAATAACGAAAGCCGAGGCGGGTGGTATGGACGCACAGGGGGTCTGGCGTCCAGCTTCCCTCGGATTTAGACCGGCGGGCGAAAACGCAAACATGATTCATTATCTTAAAGGCGAATTCTTGGGAGCAAACTCCAAGGGAAGGAAGCTGTAAATGGCTAAAGTCTATAACTGGCAAATTCAGCGGGAGATGGAATACATCTACGACGAAGCCCGACCAAAACGACAATGGGCAATTGTTTTTGATCTCAATAAATGCATCGCCTGCCAAACTTGTTCTCTCGCCTGCAAGACGACATGGACGAGCGGCAAAGGCCAGGAGTACATGTTTTGGAACAACGTGGAAACAAAACCTTACGGCAGTTATCCATTAGCGTGGGATGTGCGCATTCTTGAAAAGCTTGGGCGGCAGGAATGGAAAAAGAAAGAACCCTATTACGGTAAAACCATCTTCGAGGCCGCACCAGAGAATGAGCGCGCGTTACACTTCGCGCCGCAGGATGAAGACTGGATGTACCCTAACGTCGGGGAAGACGACTGCACCGGCAACGTCACCAACGGCAAGCACATGTCGCTGCCTCACGATAACTGGTTCTTCTATCTCCCAAGAACCTGCGCCCATTGCACCTACCCGGCTTGTCTAGCGGCCTGTCCGCGAAAAGCCATTTATAAACGGGAACAAGATGGCATCGTTCTGATCGATCAATCCCGGTGTAAAGGCTACGGCGAATGCGTTCGCGCCTGTCCTTACAAAAAATCCATGTACAACCCTTACACGCGCGTCAGCGAAAAATGCATTGGCTGCTTTCCCGCGGTCGAACAAAATTTACAACCCATGTGCGTGCAGAACTGCATTGGCAAGATTCGCATTATGGGATTTGTAAATCCACCGGCGAAAGCACGTGCGGACAATCCCATCGACTATCTCATTCATAAGAAACAAATTGCGTTGCCTTATTATCCGCAGCTGGGATTGGAACCAAACATTTATTACATTCCGCCGATCCATGCGAACAAATCCTACCTGAAACAGATGTTCGGCCCCAACGTCGAGGACGCCATCGAAAGGTATCGAACGCTCGCCACGGATCCCATCGCACAGGGTCTTCTTGTGCTCATGGGCAGCACGGACCGAATCATTCATTCCTTTAAAGTCGCCGACGGCAACGCCAAAGGCTTCGACGAAAAAGGACAACTCATTGTTGAAACTCCGGTGCGAGAGCCACTCATCGAGCGACCGGCTTTCGATCCGAAATTCAAAGCGATTCGCAACAATACGCCCTAGAGGAACGCCTCATGAAACTTCTCATGCGCAAAAAAGAAATGCTCATACTAACCGCGGGACTCCTATGTGCGTGGCCGGCCGAGGCCGTCACCGCTAAGTTTGTCAAAAACAAATTGGATAAGGTCACGCCACAAGATAAATTATGGGTCAACGCACCTGAAGAAACCGTCACGCTGATGGCACAGCCCACAACACCGAAGCCCAAGGAAACCACCACGGAATCGGTGATCGTGCAAGCTCTTCATAATGGTGAACAGGCGGTTTTCCGCGTGCGATGGAAAGATGCCAGCGCGGATTACGGCGGTCGCCTCGCGAAATTCTCCGATGGCGTGGCATTGCAGTTTCCCATGACGTTTAAAGGTGAAGCGCCTCCCATTGTCATGGGGGCAAAAGGAATGCCCGTCCATATTCTCCATTGGCGCGCTCAGTTTGAAAAGGATCGTGAACTGGGTCGTGTGCGCACGGTGAAAGAGCTTTATCCGAACAGCACCGTAGACCAGTATCCGTTCGACTACAAAGTCATGACGGCGGATAAAGATCTTTCGCCTGAAACACGCGATCTCATCAAAAAATCGCGCCAATCCGACGACAGCAAAAATAAAAGTGACGACCATCATGGAGCGCCCTTTGGCAGCGATCAAAGGGACATGTATAGCCACGGACGCGCCGCGGGCAATCCGTCATCTTATCCAAAAATTCGTGGTTTGGACGAAATCGTCGCCGAGGGATACGGCACGAGCCAAGTCGTTGAGAGCCCTCAGGCAACAGCATACGGCGCATGGGAAAAAGGTGAATGGAAAGTGGTTTTTATTCGTCCCATTGACATTAAGGGGCGTTCAACCCTAGGCATCGGCGTCCTCAATAATATCGGCTTCGCCGTATGGCGTGGCGAGAAAGACGAAGCGGGAAGCCGCAAATCAGTGACCTTGCAATGGATTCCATTACAAATTGAAAAACAATAGGAGAACGTTCATGAGTGATATCTGCTGTGGTGGCGGCTGTGGCGGTGGCGCACGCAAAAGAGAGCCCAATAAGCTTCTAGCGAAAGCGGGCGTATTCAGTTTAGCCAGCGTCTTAACAAGCTACCCGGATAAAGATTATTTTGATTCCGTTGCCACTCTTCAACCAGGAATCAGCGATGAAGACTGGCTGCCCGTGGCGAATATTCTTGCCGCTCTTGAGGCCAGTCGCGAATCGGATGAACAGCCAGAACAAGAGTATCAGATCATTAACGATTTACGTTCTCACTATATCGACCTGTTCGATCGAGGGCAGGGCAAGAATCCGCTTTACGAAACGGAATATGGACACATGCGTTCCATGAGCAAGCCGAACGAAATTGCCGACATCATGGGTTTCTATAAGGCCTTTGGTTTTGAACTTCGCAATGATGATAAAAATCTGGAAAAGGAATTGCCTGACCATATCAGCGTCGAACTCGAATTTTACTCTTTACTCCTTTTGAAGCAGCATTATCTCGATACGGAGCTAGACCGAGAAGGCAGTGAAATTGTTCTCGATGCCAGAAAAAAATTTCTTACAGCCCATCTTGGACGTTTTACTAAAGCATGCGCCACACGACCGGGCATTAAAGATAGTCATTTTTATGGCCCTACTCTCGCCTGGGTGGATGAGATCGTCCTAAAAGAATGTCAGTCGTTGGGAGTCATCCCTGAACCGATCGATTACTTCGAGAAGAACACGGATGAAGAACCTGTCTGCTGCGATGTTAGCGGAGCAAAAAACACGTAAACGATCTCTCCTCCCTTAAGTCCGTCGCTTCTCGGAGCGACGGGCATTTTCGATAAGGATTGGAGGATCTTCAATGAAGACCTTCCTTTCTTTCTTTTGAATTGTTAGGAATAGACGTCGAGAGACCACTGCGACACTGATCAAGAGTGGTTTTCTTTTAAGGATCGTTATATATATGTGTATATAACGCGCGCGTAACTTCAAATTCAATCGAGAAAAGCCATGTCATTCATAGCCCGCCTCATGCCATTCATCGTTTACGCGTTGCTCGCCTCGAAACCAGCAATGGCTGGGGAGCTAACAGTGTCGGCGGCATCAAGTCTTACCAACGCGTTCAAAGACCTGTCATCCCAATATGAATCCAAATATCCCCAGACAAAAGTCTCCTTGAATTTCGGAGCCTCCGGGGCATTGTTGCAACAAATCGCGAATGGTGCTCCCGTCGATGTGTTTGCATCCGCCGATCAGGAAACGATGGATGAAGCGGAAAAGAAAAATCTCATCGCCACCAAGTCGCGAGGTCACTTCGCAGCTAACACTTTAATGTTAGTCGTTCCTACGAGTGCCCCTGACAAGATCAAGGGCCTTGATGACCTCAAAAAATCCGATGTCAAGCGCGTCGCCATCGGTAATCCAACCACGGTACCTGTGGGCAGATACACGAAAGAAGCACTCGAGAAGAATAATCTTTGGTCTGTCGTCGAGGCAAAAATGATAAAGACGGACAACGTGCGCCAGTCACTCGACTATGTTGCCCGAGGGGAAGTGGACGCAGGTTTCGTTTACGCGACTGACGTATTGGTGATGAAAGAAAAAGTAAAGCCGGTCATGAAAGTGACAACAACCACACCGATCGTTTACCCCATAGCAAAAATCACGCGCGGTTCGCACAACAAAGAAGCGGATCGTTTCATAGAATTTGTTTTATCGCCCGCGGGCCAAAAAATCCTCGGCAAACACGGTTTCACCAAACCTTAAGATAAAGGTCATTGTCCTCATGGATGCAGCATGGGACGCGCTGTGCATCTCTCTAAAAGTTGCCGGCTGGGCCACCCTTCTCAACTTCTTTTTTGGAATTGGCGTTGGATTTCTAATGGCTCGCCGCCATTTCCCGTTCCGTGATTTGTTGGACAGCTTATTGACCTTACCGATGGTGATGCCGCCAACGGTGCTAGGGTATTATCTCTTGGTTTTATTAGGGCGTCACGGATGGATTGGCTCGGTTTTAGACAAACAATTTGGCATCAACCTTGTTTTTACCTACCAAGGGGCAGTGATTGCAGCCACTATCGTTGCGTTCCCCTTGGTGTTCAAACCTGCTCGCGCCGCATTTGAGTCCGTGGACAAACAACTGGAAGACGCCGCGCGCGTGCTAGGAGCTCCTGAAAGAAGCCTATTTTTGCGCATCACCCTACCCCTTGCTTCTCGTGGCATCTTAGCCGGCGTATTGCTCGGCTTCGCACGATCCCTGGGTGAATTTGGCGCCACCCTTATGATTGCGGGCAATATTCCAGGAAAGACACAGACACTATCCACCGCCATTTACGAGGCGGTGCAGGCGGGACAGGATGACATCGCCAACGCCATGGTTTTGATAACGTTTATCACCTGTGTGATTGTTCTGCTCGCATCCAGACACCTGATGCCAAAACAGATCAGCAGCCACCTTAAGATGTAGGTTAACCCCGAACTATCCGGTGTTTTTATTTTCAGTCTCGCATCGGAATACCAACACTTCTTCCTGAGGAAGTTTATTGAATGACGAATCGAAGAATGAATGGCGTGAAGAATGCAATTGAATTGCATGGATCTGTCTGGATCACTATCGACGGAGAAAATCTGGGTGGATCAGGACGGATTGCGCTCTTGGCGAAAATTGCGGAGGTTGGCTCCATTACAAAGGCGGCGGGCGCGCTCAAAATGAGCTACAAAGCCGCGTGGGATGCCATTGATGCCATGAACAATCTCGCGGGCGAACCTTTGGTGCGGAGATTGGTGGGAGGAAAAGACGGCGGTGGGACACAACTCACACCTCGTGGAGAAAAATTAGTGCTCAACTTTCAGTTGATCGAAGAAGAACATCGAAAATTTATCGATCAAATGAGCCGCCAATCGGATGGGATTACTGATGACTTTCTGCTTCTAAGGAGAATGAGTATGAAAACTAGCGCGCGAAACCAACTTCTCGGAACTGTCTCTGCAATTAAAAAAGGCGCCGTCAACGATGAGGTTGAACTAGAAATAGCTCACGGTCGGAAAATTGTCGCGACGATCACTCATGAGAGCGCCGAAAATCTCGCCCTTCAGCGTGGGACAAAGGTCTTTGCTCTTATCAAGGCGTCATCCGTGATTGTCGTCACCGATGACAGCGGGGCGAAATTTTCTGCGAGAAATTGTCTGAGCGGCACTGTCTCGCGCATTCAGCCAGGGGCTGTCAACACTGAGGTAGTCATCAGCCTTAAGGAGGGCGGCTCTATCGCCGCAATGATTACCAATGAGAGCCACGAGAATCTCAAACTTAAAGAGGGTTCCTCGGCAACCGCCATTTTTAAAGCATCGAGTGTTATCCTCGGCACTCCCGCTTAATTTTTAGCTTTCCCTACTTGGTCATTGCGCCCCAAAAAAAGTTTGGGGCACATGGCTTTGCAGTCCCCCGCGTGAGGACATACGTCACAAACACTTCGGCGCATAAAAAAAGCGACAATAACAAGAACCATAGCGGCGGCGATCAGGTAGAAGCCAGCTCCAGGCATGCCAATCGTTTCGAAGTTCCCAATACGTCCTTGACCGATCATCGTCGGCGTGAAGGGCGCGATATGAATGGGCGCTTCCGGCGCCAGTTCATGACCGAATGAGTGCATCCAGTAGTAGAACAAACCGATAAACACGAATGGAAAACTAACGGCGGGAATCGCATAGTATTTAGAGACTCTGTGAGAGGGCACGAAAACAAAAAGCATCGTCAACAGACTGATGCCGATCAAGCCGTATCCAGAAAGGGCTCTTTCCAATTGGGCGGCCTCATCCAGTTTCGCCATGCCGATATAGTGATTCAAAACATTGATCTCGGTCACGTCGCCCGCGACACGGTTGAGATAAATCGAAAGAACCAAACCATCCGGATATTGAGGAGAGAAAAGATAGAAACCCCACATCGGCTGAAAATAGGCCAAGGCAAAGCAGATCACGGCGATGATGGCCAAGCCAAGCACCGTCCATCGTTTCCACATTTGAAGTCCTTTTATTTTCATGGCACCCCCCCTAAGCGGTTAAGTCCTTGCGTGAAAAAAGAACGGCGCCAGCGATGGCGAAACCCATTCCCAGAAGAAATGGCCATGCACACGCCCACACCAAGATGTTCGAGCGGCCAAAAACATCCAAGATAGTATGAGAGATTGGACCGAGGATGCTGAATTGCACATCAAACACTCCGATCGCCGCCGTGCGAAATGCTTGGACCGGATTAAGCAAAGCCAAAGAAATCACCACTTCGGGTGATAAGCGGTTTTGTACCAGCAATCCGAGAACAAGGGAGTCAATAAGCGCCTCACAAGTAATCCAGATGGCGAAAGCGACACCCAAAGCCATCTCTTGATTCTTCGCTAGCACTGAAACAAAAAGCGCCATACCAACAAAACACACCACAAGCGATGTGACGTAGACGATCATCCACGAAATGCTCTCCCAGGCAACATCTCCGCCAGAGAACTCTTGAATGATTCCCGCCGCCCCCAATGCCATAACCAGCGGCATGGCGATGGCAACCATGCGGCCCAGCGACTTACCCCAGTAATAGGATTTTATACTCATGGGCCATGATAAAAGATATTCCCACACCCCCATCTCACGATCTGTTACCAAGGTGCGCACCGTCGTCACCATGGCGAAGATCGGCACGATGACAATGGTGATCTGAATAAAGGTCATCAGAATACGACTAAGGCCGGCGAAACCAAGGATACTGGATTCACTGAGCCCAAAACTAAAAAATGAGAGAATGAGCGCGCCGAACGCAAGAAAATACGCCTGGTACCATCGCGCCCGCAACATCTCCGCAAATTCCGCAGAAAGGACGAGATAGAAGCCCGTGTTTTTCGCCGCGGACAGACGCCGGCATCGCTTACTCATGAGCATGACCCCGGTCAGAGGACATTGCCCGGTTCACATCGTCGAATGATAGTGACCCATCACGCGCCGGCGCGTAACCGAAGTTCATCGGCGTCTTAAATCCGTCGTTAAATCGAGACGTGCGAGCGAGAACCCAGGCATCGTCAGAGCGAACGTACAACTGACCTTCTTCCGAAGTTTTGTCACGCATCGTCTCCAACGCGCAGCCAAGATCATCAAAATAGCGCCACTGGTTTCCTGGTCCCACAAGTTGCGTAGCGAATTTTTTGTCGCTGATAGTCATCCTGCAATGAGCGCACACATCTTTTCCCCAACTAGGGTCCCGAGGACCAACGTCTTGACACATGCAGGAGGTAAGCGCCAGCAAGCAGAATGCATATATAAACGAGCGCAGGAAAATGCGGCGATTCATAACAGTCTCCTTAAGATTCATATCTCTTCAATATTCACCCGGGCAATCACACCCGACCAGCGAGAGAGGTCGGCAAGAAATCGAAAACGATCGGGAGCTCCGATGCTGCCAGACCACTCGAGCTCGCTCTCGCCGCGGGCGAATCCCCATCCGTTTAATCCACGCATGACGGAGTCAGCCATTTTATTAAGAACAACCTGACATCGAACCTTCTGTTCCAGCGCCATGATACCGCTTACGGAAACAACGTCGTCCTTGACAATGTGGCCATCACCTAGCTCCACAAGTCGAGTCACCAATCCGGCGAGCTCATCCACCCGGTGAGAACTTAGCAGCAACACGCAGTCTCGAGGCAGGTTCGCCAAGAGTTCAAAAAATGCCGTCCGCGCCCTGGCATCGAGATTCGCCGTTGGCTCATCCATGATCAATAGCGCCGGACGACGCGCGAGCGCCGTTGCAATCAAAAGTTTTTGTTTCATGCCGCCCGACATTTTGCGAAACAGCTGTTTCCGGAGTTGCGGAAGGTCAAGTTCAAGGTGCCGCGCGACATCCACAATGACGCTTTCATCGATGCCACATAGACGGGAATAGAAACTCAAGTACTCGCCCACTGTGAAACGAAGCATCGGCGCCACCTGCGGCACGAAACCAATCTCCCGCAGCACGCTTTCTCGTTGATCATGCACCGATTGTCCCAGGACGCTGATGCAACCGTTGAAGCGATGCAGTCCGAGGATACAGCGGATCAAAGTGGTTTTACCCGAACCATTCTGACCAACAAGGGCGATACGATCACCCGACTCCAGTCGCAGGTTAATGCCGTCTAAAACCGTTCGCGTTCCAAACAGCTTTGATAAGTTTTCGATGACAACCTTAGACATGAGCTTCAATGCCCCCTTTCTAACCGCGGCTTAGGGTCCACGATCAATTCTGTGGGTTCGGTCAGGGGAAGCATTCGCTCCACAATACCGATAAGGGTGGCGACGGGAGAACCATGAAAAAATCGGGCCATGGGATGCGCGCCTGATAACAAATCGGAGTATTTCAGAATGCGATAGGGAGTGTCGCCAATCCCGTCTCTATCGCGGTCAAATCCATCATAAGCGTCCCAACTATTTTCAACCCATTCACTGCGAGAGGGCTGACGCGATTCGGAATCGACATCGAGCAAGTTGGAGATAAAACGATTTTTTTCGAAGAGATTTCCAGGTCGGGCGTCACTAAAGAGAACGCCGACGTTGTTGAAGGCCAATGTGTTTTCTTGGAACCAGTCTTTTGATGACGGCTCCCATGGCGAATGATCCACGAGAATGCCAGCGGCGCAGTAGAGAAACTTATTGCCGCGCGCATATAATCCAGAAGTTTCCTTCATGCCCAAACAAAGGCCTGTCGCACCAACGGAATCGGAAACCACGTTATCCAACACCATCGTGCCTTCACCATACATGATGAAGATGCCAACACTATTGTTGCGAAACTGATTGCCTCGAATCATGAGTCGCTTCGAATACATACTATGAATGCTGTAGCGGGAGCGCGTCGCCTCGTTATTCAAGAAATGGACACGTTCGGAATACCAGCTCACCGTGTCGCGCGTATCGCTCCAATAATTCTCCTTAATGACAATATCTTTCGAGGACCAAAGACGAATCGCATCACCTCGCAGACCAAGGGGGAGGCCTTTTGAGCTGATGCGACTTTTCTCGATAGAAACATTGTGGGCGTTGGCAATATCAATCCCGAAAAGACAATCCTCAATCTTCACGTCTTTTACCGTTACGCCTTTGCCGTTGCGAATCGCGATCCCGGCATCCACCTGATCGTGTGACTGTCCCGATCCGCTGATGATCAGTCCCTCAAGATGAACGTCATCAGCCTCCACCAATACAACCGTTCCTTTACCGCTCCCCGTGATACGAGCATCACCTTGACCGCGCACAGTGATGCCCGGTGTGCGAATGATGATGGGACCTTGGTATTCTCCGCGCGCCAAATCGAGTGTGTCGCCAGGCTTCAAACTTACGATTTGAAGTTGCAGCTCACCAACGGACGCACCATCCTCACGCCAAGTTGTAAAGTTGTTGGCCAACGCCGAAGAACTAAAAGCACAAGCGATGACCAACAAGAACGCAAACACAATCCACCTACTTCGCGGCATTGATCAGGTGATCCACCGCTGCTTTGATTTCCTGGTCAGAGCAATCCATACACGCACCCTTAGGCGGCATATAACCAGCTTTTCCTTGAAAGCCTTCCAGCGCGTGTTTGTACAGGACGTCTTTTCCCTGCTGAACGCGCGGGCCCCAATTCGTTTTGTCACCAATTTTGGGCGCCCCACCCACGCCGCCGTCATGACAAGCAAAGCATGTCTTGGCATATGTGGCGGCTCCTGGTCCGGAACCCGTCGCAGCCGTATTTGCGGCCGCCGGAGCGGTTTCCCAAGTTTTTAGGTAACCGATGATTTTATCCGCATCCTCGGAGGTCACACTGACGTTAGGCATCTTTACGCCATAACGCTTGATCAACGGGACGATACTCGGATCTTCATAATACTTGTCCGGATGCATGACCCAATCCTTGATCCACGGTGTCTGACGTCTTTTCGTCACATCCGTCAGATCGGGACCACCTTGTTCCGCTCCCTTCACGTGACATCCACCGCAGCCGTAAGATTCAAACTGCGCCTGCCCATCCACCGTAGCGACCGTGGCGCGTGAAACCTTTGGTAACTCTAAAAAGCGTTTTTCCTGCTTTATAAGTTTGTTGTACGCCAAACGCCGCTGCCCTTCCGCCGCCGTATTCGCCTTCACGCGCAGGGTACCAAAGACCCGTTGCCCGTAGAGGCTATTCACCGTGTCGGACTTGATGTTGTAAACACCGGCCTGCGTGGCATTGAACTTCACGGTTGTAGTTTTTCCCGGTGGCAACACACCCAGAGCGTTATAACCGTTCACCATGAAACGGAATATTTTTCCCGGTTGCGTTTCCACGTTACTGAGATGAAACAACACCTCATCTCCTTGATTGACCGCCACCTGGAGTGGGCGCAAACCATCGTCCGCCAGTGTACCATAAACGGTTACTCTTTTTCCTTCCCGCACGACGCGTTCCTTGCCACGAACCGTGGCGAACTTTGACGGCTGCATCGTGGATGGGTCCGTGCCCGGACTGTATGTGTCAAGAGGTTTCAATTTGTTCGCGTCAATACAGACCGTGTAATGCGGCTCTCCCAAAGGCAGCGGCAGGTCGTAAATCACGCGCATCTTGTCACCAGACACGTCGATAAGCTGATGGTTCTGCGGATGCAGCGGACCAACTCCGTTAAAGCGATCGATCGCTAGCTTGTTAAGAGCAATAACATACTTCCCACGAGGATCCTGGGAATCGCCCTGCATTGAAACCAAGTGACCAATGTTATAGTGAACGGATACTTTCTCTAACACTTTCAAGTTCACAAAATCCCATTTCACCACGACGGAGTCGATGTAGAGAGACGTGTAAGCAATGCCTTCTTTCGCGTCGAATTGAGTGTGAAGAGGTCCAAGGCCCAACTCCACCTGACCATGGAGCGATTTCTTCATGTCGAGAATCGGCACACCGTAAGGATCTTTCGCCGCGTATTCTTTCTTGGCAATGAGATCCTTGATCTTACGAATGTCGTAGACACTGGCATGCGTATCCAATTTTCCGGCAACAACAATAAAGCGCCCATCCGGAGATACGTCGGCCCCGTGCGGCGATTTTGGTTCCGGAATCAAGAACAACACACCCTCCGCGGCCGCGACTTCCAGAGGAATAACAGTATGATTGTTGATGCGGATGGTTTTTTTGCCTTCCTTCACAACCTCTTCCGCGCGTTTCCAATCCACCACATGGAGATAGTCTGTATCTTTTGACGAACAGCCCGCCTCATAGGGAGGACGTCCCTCCTCATATCCACCGGCGTAACGCTCCGCGCAGAATGAGTTGGTGAAGCTATAGCCGTAGCTTTCGCCTTTTCCCGCATCGGAAAGGTCTTGAGAATATGGCGGCGCGATCACCGTGAAAGATTTCTCCGGTAAAATGCGGCCAATCTCGGAATTGAATTTGTGAAAGGTGATACCACCACGCCAATACTTGTTAAAGTTCTCCTGATTCAGCGGATGGTACTTACGATCAGACGGAGCGGGATACTGCGATCCTTCGATCACGTATTCACTATTGGGCGTTAGAAAAGCGCCACCGTGAGCGGATTGAAAAATGGGGTTCGCCACCACCTGTTTTGTCTCGAAGTCTCTGAGATCGATCACGAAGATGCGTGGGTTGGCCTTATCATTGATAAAAGCCCAGCGTCCGTCGTATTTACCGTCCGTTTCTGAAAAAGACGGATGATGCGTATCGCCCCAGGTGAGTTTTTGACCCGGAACGTTTCCCTGATCCAAAATCGCCTGTGTCTGCACGTCGTAGTTAAAGCCAACGGACGCATCGGGCGCCGCGGTAGGAATGTATTTTAAAAGACGCATGGACGGTACACCGTAAGCAATCACGGACCCCGCCTGCCCACCAGAGTTCAAACAGACGAACTCATCCTTCTTGTCAGCGGGCGTGTACGTCGCCGCCGCCGCAAGAATATCATTGGCGCTGAGTTTTCGTTCGCGTGCGATGTTCAGCAAACGAGAACTCATATTGTCATCCATGTCCCCTAGCGCCACTGTTGACAGTGCGGCGCCCAATAAAATCGCAACAACGGGATAAGGAAGGTGTTTCATTTTTGACCTCCTAACTCGGTAATAATCTTTTTCGCTCTAAGCCCGGCATCGGCCGCTTTCACCTGGTATTGGAAATACTGCTCCGCCCACAGATGAGCTTTGGACCAGTTCCCATCCTTCGCGGCGCCATCTATTTTCGGCTTAATTCCTTTCGCGAGCTCGAGTTGCGCGACGGCATCCGTCACAAGCGACTTCGCGCGCGCGTCACGTTCATAGTTATTTTCCTTCAGCCAATTTACAACCGAGTCGATAACCGCCTGCGTCTCATCAATCGAACGCAGTTTATTCTCGTACAGCTGCTTATCTTCAGCGGAACTTGTTTCGCCCGTCTGCTTCATATCAGCGAGGCTGGGTTTCCATCCTCGTGGCTTCACAAGCAGGTATCCTTCCATCTCTAAATGCAACGCCGAACAAAATTCGGTGCAGTAGAACGGAAACACACCGGGACGATTCGCAACGAATGAAACCGACGCTGTTTTTCCCGGTTCCCAGCTACCATGGACGTTATACGTCCCCAGCGTGAAGCCGTGAGTTTGGTCCTGAGCCTGCTCCAGGTTGGTGATGTGGAAGGTCACTGTATCGCCTTCATTCACTTCAACAAAATCAGGCGTGATATGGCTGCGAATCACCGTGGCAAATATATGCACGCGATCACCATCCCGCACGATTTCTTCTTGTCCCGCCATGGTTCGCACCGGAGAGACCTTACCGCTACGGGGTTCGGTACCAATCTTGTAACGAATAACCGTCTTGGGAAGGTCCGCGGGAAAAATCACCGCTTGCAAACTGTTAGCGATCGGAACGGACATATCGTAGAGCTTGCGCATCTTGTCATCGGTTAGGTCCACAAGAACAGGATTCAGCCCCACCGTTGGTCCGACGGAAACGGTGCGTCCATGAGAGTTGCGATTCAAAATCAGAGCATACTGATCAAGAGGTTGCGCCGTCTCAGCGGCTGGAATCATCACGCCCACGGGTTCGAAGTTGAGATCCATAGTATGAGCGACCTTCATGGCGCCCACATCCACTTTTGTTAATCGGTTTGGACCGGCACCAACGAGATAAAGCCGCTTTCCGTCACCAAAAGATAGATCGGTAAGACGTCCACCCACTTCCACTTCGCTCTTCAGGCCGCCATGCTGTGCTGTTGGCACACCGAACGCATCCATATCTTTCGCGCCGCGCGCGGTGTCCGTCAGAGCTTTAACATCATAGAAACTGACTTTGCCGGATTCACGCGTGATGGCGGCGAGAACACTGCCGTCAGGAGAAAGGGCGATCCTCTCCGTGCCTTTTGGCATTTCCATCTGCGTCACGGCGGCGCCGGCGAGGATAAAGGGATGCCCGGCGATTTTCTTCGCCTGAGCGCGCGCCGCCTCCGCGGCTTTCCAATCAACGATCTGAAGAACGGCTGGATCTTCGCCGCGGCTGCAACTGGATACGTTGTTAGTGGCGGGCATCTCGTTGCGACAACGTCCAAGAATGAATACATGCTGGGCGGATACGCCACGCCCCGTTAACACGGATCCCTGCAGGTAAGGAGGAAGTTCAACCGTGAAAGAATCATCCGCCGCAAAGTGATCGTGCTCACCTTCAGCTCCTTTTTTCACGTGCCAGAACGTAGCACCACCTCGCAAAGGCGTTAGCTTCTTCGTCGGTGCTACATCGTCCTTGGCGCCAGGAATTTCTGGTGCCTCGGTCACCTGCACGACATATTCCGTATTGGAAGTCACCGCGAGCTCGGGGTAGCTGCCGCGGAAGATGGGATTCAACAATACCTGTTTTGTTTCGTAGTCATCCAACGCCATCAACGCAATGCGCGCGTTCGCCGCATCGATAAAGAAAGCATCGCGACCATCCTGCTTACCTTCGGTGAGGGAAACAACGGGCAATCCCATATCACCATAGATATAGGATATATCCTCACGCCGGCTTCCTTGCAGCAGCGCCTTGGAGTCATCGTCATACCCATATCCCTGCCACGGCTCCGGCGTGAAAACACCGGCGTACTTCAAAATGCGCATGGATGGCATCCCGAAGACCGCAACGAGGCCGCTTGTGCCTAAACCAAAAAGCCCAACATGAGTATCGCGTCCACCCGTTGGCACATAGGTCTTCACCGCGGCAACGAGATCATCGCTTGATAGTCCACGCCTCTTCGCCACCGTATCAAGCTCCGACGATGGCAACTCTTTAATAACCTCCCCTGACTCCTGACCCGATTTTCGGATCTTCTTGTCTTCCTTAAAACAAGAGTTCATCGTCAAGCTGACAATGAACATCATGACGATCCACGCGACTCGCCGCTGCCCATAGTTGTTTCGCATAACTTCTTCCTCTATAAACTACACATCAAGTCGCCATGCTATTCCGCATGAAATCCCTGATGATTTACACGCACGATTTTTGGAACGAATCCCCATCCCCACAGCGCTAGACCCGCACTCCATGTAAGGGCCGCGTAAGCTAGATGCGAAACGTATAAACGTGGAATGGCGGGCGCAAAGATGCGCGTCGTCCACGCCAAGATCAAAAGCAACGTTGTTGCTCCCAGAATTTTAGATGTGCGCGTTAATTGGGCGTTGTAACCGCCGTGACTGACGATAACGCGCGTCGCCACCGCGAAAATCAAGACGCCGTAGCCACCAATCAGTTGCACATGAACGGCATGCACGAAAAACTGAGGGAAAACAGCCTGCAGCACAAGTCCGATAACAACGCTCCATGCCGCGCTCCAAACACTCCACGCCAAAACAGAACGCCGTCGAGGGAGTTTCTGGATACGCCACACAAAGAGGGCAACGCCAACGCCGATAAGCGCTCGCACCGACATCCCCCATTGGGAGTGGTCGCTCGCGTCCGCAAAAAAACTGAGAGGTAATAAGAGAGCGATCAGGGTAATAAGAATCGTCTTTAACCGCCCGGTGGGCACGATCTCGGGTGTCGCATTCATCTCGGGCGCATCTTTCTTCTGTTCAAGAAGAACCGGGATCAGGAAGCCTCCCACACCGAATACCAATCCAAGCATCATGCCGTGGAAAAAAAGCTGCCGCCCCAGCAAAGCCCCAAAAGCGGATGATGCGCCAAAGGAGTCTATCGCCAGCAAAAAAGCGCCAAGCAATCCGGAGACAATTCCTGAAAAAGCGATTTCAAAGGCGGCGGGTGGATTTCTTTTTGACTGAAGACGACGGCGAGCCATAAAGACGACGAGAAAGGTAATGGCACCCGTCATCAGACTATAAAAACATCGATCATGGCGCAAAGCCGTCGCCAAAGCCACTCCGACGGCAAAAAGGATGCCGGCGAATGTTTCCGTGCGAGTCATGCCGCTTGTGGCCGTCAGACGTGGCACCGCGGTGCCGAGAAAACCAACGACAAAGAAAAAGAGAAAACCGCCCACCATGATCTGAGCGTGAACCAGTGCGGGAAAAAAAGATAACCATCCCAACCAGAAAAAAATCCACAACGCGACGCCGTAGAGTCCAAAAGAAAATCCGATGGGAAAAAAAATCCGATAAGCTTCAATCATGGCGCTAACCGCTCAATGCGCCAGTTTTCGCTGTCGATAAGCGCATACCCTAAACGATCATGAAGACGCGCGTCCTGATTCTGCCAAAACTCAAACAGGCGCGGCTCAATGCGAAAGCCACCCCAGTGGCTCGGCTTGGGAACATCGTTGTCGGCATAGAGCGTGGCGACAGCCTGCATGCGCGCATCCAAAGCCGCGCGGCTCGCGATGATGGAACTTTGTTCCGACGCATGGGCCCCCAACTGACTCGCTCGGGGCCGGGTTATAAAATATGCGCGGGCTTCTTCCTCTGAAACTTTGTGAGCCATCCCCTCAATACGCACCTGTCGTCCCAATGAGGGCCAATGAAACAACATGGCCACCGCCGGATTTTTCTCAAGGTCACGCCCCTTGCGGCTGTGAAAATTGGTATAAAAGACAAAACCGTCACGTCCCCAGCTTTTTAGCAGGACAACGCGAGAAGATGGCTGGCCGGTGGAGGCGGCGGTGGATAGTACAAACGCTTCGGGAAGGAGATTGATCTCGTCCTGTGCTCGACGGTACCAATCATCGAAAAGAGAAAATGGGTCCTGCGGTACAAACCGTTCATCTAGATTCACTGCGCGTCCTCACGAATTTTTTCCTTCACCGCCAACGTTGCAAAGCTTGTGCCTTATTGTAATGATCCCTTTCAGCTGCATCTAGCACGATGTTCCTTCCTAAGGGGCACTCGCGCTGCGCGATATACCGCAATAAGAGTTTTATCACGCGACCCCGGTGTCACATCAGCCGCTAAGCATCTAAATTGATTAAAATATTCAAGAGTTAAACGACGGCCTTATCCTTGCAATTCAAGGACACACAAAGAACCTCGGTTCCGCAAAGACAAACGCAAAAGGGAAGTTGCATGGTCAATGGAGTAAAGAATTCAGAGTGGACGCTGACAACGGCTCAACGCCAAACTTTTTTTAAGTATGCGAGCCTTTCGCTGCCGCGACACACAAGTTATCCATCGGTTCCTCATTGGAAATCAGATTTATCGACCACGGCTTTCCGTGACGAGTTAAACGGTTTGATCGATGCTCCGGTGTCCCTCTATGTTCACGTTCCTTTTTGTGAAAGCTTGTGTCACTACTGTGCCTGCAATCGAACCATCCAACCCAAAAGTCCTAAAGCGGCTGAAAATGTGGCGCAATACCTGCGCATGATCAAAGAAGAGATCACGACAACCCTTGCGGGATTTCATAAGCCTTTTAAGGTTGCGCAGCTGCATCTCGGCGGCGGCACCCCAACCTATTTAAACGAAGCGGAACTGGAACAGCTCCTTGAGATTTTTTCTCCCTATATAACCTGGGAAAAAGATGCGGAGCGAGCCATTGAAATCGATCCCCGCGTCACCACCTCCGGTCATCTAAAAAAATTGCGCTCTCTCGGCTTCAATCGCGTCAGTCTTGGCATTCAGGATTTTAATCCAACGGTGCAGAAAGCCATCCATCGCCATCAACCTTACGAGATGGTGCGGGATTTTGTAACGGAGTGCCGCTCCCTAGGTTTCTCCAGCATCAACTTCGATTTGATTTACGGCTTACCCATGCAGACACTGGCATCGGTAGAAGACACTATCGCTCGCGCGATATCGCTCAACCCCGATCGCATCGCCTTCTACCGCCTGGCCCTCATACCCGAGGTGTTTCGGTGGCAACGCTCTTTTCAAGCTCATGAGGTTCCAGACGGAGACCATATTCTAGACATGTTCCTTGGTGGGATTCGCCAATTCTCCGCTTCAAATTACGACTACATCGGCCTGGATCATTTCGCGAAGCCAAGCGAGATGCTCCATCAAGCGTTGCGCGACAGAACGTTGCGACGATCCTTTCAAGGAATGACCACCGGCGCGGAGCTGCCGGTGATTGGTTTTGGACCATCCGCCATCAGCAGCCTTCCTCGTCTTTTTGCCCAACGTCCCACGGATTGGCTCGCCTGGCGCGAGCAGAAACAGGCGGGACAGCATGATTTCGTGAAGGCCCTCACACGAAGCGATGACGACATACGCCGCGCGTGGGTGCTGGAGCAGCTCTATTGCTTTCGCTCCATCGATAAGGAAGACTTTGCGCGGCGTTTTCATCAAAACTTTGATGAATATTTCCAATCATCAAGAAAGGCGCGCGTGGAGTTAGAGGCGGATGGCATTCTTACGGAAACGCCGACCGCGGTTACTTTGACGGAGCCACTGGGCGCTTTGCTAACACGCGTCGCCGCCGCGGTTTTCGACGCCTACATTCCGGAAGATGCTTATCGTCGCGGCATTCCCACCAACCAAGCTTCGCGTGTGGGATAATCGCGAGTATGACATTGAAAGTGCTTCCCATTATACTTTTTTGCGCCGGCACTGGGATTCTGGGAAGCATTGCGATTTCCCGCCGAATCCATTAATGCCTCTCGCTTGGGGCAATTGGAAATTGCTAAAAAGAAGTAGTCCTATTTGTAAACAAGTTCCAACGAGTGAGTCTCATGCAACAAAAAGAATGCGAAGAAATCGCAATTCAATGGCCAAAAAATCTTGGCGTCTGCGTTAAGGATAGAGACGGCCGGGTTCTGCAGCAAAACACCTATTGCAAGGACACTTGCGGCGACCAAACGGATACGATCTGCGGCAAGGGATGCATGCTTTTCCGCGTTGTCAGCTCCGTATCACCCTCCCTCCACGAAGGCATGCAACTCCATAAACAAAAAATGATTGAGGGCATAAACCACGATGTGATGTTGTTCGATGACGGTGAGCATATCGTCAGCATGCTTTATCCGCTGGAAGGCAAAATCATTAAAGACTTGAACCTCCTGCATGGCTACGGACTCTCTGAACGAGAACTGCAAGTCGGCTCGCTCATCTTAAAAAGCATGACGAATGCTGAAATAGCTAAACAGCTACACATAGCCTCATCAACCCTCAAAACCCACATAAACAATATTTATCGCAAGCTGCCCATCGATATGGTTCAGCACCTTAAACAAAGGTCCTTACGCAACCACTCGAGTCTTCGCACGAGTCATCCTGACAAAATCCACCCCGGAGGCTGATACCCAGCGCGGATCTTGGGAGCTATCTTGAGTTGCATCTGTGGTCTCATATTAAGGATGCACTATGAGTCAAATGATCCCACTCGCTGAAGCTATTGAAACAAATAGAGTGGAAATTCCCGATTTCGACGACACGGCGATTGCCTTTCAGCGCCTCTCGATGCAGCAGCTACGCCAATCCTATCGTCTTTTTAAACTCTTTCAAAAACCATGGTTGGTGAAATTCGCGCCGAACATCGCCGACCTCACCCTTAGAACGGGAATCCCTTTCGAACGGTTGTTTTCTCGCGCCTTCAAGCACTTCTGTGGCGGCCAAACCATGGATGACTGCGGAATACGCATGGAAGAAATGCAACGTTTCGCCATCGGAACCATTCTCGACTACGCGTCCGAGCAGCTGGTTCGCGAAGAGGAATTCGAAGCCACAATCACCGAAAATATTCGCAATATCGAATTTGCCGCCAAGAACAACACGACGATTCCCTTCTGTGTTTTTAAGCCCACCGGGATCATGTCTATTAAATTGCTGGAAAAGGTAAGCGCCGGTCAGCGCCTCTCAGGATTAGAAAGGGCGGCATTCCAGCGAGGAAGAGAACGCTTTGCGAAAGTCTGCGCGGCAGCGGAAAAACATCAGGTTCGTCTCTTCGTTGACGCGGAGGAAACATGGACGCAGTTCGCCATTGATTCTCTCGTGGACGACATGATGCGTCGGCATAACAAGACAATGCCGATCATATTCAACACGGTGCAAATGTATCGCACCGACCGCCTCAATTACTTGAACACCATTATTGAGAACGCGAAAGCCGATAAATTTTTTGCGGGCTTTAAAATCGTTCGCGGCGCCTATATGGAAAAAGAGCGCGAGCGTGCGAGTCGCATGAAGTACCCATCTCCGATTTATACCAGTAAAGAAGCGACGGATGCAGCTTATGACGCGGCCATACGATTATGCATCGACAACAGAGAGCACGTGTCTGTCTGCGCCGCGACGCACAACGAACGCTCAACGGGCCTGTTAACGCAACTCATTGCCGAAAAGAAGCTGTCACGACAAGATCCCAGTTTAAGTTTCGCGCAACTTTTCGGTATGGGCGATCATCTAACGTTCAATCTCGCGCATCACGGCTTCAACGTCGCCAAATACATGCCCTACGGCCGCATCAAACAACTTCTCCCGTATCTTGCGCGGCGCGTGCGTGAAAATTCCGCCATTCAGGGGCAAACAGCTCGAGAACTTCTTCTTATTGAAAAGGAGCTGCAAAGACGGAGTCTTCACTCCAGTTGAAACAAGAACAAACGGCTAGCGCTTTCGAGCACGCGGGTCGCACATTACTGCGGCCCGCATGCACAAAAATGTTCATTCCTCAGCGTGGATTTAATCGAGACACGTCAAACGCCTTTGTTTCGGGCAAAGGATCTTCGCCGGCGATAACGCGCGCCAAATGCGTCGCGCACATGCCTGCCAACGCGAGTCCATTCTTGTAAAGACCCGTACACACATACACTGGTTTCTCTTCGGAAGGGCTTCGCCACGCCCCCACAACCGGCATCCGGTCTTTAACCCGCACTCTAACGCCATAACGGTGTTGCCACTGCACGTCCGTCAAAAGGTCTTTGCGAATGAACGGCAAAAGGGTCTCGCGCAAGGTCGCCGCATGAGTTTCCGCATCACCATCCTGCCATTCCGTCGTCGCCGTCCCCCCCAACAGAATGCGTCCTTGATGAAACACGGCACTTCTCACTTCTCGCACAAACGCGAATGACAACGATGGATCTCGCGAAACGCCTCTCAATACGACACCATGCGATGGGACCAAACCGAGCGCGGGAAATCCAGACGCCATGAGAAGAAGATCCGTGCCACATCCTGTAGCCAAAACCAATTCATCGTAGAGGGCTATTTCGCGTGCCCCTTTAAGGCTCCAGCCGCGATTGTAGCTTGAAAACGATAGCACTTCATCATGGCGGATCGTGACACCTTTCGCTAAGAGATCGGCGCGAAGATCCTCAAGAAATTCATTCACGTCGAGCCAATAGTCCCCAGGATAAAGGAGCGCGCCGGCCACGGCAGTCTTGTCAAAGCCATCCATGCGCGCGTCATCGTCTGAAAGTTTTTTCGTTCCGAAGGCTGTAAAATCGCTTTTTCGATAGACGCGCGCCAAAATCCGCTCGCAATCCGCCTCATCCGCGAAAGGCTCCATCACTCCGTCGATGCGAGTGACATTTTTTCCCTGCAGTTCTTCGTACAGGCTGCGCTGCCCCGCCAGCTTCGCGCCGAAAAGTTCCGCGTCAGCCTGCGTCAGACCTTTGCTGCCAAGAATTCCCTGCGACAGGGAAGAGGCTTCCCCCCGGCCCTCCAGTGGGTAGATGAGAGAGACCTCAAACCCCGCATCCACAAGAGCTCGCGCGGAAAAAAGACCGGCAAATCCTCCACCTAAAACCGCAACATTTTTTTTCTGTCTTGTCGCATGCTCCATGTCGCACTTCATCTCCATGAGGGATTATCAATAGACATCGTTCCTGGTATTGAACGAGTTGAATTTACCAGTTGGGGTTATAAGTCGTTCATCGGCAATCACATGCTTTAACTGGCGAGTGGCATCATCAACGATGACTATGGCTGATTTATTTGTCTTTGTATTCCACACGGAAAACCAAACTTCCGTGCCATCCTTATTGTATTCCGGATGAACGACACGCAAGGGACCATCGCCAATGCCAGTCATCTTAGCAATCTCGACCACCTCAAATCCTTTCGTGAGGTCTCTGATATCGAAGACGACGGCGCTCTGACTCTTTGCCGGTTCAGGGTTAAAAGGCGTATCGATCCACAGATTGTGAGATTTGGGGTGCGTTTTTATAAAAAGAGATCCGCTTCCTTGTCCCTCTAGCTGACGGACGACTTTCCATGCAGCCTCCGGATGCCCTTGCGGATCCGTGCCTATCAAAGAAATGGTTCCGGCGCCGAGATGCGGCGTGGCCCATACGGGCCCGAATTGTGGATCGACAAAATTCGCGCCACGTCCTGGATGAGGCAGGCGATCCACATCGATAACGGCGGTCAGTTCCGCCTTTTGTGTGTCAATGACGGCGATTTTATTCGACTGATTGGCCACGCTTAGAAAGTAGCGCTTTGATTGATCCAATCCCCCGTCGTGAAGAAATGGCACAACATCTATTTTTTTGACCGATGGGGCGTCGACATTTCCGTAGTCCACAAAAAGAACTTTACCGGACTCTTTCACGTTAACAATAAATTCACTTTTGCTGTGCGAACCAACGATCGCGGCGACACGATCCTCGACGGGCGGCTGTCCCGGCATCGCCGTTGTTGTCGGCACCACACTTTTCAGCTCCAGTGTTTGTCCATCCACGATGGCAAGATGCGAGGGCCAATACGCTCCCGCGGCGGCATAGCGATCCTGAAAGCCAGGTGCTTTCGATGTTTCCACGGAACGAGCTTCCAGACCAATGCGCACTTCGGCCACCACGGCTGGCACGGCCATCCACAGGTCCACCAACGTCAATTTCCCATCGCGACCTATGGTATAAAGATAACGACCAGACGCGGAAAAACGCGAAATGTGAACTGCGTAGCCGGTCTTTAAGATGGTCACAATTGCTTTCGATGCGCCATCTATCAATGCTATCTCGCCCGTATCCCGCAATGTCACAACAAACAAATCATCCAGGTCGATGGCGTTCTCTTTCTGCTTCACCCGATTTTCAATGGGGATAATGACACGCCAGGAGGCACGGATTTCATTTTCTCCCCACTGAGGCGGCTGTGGGGGATCATGCTGAATATACTTTGCCAAGATGTCGACTTCCGTCTCACTCAGCTCTCCCGATTGCCCAAAGGCTGGCATGCCCGCGGGTGAACCAAACTGAATCATCATTTTGAGAAATTCAGTTCCGAGGGTTCGCGTGATATCGGGTGTAAGAGGTTTTCCCGTTGCCCCTTGCCTTAGGACGCCATGGCATCCCGCGCATCGTTCAAAATAAAGTTTATTGGCATTCTCAAACTCTTCCGCGGTGAGATGCGGCGGTTCCTCCGCGGCAAAACTCGCTGTGCCTGCTATAGACGAAGACAGACACAAGGAAAGAAATATTTTTCGTAACATCATATTTCTATTTGCATCCCAAGGAAGAGTAATACGCGGCAAGATCATCCATGTCCGTGTCGCTTAACATCGACGCCACGCGATTCATCACGGGATTGGGGCGTGTGTTCGTCTTAAAGGCTTTCAGTTGGTTGACAAAGTAGGCCGTATTTTGTCCGGCAAGATGTGGCAACCCGTTTTGGCTCGCATATCCGTCTTCGCCGTGACAGCCAACGCATCGTTTTGCCTTCTCACGCCCCGCATCAATGTCTCCGGCGGTGGCGCCACCAGCAATAAACAAGAAGAAAAAAAGACAGAAAATCACACGCAATGACATAAAAATTTTCCTTTCCGGCATTTAATTGATTCCTGTGTATTTCCCGAAGAAGTTCGCAGATGCAAATAGGAATCTGCTTACGAAATGCAATCAAACACCAAGCAAAAACGAAACTTACGTCGAAATGTCAATATCAAGAGCTTGCTGATGGAGTCGCATCTCCGCTCGGGAATATAGATGCAAAAATCATCCCCTGGGGTTGATTTCCTATCATCAGTCCAAGGGCTATGTTTGCTCCAGCATTTGAAAAACAACTCTAAGACATAGGAATACTGATGAATCAATTCGTCATGCCACCCTGGGTAGAGCCATACAAAATCAAGTCCGTTGAGCCGTTGAGAATGACGACGAGAGCCGAACGAGAGAGAAGCCTTGGAGAAGCTGGGTATAATACGTTTCTGCTTCGCTCAGAGGAAGTCTATATCGACCTGCTAACGGATAGCGGTACAAACGCCATGAGCGACTATCAATGGGCGGGCATGATGCTGGGCGATGAAGCCTATGCTGGCAGCCGTAATTTCTATGCCTTGGAAAAAGCGGTTCATGAATACTATGGCTATAAACATCTCATCCCAACTCATCAGGGGCGAGGCGCCGAGCACATCCTCTCCAAACTTCTTATCAAGTCCGGGGACATTGTTCCCGGAAACATGTATTTCACCACCACTCGACTTCATCAGGAACTTGCGGGCGCAACATTTCATGATGTTATTGTTGATGAAGCCCATGATCCAAGCGCGGATCACCCTTTTAAAGGCAACGTTGACGTAAAAAAACTTCAGGCTCTGATTGATGCCCATGGCGCGGAAAAAATTCCCTATGTCTCGGTAGCGGTCACAGTAAACATGGCGGGTGGTCAACCTGTCTCGATGAACAATCTGAAAGATGTTCACGCCCTTTGCAAGCGTCACGGAATTCGTGTCGTTCTTGATGCCACTCGCGCCCTTGAAAACGCACACTTCATCAAGCATCGGGAAAAAGGTTACGCCGACAAATCCCTCAAAAGCATCCTGTTGGAGATGTGCTCATACTCCGACGCCTGCACGATGAGTGGCAAGAAAGATCTGATGGTCAACATCGGCGGTTTTCTCGCTCTGAATGATTGGGACTTATTCGAGGAAGCGCGAAACCTTGTTGTGGTGTTTGAAGGATTACATACTTACGGTGGACTGGCTGGCCGCGACATGGAGGCCATGGCGCGTGGCATTGAAGAGGCCGCGCAAGAGGAACACATGCGCGCGCGTGTGGGTCAAGTCGAGTACGTCGGTAAACGTTTACAGGAGTTGGACATCCCCATCGTAAGACCGATCGGCGGTCATGCCGTTTTCATCGACGCGCAAAAATTTCTTCCGCAGCTGAAACAAACTCAATTCCCAGCGCAAACTCTCGCCGCCGAGTTATATTTGGAGTCCGGTATCCGCACCATGGAACGAGGCATTGTCTCCGCGGGCCGCAACGCCGCGACGGGAGACCATCATTATCCGAAATTGGAGTTGGTGCGTTTAACGTTCCCGAGGCGGGTGTACACACAAACCCACTGCGATGTGGTGGTGGCCGCAACGGCGGCCGTCTACAACAGGCGCAATGACATCAAAGGCCTGGATATGATCTACGAACCGAAATATTTACGCTTCTTTCAAGCGCGCTTTAAGCCAATCTCCGGCTAGCTTCGAAGGGTCTTTCCCCACACGGGGAGAGACCCTGTTTTTCAGGCGCCGAGACGTATCGGTGTCCTGCCGTTGTTCAATCTGGAAATCAAATCTCGCAATGGCGCCTCGCCTCCGTGCAACAGGCCGTTCAGAATGGTCGCCTTATACGCACTGAAATCCATGTTCCCCATGTCGGCTATCATAAAAGAGGCATCATCGACGTTGGTCGGTATTCCAAGACGATTGAGTTCGTCGATAAACTCTTGAGATTCCTCCAGCAGCTGAGGGAGGTTCTTCCCATTCAAAGTGTAGCCGTAGTCTTTCATAAGATAGCGAGGCAGTAAAAACTCTGAGTCCAAATCCAACATATAATTTACATAGCTTTCACGGTCCATGCCCTCAGCGAAGGCAAAACCAAATTCGCTCATCCGATTCCACCACTCGCTACCAGGCGCTAAGAACGCCGGCAGCACTAAAACCGATCCATGGCGCCCGTGCGCGAATATTCCCTTCAGTAAGTCCAGGGTCGATTTCTTCGTCTGCTCTGTTTCGAACGGCGAGGGAACGATGATGGAAACGCAAACGAATATGCCGGCACGCATGGCCTCTTCGGTGACGGCGTGAATAAATTCCGGATCACGATTATTTTTATGGTGCACTTGTTTAAGGAACGCGGGGTCTCCCGATTCAATTCCAAAAAATAAGGCACGAAGCCCCGAGCTGGCCAAAGTCGCCATATCACCTAATTTAATGTTGTTCATGGAGGCATAAGACGAATAACGGATGTCCAGTTTTCTCTTTAAAATTTCTTTAGCTATCGCATTGAGAAAGCGCCATGGCGGGTTTGATCCGGAAAAACGAAAATAGGAAATGCCTTCGTGTTTATTTGCGTGTTCCATCTCATCGACGACTCTGACCGGAGTTTTTAAGCGTGTGCTTTCGTTAAAGAAGGGATGAGAGCAGAAAGCGCACTTATTGAAACAGCCTCTTGATTCATCCAGGATGCGGATGCGTAAGAGCTGGTCTATTTCAGGGTAAACAGAGGGATCATAAACCGGAAAGGCCATCTTGTTCAGATCAAGGGTTTTTGCTGGCCCATTGTCTATGGCCTTCCCGTCCTTGAACTGGATGGTGCCACTGACGTTTTCTCTTTTTCCTTGCGCCAATTCAACGATCGGCCCCTCTCCATCGCCATGGATGAGGAAATCAAAGATCGTCGAACGCTGGAAAAGAATTTCCTGAGCATAACGAACCGCTGGACCTCCAGCTACAATCGTTAGGTGCGGAAAAGCCTTCCTGATCGCCTCCGCCATTCTCACGGATCCGGCGAGCGCGTTCCCGGCCCAAAGCTTAAATCCAATCAGCGTTATCCCTTCGTCAGCAACCTTCCGAAGCACCTGCTCGATGACTTGGTCTTCAACTTTACGCTGTTGAAGATTCCGCTGGTCCCGGTACTGGAAAAATAATTTTGGTTCAATATCCCCACCGCGTTTAATCTCCGCGATCAAACGTTCCGAGCATTCGCTGTCGATGCCTGAGGTGATCGCACCAATGAAGGATGGAGTCTGCAGATCCATGATTTCAACGGGGATGTTATGCGCGAGTAAGGATCCAGCCAGAGCCGCCAGCGAGTTGTCCGGAACGAATGTGTTGCCGGTCAGCACGTGCCCTGCGTAATTGATAAGAAGAACTTTTCCTTCCTTTTTAGATCCTGAAGAATTCACGACGCGCCTCTCATGTGTGGTTGCTGTGCCGCTTCTATAGAAACGTTAACAAATACACACGAGCGGTAACATCAACCTCATGGGTTGAGAGGCGCACGAACAAAAAGAAGCCGGATCAGTCCATCACTGATCCGGCTCTTTTCCACTAACTACATCCCGTCGTCGTGCCACAGGAGTTACACTTCAGACAAGATCCGTTACGAACCAACGTCATGGAACCGCATTCGGGACACGGATCTCCCTCGTAGCCTTTCATGCGCGCCTCCGCATATTTATCGTAGGCTTGATCGGAATAAGCAAACCCAGCGACTCGCACCGATTCCGTCGCCACACTCACCCCTTCGCCATCGAGCTGATACGAAACGCTTGTAGCCATGGCGGAATATGCGGATTCAGCACCAGAGCGACTTTGTTCTGGCGGAATATGCGCCAGATCGTAACGATCAAGATAATTGATAGCGAGGTCACGAAAGATAAAATCGATAATGGATGTGGCCCGTTTAATATTGTCGTGTCCCGTCACGAGTCCATTCGGCTCAAAACGAGCGAAGGTAAACACATCCACGTACTCTTCAAGAGGTACGCCGTACTGAAGTCCAAGGCTCACTGCGATGGCAAAACTATTCATAATGCTGCGCAGAAGCGTTCCTTCCTTATTAATATCCAGGAAGATCTCGCCAAGCCGTCCGTCTTCATATTCCCCCGTGCGCACGTACACACTGTGCCCACCAATGCGCGCCTTTTGCGTATAGCCACGACGTCGGCTCGGCAAGGGCTGTCGTCCGCGCACGAAATCATCCGCGACCTTCCGCGCAACCATCTTTACCTGTTCGACAGCGGGCAATCCGCTGGAGAGAATGTCCTTCCATTCGTCGGTTTTCGCACTCAATGGTTGGCTTAATTTCGATCCATCCCGATAGAGAGCGTTTGCTTTCAGCATCGCCTTCCAGGATTTTAGGTAACAGTTCCCCACGTCCGCAATGGAAGCCTCATGAGGTAAATTGATTGTTTTACTGATGGCACCGGAAATAAACGGCTGCGCCGCCGCCATCATATCGATGTGAGCGTCCATCGCAATAAAACGAGTGCCCGTGCGACCGCATTTGTTGGCGCAATCAAACACCGCCAAGTGCTCCGATTTAAGATGCGGAGCTCCCTCCACGCTCATGGTGCCACAGACATACTCATTAGCGGCCGTGATCTCTTCATGACTAAAGCCCATCAGCGCGAGAAGGTTTGCCCCCGGTTTTCGGATGGCTTCGGCGTCCAGCTTGAGCGTTTTCAGACAGAACTCTTCACCCAAAAAGAATGGATTGAAGATAAACGATATGTCGAAGGCGGATGCCATCTCAGCGTCGATCTTCTCCAGAAGCTCTCGCGTAAAACCTTTGCGTTCGAGAGATTCCCAATTGATATGCGGAGCACCCTGCAGTCGTCCATAGCCAACGCAGAAGTTTATAATGTCGGCGATTTGATCACGATTGTAACCGAGCCGTTGCAGAGCCGCGGGTACTGATTGATTGATGATCTTAAAATATCCGCCACCGGCGAGTTTTTTAAACTTTACTAAAGCAAAATCAGGTTCAATGCCCGTGGTGTCGCAATCCATAAGCAGGCCGATGGTTCCCGTTGGCGCTAAAACAGTGGTCTGCGCATTGCGATAGCCCACTTCCGCCCCTCTGCTTAACGCGTCATCCCAAGCGCGGCGCGCCTCCTCTAACAAATAATCCGGACAATGATGCGCGTCGATTCCCCGTGGCTGAATCGTGAGCCCTTCATAGTCAGACTCTTGATACGCCGCGCGACGATGATTTCGTATCACGCGAAGCATGGCCTCGCGGTTGCGCGCAAAGCCGGGAAACGCTCCCAATTCATGCGCAAGTTCCGCACTTGTCGCATAACTCGTCCCTCCCATGATGGCCGTGATGGCACCCGTGATAGACACCGCCTCGGGTGATCCATACGGTAAGCCCATCTGCATCAACAGCGCGCCGATGTTGGCGTAACCAAGACCCAACGTGCGGAAGTCGTAACTGCGGCGTGCGATTTCCTTGCTGGGGAATTGCGCCATTTGCACCGAAATATCCAGAATCGTCGTCCAGATGCGACAGGCATGCCGGAAGTCCGTCACGAAAAATTGTCCCGTGCTGGCATCGTAGAAGCGCAGCAGATTCAACGACGCCAAGTTACAGGCCGTATCATCCAGGAACATATATTCAGAGCAGGGGTTGGACGCATTGATGCGTCCATCAGCGGGGCATGTGTGCCACTCGTTGATGGTGGAATCGAATTGGACGCCTGGATCGGCGCATGACCACGCCGCGTAGTTGATGTCCTGCCATAAATCGCGCGCTTTGATGCGTTTGGCAACGCCGCTATCGGAGCGATAGACAAGGGACCATTCTTCGTCATTTTCGACCGCTTTCATAAACGCATGAGACAGTCGAACGGAGTTGTTGGAATTTTGTCCGGAAACCGTCGCGTAAGCTCCCGAATTCCAGTCTGTATCGTACGTTTCAAACGCGAGTGATGTGTATCCCTGCTGCGCGAGGGTGATAACACGCTGGATAAAGTTCAATGGCACATGCGCTTGATTCGCGCGCACACAGGCCTCTCTCAAACGATCATTCGCCTTAACGTCAAACCGCGTCTCATCCGTGGGATCCTTTTCTTCGTGACAGGCTTTCATGATGCCATTGAGAGTTTCTTCGAGAATTTTTGAACCAGCAACCAGAGCGACAACCTTCTGCTCTTCGATGGTTTTCCAATTCACAAACTCAAAAATATCGGGATGGTCCACATCAAGACAGACCATCTTTGCGGCGCGTCGTGTGGTGCCGCCGCTCTTGATCGCACCCGCAGCGCGATCGCCAATCTTCAGAAAGGACATGAGACCCGACGAATAGCCACCACCCGCTAGTTTTTCTCCCGCGCCACGAATGGAACTGAAATTCGTACCGGTGCCACTGCCATACTTAAAAAGACGCGCTTCGCGTGTCCAAAGATCCATAATCCCGCCATCGCTAACGAGATCATCCTGGACGGACTGAATGAAACACGCATGGGGCTGCGGACGCTCATAGGCGCTCGTCGAGGGAACGACCTCATTCGTCTCAGGATCGACATAGTGATGCCCTTGCCCATGCCCCTTTAGACCGTAAGCGTAGTGAAGCCCCGTGTTGAACCATTGCGGGCTGTTGGGCGCTCCCATTTGTCTGGCAAGCATGTAACAAGTCTCATCGTAAAAGACCTGCGCGTCCTCTTCAGAATCAAAGTATCCGTAAGCCTTCCCCCACTCCTTCCAACATCCCGCGAGGCGGTGAAACACCTGGCGTGCATCCGTCTCACAACCGCCTTCGGGAACACCGGCGCGGCGAAAATATTTTTGCGCCAGAATATCCGTCGCCACCTGACTCCATTCCTCAGGAACCGTGACCTTCATGGATTGACTCGCGGTTCCACCATCGACATTTTTTAGTTCCGAAACACGGTCGACAAACGTAATGCCCGCATAAGGATTTCCCGGCTCTTTGGTAAATTTGCGTATAAATTTCATGTGAATTTTTTTCCTCTCGTTTAGATTACGGAAGATGGGCGACCGCCACCGGGAATTTGACCAAAAGAAGCCCCCCGCGGCGTTAACACCACAAATCTGTCCGCAAAAATTTTGAATGACTTGCAACTTGATTCTAAGAAGGAATGGTTTGAGGTGTCAACGCGGCAAACACAACATATAGCGCCCCAATATACGCATAAACACTAAATGTGTTGTGAGTATTCACGCATCCCTCGAGGGTAAGGGACCTGAAAAACAAAAAGATCAAAGAGTTATTCCCTCTTCGATCTGCCAAAGGTTTAGATTTTTTTAAATAAAAAATAAGCGTCTAGTGTCCAGCCAAGACAACAAAAGGCACATCTATTCACTCGACATTTTTCAGAACGCGCATTAATTGATTGGCTTCAACACACACCCTGGTGGTGTTTCATCGTTGAGAATTCCCTTTACACATGTGCGCAGAATCTCCGCGTGCGCACGATGCTGAACCGGCATCCAAGGATGCGCGGCGTTGGATTTATTGCGCCCGGGAGATTCCATCAGGCCGGCAGCCTGTGGTCCGAAAAGTTGGGTGGAGCCAATGTCGTAAGCCCAATTCTTGCCGTTGCGGAACAGGCCCATACGGTGGCAGCGTGAGCAGCCATCCACCGCGTCGGTCTGCACTTCGTATGTTTTCCATTGTTTGAAATCAGGTCCCACAAAACGGTACGGCCCGGAACGCAGCTCCGATACCGTGCGTTGCGGCAGCGCGTTCTGATCTTTCACCTGATCGACATAAGGTGTGCGAATAAAGGCGTCGTTGTCGTGACAACCACCACAGCTTTCCCGCGCGGTCTGCGCTGGGCTCAGCCAGTAGTCTTCGTCACCATCCATCGGCGCTGGAACATTGCGACCGTTACGAGGGATTCCCGCTGGCGTTTGAAAGAAACAGGTGTCCCCTGTTTTTTTGTTATGAGCGATGACGGCGATGTCTTCAAACTTCGCGTCTTTCTCAGTGCGTTCCTCATAGCGGCGGCAAATAAACATCATCGTCACGTCATCGGAAACAGGAATGCGACCGAGACGACTGTATTTGACGCAACCGTCATTGAAGAGCGCGGGGTTGTCGCACTTTCCACCCGCCGCGCCAGTGATCGGCAACACCGTTCCATCAAAACAGCTAAACGCCGGAATCGGCGCACCCATCGCTTTCGCGCAACGATTCGCGTAAGCCGGCAGCGACTCAGCCAAAGCAGGAGTGAAGGCACCGAACAGCGGCGTTGCGCTGAGGCAAAGCCTCAGCGTCCAAACAAATTTTTTCATAGCTTGTTACGTTTTACTGAAACTCGGTCGAGGAACTGCTGGCCGGTACCGAGTGAATGAATCGAAGGGCCAAAAGAAGAAGCCCACCCAGCACTACCATCATTGTAACAATCGTGGGAACGGTCGGTAAACGGGAGTTGTTTAAAGAAACGAGAAAGCCGCCTCCCGTTGCCATGGCCGCAAGCAATGACGTCGTGACGAGGTGACGTCGCAGCCCCAGAAGCCGGCTCATCGCCAACACCGCGGTAGGAACGAATAATTGCGCGATCGTAAATAAAAAACCTAAAAATTGGATGGAAAAACAAACAAACAAAAACATCAAAATATCGCTGGCACTCTGCAGGCTTACAAAACCCCGACGACGACCCTGCTCACCAAACGTCGCCAGTTCAAACGAACGATTGCTGATGCGAAATGAAAAACGCGCCAACCAAACAAGCGTGAATAACGCCAATCCCACCGTCAGGCGCACATCGAATTCGTTCAGTGTGGCGAGGTCACCAAAAAACACCTGCGCCACATGGCTTTCAAGTCCCGGGAAAATCGCACTGAAAAGATAATTGAGCGCCAGAAGACCGGCAAACAGCGCGGTGAAGTAGCTGTTCTTCGATGTGTTACGACGACGCGCGATTTTTTCCGCCACCCAGGTGACAAGTCCCGCGCAAACAACCGCACTCACAAAAGGTCCCACGTGACCAACAAGCTCTGATTCTTCGTGCGACAGCCCTATGAGAGCAATGCCCACAAGCACACCGAGCATCGATCCCTGCCCGAGACAAAGAGTCTGCATGGCCTTATCGCGCGCCGCCATTTGACAGCCAATAAGAGCCAACGTCATCGCCGCCAACACACCCGCCGCGATGGTCCATGCGTACATATTTAAGAGTTCGTTCATGACGACGCCTCCACGCGCTGTAGGTGATAACGCAAGACGGGGAAGCGACCAGAAAATTCCGGCAAATCGTGAGAGACGAGAACAATGGAGCGTTTTCCGTCCAGTCCCATGAATTCATCCAACAAGCGACTGACCCGTTCGCGGCTTTTTCGATCCAAGTGATTCAGAGGCTCATCCAAAATCAAAACTTTCGGATCATGGAGAAGCGCGCGTGTGAGCAACGTGCGTTTTTTCTCGCCGCCACTCGCGGTATTCCACGCCAAACGAAGCTGCGATTTTTCGAGCAGCCCCCAGCGCAGCACCGCATCCTCTTGAAGACGGCCCTTGTAAGAAATCTGCAGCACATCCCAAAGAGTCAGCGGCAAATGAAACGCCATACTTTGCAACTGCGGAAGATAGGCGATGGCTTCTCGTGGGATTGACCATGCGAAGGACCCCGCCGCGGCTCGAGCGTGCCCCACAAGCACTCGGAGCAGCGTGCTTTTTCCGGCGCCGTTGGAGCCGGTGATAAAAAGCAATTCGCCCTCATTCATCTTCAGACGAATATCACGGGCGAGAATTTTTCCATTCGGCGCACCGTAGGTGAGATTTTCAAGAAGGAGCATTTAAGATCCCTTCCCAGCCTTCGCCGCATCAAGAAGCTTCTTCACCAAAGTCTCCTGCATCTTCACGTAGTCCTTCGGTTCCCCAGCCGGACGACTGGCATTCGCGGCGCGCACCACGGGAAGCTTCGTCATTTCCTGAAATTTATCGAGGGTGCTTTTCGCGTCGTAGTCCACCGCGAGCGCCGCAACCACTTGATCCTGTTTCGCCTGCATCGCCACGCGCGCTAAACGCCCAGCGGATGGCGGCACACCTGGCTTCTCCTCGATACTGCCAACACTCTTTAAGCCATACGCCTGAAGGAAATAATTGAAGTCCGTGTGGTACTGCATTAGGTTCTTGTGCTGCAAAGGTAACAGTTCTTTTTGCAACCGCGTCTGCAACTCTTTTAGCTGTCCTTGTAGCTCCGAGAGATTTTTTGCATAGAACGTCGCGTTATGAGGATCAACGCGACCGAG
>CAYOJQ010000025.1:0-49999 GCA_964404325.1 uncultured Oligoflexales bacterium
CCGCGAATGCCCGTCCAATTTTGCGTCGCCGTGAGGAGAAATCCGGCGGTGATCGCCAGGGCATACCCGTAAATCATTTCGTGGGCATGCCAGACATAGGATGCGGAATAAGGCGTCGTTAAACTTTTTCCGCTGATGACGAACATCCAGATGCTAATGACGGCGACCGCAAGGGCCGCGCCTAACAAAAAAAATGGCCGAAAACCGAGCATCCAAAAAGGGCGTAATTGTTTTTGGGACACATGAAATCCTAAAAAATGGTAACAGAAACCGCTTTTGCCAAAGATATGCAAACAAGGGGCCAGTATTTTGCCCCCCAAATTCGCCGTTAATGCTGTGGGAAATGATTCACTTGAGTCAAATAACGCAATAAAACGGCTTGCGTTGTCAATGCTTTAAGGGCGCCCAGCCCTCATGAGAAAAGTATTGAGGATACTGCTCGAGCGCCGTGATGATTTTTACGGCGCCGCCGCGCTGATCATCGATTTTATCCGCGGACTTCATCGCTTTCATTCCGTCCAAAATTTGCGCCAAGATAATGTGGAGAACGGCGTCGGCATCGGGGTTGAGCTTGCAGTTTTTAAAGATATTCGCCGTGGCCTGTGAGACGTCGTCAGCGAGGGAGACATATTTCTCTTTGCTCAAAGTGTTTTTATGGATGGCAGGAACCTGGGCCGCCATGAGTTTTTTTATCTGCGTCATGCCATCCCTGAGAGCGGCATCCGTCGGCCATTTTTTGCCGTTATCCAATTTGAGTTGGGTGGAATCTTGGTGCTTTGAGTGGTCATGATGGTCAGCGGCGATAGCGCCGTGAGCTATCAAGAACATAGGAATGATAAGAGCCTTCATCTTCATAACAATTCTTCTCCTGGTTCTTTTTTCATGGGGAGATGGGAGCCAGCAGATCCTCGAGAAAAAAAGCCGCGAGTTCTGCTCGACCACTCAAACCTGATTTCTGATAAACCATCAACGAGTGCTGACGTACCGTGCGCTCACTGCTCGCACGCACGCCGGCGATTTCCTTAAGGCTTAAGCCCTTGAGTAGAAGAAGCGCGACCTCTTTCTCCGTGGGAGTTAGGTTCCAGCGCTGAAACTGTTCTTCGATGGCGTGCGATAGGCCCTTGATGTGACGTGAAGCCGCGTTACGCCATTCCAATTCGCTCGCACGGACATGCGCAATGTCCACGCGCAAGCCCGTATTTTCTTTTTGCAGAAAACGAAATTTTCTCCACACCATGGCGGCAACCGTCAAAGCGGCTACGGCGAGACTTCCTTCCGTCAATAGGTGCAAAGCAGAGCTATCCGACTGAAAATCGCCGATAAGATCAGCGATCAGCATTCCGGCGATAAAAACAAGAAAGCCGATAAGCCCCAAGCGTTCTCGCGCGTCGAGTTGTTCCATCATGGCCCCTTGGGAATCTTAACGAATTCTTCCTCGAAGATTCCTTTTTCCGCATTCTCTCCGTGACAGGCTCCGCAGTTAGCGGCGCTCCCTATCTTTTTACGCTTCCAAACGTCGGCGTCAATCTCACGATGCTTGTGTTCGAAATAACGCGTCTCGGTGATTCTAAGTGGGATTTCCCCCAGCGGGATAGAGCGGTTAAATTTCTCGGCCCGTCGGCTCTCTCCCTTGTCGGAGCTATGGGCGGATAGAAAGTCGGTAATTTCTTTTTGCGCCGCATCGTCGACCGATGCGTCCTCGCCAAAATGATTCTCAAGCTGTCCCATCATCTTCTTCCAAGAGCGTTCAGGAAGGAGGCCGGGGTGGTAAAGCGTGTGGCAGCTGGCGCACTCGGCCTTCCAGGCTTCGTTTGTTAGAAGAGGAAATGAGCGCAACGCCTTTGATTTTTTCTCACGCTTGTCGTGATGTTTCTCGTGGCGTTCATAGTCGTCGTCAGCGTGAAGCAACGAATTCCCACTCCACAAGATGCAGGCTCCAACAAGTAAATAGAGTTTCAGTTTCATGACTTCTCCTTTTATTGGACGGACAAGAGGTAAGTGAGAAAATCGCCTTTTTCTTGCGACGTGCAGGGGCGAGCAAGCACGTCCTTGCAATTGCGCTTAAACCACTTCTCGACTTTCTTAAGCTCAGTGAATCTCTTCGCATTGGCCGCGGGGGCTATTGGCTTGATCTCCTTTCCCGCGCGGGTTTTTCCGATGCCCTTGGCGTTGTCCGAGTGACAAGAAGCGCAGCTCATAACCTCTCCGGTATCCTTGTGTTCCGAAAAATAAAAGGCCTTGCCCCGTTCAGCCGAAAAATTTTGAAACTTAGCGTCTTCCGTCTGCGCCGCTTTGCGATAGTGATCGAGAATGCCGTCAGGCGTGTCGGCGAAAGCCGGAGCGCTAAAGATCATCAGAGCGCACGTTAAAGTCATATGCCTAATCATGGGGAGTCTCCTTTTCCGGGGCTGAGGTATTGGCTTTCTTCAAGCGGCGATATTGATAGCCGCTGATCATGGCCTGACTTATGGGAATCTTCTCAAGGCGCTCGTGCAAAAGCATCGCGCCGATGTGCATGATGATGAAGGCGATGATGAAAGTGGCAATGACTTCATGCGGTTCTTCAAAGAGATCCGCGTACCAAACGCTGTCGCTCAACCATTCAGCCAATGGGCCTGTGCTGTGTTCAATGGCCGCTAACCCGAGACCGGTCACAATCATGGCGAGAAGCATTCCGTAGAAACCGAGATAGGCGATGCTCGCGGTTGGATGATGACCGAATTCATCACCCAACTTGAAGTCAAGCGTTCTGAGGCTGCGCATCCAGGCACGCGGGTGCCAGAGAGCGGAAAAACGAGCGTGCTTTGGTCCTATCAGCCCCCAGATAAGGCGAAAGCCGAACGCGGCGGAGAGGATATAGCCCGTGTAGATGTGTATCAGCCAGACAGCTTTCTCATATGGTCCCTTTTCGAATAACTCATGGGACCATGCCGTCCCCAACAGCACAATGACGCTGAGGGCCATGGTCCAATGAAGAAGGCGAAGGAAAGGATCGTAAACTTTCTGTCGCTCTAACTGCATAACGACTCCTTGGGGTCACGGCGCGGATCATCCACGCTTGATCTTCAGCATCGGAGCCCTGCCGCAAAAGATCCATGGACCGTTTGGTCTAGATCGTGATTTTTATTTGAGATTTTTTTGTGTAGGTCATTTGACGGGGGGTGAAAGATCACGCGGTTACGCATGAACTTTCAGAGGATGTCCTACAAGATTGGAATTTTGTATTTACTTCGAATTTTACCGACTATATTTTTTGCAGTCAGTCTAGATCCCGAAGGTGGAGCGTCATGTTCTCCCATACTATCCACGAGAGCGTTCGCAAACGCGTCTACTTTGATTGGTTTCTTCTCAGTTTTCTGGCGGGACACGTTAACGCTGGAGGATTTCTGGCGTGTGAGCGGTTCGTCACCCATGTTACAGGATTTGCAACCCTCGCGGGCGTGGCGCTCTTTAAATCCGGAATCATGCCGGCTCTCGCGATCTTGTCCGTCCCGCTCTATTTCTTGCTCGGTGTCATGCTCTCCGCGTATTTGACCGAAAGAAAACTCGCGCACCGTGTTCACGGGAACCGCTATGCGCCTGTCATGGGGCTCGTGGCCACGTTGCTCGCGGCTGTCGCGATTTTTGGTTATTTTGATTTCTTTGGCACATTTGGAGATACCGTCATTTTGCACCAAGACTATGTGCTTCTGGCGCTTCTCTGTGGTGCCAGCGGTCTGCAAAATGCCGCCATCACTTCATCCTCCGGCGCCACGGTACGCACGACTCATCTCACGGGTATCACCACCGATTTAGGTCTCGGCATTATTCGACACCGCCTTGGCAAGCTTGATGCTCCCGCAAAGGAGCGCGAATACAAAGCGAACAAGCTTCGTGCCGCGACCATTGGATCTTTTATCCTTGGCTCTTTCGTTGGAGCGTTTTGTTACGTTCAGTGGTCTTACCTAGGATTTCTCGTGCCCGCGGCCATCGCGTTGTGGACGGCTAACGAGGCGCGTCGAGAAGGTGCGGTGGGACGGCGTGTGCCGCCTCCCGCAAAGGAAAAAAAACCACGCATGAGGGCGCCATCAGAAGAAGTTCAGTCGCGCTAGTGATGAGGAGGTTTCATGAGCACACTCTTTACTATTGGACATTCCAACAGAGCACTCGACGCGTTTCTGCGAACTCTGCAACAAAATGGCATTAAGAGTCTCGTTGATGTGCGAAAAATGCCGCGATCACGCGCGAATCCTTATTTCAATCGTGAAACGCTGCCGCAGGAACTCGCGAGTATTGGCATTCGCTATGCACACGCGCCAGGATTAGCCGGTCTGCGTCCCGCTCATAGAAACTCCATCAACACGGCTTGGCGCAATAAATCGTTTCAAGGGTATGCTGATCACATGCAGACGGCTGAATTCCGGGAAGCTCTCGCCGATCTTCTCGCTCGTGCGCGCCGAGAACCCACGGCAGTCATGTGCGCTGAAGTGCTTCCATGGCGCTGTCACAGGTCGCTCATTGCCGATGCCGCATTAGCTCATGGATTTGAGGTGAAGGATATCTTTGATGAGCATTCAGTGAAGCCCCATCACCTTCCCTCTTTTGCGAAAGTGCATGATCAGCAGGTCTATTACCCGGGCGAGGAGATCGAAGGATAGGATGCGCGTAGGTAACGAGATCATTAAATCGGCCCGTTGGGGCGGCGTTGCCGCGGTATTCACAAGGCTCATCGGTACTCAGGCGACTCTTTACTTTCTGGCAATGCCGTGAAGTAAGATATCAAGCACTTCCTGCAGATCTTTCTCATCGTCGATCGGCTCATTTTCCGTAAATAGCACCTTCCGTGCGGCGAAGCCGGCCACAAGCGCGATCTGCATGCGTACCAAGGTCGTGGCGTTTATGTCTGAACGAATCTTGCCTTCCTTTTGAGCGCGCTCCACCACAGCCACGGCGTCATGCCATACCTGTTCCACCCAGATGTCGTGAATTTTCTGCCGGGCTTTATTGTTGCGTAGAAGTTCAGTGAGAACAAATTTCATCTTGTTCTTGTTGCGCCCCAGTTCAACGATGCGATCGCGCGCGAAAGCGAGAAACGTCTCGCCAAAACTACGCTCGCCGTTGAACGTATCCTTCATGCGACGCACTTGGGTGGGGAGCAGGGTGCGCAGTATCCAAGGAAAAAGAATGCGGCGAAGGAGGTCATCCTTTGAAGGAAAATGCTTAAACAGTGTTTTTTCCGTGACATTTGCTTGTCGGGCAATTTCAGCCGTCGGGGTCTCCAGAAAACCGTGTTTGGTAAACAGGTCCTCGGCGGCCTTGAGGATGTCCTCTTGCTTTTGCGTAGGCGGGTTCTGATAAAGCTCCGTCTCTTTTTCGAGCTGGCTGAGATCGATGTCCCCTGATTTTGATTTCATTATCTCCTCCATAATCCTCATGATATCAGCACATTAATCGCAATGTGTAAAGTTGTTACTATACTTTGTCGAAGAGATGGGTATAGTACTTACTATACATAGTTTATCGAGGGCGCATGCATGTGGGATCTACTCAAAGTATCCTTCCGTAACGTTGGCCGGAATAAGAGGCGGACATTCATTACGATTTTGACCGTGTTTATTGGCACGTTTGTCGTAACCGGTACCAGAGCTCTCTTGAATGGGTTGCAGGGTGAGATCGGGAGTGGTCTCGCGCGCAGGGTTCACGGTGACGTACAAATCCACAAGCGCGGTTATCAGGATTCGCTTGAAACGAATCCCTACAAGACGTTGATTCCTTTCTCCAAAGAAGAAGAGGGCGTTCTGACGAAGCATGAGGCGGTTCGTGCGCTCTCACCCAGGGTGCGGATCATGGCGCTTCTCAATCACCAGAAAAGTCAGAGCTCAACTCCCGTCATGGTAACGGCGTTTGATTCCCGCCGCGAGTATGAGGTGTGTCCGCGTTTTCCGGAAGCCGTCGTCCAAGGCGCGGCACTTGATTCAAGTGCGGAAGTCCCATCGGAGTCCGTTGACGATAATGATCTTGAAGAGGCTAAAACTCTTGATGCCTCTTTGGCGTCGGCTGATACCCCGGCGCTGCCCATAGCCAAGGGCTCCCATCAAATCCTCATCACTCCGAGTCTTATGCGGGGCTTTGGCGCCGCGATCGGCGATGAGGTCGTCCTTCTGATTGTCGATAGAAACAATATGCAACAAGCGATTATCGCGCGCATTCACGGTGTCGTGGACATAGGCGCCCCAGGCGCGGGGGCACGCATGGCTTGGCTTGATTTAGCGACATTGCGCTCAGTCGTTAGTCTCGGGGATGAGGTGACGGAAGTAGCCATCCGCATCCACGACGAAACGCGTTATCAGGAGGCGGCTGTTTCTCTGTCTCAATACATTCCAACGGATTGGGTGGCGGAAACATGGCTTGATCTTGCCGGCTTTCTTAAAGACGCTATGGCTCTTCAAGATGCGATTTTCTCCGCCGTCCTCGTCATCGTTTTTACCATCGTCATTTCTGCCATCGTCAACACGTCTCTCATGACGGTGATGGAGCGTACGCGAGAAATAGGAACTCTTATGGCGCTGGGTTATCGGCGGCATCACATCATGCTGCTCTTCCTGGGTGAGGCGGCCATCATTGGTCTTGGTGGCGGCGTGGCGGGCCTTGGTGGAGTCGCGATCGTGCTTCTTTTTCTGAGCAAGACGGGAATCCCATTTACCGTACCGGGACAGACCTCGGGGACAATCATTTATCCCAACGCAAGCGGTGAGTTTTTGGTGATGGTGCTGATGATCTCCGTTGCGGCGGCTTTATTGGCGAGTCTTATTCCAGCACATCGCGCCAGCCGTATGAAGCCGGTTACCGCGCTTACTTCAACATAAAGGGAGATGCGTATGCATAAGGGGCGTTTTATTGGGTTGCTTGCCGTGTTGTTTGTTGCCGAAGGGGCATGGGCCGCCGAGACGGCCGCCGATATTGTTCGCACCATCGAAGAGAGCCTCGCGCCTCCCAACGTGGAAGCGCTCTACCAGTTTACCAATCATCGACCCAACGGAGTCGTGACGGCGTATGAGGTGCTCTTTCGCATCAAAGATGTGAATCATTCCCACGCTTACTTTCAAAAACCGGAGCGGGAGAAAGGGCGCGAAGTTCTCCGCTTAAGCGAGACGATTTGGACGTGGATGCCGACGGTAGGGCGGGCGGTTCGCATTGCGGATAAAGATAGTTTTGCGGGTGGAGATTTTTCCAATGCCGACATTCTGAGAATCGATTGGTTGCATCGCTACAATGCTTCCATAAAAAAGGAACTGCCGAATCAATGGATCATCGATCTTGAGGCTAAGGTGGCGGACGCGCCTTATCAAAAGATGAGGCTATGGGTCGATAAGAAAACCCGTCAGCCCGTTCAGCAATACTTCTACGATTCACATGGCACGCTCTTAAAGCGTTGCCTCTATGGGAGTGTCCGTTCGTTTGGAAGGATCGAGCGACCGAGCCAACTCGTCATGGAAAATGTCATCACCAAACAAAAATCAGAACTCGTCGTTGTTTCAGTTCGCGAAGACAATAAAATTCCCGACTCCCGGTTCACGGTAGACAATTTGGGGAAATAACATGCGAGCGCAGATTCTTGCTCTGATAGTAGGCATTGTTGCCGTTCTGCCACAAAATGTGCAGGCAACTTCGGAAGATTTGGGGGAAGCTTCAGGGCTGCCAGAGATGGCTGTTAAGGACGTGGAGCCTCATAGCACCACGACGTTTTTTCGTGGTTACCTCAAAGGGCGCTACGATCTGCTCTCTGTTTCCAAGGATCGTAAAGAAGCGGTAGGCGCGGAGGCTTCGTTGGAGACCAAGGTACCTATTTACGCGGAGAGCGAGTTGTTCGGCGATCTTCGCGCGACATACTATGAGTCAACCCATCACGGACTTTTGCGGGTGAATCAATTTGGGGTGCGGAAGCGGTTTGGCGAGCGCTGGCTTCTCGCCTTGGGCAAGGAGCGTAATCGCCGTTCCCCCGGTCTGATCATCTCTCCCAGTGACGTTCTCCATGGGCGCCAATCTCTCCCGGGGCTTGATGAAGATCGATCCGGGGTTTGGCTGGCGCGTGCCTCGTGGATGACACAGAAGCAAAGTTTTGATTTGATTCTTTTGCCTGTCGATCGCGTCAACGATCAGGGAATGCCGCGCGAAGATGCATCGACACTTGGCTTCATGGCGCGATCGTTTCATCAGTTTGCGCATGTGGATATGCAGCTCGATATCGGAACTTTGGATGAAGCCAAGGTTTTTGGCTTCTCGGCACAGACCTTTATTAAAAGCGTGTGGAAGTTATATGGCGAAGCTGGTTACCGAGAAAAAGAGATAACCTTTAATTTCCCACGAAAAGACACTTGGAGTTATCTGACGGGAGCGGGCTACGAGGGTAGTAGCCTGTGGACGGTCCGAACTGAATATTACCATAACGATGCTGGTCTTAGCGATGACGAGGCGCGGATCATCACGCGCATGAAGCCTTTTGGGGAAGCTAAAAATCGCTCCGTTGATTTAAACGCGAACGCGTTAAATCCATTTGTCAGAAAAAATTATCTTCTTGCCAGTCTGAACTTTATTGAGCTTGCTGACCGCTGGAATGTCACGCAGTCGCTGATCCATGATCTGGATGGTGATGACACTCTCAGTCTGAGTCGCGTGACTCTCCTTGCCACGGATCGAAGCGAAATGGGGCTTAGTGTTCTCAGCGTGCATAAAAAGAGTGAACTCTCGAGCATTTTGTATCCTTTCGACTGGATGGCAAGCATCGATTGGAAATGGTCTTTCTAAAAGAAAAGGAATCGATTCATGATTGAACTTCGAGGTGTCTATAAAACGTATCAGTCCGGGCACACCGATGTGCAAGCCCTGAGAGGAATCGACTTTAAGGTGAATGCGGGCGACTTCCTGATCGTTCGAGGTCCGTCCGGATCCGGTAAATCCACTCTGCTCAATATTCTCGGTCTTCTCGACGAACCGACGGAAGGAGAAGTGCTGCTCAAGGGCGACTTGGTTTCATACAAAGACTATGATGCGCTTGCATCGCTTCGTTCGCGCAACATTTCATTTATCTTCCAATCCTTTAATCTTAATCCCGTCCTTACCATGGAAGAGAACATCATGGTGCCGCTGATGATTCGCAACGATATTCCTAAAAGCGAAAAGGTGGCGCGGGTCGCGGAGTGGGTGGATCTTGTTGGGCTGCAGAAACACCGGCACCATCGACCGGACGAACTTTCGGGTGGGCAACGTCAACGGGTGGCCATCGCGCGCGCGATGGTGAGTCAGCCAGAGCTTGTGATCGCCGATGAACCCACGGCAAACCTTGACTCTCAGACATCGCGGCGCGTGCTCGAACTCATGAAGGAGCTCAACGAACGGAAACGCACGGCGTTTGTGTTCGCCACGCATGATGCCATTCTCGAGGAGTATTCGGATTCCATTCACGTTCTGAAGGACGGCGTCTTTTTGTCCAAAAGGAGTTGAAACATGAGAAAGCTGGCAGTTGGTTCGCTCGTGCTTTGGTTGGTAACGATGGCTGTGGGCGCCTATTTTTTTATCTTTGGGAAGACGACTTCGAGCCCCGATGGCCGCAGCGCCATCATACTCACGGCTGATGAAAAGAACATGGTGCTGCATGAGATGCGCGTTATCCTTGGTGCGGTCAATGGTGTTCTTAAGGCCGTGGCCAAGGACGATATGAAGGCTGCCGCCGTATCAGCCCGCACCGCCGGTATGATCATGGCTGTCGATGGTGATCCCGGCCTTGTTGCTAAGCTTCCGGCCGAATTTAAGACCCTCGGAATGAGCCTGCACGGGGATTTTGATCATTTAGCCGGCGACATCGATGCAGGTCTGTCCCGCGAACAAGTGATCGAGCGCCTGGGCACCATCACGGATAAATGCGTGGCCTGTCATAGTGGTTACAGGATTAGTGAACGGGGGGAGCATGAGGGGCGGAAGTCTCCTTAGGATTTCGTCAGCGAGAATTCACCGTAATGGGAGTCGATGCCCATGATGTGGGATGATAGCCATACCTTTAGAAATGAGAAGAACTGCGGCGCCGTTTGGCCATTGGACTTTATAAACTCTTCTTTTTGAATGGCGTAGCGCTCCAAGAGTTTCTTGTGAATCTCTTGGTGCTGCCTGACACCTGGATACTTGATGCTCTCCAGATAAGCTTCTTCTTCGGAGAAGTGTGTCACCGCGAAAGCCTCCAGCTCGGCAATGGTCTTGAGCACCTTCTCATGCGGCGCCTTCTGCTCCACTTCGTCATGCATCTGATTCATGAGGGCGATGATCATCTTGTGTTCATCGTTCATCGCTTCCACATGGACATCGAGCTTATTGTTCCATTCAAAAAACACGAGGCTCTCCTTTTGGGGCACGAATACACAATGGGCGGCGAGTGTTTTAACAATGCTTCTCTGTATAACATCTTCTAAGGATTTTATTGGTAAGTGCTGGTTACTAATAGTCCTTTGTAAAAAACCAAAACTTGTCTTGGACAGATGGAAATTTTTTGGCAAGTTTAAAGGCTATGTCGTTTCACTAGGTTATATGGTTGTAGCATGATGGACTCCAATCCCGTGGAAGTTCCCTGGGAACTCTTGTCCCCAGAGGCCTTACGCGGCGTCATCGAATTATTTGTGTTAAGGGAGGGCACCGATTATGGTCGGCGCGAATTCCCCCTCGATGAAAAGGTGGGGCAGGTGCGACGCCAATTAGAGACTGGTAAAGCGGCGGTGACTTACGACCCGCAGTCGGAATCTTGTTCGATTATTCTCAAAGACGGTTAGCCAGGACGAGGTGAGAGTTGGCAAAAGTAGAATACAACGCGGAGCATATTAAGTCGCTCGACTGGAAAGAGCACATTCGCATGCGTCCCGGCATGTACATCGGTAAGCTGGGCGATGGCGCCGCGGCCGATGACGGGATCTATGTTCTTATTAAAGAGATCATGGACAACTCCATCGATGAGCATGTGATGGGGGCAGGCGATGCCATTCACATCACGGTGTCTGACCACCAAGTGAAAATTCGTGACTATGGCCGCGGCATTCCGTTGGAAAAGGTCATTGATTGCGTTTCCAAGATCAATACAGGCGGTAAGTACGACTCCGCCGCATTCAAGAAGTCGGTCGGTCTCAACGGTGTTGGTACGAAGGCGGTAAACGCCCTGGCTCGTTTCTTCCGCGTGCAGTCCTTCCGCGATGGCAAAATGAAATCCGCGACATTTGATCGCGGCAATCTCGTTAAAGATGAAAACATCACGAAAACAACGGAGGCAAACGGCACCGAAATTAGTTTCATGCCGGATGACACCATCTTTAAGAGCTTTAAATTCCGCTTCGACATCGTCGAAGAGATGATTTGGAACTATGCTTTCCTCAATCGCGGCTTAAAGATCACCTTTAACGGCAATTCTTATGTATCTAAGAACGGGCTTCTTGACCTATTAAATCGTCACGTGAATCAGGAAGAGATTCGTTACCCGATCATCTCTGTTCGCGGTCACGATATTGAGATTGCGCTCACTCACGGCAACCAGTACGGCGAAGAGCATTATTCATTCGTTAACGGCCAGCACACCACCATGGGTGGTACGCACCAGTTGGCGTTAAGGGAAGGGATCGTGAAGACCATTCGCGATCACTTTAAGAAAGAATACGATGCCGCTGATATTCGCGCGGGTATGATCGCGGCGATTAGTGTGAAGGTCGAAGAGCCCGTTTTCGAATCCCAGACAAAAACAAAATTGGGTTCATTGACCATTAGTCCTGACGGCGTGACAATCCGCAGCTTTATCATGGACTTCCTACGCAAAGAACTGGATGCGTATTTGTACCGCAATCCAACCGTTGCTCAGGAATTGCAGAAGAAGATCTTGCAATCCGAGCGTGAACGAAAAGACATTGCCGGCATTAAGAAACTGGCGAACGAGCGCGCGAAAAAGGCGAGTGTTTTTAATAAAAAATTGCGGGATTGCCGTGTGCACTTTGACGGCAGCCAAAAGAACGCGGATGCCTCGACGATTTTTATCACCGAGGGTGATTCTGCGAGTGGGTCGTTGACGAAAGCTAGGGATGTGCAGACACAGGCGGTGTTTAGTCTGCGCGGTAAACCTCTTAACAGCTTCGGTTTGACGAAAAAAGTGGTTTACGAAAACGAAGAATTTAACCTGTTGCAGCATGCTCTCAACATTGAAGATGGCATCGAGAGTCTCCGTTATAATCGCATCGTGATCGCCACGGATGCCGACGTTGACGGTATGCACATTCGATTGTTGCTCATGACCTTCTTCCTGCAATTCTTCCCGGAGCTGGTACGAAAGGGGCACGTTTACATCCTACAGACGCCTCTTTTCCGCGTGCGGGATAAAAACAAGACGGTTTACTGTTTTGATGACGTGGAGAAGGCGCGGGCGTTGGAGCAGTTCAAGGGTAAGCCGGAAATCACCCGCTTCAAAGGTCTCGGTGAAATTTCTCCAGACGAATTTAAGCAGTTTATCGACGAAAATATGCGCCTCGATCCCGTGCGCTTGGCGCAGCAATCATCCGTGGGCAGCATCTTGCGCTATTACATGGGCAAGAACTCACAGGAACGCCAAGACTTTATTATCGACAATCTGCGCGCTGAAGAAGTGATGGTTTAAAGGAAGCTGTAAATGAGTATTGAAGATAAAGACGAAGAAAATACCACCGTTGAGCGCAGTGGCGCGTCCGTGGCGCAGGATTTTTTTGAAGATGATGAGCATGTCGCGGGCATGTACAAAAACTGGTTCTTGGACTACGCCAGTTATGTGATCCTTGATCGTGCGGTTCCGAACCTTGAGGATGGTTTAAAACCCGTACAGCGACGCCTTCTCCATGCCCTCTGGGAATTGGATGATGGTCGTTTCAACAAAGCGGCCAATGTTATCGGTCATACGATGCGTTATCACCCGCACGGCGATGCGTCTATCGGCGACGCGCTGGTGAAACTTGGACAGAAAGAGCTGCTGGTGGATACCCAAGGTAACTGGGGTAACATCCTCACCGGTGACTCTGCCGCGGCGCCTCGTTATATCGAAGCTCGCTTGTCTGAATTAGGGAAAACCATCCTTTTCAATCCGGATACTACCGAGTGGCAGGATTCCTACGATGGTCGCAACAAAGAACCCGTTAAATTGCCGGTTAAATTCCCCCTTCTTCTTAGCCAAGGGGTTGAAGGCATCGCGGTGGGTCTCTCCACAAAGATATTGCCGCATAATTTTATTGAGTTGGTGAAGGCGTCCATTGGCATTTTGCAAGGGAAGAAGCCGAAACTTCTACCAGACTTTCCGACGGGCGGTATTGCCGACTTCAATCAGTATGAAGATGGCAAGCGTGGTGGAAAAATCCGCGTGCGCGCGGTGATCGAAGTGATGGATCTAAAGACTCTTCGCATCAAAGAGATTCCTTTTGGGACCACCACGGGTTCATTGATTGAGTCGATCCTTGCCGCCAACGACAAAGGCAAAATCAAAATCCGCAAGGTGGAAGACAATACCGCGGAGCACGTGGAAATTTTGATCCACTTGCCACCGGGAGCATCGCCTGAACCAACTGTGGATGCTCTTTATGCTTTCACGGATTGTGAAGTATCGATTTCACCTAACTGCTGCATCATCAAAGAAGGCCGACCAGACTTCTGCGGTGTGGGTGATGTGTTGCAATCATCCACCGATCAGACGGTGGATCTGTTAAAGCGTGAGCTTGAGATTAAGCGGCACGAGTTGCAGGAAAAATTGCACTTCGCCAGTTTGGAGCGGATCTTTATTGAAGAGAAGATTTACCGCAACATCGAAACCGCGACCACCTGGGATGCGGTTCTAAGCACGATCGATAAGGGTTTGGCCCCGTTCGCGAAGAAGTTCTATCGCGCGGTCACTCAGGACGATTTGACGAAGTTGACGGAAATCAAGATCAAGCGCATTTCAAAGTTTGACGGGGATAAAGCCCGCGAAGCGATGGAAAAGTTGAAGGCTGACTTGAAACAGGTCGAGCATGATCTTGAAAACTTGGTCGAGTTCGCCATCAGCTTCTACAAAATGCTGCTGGAAAAATTCGGCAAAGGTCGCGAGCGCCGTACGAAAATTGATACTTTCAGCGCGGTACAACGCCAGGCCGTTGCGGCTGTTACCCAGAAAATCTACGTTAACCGCAAGGAAGGTTTTATTGGCACAAGTCTGAAAAAGGACGAGTTTGTCGCCGAATGCTCCGAACTGGATGAGGTTATTGCCTTTACCCAAGACGGCCAGTTTATGGTGGCGAAGGTTGCTGATAAGACATTCGTCGGTAAAAACATCGTCTATGTGGAGCTGTTCCAGCGCGCGAATGACCGTTGCATTTACCATCTGATTTATCGCGACGGTAAAGATGGCGCCGTGTTCGCGAAACGTTTCAACATTACCTCCATCACGCGTAACAAGCTGTACCCCATGACGAAGGGGACTAAAGACAGCCGCGTCTTCTACTTCTCCGTGAACCCGAACGGCGAGGCGGAAACGGTGCAGGTTGAACTGAAGGACGCGAAGAAACCCATTAAGATCAACTTTGCGGATATTGAAATCAAAGAACGCAAAGTGGTGGGACAGTTGGTAACGAAAGAGGGCGTGAAGAACGCAAGTTTGGTTTCCAAAGGTAAATCAACCTTGTCGGCGATGAAGATTTTCTTCGATCGCAACGAGCGCCGTCTCAATACCGAAAATCGCGGCGATTACCTCGGTGAATTCAAGGATGATGAAAAAATTCTCGTGATTTACCCGACGGGTTCCTACGAACTAACGAACTACAGCCTTACCAACATGTACGCGGACGACTTGTTGGAAATCCGTAAGTTCTATAAAGGCACCGTGATGTCGGTCGTGTACTACGACGGTGATCGCGATGCTTCTTACGTGAAGCGTTTCCAAATCGATCCCGCTGCCGCTTCGGGGCGCCAACAGTTTGTGGACTTCAATCCGAAGTTGAAAATTCTTCTCGTGACAACGGCGATGGAGCCGAAGGTGAAAGTCACGTTTAAGAAGAAAACCAATGGAGAGGAAGTTCTGAAACTTTCACAGGCCACAGAGGTTAAAGGCCTGCGTGCCCTTGGCGCGAAAATTGGCGGTGCCGTGAAGTCTGTGGAAATCATGTAATCCGAGCATCAGTCACTGTGGTAGATCGTTTCAGTTGACGAAAAAAGGGGCGCTTTCGCGCCCTTTTCGTTTACTTTTTTAAGCCCATCTCATCAAACGCGTTTAATACAATCGACTCTGTAAGCACCTGCGGCAAGATTTTCGGCACGGTGCCTTTTTTTCCGTAAAGCACGTAGAGGGGAATGCCATCGCGTCCAAATGAAGCAAGGGCGTTGGCAATCTCTGGATTATCATTGGTCCAATCCGCCTTCATTGGTGTGATGCCACGCGCTTGCATCTCCGCCACCATGTTTGGTTGCAAGGCCGCCGCTTCGTTGACTTTACACGTGACGCACCAATCGGCGGTGAAGTCGATAAACACTGGTTTCCCCGCCGCGAGAAATTCATCCAACTTCGCCTGTGTGTATGGAACCCATCCTGATTCATTCGCGTCCGCTTTTGTCACCGCGGCCCCCGAAGTTCCGGAGACGCGCACACCGAGCGCCAAAGCGCTGACGGCAATCATAAGAGCGATCACCGTTCCTTTAACGGTTTGCCAACGTTGGTAAGTCCATGTCGCTATCGCCAAGAGAAGGCACGCGGTCAGAGCGCCGGCGACACCCGTTGTTCCCACCTGATTGCCGAGAACCCAAAGGAGCCAAATCACCGTGGCAAAGAGGGGAAACGCCATCACCTGCTTCAGTGTTTCCATCCAACGGCCCGGACGCGGCATCCATCGACCGATGATGGGAAACCATGAAAGAAGAACGTAAGGAAACGCGAGTCCCAAGGCGAGTGATGTGAAAACGCCGAGAGCAATTGCTGGCGGTTGTGACGCCGCATAGCCGAGCGCGGTGCCCATAAAAGGCGCGGTGCAGGGAGTGGCCACCACTGTCGCGAGAACGCCGCTAAAAAAGGCGCCAATCGCTTCCTTTCTGGAGGCGAGGCCGTGACCGACACCCACCCAAGAAGCGCGGATTTCGTAAGCGCCCGCTAAGTTAAGAGCCATCGCAAAAAGCAAAAGGGCGAGGCCCGTGATGGCGTAAGGAGATTGGAGCTGAAAGCCCCAACCGATTTTTTCGCCGCCTGCCTTGAGCATCAACAGCGCGCCCGCGAGAAGCCAGAAGGAAACAAGAACGCCAATGGCGTAGACGATGCCGTGAAAGCGCGAGCGTTTCTTATCCTCCTCGGAATTTGTGTGTTTCAACAAACCAACGGCTTTGATCGATAGAACGGGAAAAACGCAGGGCATGCCGTTTAAGATCATGCCACCGATAAAGGCCAATAACAGAGCCTGAAGAAGACTGGTGTTGAGCGCTTCGTTGGTGACGGGTTTTAACGACGGCTCCACCGTGAAATAGCGGGTGCCCACGCGCAATACACCGCTGAGCTGATCTGGTTTCGAAGCGGCGTTGTTGGTTGCGAGTTTAATGGAAAGTTGATCGCCGTTCCAACTCACGGTCTGAGACGCGCTGTGAGTGATGATGCCACGATCCGCGGGGAAAAAGAAAACGTCCGGTGTTTTTTCTTCAACGGAAACCGGCTGAATTTTTAGTTCCACATTGTCGTTGTGCCATTGAGTTTCAATCTGGGTGCGGGGAGGGAGAGGCTTTGGCAGAGTGTCGGAGCTGTTTGCAAATAACGTTTCAAACGCTGAAGGTTTGGCTTCCGGTTCAAGGGGAAGACTGAGGTCGAGAGTGGCTTTTCCTGGTTCGCAGGTTTCCTGACAGACGGTCCAGCTCACCGCCGCTTGCACTTGCACCGGTGATTTCACGTCAGCCGCGACTTTTAAGGTCACGGGAAGCAATATTTCTTCCTGGTAGCCAAAGTTCAGCTGCGAGCCGGTGGGAATCTGATCTGGGTAAGGCCACGCCATGCTCTCCGCGGTGACGCCTTGGGGGAGTTGCCATTGCACTTGAATGGGTTCACCCGCGTCTCCAGGATTGCGCCAGGACAGAGCCCAATTTTTATCCATCTTAAAATGAATGCCGACCTTGACCTCTTGGCCTGCCTGAATGTTCTCCGTGGCGGAGACTAGGGACGCTTTCACGTGTGGCGCATCGGCTGAAGAAGCTGCTGATGCGAGCGATGACCATCCAGCCCAAAGGGCCGTCACGAGCGGCAAGAACTTTCGCATGATTGAACTCTTTCAGGTATTGGGTTTGCGCCCATTATACCTCAAAAGAGTGAGGCACGGATTAGTGTTCGACCACGTCCACGTCGATGATGTCGTCACGAGAAGAAATTTTTTGTCTTGGCTCCGTATCACGAGGCTGCTCGCCGTAAGGGCCTGAGGAAGGGAAGCCACCACCGGGAAAGCCTCCCGGAAATCCCGCGCTCGCTGAGAAGCCGTTGCGGCTCATCTTCACCGTGAAGTAGGCCTGCATGCGGTGTAAGAGGCGTCGCTCAATCAGCAGGCGCACCGGACGTAGGAATAGGAGAAGCGCCAGTACATCCGCGCCAAAGCCCGGCAGCAAAAAGATAAAGCCAGCGAGGGCGTAGAAAAGGGTGTCCCCTGCGGCTTGCAATGCGTGCCCTTGATGGCGCACGTTGGTGAAGAAGCCGCCGCCGAGGCGCTTGAGCTGACCCTTAAGCAATCTGAAGCCGAGAAACGAAATCACGATCTGAGCCAGGATGATGGCTTCAATAGCCATCTGTGCCCCCAACTCCGGGCGAATCCACGAGTAAACGAGACCGTATACTTTCGCCTCAAAGAGAGGAAAGAGGAGCAATATCAGTAAAATGCGTAAGATCATCTTATTGCCGTGGCAGCGAAAGTTCCTTGGAATCGATGCTGCGTCCGTAATCCGTTAATTCATAATGAAAGGGCTCTTCAGCCAATACGTTGTCCAGTGTCGCGCTGGGTTCATAGCGCAGAATATTGCGCCGCTGCAACTGCTCCAACCGGAGGGCATGGACATAGTTATGAATGGAGCGGGTCAGCTCTTCCTCGCGGCACACCAGGGACTGACAATCTTCTACATGACTTTTCATGAGAAGAGTCGCACAGCTAATGTGTTCACCGGTACGCTTACTGTCATCCACCAACAGTTCCAGAAGTTCATCGGGAAGGTTCTGCGGCAACAAGGACGCGCGACGGTCTGGATAGGCCTCGATCCAGCGGTATAAACGTTTGCGATTAGCGTCCACGTTTTCCCCTCAACGTGATAGAAAGAGATGTAACGGAAGGTTTTGTAACAGATTTTTCTGACCGTGCAAACAACTTGCGGCATGGATAGGAGCGAAGATGATTAGCACAACCGATTTTGGAAAAGGCGTCCGCATTCTTTATAACAACGAACCCTTCGTCATTCTGGACGTCAACGTTCAGGCTCTCGGCGGGCGCGGAGGAGCTGGCGTTTCCAAGGTGAAAATGCGCAACCTGTTGACGGGTAAATTTGTCACCGAGGGGTTTAAAGCGGGAACGAAATTTGATGAACCTGATTTGGTTTATACCAACGTGCAATATCTTTACAACGAAGGCACGGATGCGGTTTTCATGGATCAAGAATCCTACGAACAATTCAATCTTCCCCTCGAAGCCATCGGCAGCCAAGCCCGCTACCTTCGCGAGGATTTAAAAATTCGTGCGATGTATTTCAACGGTGTGCCTGTCAACGTCGAGATTCCTCAGCTCGTGTCGTTCAAAGTGACCTCCGTTGAACCGGGAACGCGCGGCAACACGGCAACCGGCACCGTGATGACCAATGCCGAGCTGGAAAATGGCATGACCCTCAAGGTTCCCCTCGGTGTGAAAGAGGGCGATACGATTCTGGTGAATACCCATGACGATGAATTTCATGCGCGAGGGTAACGATGCCAACGGGGAAAACTCCATTTTATAAGCGGCACCTTGTGGAAGTTGAGGAAACGTACGGGCAGCATGCGCGTGCTGCCGGTTACTTCGCGTCGCAGTGTTTTGTCATGAGCTTATTGAGTGCCGTGCACGCGGTCTTTCCATTTCTTTTCACAAAATCAGCCAGCCGGCGCTTTAGCGCCTTGGGTGAGTGGATGCGGCAAAGATAAGAAAGGGACGGAGAAATCTCCGTCCCATGTTTTTAGCGCACAGCTTCACCCTGTTCCGCACAATGCTCACAGGCCTTCGCGCACTCGCGACAATTCTCTGCGATTCATAAATTTCTCCCATTATCTCTTGGTTCTTGTTCATGTGTGGAAATTCAAAAATCAGACTAGGGAGAAAACGAATGAAAAAATGGCTAAGCATGTGCCTAGCCATTTCTCATAATTCGCCATCAATGTTTTAGTCGTTGGGGCTGAACCAGCAGCGGGGGCGTTGACCGACACTCTGTGTTCCGCATGAACTTTGGTAGGCAGCACTTTTGTTCATGGGGACTTTATTCATGGGAAAGCTTGTTGGACACATGGCGCCAGCCACATAAGTATCCAAGCGGCACTGGGCATCCGGATGGCTGTGATCCGTGCTGCTCACGACCGTGCGGTTGGGCGTGCTAAAGCTAATGCGATTGCCGTAGGCAAAGAGTTCCGCCAAAGATCGACCGGCCATCGCTATGCGATAACAAAGATTTTGGTCGCTCGTGGAACGCCATGTGCGATCGCATTGATTGCGGGCCGCCATGTCCACGGTGCGGCGCGCATTTTGATTTTCTGTTGTTTGATTCCGCCATAGAGTGCGCAGACAAGCCTGCGAACCGTAGTAATCGGATTGTCCTTCATTCGCTGCCCAACCCGTTACAAAGGGAAAGCCAGCGAGGTGATGGCCGAGTTCATGACAAAGAACGAGCGCAAAGCCGTCTTTTGTCACTTCGGAACGACGCGCGAGCCCACCGTACATGTCCACGTACCATGTGTTTCCGTTGCGGTGCGCGCTCGCGTTCACCGTGCTGTTTGTCCAATTGCGGCGGATCACAAGATTCGCGCCTTTCTGCGTCACAAAGGGGCGGAAGTAACTTTCAGCAAAGGAGATCACTTGATTGAACTCGGCTTCCGACATGCCGGAATCCATTTCCATGTTGTCTTGCAGGTGCAAGTCGTTAGGCGGCAATATGGTTGCCTGTGCAGCGGTTGTGAATCCAATTGCTAATGCTGTCGTCGCGAGTGCTCTTGCTGTTACAAGCATTTTTGTTTTTGCGACAAATCCTTTTGCCGGTCGCCATGCCATAGCGATGTCTCCTTCACCAAATTTTTATTTTTGCTTTTTAGGTGACGCTTTTTTTCTACAAAATCGGCCAGGAGGCCAATACTTTTGCGACGGCTGCAAGTATCGCGTTAACACACTCCTTAATGGCCCTATGGGTAAGACCGAACGTATCTTTTTCGCGATCAAGAAAATAAGAATGCTTAAATCAAAAAGTTATAGTTTCTCATGTAAACAATTTCGACTTCGTAAAATGTGATTTCCCGCGCACCACTCCGAACTGGTTGCGTACAAAATTTTTTTTGCTCTCACTGTGGTCACTGGTTTGATGCAGAGGAAAGAGAACGCTTAGTTCGTTTCTAAAAACAAAAGCCCGGGAAGAACCCCGGGCTTTCAATTTAGTTATTTGTGGCTTAGTGAACGGCTACCGCTTCTTTAATGTGGCGCTCGCTGTTTTTGTCGTTCTCTTTGAACCAGCAGCGTGGACGCTGACCTTCTTCGAAACGAGGACCGCAGGAGTATTTCATCGCTTCAGGTTCATCGCCAGGAATAATGTTCATGTCGAAAGAAGCTTTGCAAAGCGCGCCAGCCACAAAAGTGTCGAGACGGCATTGGGCTTCAGGATGTTCATGGAAAGTGCGCTTCACAACTTTTGCATCTGGTGTTGAGAAGCTCACTTTGCTTTGACCATGAGCGAGGAGTTCCGCGAGAGAACGGCCTGCCATCATGATACGGTAGCAGAGGTTGCGATCGCCTTCAGCTGCCCAAGACTCGTCGCAGGCTTGACGAGCTGCGCCATCGACGGTTGAAGCCGCCACAGAGTTATCTTGGCCGCGCCAAAGTTGGCGCAAGCAAGCTTGTGTGCCGTAGTAGTCCGCTTGTCCCTCGTTTGCGGCCCATTCAGACACAAACGGGAAGCCCGCCAAGTGGTGACCGATTTCATGGCAAAGAACCAAGGCGAAACCGTCGAGCGTTACTTCTTCACGGCGTGCAAGACCGCCGTACATATTTACTTCCCAGGTGCCGCCCATCTGGATGGCGCTCGCGTTAACGGTACTATCTTCCCAATGACGCTTGATATCGAGCACGCCGCCGTGCTTTTTCATAATGGGTTTAAAGGCTTCCTCAGCGGTATCGATGACTTTGTTGAAGTCAGCTTCCGTGACGTTGGAGTCGAGTTCGACGTTATCTTCCAAATGGAGATTGTTTGGAGGCATGATTGTTGCCATCGCCGGTGCGGCGAAAAGTGTGGCGCCAAGGAACGCTAATCCTCTTGCATGACGCAAAGTCTTCATTGGTTACCCCCTCAACGGTCTTAATCTAAGAGCAGCTCTTGTCTTTCAATGACACGGGTATAAGTTGGCCGCCCAGTCAAGGACAAATACTTTGCCTTCGTCATAAAATGCAACGTCATTTTGGGCTGTTAGAAGCCATTGAGGTGTATTGAATTGGAGACATGTCGCTATCTGTAAATAAATATAATGATTACAGGTAATTACATTAGATGATGCTGCGGCTCCTCTGGGGGAAGCGTCACGGTGAGCTCCATTTCTTAGGATTCTTTAAGCCTAGTGGCTGCCTCAGATGGTTTGGTCCCAGCACCGCCTGACCCCCTCGTTGAGAGTTGCTGAAAAAGCGAGGAGTGGAAGTGATGGGATAACTCTGCTTTTTCGCGAGACTTAATGAAATCATAATAAAACCAAGAATAAGCATGCGCATTAGATGATTGCGCTTGTTGTTCCGACAGTGCGTTTTGCTTTTTTTTTAATAACTTGTTTCAATAATTAGGAACTTCGCCCAAAACAGGAGAGATGCCAAGCCGTGGTTAGGACGACAACAAAAGGTATTACCACCTCCAGTACGGCAGAATATTTTTCCAAAAACCTCCAGCAAGTGGGGTTCTCGTCGCCGACGAAAGCGGTTTTAACGACCTTGAAAGAGGCCGTTGATAACTCTTTGGATGCTTGTGAGGAAAACGGTATTCCTCCTGATGTTGAGGTGACCATTGAACGCCTAGGGACCGGATCGATGCGGAACACCGACCGTATCATGATTCGTGTCGTGGATAACGGACCCGGCATTCCTTATGCCGATGTTCCCAAGGTTTTTGGCGAGTATTTGGCGTCTTCCAAATTTGGTCGCGGTCGATGCAGTCGTGGCCAACAAGGTATCGGTATTTCGGCTGCCACCACCTGGGCGATGCAGACTACAGCGACAGGTGTTCGCGTGATCACAAAAACCAAGGGCATGAAAAAAGCCGTGTCATGCCAGGTGGAAGTGGATCTCAAAAAAAATAAAGGGATTGCGAAAAACAAGACGGATGTGGAGTGGAATCGTCCGCACGGAACCTCCGTTGAGTTCGTGATTGACGGACGCATTCAACTTAATGGTGAAGCGGGCATCATCAATTTTCTTCGCAGCAATGCCTTGGTAAACCCGCACTTGAGACTTTCTTACAAGCTTCCTGATAACGAGAACGTTGTTATTGATCGCGTCAGCGCCATCGTTCCGTCGATTCCTGAAGCCACGGCACCGCATCCCCACACCATGAAGCTGGGCGAGTTTATGGCGCACGGCGCTCTATTTGGTGGCTCAAAGGTGCGGGAGTGGCTGAAGAAGGGATTCTCGCGGATGGGCGATAACGTCATCCAAGAGATGATAAAAAAACCAGAACTTTCGAAAGGGCTTTTTGAAAAGACCGTTAAGGAGTTGAGTGACAAAGAGCTGCAGACTCTTTTCACGACCATTCAAAATATGGAAATTCAAGCGCCGTCCACAAGATCGGTGCTGTCCGTGGGCGAGGAGTCTTTAGCGAAAAGCATGCTGCGCCTCGGCGAAGTGGACTTTTTCGCGGTTGTCTCACGAAAGCCCACCATCTGTGACTTTAAGCCGGTTCAAGTTGAAGTGGCGGTGGCCCGTCTCAAACAAAAAGTGAGCGACGAGAGCGAAGACACGGTGCAGGTGCTTCGATTCGCCAATCGCGTGCCGTTGCAATTTGATAAAGCCGGCTGTGCGATTGTCAAAGGAATCAGCACCGTTAATTGGAAAACATATGGCATACGCCAGCCGGCGGGATCGCTGCCACAAGGGCCGTACATTGTCGCGGTAAGTGTGGTTTCGCCGTTTATCAAGTTTAAGAATGCCTCCAAGGAAACGATCGAAGGCTCCGATGAGTTGGTGGAGGAGTTGCGTCGAGCTCTTATCCAATCCGGACAGCGTCTCTCCCGTCACTTGGGTAAGGAGCGGCGTGAGGCGGATCTGGAAAGTAAGATTCAGCACATCGAGCGTTTCGCGCCCATCCTTGTGGAAGCGTTGTGTCGCATCACGGACGCAACGAAGGCCAAAAAAGAAACAGCGGAGAATGGCCTTTTGAAAATATTGGGACGCGATGCGCGCGCGGCGGAAAAACAGCTCAGCGAAGCGGAAGTGAAATTGGCGAAACACCTCGAAGAAAAACGCCGCCGTTTAGGCGATGAGATTGTTGATTCCCTCCTGGGTATGAGCGGTGAGGAACCTGAAACGGATGTGGTGAATGAGGAAGCCCTGGAAATAGGGGGGGCCGCCTCGGGTAAGAAGGGTAAAAAGGGCGGAAAAAAAGCCGCGAAAGAAAAGTCGGCTATGAAGGAAGTTGTTAAGAAGGCGGAGAAGAAGCTCGCGCGAGAAGCCAAGGAAGTCGCGGAGAAAATCGCGACTCCGGCCAAAAAAGGCAAGGCCGTGAAACCCGCCTCAAAAGAAGCGGAAAAGCCGATCTCCGAAAAGGAATCTAAAAAGAAAACTTCTGAAAAAGCCGCCGCGAAAACAAAAGCGCCCAAGGCAAAACCCGTGGCGAAAACAAAACCAGCCAAGACGAAACCCGCTGCAAAGGCCACGAAGGCAAAGGAAAAAACCAAGCCCGCAGGGAAGAAGACTCCGCCAGCAGCAAAAAAACATAAGAAATAAGGGGAAACAAATATGGCACGCACACCACCAAAATTGGTTCGCCAGGAAGATATTCCGCGTATTAGCATCGAAATGTGTGAGCAAATGCTGGAAGATCTCGGGCGTGCGAAACGCCCTGTTCTTGAAGCGATTAAGTGCTCCCTTGATAACTCCATCTATGACGCGAAGCTGGGCTATCTGATCTCCGCGGGTAAAAAAGTTCGCACGGAGCTGAACGTGAGTTCGGTGAAGAAGATGGCTCGCGCGATTTTCATGCTGGAAATATTGCTGCGAAACATTAAGTCGGGCGCTGTGAACACCAAGCGCGAGCTTTACTATATTAGTAAAGGTGAAGTGAAGCACAACACAAACTTAAAGCCTTTGGATTTTGACGATCAAGATGAATCCGATGGCTCCATCGATTTTATCTGTGAGATTTTGAGCTGCTATCGCGAAGAGCTGAATTGTTACGCCAACGACCGGGGCGGGCAGACTTATTCGCAGCATTTGGTGGTGACGGAAACTTTGGCGGATGGTGAAGAAGCCGTGATTGACCTTTCCAAGTTAGGTACATCACCTTTCCAACCCAAGAACCGCCCTCAAAATTTGAAGCTCGAAGCCAAAAAGAAAATCGATTTCTGTTTGGTGGTTGAATCAGAAGGTACGGCGAACACGCTCGTGGCGAACGGAATGACAAAGCGACACAACTGCATCGTTGTGGGTGCTCAAGGCGTGCCATCAAACGCGGTCCGTGGTTGGCTGCGTCGCATTCAAGATCAATTGAGAATTCCTTTGTTTTTCTTTGGAGACCTCGATGCGTACACGATGCAAAATATTTTCCGCACGCTCAAGGCGGGGGCTGCCGCGTCATTGATTCGTAATTCGGAATATTGTGCTCCGGAAGTTCGGTTTCTTGGTGTTCTTCCCCACGACATTAAAAAATACGATTTGAATGATTATCCCGTCAAGGAAATGGACGTGCAGGAACAGCGTGCCTTGAAAAAAGCCAAGGACGCCCTTGAGAATGACCCATTCTTCAAGGACAAAAAAAATGCCGGCCTGGCGGACATTTTGCTGTGGTTGCAGAAGAACAAGCGACGTTGCGAGCAACAGGCCTTGTTTACCGTGGACCCAAGAGACCCCACCATGCCGGAAAAAATCCTGATCGATAAAATGCAGCGAGGCGACTTCGTCTAAAAAGAGGGGCCGGACAAAAGCCGGCCCCTTTCTGATTTAGGGAAGGGGTCCACATTTGTGGTGCGGCTGCCACTTCCCCATGCCGCTGACTCAGGGAGGGAGCCCTCCGTCCCCTATGGCTCAAAACGATAAAGGTATTGCAAGGCGCCGTTGTAGTAGGAGTGTTCCAACGCACGGATGCGCTCTTTCTCTTCCTCCTTTGGATTTTTTATGGGCTCAAGCCATTCGTCGTCCGTCACGCGATAGAGAACATTCTTTTTCAAACACGTGCCGTCAATGCAGGTGAAGACCATATTAATGCCGGTGGTCGCGGCTGCCTGCGGAGAAAACGCCGGTTTTCCCCAGGTATGAACCGACAGGGGCTTCTCGGTGAGGAGCTGCGCTAACGTCGGCATGATATCCACGTGTGTGGTGAATGTTTTTATTTCTTTTCCCGCCCACTCATCTTTCAAAACGCCGGGACCATAAAGCAAAAAGGGAATTTTTTCGTCCTTCCAACCCCACTCGGAAGGAAGCGTGACGCCGCCGCCAAACGGATGATCGCCGGTGATGACAAAAAGTGTGTCGTCAAAATAAGGCTCGTTTTTGGCGCGCGCGAAAAAATCTCCCAAGGAGGCATCGGCGAAACGAAACGCGTTGATGCGTTTATAGAAATGATCGAGTGGATCAACGAGACGCGAACGAATCAACTCTGGAAGTTTTACCGTGTGGTCGTTGAACTCATCGGGGACGTAGTAGGGTGGATGGTTTGATTGCGACAAAATAAAACTAAACGTCGGCTGATCCGCTTGTTGTAAATGGCGGTGCACCGCGAAGAAAAGATCGCGGTCGTAGAGCCCATACTGGCTATGGGGGAGATCGTTAAAGTTGTTTTCTCCGTAAACGTCCTCGAACCCCATCATCGGCATGAATTGATAAAGTCTGTGCCAAGCGATGTTACCCGCGTAGTAGAAGCGAGGCTTGTAACCGAGGCGTTTCATCACCCCGGGAAGGCGATCCGGAAAAGGTTTGTGACCTTCGCGGTGATAGTTGATGGAAGGTTGAAATTCGCGCGGCTGCGGAAAGGACAGCAGTAGAGTGCCGAGATTTTTTACCGTGCCGCCGGATGGTGGGAAGTGATGCGCAAAAGAAAGACTGTTTTTGCGCAAGGCCATCATGTTGGGCGCCATGGCCTGATCAAATCCTTCTTCTTTGTAATCCATCACCCAGGAGGAATAACTCTCCATAAGAAACAGCACCACGTGCTTCGGACGCTTCTTTAAATACCGCGACATAACGGGATCAAGATCCTGCGCCATGTACCAGTACTTGCCGTTAGCGGCTGCGCGTGGTTGTGCGCCGGGGACAAACAGCAGGCTTTTCTGCAAATCGTCTTGAATGGACGTGTCATTCACCTGCATGCGCTGCCGCGCCAGCCGCGCCTCGCGCCGATCCTCAAGGCTGCGCAGCATCGGAAAGATCGGATTGGTGTGTAACAGATTGATGAAGGTGCTGCTGGAGAAAGCGATGCGGCGATCTTGAATCAGCAGGGGGCGACCGTCAAAGGTGCCGCGAGATCCTATAAAAACGAGAGCCAGCCACAGGGGAAGAGTGAGCCATTTAAGGCGTCCCAATGTGTGCGCTAGGCGCGGATTTAGGCCTTCATAGGAACGAATAAGTTTACGTTCGAGACCCACAATAAGCGCAAGACCAATAATGAGGGCCAGAATCGTCTGACCAAGAGGAATCGATTCGTTTAAGCCGCCCACCACCAACCCGGCGTTGGACAAATCTTCCCAGAATTCCCAGAAAAAGGCGTTAAAATGATCGCGGAAATAGACGTAAAAATAATGGTCGGAAACAATAAATAACCAACTGATCACGTACAGCGTCAGCGTGTAGTTTTTGAGAAAACGGAGAAGACGCGCCGTCGATAAAAAAGCCGCGCCGCACAACGTCCCGAGAATCGCGGGCAGCATGGCATAGACGCTGGCGCTGATGTCAAAGCGTGTCGCCGAGAGCAAAGCCATTAACAATTCGCTGGAACGATACTGATCCTGCTGCAGCATCGAACGATAGTCCCACAGATAGAACAAGCGTCCGCAGGCAAAAATAAACATCAGACCAAGGCTGGAGCGGAATAGCAGGCCGAAGGCGTCGTTCAATGCTGCGGGATAAGTTCTTTTTCCTTGAGGGGCATCGGATTGGGATGCGCGGCCCTTCCTCAGAAAGTCCAAAAGCAAAAGCATGAGCGGGTTCCAGGAATATTGTCGAAAGAGGATATATAAAATGAAAGGAGGGAAGGAGCTACCGCTTCTTGGTCAAGCAAAGCACCCGCTTTTTGGTAAGGCAAAGCCACTCGCTTTTTTGATGGAAGCGCGGCTAAGGCCGCGCTCCACGCACTTAACCGATTTCCGTAATCATCGTCTGAAATCCGGCAAACATGGTTGGAAGGCTCGCTTCCGTGACTTTGTTGACGATCGCGCCGGGCACGAGTCCCTTGAAAGTCACGTCCAGCTTGTAGTTGGCGATAGTTTTGTCTTTCGCGGCGGACTTTAGATGCCAGGCACCATCATTCTTCTTCATCAAATTGGATTCTTCGAGATTCCAATAAATTTTATGCGGACCTTCTTCGTACATGTTGAGAATGTAGAAAAAGGTTTTGATAATATTTAGCTCGTAACGCACCTGGCAGATTGACCCCTCGGCCTTCGGTGGAAGGATGTCTGCTTTCATAACCCCTGGTAAATACTTAGGATATTTGTTGTATTGGCGAATAGCATTAAAGCAGCGTGCGACGTCGCCCTTGAAGGTGTAGTCCGTGTCGACCCCGGCCATGGATTGACTCCTTTTCATGTGCACAATAATTGGATAAGATTATAGTATATCGGAGTGGCAGGTTGTTGTTGATTCTTGGTGAACAAGACTTTTGACGGAAGTGAAGCATGTCCAACGACGGTTCTATGAAAGAATTAGTAGAGTATATCGCCAAAGCTCTCGTGGACGAAGTTGATCGTATCGAGATCAGCGAAATCACCGGAAACCAGACGAACATTATCGAGCTGAAGGTTGCCAAGGAAGACATCGGTAAAGTGATTGGTCGTCAAGGCCGCACCGCTGATGCGATCCGCACTATCTTAAACTGCGCTGCTGCGAAGCTAAACCGTCGCTACATTCTGCAGATTATTGATGAGTAGTGCGCACCTTGAGGCCGCCAGCGCTGTAGTCGTTGCGGCCATCGAATCGGCAGAGATTAGTTCTTCAGAAGCAGAGTTTTTCCGCAAGTATCCCGTGGCGGGCGTTACCCTGTTTCGCCGCAATATTGCCCCCATTTTTTCTCAGATCTCCCAATTAAACGAAAATCTGCAGAAGCTTCTGCGAAAACCGCAGATAGGTGCCGGTATTATTGCCGTCGACCAAGAAGGTGGACGCGTTTCGCGGATCAGTGCGCCCTTTCCGAATTTAGGCGCGGCGGAAAAAATCCTGAGTGGCGAGACCACAACGGAAGCGATCGCTCACATTTACAACTACGGCTTTATCGTGGGTTCTAGCCTGGCTCGGCTGGGTTTCAATGTGAACTTTGCGCCGGTATGCGACATCAATTTGAACCCCGAAAATATTGCCATTGGCGATCGTTGTTTTGGTGCGACGGCTGACGTTGCCACACCCCGCGTGGAGGCCTTCCTGCAAGGCATGCAAGCCGCTGGCGTAAGAGGAAGCCTAAAGCATTTTCCTGGGCAGGGAGTCGGCAGCGCCGATACGCATCTCGGTACCGATGTGATTTCCAAAACATTAGCCGAGCTGGAACAAGAAGAGCTGAAGCCCTTCCGCAGAATGATCGCCCAGTGTGAAATGGTGATGATTTCTCATTCCATTTTTCCGCACCTGGATAAGGTGCCCGCAAGCCTTTCTGAAAAAGTGATGCGTGGGCTTCTACGAGAGAAACTTGGCTACAAGGGACTCGTGGTGAGTGACGACATGAATATGAAGGCGATTGCTCAAGACGATCAAAGCTGGCAGCAGGCGATTATCACTGCCATGGCTCACGGCGCGGACCTGGCTCTAGTGTGTCGTCATGTGGAGCGAGCGGAGATGGCGATTGATGGCTTGATGCGTGAAGCGGCGCGTAGCCCGGCATTCGCCGCCCGTCTGCAGGATGCCGCGATGCGAGTCCGCAAATACCGTTCCCAACTAACGTCATCCTGACCCTGAGCGTAGCGAAGGGGAAGGATCTTGAGGTTCTTCGGGCTTCGCCCTCAGAATGACGGCGAGGTAACGCAGCGTAAAAGGCTCCGGATTTAAACCGGAGCTGAGATAACGGGTGGTGCGAGCCGCACGACCCGGAGTTTTTGGATGCGGTGACGATCCACTTCCGTCACTTCGATCGTGAGGGGTTCGTGGATCAGTGTCTGACCCACTTCCGGCAAATCTCCCAGAAGCTGTGTCATCCAACCGCCGATGGTGTCGACTTCACCTTCCACTTCTTCCGCGAAGGCCTCATCTAAACCAAAGTATTCGATAAAATCATCGATGTTGACGGAACCAGCCACGTCAAAGGTATTGTCTTTCACCTCGACGATTTCCGCTTCTTCAACGTCAAATTCATCCTGAATATCACCAACGATCTCTTCCAAAATATCTTCCATCGATACAATTCCGGCGGTTCCACCGTACTCGTCGATGATGACCGCCATGTGAATTTTCGTGCGCTTGAGATCTTTAAACACTTCCATCAACGGCTTGGATTCCGGCACGAACAAGGGTTCGCGCATGATGGATGGAATGGTGATCACTTCGGTACCGCGTTCGGCGATCGCGAAGTAGCGTAAGAGATCCTTTGCGAACACAACACCCACGATGTTGTCGATGCGCTCGTCGTAAACGGGGAGGCGTGAGTGACCACTTTCGTTGATCAAACGCAAAGCATCTTCCAGTGGTTGTTTCTTCTCCACCGCGACAATATCCGTGCGTGGCGTCATGATTTCCCGCACCTTTGTCTCGTCGAATTCAAACACGCCACTAATCATTTCTTTTTTCGTATCTTCGAGAACGCCGGCTTTTTCGCCTTCGCTGATCAAGAATTCCAACTCATCTTCGGTGATGGGAGGGCGAATGGTATTGCCGTTGGAAAGCTTGCGTACCGCCCAATTGGTGAACTCCGATAGGGCGAGGATCACCGGGTAAAAGACGCGGTAGATGCCGAAGATGGCGCGCAAGGCCATGGGAGCCAACGCGTCCGCGTGACTGCGTGCGTACGACTTTGGAACGATTTCGCCAAACACAAGGATCAAGAACGTCATGATACCGGTGGCGATACCGATCGCTTTGCTCGCGAAGTGACGCGAGGTTATTTCAGTGGCGACGGCGGACGCGAGGATGTTTACTGTGTTGTTACCGAGAAGAATCGTGCTCAAAATGCGTGCTGGGTGCTTCACCCATAGCTCAAGATGCTTCGCGACCTTTGGTTGTTGTTCCAAAAGATGACGTGCTTTGAGAATGCCGAGCGACGTGATGGCTGTTTCCGCGGCAGAGAAAAACGCTGACAAGATTAAGCACGCGCCAATGATAATAAAGCCCGATATATCCGAACTCATCATGTCTTTATGACCTCGCCCGAACACAGTCGAGCCATGGGGCTGGCGTCGTTGTGTTTAGAAGTTTCATCAGTTGATCTTGTTCCGCGAGCATTTTCTTTTCTTCTTCTGGTTCCATGTGATCGTGACCACACAGATGCAGGATGCCATGCACCAATAAGAAGGCGACTTCGCGATCAAGACCTTGCCCTATATTCTGCGCGTTTTTTTCCGCGTCAGGAAGGGAGATAACGATGTCACCGAGAATTTCTGGTGGTGTTTCATCATCAATTTTTTTGCCGCTTAAAGCACCCACAACCAATGGCTCGTTCCATTCACACTGTGGGAATGAGAGAACGTCGGTTGATTGATCTTTGCCTCGGTATTCGCGATTTAAAACTTGGATTTCTTCAGCGTCGACAAACGTGATGGCGAGTTCGTAATGGGCAATGCCGAGGTGGCGGCGGATTTGATCCGCAATGTTGCGAACTTTATCGAAGTCAACGGAATATGTATCAATTTCCGAATTAACGGTTGTGGCTTCGGGATAACTGTCCAACTTAAAAAAACACTCCTATTTATTTTCCCGCTGGGCTGCGTTTTTTCAGCGCAACCACGTTGCCTTTATCGGCTTTGGTGGAGGCCTCTTCAGGCGTCGCACCGGCCAAAATCTGTTTTGAGCCTAGTTCTTCTAAAGAGGCCACAGATTTTGTCGAACGCATCTTTTTAGCTTGATCGCTATCTTGATGCCATTCAAATGCCACCATCTCCTTGGCGAATTCTAAAAAGTTGGCAGGAGAGAGGGTGCGGGGTTTCTGGTTATTTGACATGCACTTCGTCCTAACGACACGAGCTTTCCACAGGAAAAATAACGCAATTTGATTATATCATGCCGCTACCAAAACTTCACAATAGCATAAGCGTCGAAGCGGGGAAACCTCAGGTTTATTTGGGAGTTTTCACCCAAATAGCACTGAAAGTTGACCGTCCCGCCGCCTGGAAATGACTCTCAAAACATGTGCTCAAACTGGCCTTCAGGATACCCGAAGGCGCTGGATGAGAGATAAATCCGGCACCTTGGACCGCTCGCGTCACGTCTACGAAATAGCCGTAATGATCGGTGCGGAACCAAAAGAAGCCATTTTCCTTTAAAGCATCATGCAGGGACTGTGCGAATTCCGCATTGATGAGACGGTTTTTTTGCTGACGCTTTTTACGTTCCCATGGATCGGGATAAAAAATCGCCACACCGTCGAGTTCACCCTTGGCAAACATTTCCGGCAAAGCTTTCGCATTCGCTAGCACCACCATCATGTTCTTAAAACCACGGCTCTTCGCGCGATTCGCGGTTTTCACCACGCGCTTGAAGGTAATATCCATGCCGATAAAACCAGTGTCTGGCTCCAATGCCGCCATCTCCACCAATGTATCGCCATGATGACAACCAATCTCGAGCACAAGACTTTGCGGAATCTCTCCGCTGCTTGTGCGCATTTCTTCCCGCCAGCGTCCGGGGAGTTTCTGCAACACCGGTCCGTAGCGCACAGGAATCTGGCCATCTTCCAATCCAACGCGTAAACGCTGCAAATAAACGTTCACATCCCCACGCATGTTGAGGGTGGGATCTGCAAATGGATTGACGGCGCGGATGGGCATCGGTGGTTTTCCAAGGTGAAAAACAGGGTGCTACGCGTAGGTCGGACTGTAAGCCGGATTCTGTCCTATAACGCAATTGTTACGAGACTATCATTAGTCTGGAACGGTCGTTACCGACCGCTTCGAGCGACCTACCCGGGAGCCTGCTGGGTCAGCACCGCATTTCCTTGCGAAAACGCCCTCCCTGTTTGGTCTTGCTTCGGATGGGGTTTACCGAGCCAACTCAGTTGCCTGAATTGCTGGTGAGCTCTTACCTCACCGTTTCGCCCTTACCACGGAGCCGAGGCTCCTCTCGCTTGCGCTGTGGCGGTTTGCTTTCTGTTGCACTTTCCGTCGGGTTGCCCCGCCTGGTCGTTAACCAGCATCCTACCCTGTGAAGTCCGGACTTTCCTCCCTGCGGGGGACTGCCGAAAATGGCTTATGCTGCGTTTGCCTAAGCCGTTTTCAACAGTCCCCTAAACAGAGCGATAGTCCATCCAACCCCGTTCGTAACACCCTGAGCCGTGTGTTCTAAAAAATATTGAGTCGGTTTGTCAAATTACTCGCGAAGAAGTTGGTATTAACAGCCTCTTGAGTATGAGTTAAGAGCGAGGCGTTAAACGCAGAATCGCCTCGTAGCTGTCCGGCATGGGCTCATCCCGATTCGCTTTATTGCGACGGCGCTCACCGCAGCGACGGCAGGAAAAAATCAGAGCGATGCCCTTTTTCGCATCGAGTTCGTACCCGACCGCCTCCATCACGCCGCCGCACGGATTCGCGCGATCACCGGGGTTGATGTCTACGTGCAGGGACGTCAGGCAATGGGGGCAATGATTGCGACAGGTTTTGGCCGCGGCCACGACCTGTTGCCCGCATTGCACGCAGGTAAACTCATCATTGATTTTCGTGAACCGGCCGGCCCCAACGAGGGAGTCCATGGGCTAAGTCTCCGAACTAGGTCGTAAAATTCGTCTAACTCTTTGAAGGTACAAGGAAAACTAATTTTTTCCTCAGATCGGCGAAAGGCCTGCCGATGGAGAGACCGGGTTCTATTAAAGGATTTTGTCCAGGTGAGCAACCTCCTCCTCAAACTTACGATGGTCTTAGCCAGCTTGGTGGCTTTGTCCTGTGGGCGTTCGTCCGGAGAGGACGACGAAGGGGGCGGGGGCGGGACGGCTTACCAATATCAAGCGATGCGCGGCTCCATCAAAAGCCTCACCGGCTCGCAGTCAGAGATGGCGCGCTGGGCACTCGCATTTATTGAGCGAGATACGGGCGTCACCCGCGTGGCGGATATCGATCTCGCCGGCAACTATGAACTCACACGCCTTGCGATCAACGCACCCCAAACCGTCGTGCTCTTAGACCCACAGTACCGCGTGGCCGCGGTGTTGAGTCATCCTGGAGAAACAACGGGAACCGTGCGGCAGTTCTTCACGCTTCCTTTCGGCGTGCTTCCCACCTTGGTTCAATCAGGGCCGATTGTGCAGTTTGGTGACCTTAGCCAGATCGCTTTTACCAAAGACGTCGCCGCTGACGGTGACTTCGATACCATTCCCGACGGCATGGACACATCGAGTGAACTCACGGAGCTGTGGAGCGGTTTTGTTTCCGCCTTTAATCTCGCCGACGCCAAAAACACGGTGGATACGGACCGTGATGGCGTTATCAACTTGTACGACCCCGACATTGACGGCGACGGCCTCGTGAACTGGATCGACTCGGATGATGACGGGGATGGGATTCTTGATATCTTTGATGCGGATGCCAACGGTGACGGAATCCTGGATTCCCTTCAAAGCGCGGGAGACCAGTACTTTGGATCAGGACTCGCTTTCGCCGTCGTTCAGGTGGCGCAGGAAGTTCAGACCGACGGCACTCTGCGCACGAAGCTTATTTTCACCGGCCGCCTGATGGGTGATATCATCCCGGATGCCGTGACCGTGCGTGGCCCGGCGGCGCTCTTTGACGGCGCGAATGCCCTGTTGATGGACCCAACCAGCGGCGCGACAGTCGAGCAACCATGGGACAAGACCCTGGCGGACGATGGATTGAATGAGGATGGTGCGGTCAAGGACGGCATTTTCGCCCGTAAGGTGATTCTTGCACCGGGAAAGGCGCCAAAACCCAACCAAATGGTATTCCTGCAGCTTGAATCCAAGGACGGAAAGAAAAAAGTTCTCACCGAATTTCCTTTTACGTTCCCGAACGTGTCCACGGCCGCGATCGCGGGAAGCTATGCGCTCACGAAAAAAGAGGTTACGCTCGCCGGCGCGCCCTTTAAAGGCATCAAAGATTTCAACTGGACCGTGCATCTCTACGATCGCGACGGCATCAAGGCCTTTAGCTCCGAGCCCATTTCCGGCAACAAAACCACTTACATCATCCCCGACGATGTCATGGAAGTGGGCATGGCCTATACGGCGGTTCTCGTCGCCAGCTCCCTCGACCGCATTCCCAGCTATCCCGCGTGGGTCCTGCGCAGCGCCTCGTTTAAATTGGAATAATAACAATATTGTCGTTGCGTGGAAGGCATGAGGCCATTAAAATAGAGGCCGCATTGCCACCGTTTTTTCTTGTTCCGTGCGCGCAGCTGAGTAGGGAGAGCACATGAGTCAGCCCATGTTTACTAGCGAAGACTTTCGTATCCATTCCGTTCCGGAATTGCTTGAGTTTTTGCCCATCGTGATCTTCATTGGCTTTATCGCGCCGTTTTTGATCCTTGCCTACACCATTGGCTTCTTGATGAACGTCACGCGCTGGCTCGACTAGCGCGTTGAAACTTTTTTTGGCGTTTTGAGCATAAAATAAGCCGCGTTCGCGGCTTATTCGGCTGTCTCATTCAAGGAAGCGACGGGCTTGCAGTCGCGATCCAATTTTGTTCCGCTTAAGGACGTGCTCCAGCCCGGAAACGTATCGTCGTGAAGAGCGAAATGCTCGCTGGCCTCTGATTCCAACACAACAATTTTTGTCCAAGTCTCGCCGTCAGAGTGGCAGAGGTAGTATTTGTTTTCGAGTGTGGCTGCGTGGCTGGCGCTCATAAGAAACAAGCCGGATGCGCAAAGTAACATCGCTGTCTTTTTCATAAGACCCTCGCAATAAGTGGTTATCGCTATTTTAGCACTAAAAGGCCCGGCGCTGTTGTGATTCAAATAAATTGATAAAGAGCTGACGCACGAGCTCAAGAGCTTCGTCGGGGGGCGTCCGTGTGTGCGCGGCGAACGCCTGACTGATTCGCGCGATGGAGTTTTTGCCATCCACCAGCGCGACAATGTCGGCGAAGGTGCGGTTCACCGCCACCATTTGCATCAGCTCGCGAAGCGGCGGGATGGCCGCGTCGGTGTCGCGAATCCAAACGGGAAGGTAGTGAAAGGTTTCTGGTTGTGAGACTTCCGCGGTTTTTTTTGCGGAGAAACAGAATATTTTTTCGAAACGTTTTTGGCAGCTGTGAGGTGATTGCAAATAGGGAATCTCTTCTTCCGCCACCGTCTCCACCGTGAATCCCGCTTCCATCGCAAGCCGCAGTACTTCCTCGCGGCTGTAGGATAGATGCGCGGCTTTTTGGTTGTAAGCTAAAGAACCGAAATTAAGCCAGCGGCCACCGATGGGAAGGATTCGATTCAACCGTTTAAAAAAGGTCCGTGAATCCTGCGGCACGATATCCACCAGCCACGGTGTGATCACCGTGTTTACCGCATGATTTGCTAACGGTGGATTCATGGCATCCGCGAGAACAACAAAAAATTGCTCGTTGCAGGTTTGCCTGGCTTCACAGCGCACGCGGACGGCGAAGTTGTCTTTGTTAAGGGGCGCGAACGGGAATTCATGGAACGTCAGCGCGCGCCCATCAATCATCCGCTTCAAGCAAAGAGAAAGGAAAGGGTTGATATCGATGGCCAGCGTTTTATCGGCATGAAAATGGTTGTGACAGTCCACCGCGAGGCGACCCGCGCCCGCGCCAAGAACAGCCACAGTGCCAAGATGATCCTCGCCTCCGAGCACTTTTTTTATGATGTTTAAGGAAGCGCTGTTTTCTTCATCGCCCCAACCCCAATCGCGTAAAACATTTTGGTAGTAGCTCATCAGCTGCTGTGTTTCCGGTAGTTTTACCCTTAACGCCATGCTGCGCTCGATGGGGCCTTCTTCCGAAACCGCGAGGGGTTCGAGTATTTTTTTCACTTCCTTGAGGTGTTCTTGTTTGCCTTGGATAAGCCATTGCAGACGCTCTTGGGTTTCCTTCAGGAGAGACGGTTCACGCAATGAAGCTTTTATTTCGTCCACTTCCTGCGCGAGTGTTTGCAGAAAAAAATTGTATTTCGTTTTCCACTCGTGGAACGCGGCGCTTGGACTTGTGAAAAGCCAGAGAAGTCCACCCGTTGTGGGATAGCTTGTTTCACAGTGAGAGCAGCGGAGATTTTTTCCGTTGCTTGCGAGTGCTGTGGTTTTATGTTCTTCGTGACACTTCGGGCAGGAGAGTAAGGAGCCAATGTCGTTGTATTTCATAACAGGCCCCTTTGTTGGATGGACGTGCTAGAAATACATTTTAGCCCATTCGTCTAACTTTGCGGCAGTCACGGGGCCCGCTTCCTTGTGAATGATTTTCCCTTCACGATCGATGAGAAAGGTTTCGGGGACACCGGTGACGCCATAGTCGAAGGAAGCGTGACCATCCACATCTAAACCGAGGATATAGGTTTTACCGTACTGCTGCGCGAATTTTCGCGCGGCCTCTTCGGTATCTTGGATAGCGATGCCAACAACGGCGACATCCTTGTTGGCGCGCGTTTGCCAATAACGTTCAAGATCACGTGCCTCCTGACGGCAGCTCACACACCAACTGGCCCAGAAATTAAGAATCACCGGCTGACCTTTAAAGTCCGCGAGACTCAGTTTCGCGGAAGCGGCGCTTTTAAGATGTTCCTGTCCTTGGATCCAAGCGACGCTAAATTCTTTCGCCGGCTTGTTCAATAGCGCGGAGGGAACCTGAGTTGTATTGATGAATAAACCGCGAAAAAGCAGCACGAGAATCAGGGCCGCGGCGAAACCCGCGACACCCACAACCCACCAATGGCGACGCGAGGTTTTCATGGAGCGTTTCCTGAAGGTTGGTCCTTGAACATCGACTCTTCGAGAAGCGCCTTGTTCATGGAGCTGTGGTCTTCACCCGGTTTCTTATATTCTTCGGAGTGCTTCACCATCAGCTTCGATGCCACCATGTTTTTTCCCGCGGCGTCGAGCTTGCCTTCAACGACAACGCCCTGACCTTCTTTAAACATGTCCGGCTTCACGCCCTTGTGAGTGACGGCGATATTGACGCCTTTCATGTCGGTCATGGTAAACGCGAGATCGAGATTCTTCGCATCCCACTGCACCGTGCCGGGCATGATCATGCCGCCGACTTTAATGCTCTTGGCCTGAAGCTCGGCCGCCTTCGCGGTGGCCTCTTGTGGCGTGTAAAAATAAACGAGGTTATCACCAAAATTCAGCTGAGTTACCACACCGATGGCGATGCCGATGACGCCTAAGCCCAATAACCATTTCAGCCAAGAGTTCCGCATCCGCTACACTCCTCTTCTTGAATCACGGCGACAGTCGCCTCAAGTTTATGACGTAGCCGACCGGACCAGACGGCATAACCCAGCAAGAGCACGGTCGCGATACCGTAAGCGGCTCCCAAGTAGGGCATGGGGTTTATAACGGGATTATCCATCGTGAGCTCCTAGTGCATCATTCGCATGGACAAAGCATCGGCTTCGTCTTTTAAGCGCAACGTGTCGGTGCGCAACAAAATCAACCAGAGGGCCACCAAGGCGCAACCAATGATGGAAATCACCAGTGGCGTTAACATCTCAGGTGACATCGTGCTGCCGCCGGAGCGGATCAAAGAGGGTGGTTGGTGCAGCGTGCGCCACCAGGTCACACTCTTATAAATAATGGGCACGTCCACAAAGATAAGAATCCCGCACACGGCCGCGACCCGAGCTCTCTGTGGTCCTGGATGCATGGAGCTAAGGAGGAGAAGATACCCGCAATAAAGTAAGGCGAGGATGAGTGTGGTGGTTAATCTTGCGTCCCACGTCCACCATGTTCCCCATGTGGGATAACCCCAGATGGAGCCGGTGACCAATGTGAGTGCCGTAAAAATAAGACCCACCTCCGCGGTGCTGCGGCCCCAGCGCAAAGCACCTTCACCCTTGCCGCGCAAACTCGCGAGACTGGCGCAGAAGAGGATGAAAGAAGATAGGAAAGCGGTCATGGCTGAAGGAACATGGACGTAAATGACGCGATAGATCTCGCCCATGTGAATGTCGGTAGGTGCGTAGAACAGACCCCAGGTCCAACCCAGCAGCAGCACCAAAAAACAAAAGACTCCGACGAGTCGATTGCCAGCTAAGGCCGAAAGTTTCATAAGTCCTCTCTTTTTGGACTAGGCGGCATCGGCGAGTTCGCCAAAGAGCAGCGCCCCCAAGGTGACATAGACTATAGCAAATACCGCCAGCAGCGCTAACCAGGAGTTGACGTTGGCAGTTTCGCCGGCACTCACGGCGCGGCTGGATTCCACCGCCGCTAATAACACGGGCGTTGATAGGGGGAAATAAAGGATCGGGTAAAGCATCTGTCGCGCGCCCGAGCCGAGGAGCATGGTGGTGACAAGGACGCCCAGAGCGCCGAGTCCGGCGAGAGCCAGCAGGGCGATCCCCACGAGGTCCCAACGGAGGATGTTGATGGGGAGGTCTTGATGGAAAAACGCCGCCAACGCGAAAGTGGGAATCAGCACCAAACTACCCATAACCAAAATCACCGCGTATTTGGAAAGAAACCATGCGGTGCGTGAGAGGGGACTTGCCCGAAGCATGAGAAATATTTGGTCTTCGCGCTCCCAATCCAGGTTGCGTGAAAAGTTGAGCTGCAATGTCAGGAATAAAGTCACATAGGTTTGCGCCAGAACCACCGTTTGCGCCACCTGGTCGGGTATGGTGCCAAAGGCAAAGGCGCCCAACAAAATAAGCGTGGCGGAGAAAAGCCAGGGGGCGAGCCAGCGTTCGCTGTTATGAAATTCGAGGTGAAGTTGTTGACGGCTCAACAACAAAGTCTGGCTCAGGATTTTTTTCATAACTCTCCCAACTTCAGGACCACCTGATGGGGTTGAAACGGGAGAAAGCTTGGCTCATCGTGACTGATATAAGCGGCGAGACCACCTTGGGCGAGGTGTTTCCCGAGAAGATTTTGAAACTGCTGGATGCCGATGGTGTCGAGACCGGAGAGTGGTTCATCCAACAACCAGGCGGTCTGTTGCGCCAATTCAAGGCGTGCGAATGACAAACGTCTTTTCATGCCGGTGGAAAATTTTTCCACGGGAAGCGCGCGGCGAAGGACCATTTCGGGAATGCCCCAGTTTCGCGCCGCATCGTGCAAAGCCTTGTCGTCCACGGTTCGACCACCCAGTCGAGACCAGAAGCGAAGGTTGCTCACAGCATCCATGCGTCCGAACCAACCGTTTCCTTCCGCGGGGAGATAAGCAACCTCACCACGGGTGGATTTTATCGTGGCGCCTTCGCGCAAAAATATCTTCCCGCCATGCGGTCTGAGAAGGCCCGCCATAAGACTCATCAATGTGGTTTTACCGCTGCCGTTCGGGCCGCGAAGCTGCATCAATTGTCCGGGAGCAATCTGAAAACTCAGATCCTGGAAGAGGGGGCGCACAGGGAAGGCGAATTGAAGTTGTTCAACAACTAGCACCGATTCAATGCTCAGCGACGTTAATACTAATAATACCCACGGACCTCCTTTCTATCACCCTTTGGTTACCAACGCCAATGTCTTCAGCATATTGCGATGCCTCGAGGCGGATGAGGCCAAGATTGAGTCCCAAACCGTAAGAGGCCCCGGCGTCGCGCATGCCCGCGCGGATCGCCAGGACCGTATCGCTGCCGTACCGTTCCCCGAAGGTGAGCTCCATGCCGGTGCGCAATTTCTTGCGTAGGCTCACGTCGTCATCGCTAAGGCGACCGCCCTCGATCAGCCAGTGCAGGCGAGCCCATTTGCCCAGCTGGGGGGACAAGCTAAAGCCAATGGTGAGGTCTTGCTGCTCCACGTAGGTTTCCCCGGGGCCGCTGCTGAGCTCATACTTTGTATCCCCGACATCCCGAGCCACGACGGCTAGGGTGGGCATGGCCACTTTGCCAAGTTTCCAAATAAAACCCACGTTGGACGCGGTGCCTTTGTAAGATGAGGAAGAGCCGCTCAGCGCGGATTTGCGCTTTTGGGGATCATCCATATCCGCCCAAGCAATGTCGGTGTGCGTCTCTTTGCGGGTGTTTGTGCTGGTGAAGACGCCAAGCATGAGGGTGTTGTCCCCGTTGGCAACGCTGTAACCAACACCTGGACCCTGTGAGACCCGGTAGTGCGTATCGATCAAGTCACTGCCGCTGCTGGGTTGTACGGCCGCCATCTGCACATCGTAGTTATAGACGAGGAGAAGGCGTCCCAATCCAAGTTTTGGCACAAAACTCACGCGCCCGTATTGGGGCTTGCCCGCGTTCGCGTCGAGGACGGATTGAGTCAATTCGGGGTCGGAGGTTTTGCCCCAGAGGTCGTCGTAGAGTTTCGTTGAATTTTCGTTCATGCCCACGCCCAGAAAGGGAAAGTGCAGCGTGCGAATAAAGTGTCGTTCCTTCAAAGGTTGAATGCCGCCGATGCCGGCTGGATTGTAGTAAGGAGCGTCACTCTCATCGGCAAGAGTGGATAAGGCGCCGCCCATCGCTTCCGCGCGTGCTGACATCCAAGGATTGCGGCTGAGAACGGATCGTTGTTCCGCGGGTGTGGTCTGCGCGCGCGCTTCGACGCCAACGATCGTAAAAACGATCGTGCCGAGGAGGCGGAGTTTGGACGTGAGAGAGCGCATGGCATCTTCATCGGCCGGAAAAGAGGCTCACCTTAATGAGGCATAGGAATAGTTACGTAAGAATGTTTGCGAGGGGGAGTTAAGCGGCAGTGGTGCCTTCAACTCTATGAAATCATTGTCGTAAATCCACGAGGTTTTTGCTTATATAAAGAATACTCAGTCTTGTCCGAAGAGTTTCGCTAGATCCGTTCCAAGGTGAAAGGACTCAATGAACAAAGTTCTCCTAGTGTTGTTAATGATCGCTCTTCTTGCCTGCGGCAAAAAGAAGGGGAGCAACACATGGGTTGAAACAAACACCGATGGCACGCCCACGACGGATGAACCCAAAAAAACCGGCGAGAAGCCGGAAGATCTGGTGATCGATGGTCGCATCATCACGTGCGGTAGCGCGGGTAAAGGTTGTTATGAAGACTCCATCGCCATAGGTGCTCGCGAAGCGACCACACCCTCGGGAAAAAAAATTGTGTTTGGAAAAAATAGTCTCGGTGTCGACCTGTGGACCGAGAAAGACGGCAAGAAGATTCTGAAAGCGGACGGCTCCGATCAATGGCAGTTGCGTTTAAATCCTGATGGGAAAAACTATAGCGGTATCACCTTCGAAAACCGCGATCGCATTGCCGGGCGCGTCTGCCCACCCAATGTGTACATGAACGACGCGGATAAATTTTCCCTGAATCGCTGTCTTTATTACGACGCCGCGGATGGCGACGCGATCACGCTGAATGCATCGGGAACATCGCAGCAGGATTTAGGCTCAATCGGTTTAGGTCCGTGGAATGCCACGGATGCCACACCCCGTTGGTATGTAGGCAATGTGGAAACGTGCGCGAAGGAGGGGATGCGGTTGTCCACGGCTTTTGAAGCCGCTCTGCCCACCCCCGCGGATTTTAGTGCTACCAATTATCCGACCGCGGACGGAACGCCGATCTTTGGCAATGGCAAGGGCGTTCCCAATACGAACGCGCAAGGCTATTTTAACTGGACCGCCACCTCCGATCGAAACCACGCTGATTATTACGTTGTTTGGCGGAACGCGCAGATCGCGGACCAGTCGTATGCCTACACACACAAAGTGCGCTGCGTTATCCCTTAATGGAATGCGACGTGCTCCACTGCAAAAAATCAAAATTCATTTGAAATACATCCGTCGGGCTCTCATCTTGCGTCAGGTTCTCCACCCAGCGAATAAACTCTAAAAAACGCGCGAGAATTTTCGAACGTGTTTCACCGTTGGCGGAATAGAGAACTGAAAAATTATATTTTCGCTCGTCGCCGATTTTTTCATCGAGATCCCAAGCGCGGTGCCGCATCGCCAATTTATAAGGCGAGAAAAGAGGCGATGTGCGGGGAAGATGCACTGAATCCACAAGCACCTCGATGTGCGTGGCATGTAATTGAATCAGTCCCGCCTTTTCAACCTTGAGCAAAGCGCTGTTAAATATATCTTCATCTATTTGCAATGCCGCCATGATCTGCTTTGGATTTTCGCAAAAGCGTTTTACCGTTAAAAACATGTGAATGAGCTGGGCGTTAAAGTCCAAATAGAACTCCGTCATGCCATCCGTCGGGTTTTCTTGCGGATTCGCTTTCACGAAATTTTTCGCTTCAAGACCTTGGTAGCGTATGAGCTCAAGCTCCTTTTTAAGAAAGACCCTGCGCGTGTCACAGTTGGAACGTTCATATTCCAACAGGATACAGAGGTAACGCTGTTCTCGTTCGTTGAGACCGAGGAATTCCGCCGCTAAATAAACCTGGTCGCTACTAAGATGACCGTTGCCGTTTAGAACGGCGGAAAGGTAGGGGCGCTGCACGCGACAATGGCGCGCGAGATTTTCGTAAGTGAATTGTTTGCCCAACATTTGCTTGCGATTCGCAAGAGTTTCGCGAATGCAATCGCGATAGGATTCACACTCAAAGAGACCCATATTGCACTCCATCGTAAGTATTTCTAAACATCGCGTAAGTTTTACTAAACGAGAAAGTATGTGTGTTTGTTCTAAACACTTTACATTTTTTTTGCGCATCTCAAACTTCGGTATTTGGATTTTCGAAAGGCGAAACAATCGGAGAGTGACATGAAATCTCTTGGCCTCTTTCTTATTTCATCACTTCTTTTTTTCACGAACGAAGCCTGGGCTGGATGGAACAGTGGCGGAGGCTTGATCCACCGCGAGGCTGGTAATCCTTGGTTTTTGGAAAACACGCCGATCGTGAATTACTGTGTCGTGCAAAATCCACAGATGTTCCATGCCGACCCGGTCAAAGTGAAAGAAGCGATTGCCGACGCTTTGCGTTTTTGGCAGGAAGCGATATACGAAAGCCAAAGGGTGCTGCGGGCTCCTTTTCCCGAGCACACGCGAAACCGCTATCTTCGTGTGGGCACGCAAAAATTTTATGCTCACGAAAATTGCAGCGAGGATGTGGATCTTCGTTTTCAAATGGGGACACTCAACGCGGAACAGCGGTTATCTTTCGGTGATGATCCTCGCGAGTATATTGGCGCCACGGTCCTAACTTCTTATGACCGCGTGAGCTTACGCGGCAAAGGCTTTATCTACCTTGCGGCCGACAGCGGTCCCCTGCGACCCGAAGGAACAGCGATTCATGATCGCGTGTGGGAGGCGTGTGATGGCTGTGTTCTGCGCGCGGTACTGTTGCATGAAATCGGGCATCTCTTTGGCGCGCCTCACGAGATGAACATGAATGCGCATTTAATGAGTTCAAAATTGGCTGAGCATATCGCTAACCAAAAATCGGTTGAAAATATTTATACTTTTCCTCAATGGCGACGAGCGGTGCAGAATCTTGGCGCGCGGGTGACAGCCTTGAAATACAAGGCTTCTGGCTGGCAGCAGGAGAAGTGTGACGGTCAACTATCAAAATGGTCCGAGGGCCAATTTTTCGGCCTTTCGAAACTTCATAAATGCTTTCGTATTTCCCTCGAGGCGACCACCACTCCAGCGAATCAGATGATGACGCTACGAGCTTATGCCCGCGCTTCCTATGACGGCGAGTGGGAGTTTTTGGGAGAGGCGACGGGGCCTTATAACACGCGCAGCACTCCGATGACGGAAGTTTGGCTGCCGGCGGAACAGAATATATTCCCAACTTATCAGCGGTCGGGGGGAGAGTATTTTATTGGGCTGGAGAGACTTTCTCTGTCCTTTAAGGGGAACTTTCAGCGTGTGGGCTCGGCAGGGACGCCTCAACCGTTTGAAGTTAAAATGGATCCCATTCATGGCTTCAGCATGGCGGCCGTTGTGGGAGGAGCAATGGATAGTAACTTATTCGATAGTTTTGGTGAGAATGACATTCTGATTTTTAGCCGGCGATAGCCTCGCCGGCTTTTGATTATTTTTGCGGCGCGCAGGTGAGCGGAATCAAGAAGGCATCAAACGCATTTGTCGCCACGCATTCAATGGCTCCAATGCTTGGATCTTTCGGATATCCTTTTAGACGATAACGACAGCGCCCTTTCTCACCTTCCACGGCACCCGCTGTTTGTATATTTGTGGCGGGCATTTCATAACTGTCACGACGCGGAAGCTGCCACTGATAGCCTTTCTTTTCTTCATCTTTCTTTTCCGACGCCGGCACGCCGAGATCTTGGCCGTGAAATAAGTTAGGCATTGGTGGTGGTTGATCGGTGGCAAGCGTGTGTTCTTGCGGAAAATTCACGGTCACGCGTTTACCGCCAAACAAGGTGACAGTAACGCGATTTGGTTTGTCTTGCTGGCGCAGACAGTCCACCACAAGCGTTGGTATGGCGTCCGTTTCATCGGATGACCCCGCCGGAATCACGCGTGCCAGGCGATGATGCGTTTGCCAACGCAAATCCGTGCCGGAATCGTTTTTGCCGCTGATGACACGCCATTCAATTTCACCACGGTCGTTGAGCTGTTCGGGCGTAAAGGAAAGAACACGGCGCTCGCACACGTTTTCGTCTCGCATCTCGTCAGCGCGGCGGATGATGAGGCATTGTTTTTTCGGCGGCGTCACAAGGATCTCACCGCGTTTTGCGAACTCGGCCACGCGTTCATCGATCATTTCGCGAGCGTTAAACTCCACGAATGATCCCGGTGCCGGGGTGAAATATTTTTTCAGCGCCGCCTCACGAGTGGCTTGTGAGGCATCGAGAGGATAAAGAGCGGGTCCTAATACAAAGGCGCCGTAGAACCAACGCTTCATAGAGTCACGTCCGTATAGAAAAGGTCCGTTGTATTTTCCTGCGTGTAAGCCAATCCCTGACCATCTTTCAACCATCGCGGCCAGCGTTCCGTGCCTGATGATTTGGTGAGCCAACGGCCGCTGCCATTAAAGTCCATCACGCGGATTTCCGTATCAACGGTTTTGCCACCAATCTGGCGCATGCCAGAGAATGCTAACAAGGGTTGAGTGGGATGCCAGGCAGGATCACGCCCGACCGCAAAAAGGCGCGGCGCGTCATTATTTTTTTGCACATAGATGTGGCCGGAATTTGTGGCCCAAGCGATGGCGGAACCATCGGGCGCGATATCAAAAGATTCAATCCCACTGCCGTCGTCCTTTAGAGTGCTCCATTTAAATCCGGCCTCACTTACATGCAGAACCGCTTTTTGTGTGACAAGCCAACGGCTGCGTTCCACTTCGGTGCGTTTCTGCCAGCGAGCGGTGCGGTTATCGGGAAAATCCAGACGACGCGAGAAGGTTCCTTTCGCATGCACCAATTGCAAACGCAGATCGCGCGGATCGAGAGTGAGGAAACCCGATGAGGATGGCAGCGTCGCGAGGGAGATTTTTTTGTTCAAACGTGTGTCGTAAGCAAACACGCGGCTTTCAATGTGCTCTGCTTTTGGCACGCGCAATTCGCGATAAAAAAGACGCGTGCCATCTGGACTCCACGTAAATGAAGGTCCGACCTTCGCGTCGGTGACGGCGATGATTTTTTTACTTTTCAGCTCTAGGATGCGCAGGCCTTTGCCCTTCGGTCCGAGAAACGCCAGCTTCGTTTGTTGCCTGTTAAAGCGTGGGTATTCGGGCATCGTATCCAAACGTAACCAGGCCCGTGGGGTCTCGGAAAGGGGGACCACCGCGGAGGCCGCGGTCGAGGTCAGGCCAAGCACAAGGCTAAACAAAATACTGTGACGCATCGTTTTTTCCTGCTGCGTGTCGGGGACTCTGCCGTCCTGTGTTACACTGTAAGGGGGCGGGATGTTTCTATTATACCGCCGCGGAGCCTGGTTCCGGTAAGAATTGATACAGGCTTAGCGAAAGTCCTTAAGTTTCCCGGGAAAAGTGCCGATATTTAAGAATGTGAATAAGGGCGAGGTCTACCATGAAAGCCAAAATATTGTTGAGTATGCTTGCGACGTTTGTTCTCGCGGAACCTCTCTTCGCGCAGGCGAAGGGTGGGGCGAAAGGCCGTGCGAAACACCTTTCCGGTGAGGCGCGCAGTAAAAAAGGACAACGCACCAAGATCGACTTCGATGAAGCATCGATCGATGGTATGCGCCGTGCTCCGGCAGGTGTCGCCATCACCAAAACACGCGAAGACCATGATTATGACTTGATCAACCTTCGTTTGCGCTGGCATCCGGAAATGGTTCAGTCCACTTCGAATCTTGAGACGGGACGCGGACGCTAAGAGAAACTTTCACGCGGACGCCTAAGCGAATTTTTGCTTATCGCGTGCAGGGGGCCGTGGTGCATCATGAGATATCTATCCATACTTGTGATGTTTATGATCGCTTGTGGCCCCAAAAGTGCGCCCGCCGTTAAACTCACTGGTGACTCCCAAACACAATCCGGCAATGATGCTTCCACCAACAACACCAACGTTCCGGGTGGTGTGGTGATTCAATTGCCAGCGGGTTCAGATTCTCAAACGCCAAAAAATCCTTCGACGCCTCCTCCGACGCAGCCGACACAAACGCCCACGCCAACTCCCAATCCCACGCCAGCCACGAGTATTGGCGAGGTGGATGCAAAACTCCCCTCTGGCCTGGTATGGGTGGGGGGCAACGGCACCTCCGTGCCGCAAAACGCTGTCTACACCTCGGACGCAACCAACAATCCCGTACGCTCCTACATCTGTCGGGGTCAGGTCTCGGGGGCTTATGTTCCGGGAGCTCTTAAAGTGAATGGCAAGTGTTACGTCAATAATGGCGGCGTCGCGCAAGCTCACACGTCGTTTCAGATTCTCACCTATACCGGCAATCCAAACGACAAAGCTTTAGCGCTTTTGAACGGTGAGAACGGCAAAGTGCCCGCGAAGGCATTGGGTGTGGGATTGAAAAACGGCCGTGTGCAATATCTTTGTTTCTTAAACCACAGCAGTGATTTCTTTGTCGGCGGGAAAGATGAGCAGACAAATGGTTGTGTCTACGCTGATTTCACCGCGAATAAAGACGCTCCCACCGCCGTGACCGCCAGCTCGCAATACTACGATGTCGTCGCTCAATAACGGCGCCTCAGTATCCTGTATGCTCCGCTAGAATTTCGCTGAGTTCCTGCAACTGATCCCGATTCACCTTCAGATAACGCAGCGCCAGCCAATTGGTGCGATCGCCCATGTAAACACTGGGCAGCTCGGGCTCGTGAAAAACTTTCAGTGTGGCTTTATCCGCGAGGATGGCTTCCCCCTCGAGTTTATGCGTTTTCATAAAACCGTGCGCGTCCTTGTAGGTGTCCTGAGCAAAAACGAAGACAATGCGCGCGCTCGGGGAATTAAATTTCTTACGAATAAGCTCCATGGATGGCGCTAGCTTTTGGCAGGGTAGGCACCACGATGCCACTAGGAAGGCCACCACGGCTTGGCCTTTTTTCGGTTGGATGGTGATCTCTTCTCCCTTGCGAAGGTCACGTCCACTGATATCGGGAAAACGCACCCACTGATGGCGGTACTTATCGGTGATCTGAAATTCCTGGGCTTGCGCCGCTTTGGCGGCTTCGACCTCCGCTTCTTTGGCGTCACCACCCCCCGACGCCAAAAGTGTCGGCGTGGAAAAGCTAAAGATGAGAAAAGCGACAACGTGATTTCGGAAAATTACACGCATACAGTCACCAAAAAAAGTTTGTACCCTATGATATACTACAACATCTTCGGGACGATGGGGGTGGCATGTCGGGTACGAGTGAATTCCTCGCGGATTGGCATTTCAACTGGGGCGCGATGGATGTTCTCTTTAGCGGTAAGTCGGCCATCGATTTGATGGAACTTGGCGTGAGGGATTATGAAGACGCCACCGCATTCCTTCGCTATTACGGTTACGATCCGGAAAAATCTCATGAAGCCAAACACATTCATGCCGTCATGGTTGAATCATGGCGCTTTATTTCCCGTTATCTCATACCCGATGAGTGGGCGCGTGGCGTGCGACCGCCCGACGATATTCTTTTTGCCGATGACGCGCGGCCCATTCTTTTAGCCGCTTCTGATTTAAGCACGCCGAATCGCCTGCGGCAGGCTTGGTGCTGTAGTCTTCTGCGCGTCATGCATACGATCGCGCACATTGAAGGTGTGACCCGACTCATTGATATCGATGTCGCCCGCGAACAGATTATGAGCCGATTTCGCGAACATATCTTTTATGATGAGCGCGGAAAGCTGCGCCTCGGTATTCCGCATCAATCCATTCCTCTGGTGGCCGTGGAGTGGAAAAACAATAAAAGCCGCGAGTCCATCATCCTGAAGCTGCTGCACAAGAAAGCCAATGTGGCGGAAAACATTTACGACTATCTCGGGGTGCGTTTTATCACGGAGAAGTTATCGGATGTGATGCGTGTGGGAAAATTCTTGCGGGATTTTCACATGGTGAGCTTTCCCAATTGCAACCCGTCACGCGCGCGCAATTCGTTGATTGACGTGGAAGAGTTTCGCGCGCAATTAAAGCTCTCGGCGAAAGCACTGAGCGCGGGACGCATCGATCAAGCGCAATTTTTACAACAAGTGGATGTGGCTTCGCAGTATTTGGATAAGGAAGTCGATGAGGCATCCAATCCTCACTCGGGGCGGGACTATCGTGCGGTTCAGCTCACAGGTCGTCAGCTGATTCGTGTGCCGTCGCCTTTTTACGAGTGGCGGCGCAAATGTGAGGCATTAGGAAGTCGCGAAGATCTTAACGACACGCAGCGTAAGGTGCTCGACGATATTCTTTTTATGGCGAAAAGCTGGCAGATCGATGAGGAAGCGAACGAATATGTCGGTTTTTTTCCTTTCGAAGTGCATATTCTTGATCAAGAGGCCGCTGAAAAAAACAAAGAGGGCAGTGCTTCTCATGAACGGTATAAGCGCTCGCAAGTGCGCGCCGCGCGGCGGCGTATTTTGAACCGCGTCATCTCGCTCTCCAGCCCTGGGTCCAAGAAATAAGACGGCCACAAGTACGACACATTGCCCTCTCATGGGGGAGGACTGCCGCTCTTAAGGCACCGGCAAATCCGGCCTTTCAGGGTCACGCTTGACACCCCCCTTCGGGGCCGCTTAAGCAGAAGGCGGGTCAGGGCGGAGTGCTCTGCCCTGAAGGAGCGAGGGCTATGAAATCCCGGCAAAACCACCGTCGTCACGC